>NZ_KB908152.1 GCF_000382345.1 Massilia niastensis DSM 21313
ATGTACATTCGCAGCATGCGCTCCAGTCCAACTGGCGGACGGCCCCGCCCATCACCCTTCGGATAGTGCGGCAGCAGCGCGGCGACCAATGTCGCCCACGGCGTCACGGCCTCGATCTCGGCGAGAAAGCGGTCGCGTCGTGTCTGCTTCTTCTTCTGGGCGAACTCGGCGTCGGAAAAGGTCGATTGCTTCATCAGGTACATGCCAACATTGGATGCGCTATTGTGCCAGCTGAGCTCGCTGCCGTGGAGTGGCGCCGATTAAATCAGTGCTTCCTTAACGGCAACGGAGACGGCACTTTCCAGCCGCCAGTACGTTATTTGCAGCCGCCTGCGAAATCAAGTATCGGCGCCATCGCAATCATTGCCGCGCGGCTCAACAGTGATGCCAAGCCCGACATCGTGCTGGGTATCGGCGGCGCAAGCGCCGGCACGGCGGTTTTGATCAATTCGACTGGCGTTGCTGCACCGGCGACGCCGGTCGGACCCACGCTGCTGTCGCCCGCCAATGACGCCACGCCGGCACAGCCGGTTACCTTCGACTGGAACGATGTGGCCAATGCGACCAGTTATGAAATCCAGATCGACGATTCCTCGACCTTTGCAGCGCCGTTCCGAGCCAGCCAAAACGTAAATGTCTCGCAGGCGATAATTGGCAACTTGCCTGCGCAACGCCTTTGGTGGCGCGTGCGGGCCCGGAATTCGGCTGGCGTATTCGGTCCGTTTTCCGCGGCGCGGCGCGTGACCCCGCGCGTGGCCGCCTCGCCCTCGACGCTGGCGACCATCGCAGTTGGCCCGGCATCGGTGGTTGGCGGTAATCCGGCGCAGGGCACGGTGACCTTGACCAGCGCTGCACCCTCGGGTGGGGCACTTGTGACGCTGTCGAGCAATAACACCGGAGCGGCCATGCTGCCGCCCAACGTCACGGTGGCGCCCGGCGTGGTTTCTGCGGTCTTTTCGGTGACCACCAACGCGGTTGCGGCTTCGACGTCGGTCATGATCAGCGGCACTTTCGGTGGTGCGAGCCGCAGCGCCACGCTGACCGTGCTGCCGACCACTGCGCCGCCGGCGCTCTCGGCGGTTTCGGTCAATCCATCCAGCGTGACCGGCGGCGCAGTCTCGCAGGGAGCGGTGACCTTGACGTCGGCGGCGCCGGGCGGCGGGTTTGTCGTTTCGCTGTCGAGCAATAATGCGGCCGCCGCAGTGCCAGCCAGTGTCTCCGTGGCTGCAGGATCAACCAGCACAAGCTTTGCTGTCCAGACCAGCGCCGTTGCCGCATCCACGCCGGTCACGCTCACGGCCAGCGCCGCAGGTGTGATGCGCACCGCGGCCCTGACGGTGAATCCGCAAGTGCAGACAGGGACGCTGACTGTGACGGCGACCGGGCGCAGCGGTGAGCGTATCACCTCCAGTCCTGCGGGCGTGAATGTTTCGGTCGGCAGCAGCGGCCTTGCCTCGTTCGCCACCGGTACGGCCATTACCCTGAGTGCGACGAATGGGCGCGACGTGATCTGGTCCGGAGCCTGCTCGAGCGGCGGCAATAAGACCCGGACCTGCCTGCTCACAATTACCGGCAATGCGATGGTGACGGCGAATGTGCAGTAGCGATGTTGTTGGCGCTGCCCGGGCTGCGCTTGGCCGTTTTTTCCGGGTCCCAACGGCGTGAGGTAATCCGGTTTTCATGGACATCCGAATAGGGGACAATATGCCTCGAAAGTCAGACCCCTCTTGAGCCTGACCCCACTGTTGATCCCGCGAGAAAGAGCAGCTCTATGCACGAGCTTGTTCCTGGATGCGTAAAGGCAGCATTTTCACCGCAGGAAAAGCAGGAGTCTGCATGGCCCACCTGCCTCGGCCGACCACAAGATGACCTGCAAAGGCTGTCCGCTTCGGGGCGATGGCAGCCGCACGCCACGGTCTACGCATGATCCGCTTTTCCTGGCCAACCGTGGCCGGGGTTGGCAGGCCCGGTAGCGGGAAGGGCGCCTTCGTCCACGCGATGATGCCCTGGCGAGACCGTCGAGCGCGGGCGCAGGGCCGGTCATGAGCGCCGCGTGACGGGCAAGCCGGCGCGGCGTCCCCGTCCACCCGACGCCATCCTCAGAACTGCTCGTCCGCCCGCAGGTAACGCCACTGCCCCTGCGGCAGGTCGCCCAGCTTGACCTTCCCGATCCGCACCCGCTTCAGCCCGATGACCTTCAGCCCGACCATGTCGCACATGCGGCGGATCTGGCGCTTGCGGCCTTCCTTCAGGGTGAAGCTGAGCTGGTCGTCGTTCTGCCAGCGCACCTTGGCCGGCAGCAGCGGCTTGCCGTCCATCCACAGGCCGTGGTTGAGCTTTTTCAGGTCGGCGTCCGGCAGCCGGCCCGGCTTGGTGTACTGCACCCGCACCAGGTATTCCTTCTCGATCGCCGTGTTCTCGCCGATGAGCTGCTTGGCGATGCGGCCGTCCTGGGTCAGCACCAGCAGGCCCACCGAGTCGATGTCGAGGCGTCCGGCCGGCACCAGGCTGCGCAGCTGGGTCGGGTGGAACTGTTCGGTCGACGGGTCGTCGGGCCAGCGGTTTTCGGGCTTGATCAGGGTGACCGCCGGCTTGTAGCCATCCTCGGCCTGGCCGCTGACGAAGCCGACCGGCTTGTTGATCAGGACCGTCACGCGCTTGGACTGCTCGGCGGCGGCCTGGCGCTCGACCGTGATGCGCTGCGTCGGCAGCACCTTGCTGCCCAGTTCGGAGACCACCTTGCCGTCCACGCGCACCCAGCCGCGGGCGATCCACTCATCGGCTTCGCGGCGCGAGCACAGGCCGAGTTCGGACATACGTTTGGATAGGCGGAGCGGTTCAGTCATCGAGCAAACTTCAAAAAAAAGGAAAGGAAAAGGGTCAGATCTTGAGCGCGTCGAGCAGGTCGGTTTCGAGCTGCACCTGCAGGCGCGCGTTGTTCAGGGCCGCGCCATCGATCAGGAACACGTCCTCGACCCGTTCGCCGAGGGTCATGATCTTGGCGGTATGCAGGTTGATGCGGTAGCGCGTGAGCACGTTGGCGATCGCATACAGCAGGCCCGTGCGGTCGTTGGCGGCCACCGACAGCACGTGGAACTGGCCGCGTTCGTCGGGCTGGAGCTCCACGGTGGGCGTGATCGGGAAGCTGCGCGACATGCGCGACAGGCGCCCGCGGCTGGGCGGGGGCAGCGGGTCCTGCGACACCAGCAGGGCGCACAGCTCGTGCTCGATCAGGCTGATGATGTCGCGGTAGCTGCCCGCGAAGTTCTCGGCGGTGACCAGGAAGCTGTCGAGCGCGTAGCCGTGGCGGGTGGTGTGGATCTTGGCGTCGAGGATGCTGAAGTTCTTGCGGTCGAAGTAGCTGCAGATGCGCGCGAACAGGTCGGGCTGGTCCTTGATGTAGACCGCCACCTGCAGGCCTTCGCCGATCGGCGCCAGGCGCGCCCGCACCACCGGCTTCCCGCTGTCGACCTTGTCGTACAGGGCGCGCGTCTGCCAGGCGATGTCGGAGGCGTCGTGGCGCAGGAAGTAGGCGACGTCGAGCTGGCGCCACAGCGCCTCGTGGGCCGAGGCGTCCAGGCCGAACAGGCGGAGGGTGGCCAGCGCTTCCTTCTGGCGGGTGCGCAGCTCGCGGTCGGCCGAATGCGGCTCGCCGCCCAGCACGCGCAGGGTGATCCGGTACAGGTCTTCCAGCAGCTTGGCCTTCCATGCGTTCCAGACCTTGGGGCTGGTGCCGCGGATGTCGGCCACCGTCAGCAGGTAGAGCGCGGTGAGGTGGCGCTCGTCGCGCACCACTTCGGCGAAGGCGGCGATCACGTCGGGATCGGACAGGTCCTGCTTCTGCGCCACGTGCGACATGGTCAGGTGCTGCTCCACCAGGAACACCACCAGCTCGGTGTCCTCGTCGCGCAGGCCGTGCTCGCGGCAGAACTGGCGCGCGTCGTCCATGCCGAGCTTGGAGTGGTCGCCGCCGCGGCCCTTGGCGATGTCGTGGAACAGGGCGGCGACGTACAGGATCCAGCGGTCGCGGAAATCGGCGCTCAGCTGGCTGCAGAACGGGTATTCGTGGGCGTGCTCGGGCATCGTGAAGCGGCGCAGGTTGCGCACCACCATCATGATGTGCTGGTCCACCGTGTAGACGTGGAACAGGTCGTGCTGCATCTGGCCGACGATCTTGCGGAAGGCCGGCAGGTAGCGGCCCAGGATCCCGAATTCATTCATCCGGCGCAGCGCGTGCACCAGGCCCACCGGGGCCTGCAGGATGCGCAGGAACAGCGCCTTGTTGGCCGGATCGGCGCGGAACGCGGTGTCGATGCGGGTGCGGGCGTGCCACAGGGCGCGCGTGGTGCGCGGCGTCATGCCCTTGATGTCGGGACGCTCGGTCATCGCCACGAAGATCTCGAGCACCGCCGACGGCGAACGCTCGAAGGTGTCATCGTCGGTGATGTCGATGAAGCCGTGCACCTCGTTGAAGCGCGCGTTGATCGGCACCGGGCAGGCCGGGTGCGGGAACAGCTGCGACTCGATGTTCTGCAGCAGGATGGTGTTGAGCTGGGTGACCGTTTTGGCGGCCCAGTAGTAGCGCTGCATCAGGTATTCGCTGGCGCGGCGCGCGTCCGGGCCGTCGCCGCTGGCGACCAGCCCGAGGGTCCTGGCGATCGCGGTCTGGACGTCGAACACCAGGCGGTCTTCGCGGCGCCGGGTATGCAGGTGCAGGCGGATGCGGATGTCCTTGAAGGCGCGCTCCTTTTCCATCAGCTGGCGCGCTTCCATGCGCGTGATCAGGCCGCGCGTGGCCAGCTGGCCCCAGGTGTCGCCCAGGCCGGCGGCCTTGGCCACCCACAGGATCACCTGCAGGTCGCGCAGCGCGCCCGGGCTTTCCTTGCAGTTCGGCTCGAGCGCGAAGGCGGTGAATTCGTGCTTGGCGTGGCGCAGCCGCATTTCGGCGGTCTTGGCCTGGAAGAAGGCCTGCGGGTCGAGCGCGTCGCGGTAGCGCTCCTGGAGTTCCTCGAACAGCCGGGCGTCGCCGGTGACCAGGCGCGCTTCCAGCAGGCTGGTCTGGACCGTGATGTCGGCCGCCGACTCGACCAGGCACTCATCCACGGTGCGGATGCTGTGCCCGATCTCCAGGCCCAGGTCCCACAGCAGCTGCACCAGCGCTTCCAGGCGCGCCTGGGTGGGTGCGTCCGGCGCGGCGCCGAGCAGGATCAGGAGGTCGACGTCGGAATAGGGGAACAGTTCGCCCCGTCCGTAGCCGCCGACGCCGACCAGGGCGGTGTTGGCGGGCAGGCCGGCCGCCTGCCAGGCGTCGGCCAGCACGCCGTCCACGCACTGGCGCAGGTTGCGCAGCAGCTTTTCGGGCTTGCCGTCCTCGTCGAACGCGTGGAACACGGCCTGGCGCTCGGCCTTGAGCCGCTGGCGCAGTCCGCTGAGGGCGATATCGGGAAGGGCGGCCTGCTCCATGGCTTTATGCGGGAACGGCCGCGGCCTGGTTCAGCAGCGGCAGCACGATGGCGGGCGGCGGCGGGCTGCCGGCCGACAGGGTCAGGACTTCGACGCCGGTCTCGGTCACCAGCACGGTGTGCTCCCATTGGGCCGACAGGCTGCGGTCCTTGGTCTTGATGGTCCAGCCGTCCGGCATTTCCTTGATCTCGCGGCGGCCGGCGTTGATCATCGGCTCGATGGTGAAGATCATGCCGGGTTCGAGCTTTTCGAGCGTGCCGGGACGGCCGTAGTGCAGCACCTGCGGCTCTTCGTGGAACACGCGGCCGACGCCGTGGCCGCAGAATTCGCGCACCACGCTGTAGCCGTTCTTCTCGGCGTGCTGCTGGATCGCATGGCCGATGTCGCCCAGGTGGGCGCCCGGCTTGACCTTGGCGATGCCCAGCCACATGCATTCGTAGGTGATCTCGGACAGGCGGCGCGCCATGATCGACGGCTCGCCGACCAGGAACATGCGGCTGTTATCGCCGTGGAAGCCGTCCTTGGTGATGACGGTGATGTCGACGTTCATCGCGTCGCCGCTCTTGAGCGGCTTGTCGGCCGGGATGCCGTGGCAGATCACGTCGTTGATCGAGGTGCAGAGCGAGGCCGGGAAGGGCGGATAGCCGGGCGGCGCGTAGTTCAGGGTGGCGGGCGTGGTGCCCTGCACGTTGACCATGTATTCATGGGCCAGCCGGTCGATTTCCTTGGTCGTGACACCCGGCTTGACGAAGGGCGTGATGTAGTCCAGCACTTCGGAGCCGAGGCGGCAGGCAATGCGCATGCCTTCGATTTCTTCCGGGGTCTTGATATTGATGGCCATAGGATGGATGTGAATGCGGGTGTGATTGCGTAAACGGTAAAACCCGGCCGGGGCGCGATGGCCAATGGCAGGGCTGGATCGGGCCATTATAAGGGAAGTCGATGGCCATTGTGGCACGCCGGCGGCCGCCGCGAAGGGCCGGTCGGGTCCGCGCTGGTCATCGCGAGGCGCACGCGCTTGAAAAAACGGCCAAATCCCGCTAGAATCTCGGGTTGCTCGTATTCGCATCGAGCAATGTTGTAAAAATAGCCTTTTTTATTGAAATCGCGAGTGTGGCCGCAAAAGGGTGCCGAACAGGTGACTGGCCACATTCAAGACCCAACCCTGGAGAATTACATGTCCGTTACTATGCGCGAAATGCTGGAAGCCGGTATTCACTTCGGCCACCAGACCCGTTTCTGGAACCCGAAGATGGCGCCGTACATCTTTGGTCATCGCAACAAGATCCACATCATCAACCTGGAAAAAACCATGGCGATGTACCAGGATGCGATGAAGACCATCAAGCAGATCTCGGCCAACCGCGGCACCATCCTGATGGTGGGCACCAAGCGCCAGGCGCGCGACATCATCGCCGCTGAAGCGCAGCGCGCCGGCGTGCCGTACGTCGACCAGCGCTGGCTGGGCGGCATGCTGACCAACTTCAAGACCATCAAGACCTCGATCAAGCGCCTGAAGGACATGGAAGCACAGATCGAAGACGGTTCGGTCGAGAAGATGTCGAAGAAGGAAGCGCTGATGTTCTCGCGCGAACTGATCAAGCTGCAGAAGTCGATCGGCGGCATCAAGGACCTGGGCGGCGTGCCTGACGCGATCTTCGTGGTCGACGTCGGCTACCACAAGGGCACCATCACCGAAGCCGGCAAGCTGGGCATCCCGGTCATCGGCGTGGTCGATACCAACCACTCGCCGGCCGGCGTGACCCACGTCATCCCGGGCAACGACGACTCGTCGAAAGCGATCACCCTGTACGCACGCGGCGTCGCCGATGCGATCCTGGAAGGCCGCGCCAACGCCACCAACGAAGTCGTTGAGATGGTCAAGGCTGCCGGCGGCGACGACTTCGTCGAAGTTTCCGAGCAGGCATAATTAAAAGGGCAGGCCTTGGCCTGCCCGGGTATCGAAGGGGGCGCCGGAACTACGAGCCCCCCTTTTTTTAAGCAGAATACGCGCGGGCGGCGCTGGCCGCCTCCCGCACCCTGGATAAACATTGAGGAGAAAACAACATGGCAGCAATTACTGCAGCGATGGTTGGTGAACTGCGCGCGAAGACCGATGCGCCAATGATGGAATGCAAGAAAGCACTGACCGAAGCCGAAGGCGACATGGCCCGTGCTGAAGAGATCCTGCGCGTCAAGCTGGGCGGCAAGGCATCGAAGGCATCCTCGCGCGTCACCGCCGAAGGCGTGGTGGCCGCTTACATCTCCGGCAACGTCGGCGCGCTGGTCGAAGTCAACAGCGAAACCGACTTCGTCGCCAAGAACGACGATTTCCTGGCCATGTGCAACCTGGCAGCCCGCCTGGTCGCCGAGAAAAACCCGGCCGACGTCGCCGCCCTGGCAGCGATCGAACACGAAGGCAAGACCTTCGACGACGTGCGTACGGCGCTGATCGGTAAAATCGGCGAGAATATGACCGTTCGCCGTTTCCAGCGTTTCGAAACCACCGCCAAGCTGGCTTCGTACCTGCACGGCACCCGTATCGGCGTGATCGTCGAGTTCGACGGCGCGGACGAGCAGGTCGGCAAGGACGTGGCCATGCACATCGCTGCAATGAAGCCGGTCGCCCTGTCGTCGGAGCAAGTTCCGGCCGAAATGATCGAGAAAGAGCGTTCGGTTGCTGAGCTGAAAGCCAAGGAAGACGCGGACGCCGCTGTCGCCGCCGGCAAGGCCCCGCAATCGGCCGAGATCGTCTCGAAGCGTATCGACGGTTCGGTGCAGAAGTACCTGAAAGAAGTGTCGCTGCTGAACCAGGCGTTCGTGAAGAACGACAAGCAGTCGGTCGAGCAGATGCTGAAGGCTGCCAACACCAGCGTGAAGGCGTTCACCATGTACGTGGTGGGCGAGGGCATCGAGAAGAAGGTCGACGACTTTGCAGCAGAAGTCGCAGCACAGATGGCTGCCAACAAGCAGTAATCGACAAGCGGGCCGCAAGGCCCGTTTTTTTAGGGCGGGCGGGATTGATGCGTGGTTGCAATTTGCGTTGCGGCTGCGGCAGGCGATAACGGCTGCGGGACGAGCTTGCCCCCGCCCGACACGCAGCACCCCAGGGGTCCCCTGGCATGCCATCCGCGGCAGTGCGGATGAGACCGCCGCCCACGAGGCCACGGTTGGAACCGAATTCGAAACACCGAAACACATTAATAGGAGCCCGCTTCATCATGACAAAACCAGCCTACCAACGAGTCCTCCTTAAACTGTCAGGCGAAGCGCTGATGGGGGATGATCCGTTCGGCATCAATCGCGCCACCATCGAGCGCATGGTGGCGGACGTGGCGGAAGTGGCGAAGCTGGGCGTGCAGGTGGCGGTCGTGATCGGCGGCGGCAACATCTTCCGCGGCGTGGCCCCGGGCGCCAAAGGCATGGACCGCGCCACCGCGGACTACATGGGCATGCTCGCCACCGTCATGAACGCACTGGCCCTGGCCGACGCGATGCGCCACGTGGGCATCACCGCGCGCGTCATGTCGGCGATCGCCATCGAGCAGGTGGTCGAGCCCTACGTGCGTCCGAAGGCGCTGCAGTATCTCGAAGAAGGCAAGGTGGTGGTGTTCGCCGCCGGCACCGGCAACCCGTTCTTCACCACCGACACCGCCGCCGCGCTGCGCGGCTCGGAAATCTCGGCCGAGATCGTCCTGAAGGCGACCAAGGTCGATGGCGTCTACACCGCCGATCCGAAGAAGGACCCGCACGCCACCCGCTATGAATCGATCACGTTCGACGAAGCCATCTCGAAGCACCTGCAGGTGATGGACGCCACCGCGTTCGCCCTGTGCCGCGACCAGAAGCTGCCGATCAAGGTCTTCTCCATCGTCAAGCCGGGCGCGCTCAAACGCGTCATCATGGGCGAAGACGAGGGTACACTGGTGCACGTTTGATTTTTATTTGAATTAAGAAGAACAGGAGAGCAGCATGTCCTTAGCTGACGTTAAGAAGAACGCCCAGGAGCGCATGGTCAAGTCCATCGACACCCTGAAGAGCGACCTGGCCAAGGTCCGTACCGGCCGCGCCCACACCGGCATCCTCGACCACGTGATGGTCGACTACTACGGCACCCCGACGGCGCTGCCGATGGTGGCCAACCTGACGCTGATCGACGCCCGCACCATCGGCGTCCAGCCGTGGGAAAAGAAACTGCTGAGCACGATCGAAAAGGCGATCCGCGATTCCGACCTGGGCCTGAACCCCTCGTCGCAGGGCGACATGATCCGCGTCCCGACCCCGGCCCTGACCGAAGAGCGCCGCAAGGAAATGGTCAAGCTGACCAAGTCGGAAGGCGAGGACGCCAAGATCGCCGTGCGTAACATCCGCCGCGACGCCAACGAGCAGCTCAAGAAGATGGTGAAGGACAAGACCGCGTCGGAAGACGACGAGCGCCGCGCATCGGACGAGATCCAGAAGCTGACCGACAAGTTCGTCGCCGAAATCGACAAGATGCTGTCGGAAAAAGAAAAAGAAATCATGACCGTGTAACACTGGCGTTCCGCACGCCCTGGCGGACCGGCCCCGGCGACTTGCCGCGGCCGGTCCGCGTACCTTATGATTGGCCCTTTTGGGGGCCTCGACAAACCGTCGACAGTGCGACGCGCAGCAGGTTTCTCGAGGTTTCCCCATTTGTGCCACCGCGAACGGCAGTTAACTGTCGGCAGCCCTGCTGGAAGTAATGATGTTCAAAAGTTCGACCACCGCCGTTCCCGATACACCGACCGTGCCGCGTCATATCGCGATCATCATGGACGGTAATGGCCGCTGGGCCACCAAACGCCTGCTGCCGCGCGTTGCAGGCCACGTCAAGGGCGTCGAAGCCGTGCGCGGCGTCGTCGAAGCCTGCGTCGAACGCGGCGTCGAGTACCTGACCCTGTTTGCATTTTCTTCCGAGAACTGGCGCCGTCCGGCCGACGAGGTCTCGCTGCTGATGCGCCTGTTCGTCACCGCGCTCGAGCGCGAGGTGTCGAAGATGCATGCGAATAACATCCGCCTGAAAGTCGTCGGCGACCTCAGCCGCTTCGACCCGAAGCTGCAGGACATGATCGCCGCCGCCGAGCGCCGCACCGCCAACAATACCCGCCTCACCGTCACCGTGTGCGCCAACTATGGCGGCCGCTGGGATATCATGCAGGCAACGAACAAGATGGTGGCAGCCAACCCGGGCGTGACCGAATTCACCGAAGAGTTGCTGGCGCCGCACCTGGCGATGGCCTATGCGCCCGAACCCGACCTGTTCATCCGTACCGGCGGCGAGGAGCGGATCTCGAATTTCCTGCTGTGGCAGCTCGCCTATGCGGAACTGTATTTCACGCAGACCTTCTGGCCCGATTTTTCGCCCGAGGCGCTGGACGAGGCGATCGCGTCGTTCCAGCGGCGCGAGCGGCGTTTTGGACAGACCGGCGACCAGGTAGCGAAAAAGATTAACTAAGAACAGCGAACAGCGACAAGAATGCTGAAAACCCGGATACTCACCGCGCTCGTCCTGCTGGCAGTGCTGCTGCCAGTCTTATATTCCAATAATTTCACGGCATTCGCGGTGGTCGCTTCGGCCTTCTTCGGCGCGGCGATCTGGGAATCCTTCCGCCTGTTCAATCCGGGTTCCAGCCGCGCCCTCGTGATCGCGCTGTTCTGGACCGCTGCCTTCGCCTATGCGTTCTTCATCGCCAACCCGAACGCGCCGACCTTCTGGTTCTCGATCAGCGTGCTGGTGTGGGCGCTGCGCTTCGTGCCCTCTCTGAAGCTCGGGCTGCCGCCCCTGAACAGCGCGGCCAACACTTTCCTCAGCCTGATCTACGCGATCGCCGTGGTCGGCTGCTTCGCCGCCATCGTCACGCTGTTCTCGTATTCGGCGCTGTACCTGCTGTCGGTGATGGCCATCGTCTGGTTCGCCGACATTTTCGCCTACTTCTCCGGCAAGGCCTTCGGCAAGCGCAAGCTGGCGCCGTCCATCTCGCCCGGCAAGTCGTGGGAAGGGGCGATCGGCGGCTGCATCGCCGTGCTGGTGCTGGCCGCCGCCACCGTCCTGTTCGGCGGCACGGCCCTCGCGAACACCTTCGCCGTGCGCGTGCAGGCCAGCGTCGGCTGGGCCGGCATGTTCGCCGTCCTCATCCTTGTGGTCGCCGCCAGTGTGGTGGGCGACCTGTTCGAATCACAGCTCAAGCGCCGCGCCGGCATGAAGGACAGCAGCAACCTGCTGCCCGGCCACGGCGGGGTGCTGGACCGGATCGACGCGCTCGTCCCGGTCTTGCCATTGGCGGCCCTGATCGGCGCCTGGCTCTAGAAGGAGCAGTACCATGCAACGCATCACCATCCTGGGCGCCACCGGTTCCATCGGCGCCTCGACCCTCGACGTACTCGCCCGCCATCCCGGCCGCTACCGCGTATATGCCCTGAGCGCGCACGGCCGCGTCGAGGAACTGGCCGCGGCCTGCCGCATCCACCGTCCGGCACGCGCCGTGGTCGGCACGCCCGAGGCGGCGCGCCGGCTGGCGGCCCTGGTCGCCGACCTGCCGGTCTCCGTCGAGCACGGCGAGCAGGCCCTGTGCGAGATCGCGTCCAGCGACGACACCGATACCGTGATGGCGGCCATCGTCGGCGCCGCCGGCCTGGCGCCGACCCTGGCCGCCGCGCGCGCCGGCAAGAAGGTCCTGCTGGCCAACAAGGAAGCCCTGGTCATGTCGGGCCAGCTGTTCATGGACGCGGTGCGCGAGCACAAGGCGACCCTGTTGCCGATCGACAGCGAGCACAATGCGATCTTCCAGTCGCTGCCGCAACACTATGCGCGCCAGCCCGGCGCGGCCGGGGTGGCGAAGATCCTGCTGACCGCCTCGGGCGGCCCGTTCCTGAACCGCGCCGTCGAGACCCTCGGCGACGTCACGCCCGACGAGGCCTGCAAGCACCCGAACTGGGTGATGGGCCGCAAGATCTCGGTCGACTCGGCCACCATGATGAACAAGGGCCTCGAGGTGATCGAGGCGCACTGGCTGTTCGGCGCCCCGGCCGACCTGATCGAGGTGGTGATCCATCCGCAGAGCGTGATCCATTCGATGGTCTCGTATGTCGACGGCTCGGTGCTGGCCCAGCTCGGCAACCCGGACATGCGCACCCCGATCGCGCACGCGCTGGCCTTTCCGGAGCGTATCGACTCGGGCGTGGCCCAGCTCGACCTCACCAGCATTGCGGCGCTGCAGTTCTACCAGCCCGACTTCGCGCGCTTCCCCTGCCTGGCGCTGGCCTTCGACGCGCTGCGCGCGGGCGGCACCGCGCCGGCGCTGCTGAACGCCGCCAACGAAGTGGCGGTGCAGGCCTTCCTCGACCGCGCGATCGGCTTCCGCGACATCGACCGCGTGATCGCGCAGGTGATGGATGCCGTGCCGCACGGTCCGGCCCCCTCGATCGAGGCGGTGCTGGCCCAGGATGCGTGCGCCCGCGAAGCGGCGCATACTGCCCTCAATCGCCTGCGGGGGTAATGCCATGAACCTGTTGTACACCGTGCTGGCCTTCGTGCTGGCGCTTGGTCCGCTGATCGTGTTCCACGAGCTGGGCCATTACGTGGTCGCACGCCTGTGCGGCGTGAAAGTGCTGCGCTTCTCGGTCGGCATGGGCCGCGTGGTCTGGTCGCGCCGCTTCGGCAAGGACCAGACCGAATGGGCGCTCTCGGTGCTGCCGCTGGGCGGCTACGTCAAGATGCTCGACAGCCGCGATCCCGAGACCGCGCCGAAGGACGACTCCGAACTCCACCGCGAGTTCACGCGCCAGAATGTCTGGCGCCGCATCGCGATCGTCGCCGCCGGTCCGATCGCCAACTTCCTGCTCGCGATCGCCCTGATGGCGGCCCTGTTCATGCACGGGGTCGAGGAGCCGAGCGCGCGCCTGCGCGCGCTGCCGGAAGCCTCGGTGGCCCACCAGGCCGGCGTGCGCGGCGGCGATACCGTCACGTCCGTGAACGGCGCGCCGGTGCAGTCGTGGATGGAACTGCGCTGGCAGGTCCTGCAGGCCACGGTCAACAAGACCGCCGCGCGCCTGGAACTGCGCGGCGTGCATGGCGGCACCTATGCGGCCACGATTCCTGCGGCGGCGATTGCGAAGACCACGGTCGAAGGCGACGTGCTGGGTGCCCTGGGCATGGAGCTGTGGCGGCCGCAGCCGCGTATCGAGAAAGTGATCGAGGGCGGGGCAGGGGAGCGCGCCGGCCTGCAGGCGGGCGACCTGGTCCTGAAGGTCGAGGGCAAGCCGGTGGTCGACGGCATCGCCTTCATCGAGGCGGTGCGCGGCGCGCCGGGACGCGCCCTCGCGCTCGAGGTCGAGCGGGCCGGACGCGTGCAGGCGCTCGCGCTCACGCCCGAACGCGACCCGAACGGGCGCGGCATGATCAAGGTCATGGTGGCGCAGGCGCCGGAGATGGTCACGGTCTCGTCGGGTCCGTTCGAGGCGGTTGCGAAAGGCGCCGAGCGCACCTGGGAAACCAGCGTGATGACGCTCAAGATGATCGGCAAAATGATTATCGGCGAAGCCTCGTGGAAAAACGTGACGGGTCCGATCACGATTGCCGATTATGCCGGACAGACCGCGCGTATTGGCCTGGTGAGCTATTTACAATTCATTGCGTTCATTAGTATTAGCTTAGGCGTAATGAATTTGTTACCAATTCCAGTTCTGGATGGGGGCCATTTACTGTATTATTCGCTGGAAGTTTTGACCGGGCGTCCCCTTCCTGCGCGGATTGGTGAATTCGCGCAGCGCGCCGGGGTCGGCCTGCTGTTCATGCTGATGGCGCTCGCCGTCTTCAATGACCTGGTGCGGCTGTTCTGAGGCGGCCTTGCGGCCCGCCCGAACCCACCGGCAAAAACAATATGTATCGTTGTCCAAATGACTGACCCTTTGATCCAGCCAATGAAATCACAACCAGATCGTTTTGCCCTGCCGTTCATCCGTCGCAGCATGATCGGCGCGGCCGTGCTGGCCCTGTGCGCCGGTAATGCGCTTGCCGTTAACCCGTTCGTCGTGAAGGACATCCGGGTCGAAGGCATCCAGCGCACGGAAGCGGGCACCGTGTTCAGCTACCTGCCGGTGCGCGTGGGCGAGACCTTCGACGACAGCAAGGCGACCGCGGCGATCAAGGCCCTGTACGCCACCGGCTTCTTCAAGGACATCCGCCTGGAAGAAGAAAACGGCGTGCTGGTGGTGCTGGTTGAAGAGCGTCCCGCCATCTCGACGGTGGACTTCACCGGCACCAAGGAATTCGAAAAGGACATGCTGGTCAAGGCGCTGCGCGAAATCGGCGTCGGCGAGACCAAGATCTTCGACAAGGCCTCGGTCGACCGCGCCGAGCAGGAGCTCAAGCGCCAGTACCTGTCGCACGGCCTGTACGGCGTGAAGATCACGACCACCGTCACACCGATCGAGCGCAACCGCGTGACGATCATGTTCAACGTCGACGAGGGCGACGCCGCCAAGATCAAGGGCATCAACATCGTCGGCAACAAGGCCTTCTCCGACAAGCAGCTGCGCGAACTGCTGCAGCTGTCGACCTCGGGCTGGTTCACCTGGTACTCGAAGGCCGACCAGTATTCCAAGCAGAAGCTGACCGGCGACCTGGAAGCGATCAAGTCCTGGTACCTGAACCACGGCTACCTGGAAGCCAACGTCGAATCGACCCAGGTCTCGATCACCCCGGACAAGCGCGACATCTACCTGACCATCAACGTCACCGAAGGCGAGAAGTACACCGTCTCGGACGTGAAGCTCGAAGGCGAGATGTTCGGCCGCGAGGAAGAACTCAAGCAGCTGATCCTGCTCAAGCCTGGCAAGATCTACTCGGGCGACCTGCAGGAAAACACCAACAAGCTGATCTCGGACCGCCTCGGCACCTTCGGCTATGCGTTCGCCAACGTCACCGCCAACCCGGAGATCAACCGCGAGAAGCGCGAAGTCGCCTTCACCTTCTTCGTCGACCCGGGCAAGCGCGCCTACGTGCGCCACATGAACATCTCGGGCAACACGGTCACCCGCGACGAAGTCATTCGCCGCGAATTCCGCCAGTTCGAAAGCTCCTGGTACGACGCCAACAAGGTCAAGCTCTCGCGCGACCGCGTCGACCGCCTCGGCTACTTCAAGGACGTGAAGGTCGAGACGCCGGAATCGCCGGGCACCTCCGACCAGGTCGACGTCAACGTCATCGTCGAGGAAAAACCGACCGGTAACTTCCAGATCGGCGGCGCGTTCTCGCAGTCCGAGAAGTTCACCTTCACGGCGTCGATCTCGCAGGCCAACTTCGCCGGCAGCGGCAACACCGTCGGCATCGAGCTGAATACCAGCAAGTACAACCGCACGATCGCGTTCTCGCAGACCAACCCGTACTTCACCGACGACGGCATCTCGCGCGCCTTCCAGCTGTACCTGCGCACCTCGCGTCCGCCGGCGGTGAACATCGGTTCGTACACGGTGCGCCAGACCGGCGGCAACCTGACCTTCGGCGTGCCGTTCTCGGAATCGGACACCGTCTACTTCGGCGCCGGCCTGGAACGCACCGAGATCGAGACCGACCAGACCTCGCCGGTCCTGTACCAGACCTTCGTGGCGCAGAACGGCGGCCCGGCGGACGGTATCGGCAAGGCCACCACGAATGCGATCCCGCTGACCGCGGCATGGGGCCGCGACACCCGCGACAGCGCGGTGACGCCGACCCGCGGCCGCTACCAGCGCGCCAACTTCGAGATCGACGCGCTGGGCGACGCCAAGTACTACCGCCTGGTGTACGAACACCAGTGGTACCGTCCGCTGACGCGCTGGATGACCCTGGCGCTGCGCGGCGAGCTGGATTACGGCAAGGGCATCGGCGGCAATGCCTACCCGGTCTTCAAGAACTTCTACGCCGGCGGCATCGGCTCGGTGCGCGGCTACGAAAGCTCGTCGCTGGGCGTGGTCGACCCGACCTACTACGACGCGATCGGCGGCTCCAAGCGCGTGATCGGCAATGCGGAACTGCAGTTCCCGTTCCCGGGCAGCGGCACCGACCGCAGCCTGCGCTGGTTCACCTTCGTCGACGGCGGCCAGGTGTTCCAGGAAGACGCCAAGATCCGTCCGTCGGAATTCCGCTTCTCGGCCGGTATCGGCCTGTCGTGGATTTCCCCGGTCGGCCCGCTGAAGTTGAGTTATGCTAAGCCCCTGAATTCCCTGCCGGGCGACCGCCTGGAGCGCTTCCAGTTCCAGATGGGCACCGGCTTCTGACCGGCCGGAACCAGCCCCGGCCTTCGATTGCGAGAGACTTATGTTGAAAAATCTGATAGCCTCGTTGCCCTGCGGCCTGCTGCTGGCCGCCGCGTGCGCCGCGCCGCTGGCGCACGCCCAGATGGCGCCGGGCCGGATCGGGTTTGTGTACACCGAACGGCTGATGACCGAGTCGAAGATGGCCAAGGCCGCCGACGCCAAGATCGCGGCCGAGTTCTCGAAACGCCAGAAGACGGTCGAGGAAATGGTCAGCAAGTACAAGAAATTGTCCGACAAATTCGACTCCGAGGCGGCTGGCCTGAACGAGCTGGAACGCAACCGCCGCGCGCGCGAGCTGTACAACATGCAGAAGGACGTCGAGCGCATGCAGCGCGAATTCCAGGAAGACCTGCTGCAGCGTAAGAACGAAGAGCGCGCCGCGATCGCGCAAAAGGCGTACAAGCTGGTCGAGCTGGTGGCCGAGCAGGAGAAGCTGGATGCGGTCCTGGCCGAAGCGGCCTGGGTCAGCCCGCGCATCGACATCACGGACAAGATCCTGAAGCTGCTCGACAAGTAAAACGAACCAAGCTAACGCGCAAGGCATGAGGTCTTGCGCACACTGATTTTGACTCACACTGGAAAGACCGAGATGGGCATTCGACTGGGCGATTTGGTCGAGCGCTTCGGCGGACAGCTGGTGGGCGACCCGAACCTCGAGGTTTCGGCGATCGCACCGCTGGACAGCGCCGGCGCTTCGCACATCAGCTTCCTCAGCAACAGCAAGCTGCGCGCACTGGCCGCGCAAAGCCAGGCGGCGGCGCTGATTCTCTCGCCGCTGGACGACCCGACCGTGGCCGCCACCTTCGAGGGCGCGCGCATCGTCACCACCAACCCCTACGCCTACTTCGCCCGCGCGGCGCAGTACTTCGCGTCGCTCTTCGAGCAGGCGCCGGAGCCGGGCGTGCATCCGAGCGCCGTGGTGGCGCCCGGTGCGCGCATCGATCCGACCGCCCACATCGGGCCCAACGTGACCGTCGAGGACGGCGCAGTGCTGAAGGCGGGCGTCGTCATCGATGCCGGCTGCTTCATCGGCCGCGAGGCCGAGATCGGCGAGGGCACGCACTTCTTCGCCAACGTGACCTTCCATGCGCGCTGCAGCATCGGCGCGCGCGGCATCGTCCATTCGGGCGCCGTGATCGGCACCGACGGCTTCGGCTTCGCCAGCGAAGGCGGGGTGTACATCAAGATCCCGCAGACCGGGCGCGTCCTGATCGGCGACGATGTCGACATCGGCGCCAACACGACCATCGACCGCGGCGCACTGGCCGACACCATCATCGAGGATGGCGTCAAGCTGGACAACCAGATCCAGATCGGCCACAACTGCCACGTCGGCGCGCACACCGCGATGGCGGGCTGCGTGGGCGTGGCCGGCAGCGCCAAGATCGGCAAGCACTGCACCTTCGGCGGCGCCGCCATGGTGCTGGGCCACCTCGAGATCGCGGACCACGTCCACATCTCCTCGGGCAGCATGGTCTCGCGCTCGGTGCTGGAGCCGGGGCAGTACACCGGCTTCTACCCGCTGGCCAAGAACGCCGAGTGGGAGCGCAGCGCCGCCATCGTGCGCAACCTGGCCTCCATGCGCGAGAAGATCCGTACGCTGGAAAAGACAATCAAAACACTGACAGAACAAAAATGAGCACCAACGACCTCAAGACCCTCGACATCACCCAGATCAAGGAATACCTGCCGCACCGCTACCCGCTGCTGCTGGTCGACCGCGTGCTGAACGTCGAACTGGGCAAGTCCATCACCGCGATCAAGAACGTCACCGTCAACGAAGAATTCTTCAACGGCCACTTCCCGCACAAGCCGGTGATGCCGGGCGTGCTGATGATCGAAGCGATGGCGCAGACCGCCGCCATCCTGTCGTTCATGACCATGAACGTGAAGCCGGACGAGAATTCGGTCGTGTATTTCGTCGGCATCGACAACGCCCGCTTCAAGCGTCCGGTGGAACCGGGCGACCAGCTGAAGATGGACGTCGAGATCCTGCGCGTCTCGCGCGGTATCTGGAAATACAAGGCGGTCGCCACGGTCGACGGCAAGGTCGCCGTCGAGGCGGAACTGATGTGCACCATCCGCGGGGCCGCCGAGGCGCCGATGAAGACCGGACAAGCAGCGGAGCAGTAATGAACAAGATTCACCCGAGTGCGATCGTCGATCCCAAGGCCGAGCTGGACAGTTCGGTCGAAGTCGGCGCGTTTTCGATCATCGGCCCGCACGTGCGCATCGACGCCGGCACGGTCGTGGGCCCGCACGTGGTCATCGAAGGCCACACGACGATCGGCAAGGACAACAAGTTCTTCCAGTTCTCGTCGATCGGCGCCGCGCCGCAGGACAAGAAATGGAAGGGCGAGCCGACCCGCCTCGAAGTGGGCGACCGCAACACCGTGCGCGAGTTCTGCACCTTCAACCTGGGCACCGCCCAGGACGAAGGCGTGACCCGCCTGGGCAACGACAACTGGATCTCGGCCTACGTGCACCTGGCGCACGACTGCCAGGTCGGCAGCAACACGATCTTCTCGAACAATGCCCAGCTTGCGGGCCACGTCCACGTGGGCGACTGGGCGATCCTGTCGGGCTATGCCGGCGTGCACCAGTTCTGCAAGATCGGCGCGCATGCGTTCGTCGGCATGTACACCAGCCTGACCCAGGATGTGCCGCCCTTCGTGCTGGTCTCGGGCAATCCGGCCGGCGCGCGCGGCATCAACATCGAAGGCCTGAAGCGCCGCGGTTTCTCGCGCGAGCAGATCGACGGCATCCGCAGCGCCTACAAGCTGCTGTACCGTTCCAACCTGACGCTCGAGGAAGCCAAGGCCGCGCTGCAGGAAGAAGAAACCCGCCTGGCCGGCGCAGCCAACGACATCCGCGCCCTGCGTGAATTCCTCGATACCACCACCCGTGGCATCGTCCGCTAGGCTGTCGCTGGCCCTGGTCGCCGGCGAGACATCCGGCGACCTGCTGGCGGCGCGCCTGCTGGCCGGCCTGCGCCCGCACATCCCGAACGCGCGTTTCCACGGCATCGGCGGCCCGTGCATGCTCGAGCAGGGCATGGTGTCCGACGTACCGATGGATACGCTCACGGTGCGCGGGCTGTTCGAAGTCATCCCGCGCTACCGCGAACTGAAGGCCATCCAGAACCGCCTGCGCGACCGCCTGCTGGCCGATCCGCCGGCCGCCTTCATCGGCGCCGACTACCCGGGCTTCAACCTCGGGCTGGAAGAGCAGCTGCGCGCCGCCGGCATCCCGACGGTGCACTTCATCAGCCCGCAGATCTGGGCCTGGCGCGGCGGGCGCATCAAGAAGATCAAGCGCGCGGTATCGCACATGCTGGTGATCTTCCCGTTCGAGGAAGCGATCTACCGCCAGCACGGCGTGCCGGTGACCTATATCGGCCATCCGCTGGCCGAGATGATCCCGCTGGTGCCGGACAAGGCGGCGGCGCGCCGCCAGCTCGGCATCGCCGAGGATGCGCGGGTCGTGACCATCATGCCGGGCAGCCGCATGGGCGAGCTGAAATACCTGGCCGAGCCTTTCGTGAAAGCCGCGCAGCTGCTGGCCCGGCGCGACCAGAAGCTGGTGTTCGTGTCGCCGATGGCGGGCGAGCGCCAGCGTGCATACTTCAACGACATCGTGGCCAGGGCCGGGCTGGCCGACGTCCCGCTGCAACTCATCGACGGCCAGTCGCACGCCGCGATTGCGGCCGGCGACGCGGTGCTGGTAGCATCGGGTACCGCGACGCTGGAAGTGGCGCTGTTCAAGAAGCCGATGGTGATCGCCTACAAGGTCATGCGCGCCTCGTGGGAAATCATGCGGCACATGGGCTACCAGCCCTGGATCGGCCTGCCCAACATCCTGGCGCGCGAATTCGTGGTGCCGGAATACCTGCAGCACGCTGCCACGCCCGAGGCGCTGGCGGACGCCGTGTGGCGCCAGCTGGACGACCCCGCGGGCAGCGAGCGGCTGGCCCGGCGCTTCACCGACATGCATCACAGCCTGCTGCGCAACAGCGCCCAGGAGAGTGCGGACGCGGTACTGCGCGTAATCGGACTGAAATGAGAAAGAAGAAAGTCAACCTGTATCCCGGCCTGCCCACCCGGGGCCGGCCGTTCACCGACGACGACATCGTCTGCGGGGTGGACGAGGCCGGGCGCGGCCCGCTGGCCGGCCCGGTGTTCGCGGCCGCCGTGATCCTGGACCCCAGCCGTCCGATCGAGGGCCTGCGCGACTCCAAGAAGCTGACCGAGGCGCGCCGCGACGAACTGGCTCCCTTGATCCGCGAACATGCGCTGGCCTGGGCCATCGCCGAGTGCTCGTGCGAGGAGATCGACAGCCTGAACATCCTGCAGGCGACCATGCTGGCGATGCGGCGCGCGGTCGAGGCGCTGGCCACCATCCCCACCATCGCCCTGATCGACGGCAACCGCTGCCCGACGATGGAGGTGCGCGCGCACGCCATCGTCGAGGGTGACGACAAGGTGCACGCGATCTCGGCCGCCTCGATCCTGGCCAAGACCGCGCGCGACGCCGAACTGGTGCGCCTGCACGCGCTGTACCCGCAGTACTGCTTCGACCAGCACAAGGGCTATTCGACGCCGCTGCACCTGGAGCGCCTGCGCGCCCACGGTCCGTCGCCGGTGCACCGCCGCTCGTTCGCGCCGGTGCGCAACCTGCTGCAGGCCGACTTCTTCGAGGCCGCATGAAGACGGTTACCTCGCGCGACAACGCGTTCTACAAGGACCTCAAGGGGCTCGCCACCAGTTCGCAGGCGCGGCGCAAGTCGGGCCAGAGCCTGCTCGACGGCGTGCACCTGTGCCAGACCTGGCTCGAACTGCGCGGCGCGCCCGTGCATTGCGTGGTCGCCGAAGCCGCGCTGGCCAATGCCGAGGTGGCGGGCATCGTGGCGCGCTGCGAAGCGCTGCACGCGCCGGTGACGGCGCTGCCGGAGGCGCTGTTCAACGCGGTCAGCCAGGTCGAGCATGGCGTGCACCTGCTGTTCGTGGTGGCCACGCCACGCCCGTCGAAGACCCCGGCGCTGGTGGAATCGAGCGTGCTGCTGGACGGCGTGCAGGACCCCGGCAACGTGGGCTCGATCCTGCGCAGCGCGGCGGCGGCCGGCATCCGCCAGGTATATTGCGGCCCGGGCACGGCGTTCTGCTGGTCGCCCAAGGTGCTGCGCGCCGCGATGGGCGCCCACTTCGTGCTCGACATCTTCGAGAACGTCGAGCTGGCGCCGCTGGTGCGCGAGGCCCGGGTGGCGGTGCTGGCCACCAGCGGCTACGCGAGCGAGCGCCTGTACGGCATGGACCTGCGCCGGCCGGTGGCCTGGGTGCTGGGCCACGAAGGGCAGGGCGTCTCGCCCGAGCTGCTCGAGCTGGCCACGCACCGCGTGGCGATCCCGCATGCCGGCCAGGTCGAGTCGCTGAACGTGGCCGCCTGCGCCGCGGTGTGTTTTTTCGAGCAGCTGCGCCAGCTTCAGGCATAGACGCCGCCCGGCCTTCAGGTTAATCTTGCGGCTGGGAAACTGGAGTTACGATGGACATCGCGCATTTGCATTTTCTGGTGGCGGAAGCCGACACGGCACAGCGCAGGTCGCTGGTCGACCTGCTGGGCCAGCTGGGCGCCGGCCGGATCACCGACGTGCCCGACGGGCACATGGCGCTGCAGACCCTGGAAGCCGGCCTGGCGCCGGTGGTGAATGTCGCGATCGTCGACCTGGCGCTGCCGGGCATGGACGGTCTCGAGCTGATCCGCAACGTGGGCGCACTGGATGCGAACGTGCGCCTGGTGGTGACGGGCGCCCAGCCGGCGGACCTGCTGTTCTCGGTGGAAACGCTGGCGCAGGCCTATGGCGTCGACCTGCTGGGTACGATTTCCAAGCCGGTGACTGCCGCCAAGCTGACTTTGTTGCTTGAAAACTACACTCCCTTCCCGCGCCGGGAGTCGCGTCCGAGCGGTCCGCGCTTCAGTTTCCAGGAGATCGGCATCGGCTTGCAGAAGCGCCAGTTCGAGCCCTTCTTCCAGCCGAAGATCGAGCTCGCGACGGGCCAGGTGAAAGGCCTGGAAGCCTTCGCGCGCTGGCGCCATCCGGAGCATGGCGTGCTGGCCCCGACGGCCTTCATCGATGCGCTGGAAGAGAATGGCCGGGTCGATTTCCTCGACTGGAGCATGATCGAGCTGTCGGCCGAGCGCTGCCGCTGGTTCCACGACCAGGGCATCCCGATCTCGATCTCGGTGAACATCGCCCCCGAGACCCTGGCCCATCCCGCCTTCGTGCGCCAGATCGAGTCCTGCCTCGGCCGCCACCGTATCCTGCCCGGTTACCTGACCTTCGAAGTCTCCGAGTCCTCGGTGCTGAACACCGACCCCCATTTCATCGAGCGCCTGGTGCGCCTGCGCATGATGGGCTTCGGTCTGGCGATCGACGACTACGGCACCGGCCGCTCCAACCTGCAACTGCTGGCCCGCATCCCGTTCACCGAGCTCAAGATCGACCGCAGCTTCGTCGACGGCGCCTCCAAGCGCCGCCCGATCGGCACCGTGTTGCGTTCCTGCCTGGGCCTGGCGCACAGCCTGGACCGCATGTCGGTCGCGGTCGGCGTCGAGACGCGCCAGGACTGGGATTTCCTGCAAAACCTCGGCTGCACCTACGCCCAGGGCTACCACATCGCCAACCCCATGGAAGCCGCCGCCTTCCCCGCCTGGCTCGACGACTGGCGCCACTACTTCTAAACAAATAGGGTCAGAGTCGAATTATTGGGAAATTCCCCAGAATTTCTTTTAATTGAACTCTGACCCCATTTGTTTTTACCAGCTTTCCCAAAATCAAAATTAGGGTCAGAGTCTAATGCGGTTAAGTTAAGCCGCCTTTGATCATTTGGCTGTTGTAAACGTGTAGCGGCTCTGTTAACCTTCGGCTCCGATGCTAGCCGATACCCTTCCACTTGTAACCGCAGATCTTCCCGCTCCTGATTGGCAACGGCTGGGTGAGCATCTGCCAGTTGAGTGGATCGAGCAGGCGCTCAGCCATACAGGTAAGGCGAGCATTCGACGAAGACGTTTGCCAGCACAGCAGGTAGTGTGGTTGGTCATTGCGTTGGCCTTGTACCGTCATCGTTCGGTAC
>NZ_KB908153.1 GCF_000382345.1 Massilia niastensis DSM 21313
TTCGGTACTGCATTTTTGCTGCACTGCGAAGCGTTGTGTTCGTCAGCAGCAGAGAAGCGAGATTATGCGGTGTTTTGCGTTTGTCGTCAACTTCTTTTTGTTTCACCCTCTATTCAAACCGCTTTGCAGCACTGTCTGCGTCGAGGGAGCGAGACTATAACAAAGACCTGCCACACTTGCAACGCTTATGATTGTGCTATCGTAGCCGCCGCCTTTCGACCCTCCCTGTACATACATGCATATTCCAACCATCGCTCCCATCCATCACGCGGACCTGGCCCGGGCACTCGCCGACGCCATCAATAACAAGACCAAGCCGCTCGGCAGTCTCGGACGCCTGGAGACACTGGCTGCCCAGCTCGGCCTGATCCAGGGCTCGACGAAGGTCGTGATCGACCAGCCGGCCATTCTCGTCTTTGCGGGCGACCATGGCGTGGTTGCGGAAGGCATCTCCGCCTTCCCGCAGGATGTGACCTGGCAGATGGTGGAAAACTTCCTGGCCAAGGGCGCGGCGATCAATGTGTTCGCACGCCAGAACGGTTGCGCCCTGCATGTCGTCGATGCGGGCGTCAACCATGAGTTCGGCCTGCGCGACGCCCTGCTCGATCGCAAGGTCGCCCCTGGCACCCGCAACTTCGCCAGGGAAGCGGCGATGTCGGCGCAGGAGTGCGCGGCCGCCATCGAGCATGGCATGGCACTGGTGCGCGACCTGCCGGGCAATGTCGTCGGCTTCGGCGAGATGGGCATCGGGAACACCACCTCCGCGGCGGCCCTGATGCACAAGCTCACCGGCCTGCCGGTGGCGCGCTGCGTCGGCGCCGGCACCGGCCTCTCGGCCGAGGGAGTCCTGCACAAGGAGCGCGTGATTGCCGCCGCCACCGCCCTGCATGCGAGCGCCAGCGAACCGCTCGACATCCTCGCCGCCTTTGGCGGCTTCGAGATCGCCATGATGGCGGGCGCGATGCTCAAGGCTGCGGAACTGCGCAAGGTCCTGCTTATCGACGGCTTCATCGTCACCAGTGCGCTGCTGGTGGCCGCGCGCCTGCAGCCGGCCATCCTCGACTACTGCGTGTTCTCGCACTGCTCCGACGAGAACGGCCACGCGCTGATGCTCGAACACCTGAACGCGAAGCCGCTCCTGAACCTCGGCCTGCGCCTCGGCGAAGGCACCGGCTGCGCGCTCGCCCTGCCGCTGCTGCACGCCGCCGCCAACTTCCTGAACGAGATGGCGACCTTCGCCTCGGCCCAGGTCAGCACGCGCGCGGACTGAGATGCAGCAGCTGCGCCTGTTCTTCATCGCCCTGCAGTTCTTCACGCGGCTGCCGATCCCGCGCTGGGTCGGATTCGAAGCCGCGTGGCTGAACCACGCCTCGCGCTACTTCCCGCTGGTCGGACTGGTCGTGGGCGGCATCGCGGCAGGCGTGTATGCGGGCGCAGCGCTCTTCTTGCCGGCGCCGGTCGCCGCCGTGCTGTCCACCGCCGCCACGATCTACCTCACCGGCGCCTTCCACGAAGACGGCTTCGCCGATACCTGCGATGGACTGGGCGGCGGCATGACGCGTGAACGCGCCCTGGAGATCATGAAGGACTCGCGGGTCGGCGCCTATGGGGCGATCGGTGTCGTGTGCATGCTGATCGCAAAGTGCACCACCCTGGCCATGCTGCCGCCTGCCAGCGCCATCGCAGCGCTGCTGCTGGCCCATCCACTGTCCCGGCTTGCCGCCACCTCGCTCATCTGGAAGATGGAATATGCGCGTGCGGAAGGCAAGGCCAAGCCGCTGGCCGAACGCATGACAGCCGGCGAATTCGGCATCGCCTTTCTCACCGTGCTGCTGCCCGCCGCCGCGCTCGTGCTCCATGGCGCACTCCAGGTGACGGCACTGGCAGCCGCCCTGGCGGCCGCCCTCCTCGCGACTTTCTGGCTCGCGCGCACCTTCGAACGCCGCCTGGGCGGCTATACCGGCGACTGCCTCGGCGCGGTCCAGCAGCTGTCGGAGGTGGCCATCCATATCGCCGTGCTGGCCACCCTGGGCCACGGCGCACTGGCCTGACACCGTGCAGCTCTACCTCGTCCGCCATCCGCAACCCGATGTCCCGGCCGGGCACTGCTACGGCGCGACCGACGTCGCGGTAGCGGACAGCGAGATCGAACGGGTCCGCATCGCACTCCTGCAAGCCGGCCTGCCGGCGGAGATGCCGGTGTACGCCAGCCCGCTCGGGCGCTGCGCCGAACTGGCCCGGCGTCTTGGCGCATCCCCGCCGGTCTTCGACGCGCGGCTGGCCGAGATGGATTTCGGCGCATGGGAAATGCGCAGCTGGGACGACATCGACCGCGCCGGGATCGACGCCTGGAGCGCCGACCTGCTCCACTACCGCCCGGGCGGCGGCGAAAGCGTGATCGACGTGGCCCGGCGCGTGGCCGCATTCCGCGCCGATCTCCAGCGGACGGGCCATGCACGCGCCCTCGTCATCTGCCACGCCGGCACGATCCGGCTGCTGTCCTCTCTCCATAGCGGTGGCGCCATCGAGGAAGCCGCCCTGCGCGCCGCCCAGGCACCCCACCGCATCGCCTACGGCGAGATCATGCTGCTGAAAGACTGACAAGACCGTATAATGGCGCCGTTTTGGTGCTCGCGGCTGTGTTCACAGTCGCAGTTAAACGGGAAACACGCAGCCCTTTCGCAGGGCCAACGTGTGCTGCCCCCGCAACGGTAAGCAAGTGCCGCTTTACGCGGCAAACCGTCTTCCATGACCACTGTGCGATCGCATGGGAAGGTCGGACGGCCACACTTGCCAGCCCGGATACCGGCCAAAAGGTGGATGCGCGCCAGCGGTGCGCGTCTGTTCAATCTGGCCTACGGGGACGTCGGCTGGTTGTCATCGATAAGAACTGTCATGAACTTTCCTGTAACACGGCAAGCGGCCGCGGTGTCGCTCGCACTCGCCATCGCTTCGCCTTCCGCTTTCGCCGAGACCCTCGACACCGTGGTCGTCACCGCCACCCGCACGCCGCAACGCGCCGCCGACGTGATTGCCGATACCACCGTCATCCATGCCGAAGAGATCGCGCGCTCGGGCGCCGGTTCGGTCGCCGATATCCTGCAGCGCCAGCGCGGCATCGAGATTGGCCGCAACGGCAGCGCGGGCGCATCCACCAGCGTGTTCGTTCGCGGCGCCAACAGCAACCAGGTGGTCGTCCTGCTCGACGGCGTGCGCGTCGGCTCCGCGACGACCGGCGCCGCCAGCTGGAATGCCGTGCCGCTTGGCGCCATCGACCGCATCGAGATCGTCTACGGTCCGCTCACCACCCTGTACGGCGCCGATGCGATCGGCGGCGTGATCCAGATCTTCACCCGCAAGGGCGAAGGCGGGCCGGTCGTCGGCGCGTCAAGCGGCGCGGGCAGCAACGCCACCCGCCAGGCCGACGCCAGTATCCACGGATCGACCGGCGGCGAGCGTGCGCTCAGCTACGCCTTCAGCGCCGGCTACGAGGATTCGGACGGCTTTTCCGCCACCCGCCCGGGCACATCGGGCCACAACGCCGACGAAGACGGCTACCGCCGCCGCAGCGTCAACGGCCGCGTGTCGAAGGCGCTCGCCCGGGGCCACGAAATCGGCGCCCAGTTCCTGGCCAGCCGCCTGTTCAACCAGTACGACAGCGGCTCCAGTGCCTACGACACGCACGGCGACCAGGAACTGAATACCGTCGCGCTGTTCATGACCAACCAGATCCTGCCGAACTGGCGCAGCACCTTGCAGCTGGCCCGCTCGGACGACAAGCAGAGCAGCTTCACGAGCACCGCGGCCTCCGGCGCCAGCCAGATCGACACCCAGCAGGACGAGCTGACCTGGCAGAACACCATCGCCCTCGGCCCGGACACGCTGCAGCTGCTGTACAGCCACCGCCAGGAAGAAGTGGAGTCCAGCTCCAGCGCCGCCCTGTCGCGCACCCGCATCACGAATTCGTATGCCGGGGTCTATTCCCTCAAGCGCGGCAGCCACCTGGTCGACCTCAGCGCGCGCCACGACCGCTCGGTCTACGGCAGCAAGAACACCGGCGCCGCCGGCTACGGCTATGACTTCGGCAACGGCCTGCGCGCCACCGCCAGCGTCGGCACCAGCTTCCGCGCCCCGACCTTCAACGAGCTGTACTTCCCCGGCTTTGGCCTGGAGAGCAACCAGCCCGAAAAGGGGCGCAACCGCGAAGTCGGCCTGCGCTACGACGGCAACAGCGTACAGCTCGACGCCGCCTACTACCGCAACCGCCTGACCGACATGATCGTCTCGGCCTCGCCATGTCCGGGCGGCCGTCCCGGCAGCTGCGCCTACAACGTCAACGAAGCGCTGCTGGAAGGCGTGACCATCGGCGCCAGCACCCGCATCGCCGGCGTCAACCTGCGCGGCAGCATCGACTGGCAGGACCCGCGCGACGAAACCACCGGCAAGCGCCTGGCGCGCCGCGCCAAGGAACACGCCAGCTTCGCCGCCGACTACACGGCCGGCACCCTGAAGACCGGCGCCGAATGGCAGCTCTCGGGCGGCCGCTTCGACGACGCGGGCAACCTGCGCCCGCTGGGCGGCTATGGGCTGCTCAACCTGTACACTACCTGGCAATTCACCCCCGAGCTGTCGCTGCTGGTGCGCGTCAACAATGTCGCGGACAAGCACTATGAACTCGCACGCAATTACGGAACCAGCGGCCGCACCTGGTTCGCCGCCCTGCGCTACGGTATCCGCTGACGGGGCATCCAACACAAGGGACAGCATGCATCCTCCACTTCGTCCGCTGCGCCAGCGCGCCCTGCTCATCATCGGCATCCTGCTGGTGTGCGCGGTCGCCAGCCTGCTTTTCTCCGGCATGACCGGGTCGATCCGGGTCGCGCTGGCCGATGTGCCGAACGCGCTGCGCGAGCTCGCGGGCGGCAGGGCCGAGTCGCTGCCGGCCTCGCTGCTGGAACTGCGCGCCGGCCGTGCGCTGACCGCGTTCGTCACGGGCGGCGCGCTGGCCCTGGCGGGAGTGATGATGCAGGCGCTGCTGCGCAATCCGCTGGCCGATCCATATGTGCTCGGGATCTCGGCCGGCGCCTCGGTCGGCGCGCTCCTGGCGCTGCTGCTGATGGCCACGGCGGCGACCGTGGACGCGGCGGCGCTGGCGGGCGCGGTGGCCGTCTCGATGCTGCTCTACCTGCTGGCCCGGCGCGACCTGCGCAGCGGACTCGCGGCCGAAGGCGGCGCCTCGATGCTGCTGCTGACCGGCGTGATCCTGTCCTCGCTGTGCATGGCGCTCGTGACCCTGATGCTGTCGATCGCGCCGGAAGGCCGCCTGCGCAGCATGATCTTCTGGATGATCGGCGACCTGGCCGGCGCGCCGCTGCGCCTCACGCCCTGGATCGTGCTGGCCGGCTCGCTGGTCTATGCCCTGCGCAGCGCGCGTGCGATGAACGTGGTCGCGCTGCATGCCGAGGCGGCGTCCACCCTCGGCATCCGCGTGGGCGCCTTGCGCAAGGGGCTGTTCTTCGTGTCCGGGCTGCTGACCGCCAGCGCGGTGACCAGCGCCGGTTCGGTGGGTTTCGTCGGCCTGATCATTCCGCACGCCTGCCGCTTCGCCTTCGGGCCGGACCACCGCGTGCTCGTTCCGGCGGCGGTGCTGGCCGGCGGCGCCTTCCTGGTGCTGTGCGATACGCTCGCGCGCACCATCATCGCGCCGCAGCAGCTGCCGGTCGGCGCCATCACGGCCGTCATCGGGGCCCCGGTCTTCCTTTACCAACTCCACCGGCTGCGGAGATGACAACATGATCCAGACCACCGACCTGAGCCTGAACGCCGGCAGCCGCACCCTGGTGCATCAGCTGAACTGGCAGGTACGTCCCGGCGAATGCTGGAGCGTCATCGGCCGCAACGGCGCGGGCAAGAGCACGCTGCTGCGCACGCTCGCGGGACTGCACCGCCCGGATGCGGGCGCCGTCAGCATCCGCGGCCGCGAACTGGCCGGCTGGGCGCCCGACGAGCTGGCGCGCGAACGCGCCTTCCTCGCCCAGTCGCGCCACGACGCCTTTGCCTACAGCGTGATCGAAACCGTGCTGTCGGCCCGCCACCCCTACCACGGGAACCGCTACTGGGAGGGCAGCGACGACCACTTCGCGGCGATGCAGGCGCTCGCGGCAATGGAAGTGGCCGAGCTGGCCGGGCGCGACGTGCGCACCCTGTCCGGCGGCGAGCGCCAGCGCGTGGCCATCGCCGCCCTGCTCGCGCAGGAGACGCCGCTGCTGCTGCTCGACGAACCCGCCAACGCGCTCGACCTGGCGCACCAGGTCAGCGTCATGGGCCTGCTGGCCCGCCTGTGCCGCGAACAGGGCAAGACCGTGGTCATGGTCGGCCACGACCTGAACCTGGCGCACCGCATTTCCACCCACGCCCTGCTGTTGATGGGCGACGGACGCTGGCAGGCCGGCCCCGTCGACCAGACCATGCAGCCGGCGCTGCTGGGCGACTTCCTCGGCCACCCGATCGACATGATCGAACACGGCGGCCGGCGCATCTTCATTCCACTCGAGGTTAACGCATGAACGAGATGACTCCCGACGAGATCGCAGCACTGAACGAACGCCACCGCGCCCGCATGGAGCGCAAGAAGGCGGTGATCGACGCCAAGATCGCCGCGGCCGACAAGGAAATCGGCATCATCATCGTCAATACCGGCAACGGCAAGGGCAAGAGCTCGAGCGCGTTCGGCATGGTGGCGCGCGCCCTCGGCCACGGCATGAAGGTCGGCGTGGTCCAGTTCATCAAGGGAGCGATGTCGACCGGCGAAGAGCTCTTCCTGCGCCGCTTCCCGGATGAGGTGAGCTTCCATGCGATGGGCGAAGGCTACACCTGGGAAACCCAGAACCGCGAACGCGACATCGCCAAGGCGGCCCAGGCCTGGGAACAGGCAAAAAGCTTCCTGTCCGACCCTTCCTATGGCATGGTGGTGCTGGACGAACTGAATATCGCGCTGAAATACCGTTACCTCGACGTGCACACGGTGATTGCCGACCTGCTCGACCGTCCGGAGATGCAGCACGCGGTCGTGACCGGCCGCGGCGCCCCGCCGGAACTGGTGGCGGTCGCCGATACCGTCACCGAGATGAATGTCGTCAAGCACGCCTTCAAGTCCGGTATCGCAGCGCAGGCTGGAACGGAGTGGTGATGAGCACACGCGAGGGAGCCCGTGTCGTCATGGTCTCGGCCATGGCGTCCAACCAGGGCAAGACGACGGTGACGGCTGCGCTGGCGCGGCGCCTGGTCCGCATGGGCAAGCGCGTGCGCGTCTTCAAGTGTGGTCCGGACTTCATCGACCCGATGCTGCTGGAATGCGCCTGCGGCTCGCGGGTCTACAACCTCGACTTGTGGATGGTCGGCCTCGACGAGTGCCGGCGCCGGCTGGGCGAGGCGGCGCGCAAGGCCGACGCCATCCTGCTCGAAGGGGTCATGGGCCTGTATGACGGCTCGCCTTCGGCGGCGGACCTGTCGCGCGAGTTCGGCATTCCCGTGCTGGCCGTGCTCGATGCCTCGGCAATGGCGCAGACGGCGGGCGCGGTGGCGCAGGGCCTGCGCGACTACGGTCCGGTGCAGATGGCGGGCGTGGTCGCCAACCGCGTGGCCAGCGCCGGCCACGCGGCCATGATCAAAGGCTCGCTGCGCGACATTCCCCTGATCGGCACCCTGCCGCGCCAGCAACTGGAGCTGCCTGGGCGGCATCTCGGCCTGGTGGTGCCGGGTGAAGTCGAGGAGCTGGACAAGATTCTCGATGCGCTGGCCGACCAGATCGAATTCAACGACGCGGCTTGGGACGCCTTGCCCATCATGCCGCCGTCGAGCGCGCAGCCTCCACCTGAGAAAAAGCTGCTCGCGGGCCGGACCATCGCCATCGCGCGCGACGCGTCCTTCGTGTTCGTGTATCCGGCCAATGCGGATCTGCTGCAGCAGCTCGGCGCACGGCTGACCTATTTCGCGCCGCTGGCCGACGAGCCGGTGCCGGACGATGCCGATGCGGTCTACCTGCCCGGCGGCTATCCGGAACTGCACGGCCCGGCCCTGCAGGCGGCGCAACGCTGGCGCGCGTCCATCCGCGCCGCCCATGCGCGAGGCGTGCCGATCGTCGCGGAATGCGGCGGCATGATGGCGCTCACCGACGGGCTGACCGACATCCAGGGAAAGCGCTGGGAAATGGCGGGACTGCTGCCGGGCGAGATCATCATGCAGCAACGCCTGGCTGGACTGGGAACCCACGCGATGCCAACCGCCGACGGCGAGATCCGCGGTCACGTCTTCCACTACTCGCGCATGGAATCGGCGCCCCAGCCGCAGGCGTACACCATCAAGCAGAGCAATTGCGCGCAGGGCGAGGCCGTGTTCCGCCGCGGTTCGCTCACGGCCTCTTACTTCCACGGCTACTTCCCGTCGAATCCGGCGGCGGTGGCGGCGATGTTCAAGGGAGGACGGCGTTGAGCTGTACGCTCGTCTTCGGCGGCGCGCGTTCCGGCAAGAGTGCGTTTGCAGAGGGCCTGGCGCAGGCCTCGGGCAAGGAAGTCATCTATGTCGCCACCTCGCGCGCGGGGGACGGCGAGATGTCCGCCCGGATCGCGCATCACCGCGAACGACGGCCGGCCGCGTGGCGCACCGTCGAGGAAGAGCTGGCGCTCGCCGCTGTGCTGCGCCGCCACTGCGCGCCGCAGCGGCTGGTGCTGGTCGACTGCCTGACACTCTGGCTCAGCAACCTGATGTTCTCGGACGGCCGCGCCTACCCCGAGGTGGGCGCGGTGGAGCTGCCCGCGCGTTTCCATGACGAGCGCGCGGCCCTGCTCGCTGCGCTGGACGAGGGACTGCCGGGCGAGGTCGTGTTCGTGTCGAACGAAGTCGGCATGGGCATCGTGCCCTGGGGCGCGATCTCGCGCAGCTTCGTCGACGAAGCGGGACGCCTGAACCAGGCGGTCGCCGCCCGTTCCGAGCGCGCCGTGTTCGTGGCCGCCGGCCTGCCGCTCGTGCTGAAAGGAGCGCCATGCTGAACGGGCTGTCGCCGCTGGCGGTGGCGCTGTTGCTGGTGGCCGGTGTCGCGCTCGACCTGCTGCTGGGAGAGACGCGGCGCTGGCATCCGCTGGTGGGCTTCGGCCGGCTGGCCAGCCTGATCGAGCGCCGCCTGAACCGTGGCGGCGCGCGCCTGCTGCGCGGCGCCGCGGCGTGGCTGCTGGCGGTACTGCCGCTGAGTCTCCTGTCCGCCTACCTGGCCGACATCGCCGGCCTGTGGCTGCACGCGCTGCTGCTCTACTTCTGCATCGGCCTGCGCAGCCTGCGCGACCATACCTTGCCCATCTATCTGGCGCTGCGTGCGGGCGACCTGGCGCGGGCGCGTGCGCTCACCGCGCGCATCGTCAGCCGCGACACGGCCGGCGCACAGGAGCCGGACCTGGCGAAGGCCAGCGCCGAGTCGCTGCTCGAGAATGGCAACGACGCCGTGTTCGGGACGCTGTTCTGGTTCCTCGTCGCCGGCGGCCCGGGTGCGCTGCTGTTCCGGCTGGCGAACACGCTGGACGCGATGTGGGGCTACCGGAACGAGCGCTTCAACCTGTTCGGCCGTGTCGCGGCGCGCATCGACGACGTGATGAACTACCTCCCCGCACGGCTGACGGCGCTGTCGTATGTGCTCCTGGCAGGCGCCGGACGCGCGCGCGCATGGCACTGCTGGCGCGCCCAGGCCGGCGCCTGGAGCAGCCCGAACGCGGGCCCGGTGATGGCCAGCGGCGCAGGCGCGCTCGGGGTGTCGCTCGGCGGCGCGGCGATGTATGACGGCGTCGTCGAGCAGCGGCCTGCGCTGGGCGCCGGACCGGCGGCGACCGCGTCCGACATCCTGCGCGCCTGGCGGCTGGTCCTGAAGACGGCCCTGCTGTGGACAGCCGTGACCTGCATGGCGGCCGTCCTGCTGACCCTCGGTGCGTCCCATGCTTGAGCACGGCGGCAACCTGCGCGATGCGGCCCGGCGTTTCGGGCGCGAGGACTGGATCGACCTGTCGACCGGGATCAACCCGCACGCTTATCCCATCCCTCCACTGCCGGCGGATGCCTGGCACCGTCTTCCGGAACCGGATCCGCGCCTGCTCGATGCGGCCTGCGCCTACTATGGCGCGCCGCAACTGCTGCCGGTCGCCGGCACGCAGGCAGTCATCCAGGTCTTGCCGCGCCTGCGGCCGCCGTCGCTGGTGGCGGTATCGGCGCCTTCGTATGCGGAGCACGCCCATCACTGGAGCCGTCACGGCCATGTGCGGCGGCTGGTCTCCTATGCATGCCTCGACCGGGCGGTCGACGAGAACGACGTGGTCGTCGTCGTCAATCCCAACAATCCCACTGGCGAGACGGTGGCAGCGGAGCGCCTGCTGGAATGGGCGGCGCGGCTGCACGCCCGCGGGGGCTGGCTCGTGGTCGACGAAGCGTTCGGCGATACCGCGCCCATGCTCAGCGTCGCCGCGCATGCGGCGCAGCCGGGCCTCGTGGTACTGCGGTCGGTCGGCAAGTTCTTCGGACTGGCTGGCCTGCGCCTCGGCTTCGTCGCCGCCAACGGGGCTTTGCTGGCGGAACTCGCGGACCAGCTCGGGCCGTGGGCGGTCAGCGGTCCGGCGCAGCAGATCGCCCTGCGGGCCTTGCTCGACACCGGCTGGCAGTGCGATACGCAAGCCAGCCTGGCACAGGCGGGGGAAAGGATGCGCGCCCTGCTGCACGCGCACGGCATGGTCTCGAGCGGCACGCCGCTGTTCCAGTGGTGGCCGGAACCCCGCGCGGAGGAGTTTCATGAGCATATGGCCAGCCGCGGCATCTGGTGCCGGCTGTTCCGCGAAGCGGCGCGCGGCATCCGCGTCGGCCTGCCGGGCAGCGAGGAAGGATGGCGGCGCTTCGAACAAGCACTTCACGAATGGAGAGAGCAATGAGGAAAACCATGCTGCTGGCCAGCATGCTGGCGGTACAGGCACAGGCGGCGATTACCGTGACGGACGACGCGGGCAAGACCGTCACCATCAGCAAGCCCGCGGAGCGTGTGATCTCGATGGCGCCGCATGTCACCGAGATGCTGTTCGCGGCGGGCGGCGCCAACCGGATCGTCGGCGCAGTGAACTACAGCGATTATCCGGAAGCGGCGAAGGGCATCCCGCGCATCGGCTCGAACCGCGAGATCGATCTGGAGCGTGTCATCGCCGCCAGGCCGGACCTCATCGTCGCGTGGATGCACAACAGCTCCGAACGGCAGATCGAGATGGTCCGCCAGCTCGGCGTGCCGGTATTCCAGAGCGATCCGCAAACGCTCGAGAACATCCCCGACAACGTGGTGCGGCTCGGGCAGCTCATGGGGACCGAAGCGGCGGCGAAAGCCACGGCCGCCCAGCTTCGCCAGCAGCTGGCGAGCCTGCGCGCGAAGTATGCGAATCGTCCGACGGTGCGGACCTTCTACCAGGTCTGGGACAAGCCGCTGTACACGCTGAGCGGGAAGCACATCATCACCGATGCGCTGCGCCTGTGCGGCGGCGAGAACATCTTCGACAAGCTGGCCGTGACTGCCCCGGTCGTGACCATCGAAGGCGTGCTGCAGGCAGACCCGGAGGCGATCTTCGGGACCGCCGAGAAGAACTATGGCGGCGTCAATCTGTGGAAACCGTATGGCACGCTGACCGCGGTGCGCAACAACAACCTGTTCACGCTGGATGGCGACCTGCTGAACCGCGCAGGCCCGCGCATGGTGCAGGGCACCGCCGCGCTGTGCGAAAAACTCGAACTGGCACGCCAGCACAGGACCCGATGAGCGATTTTCCTCACCAGACCCTGATGGTTCAGGGCACCACGTCGGATGCCGGCAAGAGCACGATCGTGGCCGCGCTGTGCCGCCTGCTCAAGCGGCGCGGTGTCCGCGTCGCCCCGTTCAAGCCCCAGAACATGGCGCTCAACAGCGCGGTCACCCGGAACGGCGGCGAGATCGGGCGGGCGCAGGCCCTGCAGGCGATCGCCGCGGGCGTCGAGCCGCATACGGACATGAACCCGGTGCTGCTCAAGCCATCGAGCGATATCGGGGCGCAGGTCATCATTCATGGCCGCGTGCGCGCGGAGATGAACGCGCGCGATTACCACGAGTACAAGACGGTCGCCATGCAGGCGGTGCTGGAATCGCATGACCGGCTGCGGTCGCAGTACGATGCGGTGGTCGTGGAAGGCGCCGGCAGTCCGGCCGAGATCAACCTGCGCGACCGCGACATCGCGAACATGGGCTTCGCCGAGGCGGTCGACTGTCCGGTCATCCTGGTGGCGGACATCGATCGCGGCGGTGTGTTCGCGCATATCGTCGGGACGCTGTCCTGCCTGTCGGCTTCGGAGCGCGAGCGCATTGTCGGCTTCGTGATCAATCGCTTCCGTGGCGATATCAAGCTGCTCGAGCCGGGACTGGAATGGCTCGAGCGCGAAACCGGCAAGCCGGTGCTGGGCGTGCTGCCTTACCTGCACGGGCTGTACCTGGATGCCGAGGATGCGGTGCAGCCGGACCAGGCCAGGCGCGGACGCTTCCGTGTCGTGGTGCCGAGTCTTCCGCGCATGAGCAACCACACGGACTTCGATGCGCTGCGGGCACATCCCGACGTCGACCTGCGCTTCGTGCGCGCCGGCGAAGCGATTCCCGCGGCGGACCTGATCGTCCTACCGGGCAGCAAGAACACGCGCGGGGACCTGGCCTGGCTGCGGGCGCAGGCCTGGCCGGAGCAGCTGGCGCGCCATCTGCGGTATGGCGGCAAGGTGATCGGCATCTGCGGCGGCTTCCAGATGCTGGGATGCAGCGTGACCGATCCGCATGGAGTCGAGGGGACGCCGGGCAGCTCCGAGGGACTCGGCCTGCTCGACATCGAGACGGAACTGAGCCGGGAAAAGCGGCTGGCGCAGGTGAGCGGCATGTGCGCCTTCGCCGGCGAAGCAGCGCAGGCGCGGGTCAGCGGGTACGAGATCCACATGGGCGTCTCGCAAGGAGATGCCATGGCGATCCCGGCGTTCGTGATCGATGGGCGCCAGGAAGGAGCCGTCTCGCAGGATGGCCAGGTGCTAGGCACCTATCTTCATGGGCTGTTCGATCATCCGGAGGCGGGCGCCGCGCTGTTGCGCTGGGCTGGCCTGCGCAGCGAACATGTTGTCGATACTGCGCGGTTGCGCGAGGCGAGCCTGGACCGCATCGCTGACTCGGCGGAGCAAATGTTCGAGAGGCTGATTGCGCTGCGGCGCTAGCGCATGAGGGCGTAACCCCATGTCGTCCCCTGGGGGAATGGCTTTCCGTGTCTGAAGAGTCGTCGCTGTCGCAGCATGTTGTCGGATCGGCGCAAAGACGACATGCCGGTGGACTGCTCCATGTCTACAGCGGCTCGATAAGCGTAAGGCCTGAAGTTCCAGGCGATAGGATTGCACGGGTGATGGGGCGGTGAAGCCGTCCCGCATCGCCGACTAACCGAACAATGTCAAAGGAGAGATCATGAGTGAACTCAGCACGTCAAAACGGCAGTTCTTCAAGACGCTGTGCGCATGCGGGACCGCTGTTGCCGCTGCTGCCTACTCGGAGATGGCGTATTCCGCACCGGGAAAGAAAACCACCCTGACGGGCCAGCAGGCGCTCGACCTGCTCAAGGAAGGAAATGCCCAGTTCACTGCGGACAAGCCGCATCCGGTCATCCAGGGCAAGGAACGACGCCTGGAGATCGCCCGTGGCCAGACCCCGATCGCGGTGCTCGTCAGTTGTTCCGATTCACGCGTTCCACCGGAGCTGTTGTTCGGACGCGGCCTTGGAGAGCTGTTCATTGTGCGTAACGCAGGGAATACGGTCGATACGGTTGCCCAGGGCAGTATCGAATACGCCGTGGCCGAGCTTGGCGTGCCCTTGATTGTCGTGATGGGGCATGAACGTTGCGGCGCCGTCGACGCGGCGGTTTCTGTCGTCGAGAAACAGACCGGTTTCCCGGGCAGTATCGGACAGATGGTCGAACCGATCATCCCGGCGGTATTGAGCGCCCGGGCACGGCTGGGAAACAAGAAGTTCACGCATGATGAACTGCTGGATGCTTCGGTGCGGGCGAATGTTGAACGCGTGGTGAACAAGCTGCGTGGCTCGCAGGCCATGCTGCTCGAGCCGGTGAGGACGAAGCGCCTGCTCGTGGTTGGCGCACGGTATGACCTGGATGATGGGCGGGTCGAATTCTTTGCCTGAGTGGCCAGATCGGGGCGGCGTGCTTTTCTTATATGCGTGCTCCGTCAGCACGCATCCATCCGCCCAGGACTTTCATTCACTTTATCTCTACTGCATGGAAAAAAGGTCGCTTCGCCCCGGATGAGTCGGTATAGTTTTCACACTCTGACAAAACGGTGTTCACGTGGCCCTCACAGCAGATCAAATTCTCTCGCTGGCTCCAGACCCGGCGTCGGCCAAAGCCGGCAGCCAACTGGCTACGGCATCGAAATGGGATCAGCTCGGACGCGACGACCGCGCCTTATGGGGCGAATGCCAAGGCAGCGGCAAGACGCCCTATCGCACCCAGATCGACACCAGCGAACCGGCGTTCAAGTGCTCTTGCCCGAGCCGCAAATTCCCGTGCAAGCATGGATTGGGGCTCTACCTTCTACTGAGCGCTCAACCCACTCTCTTTTCGCGCGCCAGTGCACCGCCCTGGGTGAACGATTGGCTCCAGAGCCGCCAGCAACGCCAGGAAAAGAAAGCCGAGAAGGCCGTCGAAGCGACGCCCGCGCAGGCGGAAGCTGCGGCGGCGCAGACACGCAGGCGTGAAGAAAAGCGGGAGGAGAATGTCAGCAGGGGCATGGCGGATCTGCAGACCTGGCTGCACGACCTGGCGCGCGAGGGGCTGGCGAGCGTTCGCGAACGCGGACCGTCCTTCTGGGACGGCATGGCCGCGCGCCTCGTCGATACCCAGGCCGGCGTCCTCGGCGCTCGTCTCCGGCGTGCGGGCGCAATGTGTTTTCACACCATGGTGCCTGGCTGGGAGCGCAGGCTGGCAAACGAACTGGCCTCGATCTATGTGCTCAGCAAAGCCTGGCAAGGGATCGATCAGCTTCCTGCGGGCCTGCAACGCGATGTCCGCGCACTCGTTGGCTTCGCGGTAAGCAAGGAAGAAGTCCTGGCCGAAGCGCCGCTCAGGGATCGCTGGCTGGTCATCGCGCAGCGCACGAATGAAGAAGAGCGCATCCGCAGCCGCGCCACCTGGCTATACGGCGTCACCAGCGAACGCTGGGCGCTCCTTCTCCAATACGCCGCCGGTAGCCAGGGCTTCGATCACGCGGTGGCGGTTGGCACCGAATTCGATGGCGATCTGTGTTTCTACCCGAGTGCCCTGCCTTTGCGCGCACTGGTACTGCACCAGTCGCCAGTGCTGCCGATGCACACTCCGATTCCCGCACCGGCTGGCTTTCCCACCCTCCTTGAGCGCTATGCGGACGCGTTGGCGGTCCAGCCGTTCCTGGAAGCCTATCCAGTCATGCTGCCCGATGTCGTCCCGGATCCCGGCGGCCGAACGGCCTTGTTCGATGCGGCCGGTACACGCATTCCATTGAACGCCGCTTTCCGGCATGGCATGCACCTGGCTGCACTGAGCGGCGGCCATCCCCTGTCCGTCATCGGCGAATGGGACGGCGAATCGCTGCTCCCGCTCAGCGTCTGGCATGGCGGCCGCCTGTACAACATCGAAACGGACCTGTTCGAATGAGCGACGCGGCCAAACAGATGCATAGCCTGCTCCAGGTCGGGACCTCCCGCGCCGTAGGCGCGCGTATCGATGCGCTGCCGCCGGAACTGGCCGCGGTACTCGCCACACCCCATGCGACCACACAGGATAGCGTGGAAGAGCATCTCTGGCTGGCCATCGGTTCGCATACGCTGTGGGCGCGTGCCGGTTACATCCCCGAAGGCAGTACCGCCTACGCCGCCGCGATGCCCGTCGCCGCGACAGAACAGCTGCGGCCATGTCCTGGCGCAGCGGAAGCCCTGCTTGCGCGCTTGCTGCAGGGCGAACACGCGCAGGTCCTGCTGCACCAGTGGCTGCAGCTATTGCAGCGGTATGGAGGCCGCTTGCCTCCGCGCTTCCTGCCGAATGTGCTCGCGCTTGCGGGCCGGCAGGCGCAGTTGCAGTCCGCCGTGTCGAGCGTACTCGGCGAACGAGGCCGGTGGCTGGCCCGCCTGGAACCGGAATGGCAGTGGGCACTGGCGCGGCAGGAGCATGACAACCTGGAGGCGCTCTGGCAAACGGGTACACCCGCAGAGCGCAAGTCGGCCCTGAGGGCATGGCGCGCCATCGAGCCGGCGGCCGCACTCGCAGCGCTGGCTGCCTCATGGTCCAGCGAACCGCCGGAGCGTCGCGCGGAACTGCTTGCCTGCCTGGATATCGGCTTGGGCCCGGACGATGAAGCCTTCCTCGAGGCCGCGCTTGATGATCGCCGCAAGGAAGTGCGCATCGCCGCGCAGCCGCTGCTTGCGCGCCTGCCCGGCTCCGGCTACGCACAGCGCATGCAGGCGCGTGCGGAGCCGCTGCTTCAGGTAAAACGCCCGCTGCTGGGGCGCCGCCGTCTCGAGGTCGAGCTGCCGGCAGCCTGCGACAAAACAATGGCGCGCGACGGTATCGGCATCGCCGCGCACCGGGGTCTGGGCGAGAAGGCCGGATGGGTGGTCGACATCGTCGCCGCGGTCGATCCACGCAGCTGGTCGCAGCGCTTTCAGATGCCGCCCGCCGAGTGCCTCGCGCTCGCCGCGGGAAGCGAATTTGCGCACGCCGTCATCCGTGGCTGGGCGATGGCCACCGTGCGCGGCGTTGCGCCCGCGCGCGCGCTGACCGAGTGGATCGATGCGCTGGCATCATTCTGGCTGGCTAACGACGCGCCGACTCGCCACCACTATCCGGCCGATTTCTTCGACGTGTTCCAGGACATCGAGGACGAAGACCCGCATGCCTTCCTGACGCGCATCGTCTCTGCCGCACCCCACGGCTGGGGACCGCACCACGCCGGCCTGCTCGAGCTGCTCATGCGGCTGACCAGCCGTTCCGGAGCGACCTGGCCGGCTGCGCTGTCGCGTCACATCGTCGAGCGCCTGCTCAAGGAGCTGCCCGCGACGCCCGACGCGCACTGGCTGCTCAGGCAAACCCTGACGTCTCTCGCTCCGGTCGTGGCTACCGAGGCCGTGCTCGGTCTCGAAGCGCCCTGGCTGGCATCCGACCCGCCCGCCGGGACCGTGCGCGAACACATCGCCACATTCTTCGACACCGTCCGTTTCCGGCACGAGATGTCGCTTTCATTCCAGGAGCCCGCATGACCGCATCGACCACCAACGTCCTACGCCAGCACGCGGAAGATCAGTACGCACGGGAGATCGAAGCCCTGATCGCCTGCGACAAGCGGCAGCGTCCGCCGCGCTGGCGGATGTCGCCGTGGGCCGTCTCGACCTACCTGATGGGCGGCGTGCTCGAGAACGGGGTCGAGATCGGTCCCAAGTACATCGGCAATGCGCGCGTGATCGAAATCGCGGTGGCGACACTGGCCACCGACCGCGCGCTGCTGCTGCTCGGCGTTCCGGGAACCGCGAAGTCGTGGGTGTCCGAACATCTTGCCGCTGCGATCAGCGGCGACTCGACCCTGGTCGTACAGGGGACGGCGGGCACCGGCGAGGAAGCGGTGCGCTACGGCTGGAACTATGCGCAGCTGCTGGCCAAGGGGCCATCGCTGGAGGCGGTGGTTCCCAGCCCGGTGATGCGGGCAATGCGCGAGGGGAAAATCGCAAGGATCGAAGAGCTGACCCGCATCCCCGGCGAAGTCCAGGATAGCCTGATCTCCATCCTGTCCGAGAAGGTCCTGCCGATCGCAGAGCTGGATGACGAAGTCCAGGCACAGAAGGGCTTCAACGTGATCGCCACGGCAAACGACCGCGACCGCGGCGTGAATGAGCTGTCGAGCGCGCTCAAGCGCCGCTTCAATACCGTCGTACTGCCGCCGCCCCGCACGGCCGACGAGGAAGTGCGCATTGTCGAGACGCGCGTGGCGAGCATGGGCCGCGCACTCGAACTGCCGGGCGAAGCGCCCGCGCTGGAAGAGATCCGCCGTATCGTGACCGTGTTCAGGGAACTGCGCCAGGGCGCGACCGTGGACGGCAAGATCAAGCTCAAGGCGACCACCTCCAGCATGAGCACGGCCGAGGCGATTTCCGTGATCACCCATGGCATGTCGCTGGCCGCGCACTTCGGCGATGGCGTCATGCGCGGCGCCGACCTCGCGGCGGGCATGGTGGGCGCAATCGTCAAGGATCCGGTGCAGGATCGGGTTGCGATGCTCGAGTACCTGGAGACCGTCGTGAAAGAGCGCGACGGCTGGAAAGACCTGTATCGCGCCTGCCGCGATGTGATGAACTAAGCGGACGGCATGAGCGTCCACCTGTTCGGCATCCGCCACCATGGTCCGGGCTGCGCCCGCAGCCTGCTGCAGGCCTTGCGCGCGCTGCAGCCCGACTGCATCCTGGTCGAAGGCCCGCCCGAAGCGGATGGCCTGACCGGCCATGTCGGCCGGCCGGGACTGACGCCGCCGGCTGCCCTGCTGGTGTACGCGACCGCAGCGCCGGAGCGCGCCGTGTTCTATCCGTTTGCCGCTTACTCACCCGAATGGCAGGCGATCCGCCACGCGAACGAGCAAGGCGTTCCCGTCAGGTTCTGCGACCTGCCCCAGAGCCACCGGCTGGTTGCGGCGCCAGGGACGGACGATGCGCCCACCGCCGCTCCCGCCGAGATCGAGGCGGATCCGCTCCAATGGCTGGCCCGCGCGGCCGGTTACGGCGATACCGAAACATGGTGGGACCATCTGGTCGAGCAGCGGCGCGACAGTCTCGACCTGTTCGAGGCGATCGCCGAGATGATGACCGTCGTGCGCAACGAGATGGCGCCGTCTCCCTCGCAGCTCGAACTGCGCCGCGAAGCGTTCATGCGCAACGCGATCCGCACGGCCGAAAAGGAAGGATTTGCGCGCATTGCGGTCGTCTGCGGCGCCTGGCATGTTCCGGCGCTGGCAAACCGGCCGACAGCCAGGAGCGATGCCGAGCTACTCAAGGGACTGCCGAAAGAAAAGGTCGCCGCGACCTGGGTCCCGTGGAGCTATGGCAGGCTCACTTTCGCCAGCGGTTACGGCGCCGGTGTCGTCGCACCCGGCTGGTACCAGCATGTCTGGGAGCGTGGCGACCAGGCCGGCCTGTACTGGCTGACCGACGTCGCCGCCCTGCTGCGCAAGAACGACCTCGACGCATCGTCCGCCCACGTGATCGAAGCCTTGCGGCTTGCCGACACCCTGGCCGCGCTGCGCGAGCGCCCACGTGCGGGCGTGGATGAACTGCTGGAAGCGGTACGTGCTGTCTTCGGCCAGGACAGCGACGCGGCACTGCGCCTGATCCAGCGCGACCTCCTGATCAACGACCGCCTGGGCGAAGTGCCGGCCGATGTACCGACGCTTCCGCTGGTGCAGGACGTACAGGCGCAACAGAAACGGCTCAGGCTTCCGGTGCGTGCCGATACGGTCGATCTCGATCTTGATCTTCGCCAGCCCGCCCATCTGGAAAAGAGCGTGCTGCTGCACCGTCTCGCCCTGCTCGGCGTGAGCTGGGGGCGGCACCAGCTGGCGCAGGGAAAGAGCGGCACCTTTCATGAACTGTGGCGGCTGGCGTGGGAACCAGAATTCGCGATCCGCCTGATCGAAGCGAGCCTCTGGGGCGCGACGCTGGAGCGCGCGGCCAACGCCTATGCGGTCAGCCGCGGCGCGGCGGAGTCCACCCTTCCCGACCTGACTACGCTGATGCAGCAGATCCTGCTGGCCGATCTGCGCGATGCCGTCGATCCGGTCATGCAGCGCATCCAGGATGTCGGTGCGCTCACTCCCGACCTCGGCTTCCTGCTCCAGGCCGTGCCGCCGCTCGTCGACGTGGTCCGCTACGGCAATGTGCGCGGCACCGACACGGGCGCAGTGGCCCATATCGCCGGTGGATTGATCACCCGCGCATGCATCGCGCTTCCATACAGTACGCGCGCACTGGCCGACGATGCCGCCGCCACCCTGCTCGAACAGCTGGTGAGTGGCGACCAGGCAATCCGCCGCCTGCAGGACGAGGCGCATACGCAGGCCTGGTTCTCCGCCCTCGACACCGTGGCGCGCAGCGACCTGAGTCATCCGCTGATCGCCGGCCGCTGCACCCGTATCCTGAAAGAGCAGGCGCAATGGCCACCCGACGCCGCGGCGCAGCAGTTGTCGCTACGCTGCTCGCCCTCGGTGACGCCGCTGGTCACCGCGCAATGGCTGGAAGGCTTCCTGGACGGCGGCGGCACGTTGCTGGCGCACAGCGACGAGCTGTGGGATCTCGTCAACGCCTGGCTGATGGCGCAGCCGGGCGATACCTTTGTCGAACTGCTGCCTTTGCTGCGGCGTACCTTCGGCAGCTATTCGCCGGCGGAGCGGCGTCAACTGACGGAACGGGCCTCCACCGGATCCTCGGGGCGGCAGTACAAGGTAGTCACATCGGCGCCGCATACGGTAGACCGCGAGCGCGCCGCGCGCATCCTCCCCATCCTTCGAACCATTCTTGGAAGCGCAGCCGCGCCGGAACCCGTCCATGGCGAATGACACCGACAACACCGAGCTTACCCGGCGCTGGCGCCTGATCCTTGGCGGAGACGTCGGCGGCGACGTCCAGCTTGGCGCCGCCGACGTCGCGATGGACCGCGCACTGGACGCCCTGTATGCGCAGTCCGAGCGGGGAGCCGGACTGGGCGCCTCGGCCCCCAATGTGGCGCGCTGGCTGGGTGACATCCGCCAGTACTTCCCGTCCACGGTGGTACAGGTGATGCAGAAAGATGCGCTCGAGCGTCTCGGCCTGCAGCGGATGCTGTGCGAGCCCGAGATGCTGATGGCGGTCGAGCCGGACGTGCATCTCGTCGCGACCCTGTTGAGCCTGAATCGCGTGATGCCGAACAAGACGCGCAGCACCGCGCGCCTGGTGGTCGGGCGCGTGGTCCGGGAACTTGAACAGAAGCTGGCCAGTCCGATGCGGCAGGCCGTGGCCGGTGCGCTGAGCCGGGCGGTGCGGAACCGGCGCCCTCGTCACAACGAAATCGACTGGATACGCACCATCCGCGCCAACCTGAAACATTACCAGGCCGAGTACCGCACCGTCATTCCGGAAACGCGGATCGGCTTTGGACGCAAGGGCCAGACCTTGCGCGACATCGTGCTCTGCATCGACCAATCTGGTTCGATGGCGCCCTCGGTGGTCTACGCCAGCGTGTTCGCGGCCGTCCTGGCAAGCATCAAGTCGGTCAGCACCTCGGTGGTGGTCTTCGATACCGCGGTGGTCGACCTGACGCCCATGCTGTCGGATCCGGTCGAGGTATTGTTCGGTACCCAGCTGGGCGGCGGCACAGACATCAACCGCGCACTGGCTTACTGCCAGGGACTGGTCACCCGGCCGAAGGACACGATTTTTGTCCTGATCAGTGATCTCTGCGAAGGCGGGAACAATGACGAGATGCTCAAGCGCGCCGCAAGCATGATAGCCAACGGTGTCCAGGTTGTCGTGCTGCTGGCGCTGGATGATAGTGGCGCGCCGTCCTATGACCGCGCTAACGCGGCGAAGCTGGCGGCGATGGGAGCGCCGGTGTTTGCGTGTACGCCCGATCTGTTTCCGGACATGATGGCGGCAGCGATCAAGCGCAGCAGTCTGGAACAATGGGCGGCGAAGGCAGGCATCGTGCACGCCTGAGCCTTTGGCGTTGGCGTTGGCGGCACAGCTCCCAACGCTTCAAGCTGCGTGTGGTAGGCCGTGCGGTCTGACGCACGAGGAAACCGACGCCCAAACGCAAAAAACCCCACCAGATCACTGGTGGGGTTTTTCTTATAACTAGCCTGACGATAACCTACTTTCACACTGGTTGCAGCACTATCATCGGCGCAAAGTCGTTTCACGGTCCTGTTCGGGATGGGAAGGGGTGGGACCGACTTGCTATGGTCATCAGGCATGACTTGTACGAGTGTCGCTAGCTCATGCTGAGCGTCACTCTGAATCCGGAAGAAGTA
>NZ_KB908154.1 GCF_000382345.1 Massilia niastensis DSM 21313
CATGCCGCCAGCGTTCAATCTGAGCCAGGATCAAACTCTTCAGTTCAATCTCTGTTTGTTGGCATTGCTGCCACCATCCTTGCGGATGGGTCGCTCACTCAAAATACTGACGATTTCTTCTTTCGAAGAAGTTCGTATTTTTTGTGAACATTTGATAATTTAAGTAATCAGCTGAACTGGTCAGCCGGCACCTTCATCAAACGCCCACACTTATCGACTGTTAATTGTTAAAGAACTTGTTCGGTACTGCCTTGCTGCGTTGTGCGAATCGTTTTGTTCGTCAGCAGCAGAGGAACGAGAGTATGCGGTGTTCAGCGTTTTTCGTCAAGTCCCTTTTTGCTTCGTCGCAGATTTCTCTACGAACCTTGCCAGCGCAACCAATTGATTTTGCTGACGTTTTCGGTCGTTGCCGAAGCGGAGGCGAATCATAGCAAACCTGCGCAGGGTTCCGCAAGCCCCCTTCCATCGCTGGAAGGCCCAGCGCCAGCGCCGCATTTGCATGGCTGTTTGCCCTTCCTCCTGTCACCGGTCATCGCCCATGGCGACGATGCCGCTTTGTTCATCCCTGGTACAGGTGCTACATTATGGAACAGCATTTCCAGTACGAGAGCCCGGACAGGGCCGAAAGGAGACATGGAATGATGCATCGAGACGCATTGCCGGGGTCGTGCGCTGCGCGCCCATCCGGAACGGCCGGCAACCCGGGCGACGAAGCGGCAGTCATCGAGACCTCTCACCAGCGGTCCGCCGGCTATGGGCTCTGTCCCGGCGCCCGGCCGGACTTCATGCCGCTGGCCCGCAGCGACCTCTCGCGCCTGCTGGAGCAGAACCATCTCCTCCATACCCATGCGGTGCCGGCGATGGAAATGCTGTACCAGCAGATCGTCGATACCCACAACATGGTATTGCTGACCGATGCGCAAGGGATCATCCTGCATGCGCTCGGCGACGCCGACTTCATCGACAAGGCCAAGCGCGTCGCGCTCGCCCCCGGCGTGGGCTGGTCCGAGGAACGCATGGGCACCAATGCGATCGGCACCGCGATCGCGGAACGCGCGCCATCGCTCGTGCACGCCGACCAGCACTATCTGGCCGCGAACCATTTCCTGACCTGCTCGGCGGCGCCGATCACCGGCCACGAGGGCAAGGTGATCGGCGTGCTCGACGTCAGCTCGGACCGGCGCAGCTACCACAAGCACACCATGGCCCTGGTGCGCATGTCCGCGCTGATGATCGAAAACCAGCTGTTCGCCGCCACGTTCGAACATGCGATCCTCCTGCGCTTCCACACCCGTCCGGAATGCATCGGCACGCTGATGGAAGGTATCGCCGCTTTCAGCCCGGGCGGCCGCTTCCTTGCCGCCAACCGCAGCGGCCTGTTCCAGCTCGGCCTCTCCTACCCTGCCCTGCAGACCCATACATTCAGCTCGCTGTTCGGGCTTCCGGTGTCGGCGCTGTTCGACCATTACCGCAGCGCGGCGCCCGGCCTGCTCGACATGTGCATGCACAACGGCGTGCGGATGCGCGGACGCGCCGAACTGCGCCTCGGGAGCGGCATCCATGCCGTGAGCGTCCCGGACGACCGGTCCGCCCCGCAGGCGGCCGCGCCGGCGGCCGCGAAGGCGCGCCGCCTGTCCGGCCTGCGCTACCTGAATACGGGAGACGCGCAGCTGGAGAAGGTCATCGGCAAGGTCGACAAGGTGCTCGGACGCGACATTCCGATCCTGATCATGGGCGAAACCGGCACCGGCAAGGAACTGCTGGCACGGGCCATCCACAGCGACTCGCCGCGCGCCATGGGACCGTTCGTCGCCGTGAACTGTGCGTCGATCCCGGAGAGCCTGATCGAGTCGGAGCTGTTCGGCTACGGGGAAGGCGCCTTCACCGGCGCGCGCAAGAAGGGCGCGGCCGGCAGGATCCTGCAGGCCAACGGCGGCACGCTGTTCCTCGACGAGATCGGCGACATGCCGGTGAGTCTCCAGGCCCACCTGCTGCGCGTGCTGCAGGAGCGGATGGTCACGCCGCTCGGCAGCGGCAAGTCGATCCCGGTCAACGTCGAACTGATCTGCGCAACCAACCATAACCTGCGCGAACGGATCGCCAGGGGACTGTTCCGCGAAGACCTCTACTACCGGCTCAACGGCCTGGTGGTCAAGCTGCCGCCGCTGCGCGAGCGCACCGACCTTGACACCGTCGTCAGGAAAATCCTGGCCACCGAATCGGACGGCGGACGCTACACGGTGTCGGACGAAGTGCTGCGGCTGTTCCGCCGCCACCAATGGCCGGGCAACTTCCGCCAGCTGACCAACCTGCTGCGCATCGCCATCATCATGGCCGGTGACGAGCACGAGATCGGATTGCACCACATGCCGGACGACTTCCTCGACGACATCGACGATACGGCCGACCCGCCAGTGGTCAGCCCCGGGCGGATGGCCGCCGGCGGCGCCAGGCTCGACGAGGTGGAGCTGGCGGCGATCCTGAAGTCGCTGGAGGCGAACGGCGGCAACGTCTCGGCCACGGCGCGCGCGCTGGGCGTATCGCGCAATACCATCTACCGCAAGCTGCCGCACCTGGGCTAGCGTCGATCAGGCGCCCTGGCGCACCGGATGCGTGCGCAGCAGCGCGCACTCCTCGTCGGTGAACAGGCGCGAGCGCGTCAGGAAGCGCCGGCCGGTGCCGTTATCGAGCGAGAACATGCCTCCGTTGCCCTGGACGACGTCGATGATCAGCTGCGTGTGCTCCCAGTAGCCGAACTGCTCCAGCCCCATGTAAAACGGCGCACCGGCCAGGTTGCCGAGGTAGACATCGCTGTCGCTCACATTGAATTCGCCGGCCGGGTAGCACATCGGCGCACTGCCGTCGCAGCAGCCGCCGGACTGGAAGAACATCAGCGGGCCGTGGCGCCGCCGCAGTTCGTCGATGAATGCCAGCGCGGCCGGCGTCGCGCAGACGCGGTCGATCGAGGTCGTCATGCCTGCTCCTGTCGCTTGCGCGCCGGCCGGGACCGGCGCGCTTCGGTTGGCCTTAGAAGAAGCCCAGGGCGTTCGGGCTGTAGCTGACCAGGAGGTTCTTGGTCTGCTGGTAGTGGTCGAGCATCATCTTGTGGTTCTCGCGGCCGATGCCCGACTGCTTGTAGCCGCCGAACGCGGCGTGCGCCGGATACAGGTGGTAGCAGTTGGTCCACACGCGGCCGGCCTGGATCGCGCGCCCGACCCGGAAGGCGCGCGACGAGTCGCGCGTCCACAGCCCGGCGCCCAGGCCGTACAGCGTGTCGTTGGCGATGCGCAGCGCGTCCGCCTCGTCCTTGAAGGTCGTCACCGAGACCACCGGCCCGAAGATCTCTTCCTGGAAGATGCGCATCGCGTTGTCGCCCTTGAACACGGTGGGCTGCACGTAATAGCCGCCGGACAGGTCGCCCTGCTGGACGTTGCGCTCGCCCCCGGCCAGCACCTGCGCGCCCTCCTGGCGGCCGATGTCCAGGTAGGACAGGATTTTCTCCAGCTGCTCCTGCGACGCCTGGGCGCCGAGCATGGTCGAGGAATCGAGCGGGTTGCCCTGCCTGATCGCCGCCACGCGCGCCAGCGCACGCTCGATGAAGCGCTCGTAGATCGATTCCTGCACCAGCACGCGCGACGGGCAGGTGCAGACTTCGCCCTGGTTGAGCGCGAACATCGCGAAGCCTTCGAGGCATTTGTCGAAGAAGGCATCGTCTTCGTCCATGACGTCGGCGAAGAAGATGTTGGGCGACTTGCCGCCGAGTTCGAGCGTGACCGGAATCAGGTTCTGGGCCGCGTATTGCATGATCAGGCGGCCGGTGGCGGTCTCGCCGGTGAACGCGATCTTGGCGATGCGCTTGTTCGAGGCCAGCGGCTTGCCGGCCTCCAGGCCGAAGCCGTTGACGACGTTGACCACGCCCGGCGGAAGCAGGTCGCCGATCAGCTCCATCAGCACCATGATCGAGGCGGGGGTCTGCTCGGCCGGCTTGATCACGACGCAGTTGCCGGCCGCCAGGGCCGGGGCCAGCTTCCACACCGCCATCAGGATCGGGAAGTTCCACGGGATGATCTGGCCGACGACGCCCAGCGGCTCATGGAAGTGGTAGGCGTAGGTTTCATGGTCGATCTGGGCGATCGAGCCTTCCTGGGCGCGGATGGCGCCGGCGAAGTAGCGGAAGTGGTCGATCGCCAGCGGGATGTCGGCGGCCGTCGTCTCCCGGATCGGCTTGCCGTTGTCGATGGTCTCGGCAGTCGCGAGCGTGGACAGGTTCTGTTCCATGCGGTCGGCGATGCGGTTCAGGATCAGGGCGCGTTCCGCCGGCGAGGTCTTGCCCCATGCGTCTTTCGCCGCATGCGCCGCATCCAGCGCGGTCTCGATGTCCTCGGCGGTGGAACGCGCCACCTCGCAGAACGGCTGGCCGGTGATCGGGGTGACGTTGGGGAAGTACTCTCCCTTGGCCGGCGCCACGAAGCGCCCGCCGATGTAGTTGTCGTAGCGCTGCTTGAACGGGTTGGCGACGCCGAGCTTGCTGATGTCCGCGAGATTCATGTCATCCTCCAGGTAGTGTTATGTGTCCGTCGGCTGCAACGGGATGTGTGGAGCACGCGCTTCTTTTCGCAAAGTCCGTGCCAGCGGCGCGCCGCCCGCCGCGCCATAGCGCGGATGCGTTCGCAGGGAAGGCGCGGCCGCGAGGCGGGACGGTCAGTTCTGGTACACCTGTTCCAGAATTGAACAGTGCCGGCGCCCTGCCATTGCCGTGGGCGCGATCCGCGCGGAGCAGGTATATTGCGTTGCTTGAATGGCATGTCCGGATCCGGGACGCGTGATCGAACGATTGGAGACAAGATGAAGCAACACGTATTTCGCTGGAACGCGATCGCCGCCGCCTGCGCATGCTGGCCGCTGGCGGCCGCCGCCGACGAGGTCCGCGGCCCGATGAGCGTGGTGGTGGTCAGCGCCACCCGCGCCGAACACGCGAGTTTCGACCTGCCGGCCTCCATCGACGTGGTCGATGCGTCGCAGATCGGCGATACCCAGCCGCGCGTCAACGCCTCGGAAGCGCTGGCGGCGGTCCCGGGACTGGTCGCGCGCGATCGCCAGAACTATGCGCAGGACCTGCAGATTTCCTCGCGCGGCTTCGGCGCGCGCTCGGCCTTCGGCGTCCGCGGCGTGCGCCTGGTGGCGGACGGCATCCCGGCGACCATGCCGGACGGCCAGGGCCAGGCCGCGACCTTCAACCTCGACATGGCCGAACGTATCGAGGTGCTGCGCGGGCCGTTCTCTGCACTGTACGGCAACCACTCCGGCGGCGTGGTCCAGCTGTTCACGCGCGATCCGAAAGGCCCCCCGTCCATCGAGACCAGCTTCGCCGCCGGCAGCGACGGGCTGCGCAAGACCGACGTCAACGCCGAGGGCCGCAGCGGCGGCATCGGCTACCTGCTCGACGCCTCGCGCTTCGACACCGACGGCTACCGCGACCACAGCGCCGCCACCCGCGACCAGGCCTATGCCAAGCTCTCGCTCGAACCGTCCGCCACCAGCCGCCTGGTGCTGACCGCCAGCGGCCTGCGCCAGGACGATACCCAGGATCCGCTGGGCGTGACCTGGGCCACGTACCAGCGCGACCCGCGCGCCGGCGAAATCGACGGCACCGATCCGCAGACGCCGAAACGCACCCTGGCCGAGCGCTACGACACGCGCAAGAGCATCGACCACAAGCAGGCGGGCCTGTCCTGGGAGAGCCGCTTCGGGCCCGACCGCCTGCAGGTCACGGCCTGGGGCGGCAACCGCCGCGTGATCCAGTACCAGTCGTTCTCGCGCGCCTTCCAGGCGCCGGCCAGCCACTCGGGCGGCGTGATCGACTTCGACCGCGACTTCTACGGCATCGACGCCAACTGGCGCGCGGTGCGCGAACTGGCCGGCGGCACCCTGCGCGCCACCGTGGGCCTGGAACTGGCCCGGTCGAGCGATGCGCGCCAGGGTTTCGAGAACTTCCTCGGCGACAGCTTCGGCGTCAAGGGACGCCTGCGGCGCGACGAGGAGAACGAGGTCACCGGCACCGACCCTTACCTGCAGCTCGAGTGGGAGCGCGGCAAATGGGTGTTCACCGGCGGGCTGCGCCACAGCCGGGTGAAGTTCGACGTCAAGGACGGGTTCCTGGCAAACGGCGACGACAGCGGCAGCGTCGTCTACCGCCACACCACGCCGCTGGCCGGCGTGCTGTACCGCCTCACGCCCACGCTGAACGTGTATGCCAGCGCGGCGCGCGGCTTCGAGGCGCCGACCCTGAACGAAGTGTTCTATTCCGGCAGCGGCGGCGGCTTCAACTTCGGGCTCGAACCGGCGGTCGGCACCCACCTGGAGGCGGGCCTGAAGGCCATGCCGGCCCCGGGAGTGCGCGTCAACGCGGCCCTGTTCCAGGTGCGCACCAGGGACGAGCTGGTGGTCGACAGCGCGTCCGGCGGGCGCACCAGCTACCGCAACGCCAGCGCCACCCTGCGCCAGGGCGGCGAACTGTCGCTCGACGCGGAATTCGGCGCAGGCTGGAACGCACGCCTGGCCTTGAGCGCGCTGAAGGCCGTCTACGACGAAGGCTTCGGTGCGGTGCCCGAGGGCAGCCGCCTGCCGGGCATACCGAAGACCAGCCTGTACGGGGAATTCGGCTGGAAGGAAGCGGCCGGGCGCTTCGGCGCGGCGCTCGAGACGGTGGCCAACAGCCGGGTGTTCGCGGAAGACACCAATACCGCCACCCCGGCGCCGGGCTATGCGATCGTCAACGCCCGGGTCCAGGCCAGCCAGCAGTTCGGGGGCTGGCGCCTGCGCCAGTTCGCGCGCCTGAACAACCTGTTCGACCGCGGCTACATCGGCTCGGTGATCGTCGGCGACACCAACCGCCGCTTCTACGAGGCGGCTCCGGGCCGCAACTGGATACTGGGCGCCAGCGCCCGGTATCAGTTCTAGAACACGTCGTTCAGTTGTCCGGCAATGCGACGCCCGGATACAGCCGCCCGAGGATCGCCGTGACGGCGGGCGCCAGCGCGGCCTCGACCAGGCCGCTGGCCTTGCCCTGGTCGGGCGCCGCGCGCACCGCCTGCCACAGCGCCGCCGGGTCGGCGCCCCTGGCTGCGAGCGCCTGCTCGACTTCGGCCTGCCAGAACGGCGGGGCTTCGCTGTCGACGTAGTTGCCGCGCCCGCGGCCGAAGTGGGCGACGGCGAGGTAGCGCAGGATGGCGCCGACCAGCAGCGTCTGCAGGAAGGCATCGGCGAACTGCACGCTCGCCTGGTTGCGGTCGGTGCGCTGGTTGAAGCCCCAGGCGGCGCCCGCCATCGTGAGGCCGCCGACGATGGCGCCCAGCAGCGCGCCGGCGCCCAGGGTCAGGCCGCCGGCCATCATGTCGGCCGACAGGCCGGTGGCCGCGCCCGAGACCACGGCGCCCAGCAGGCCGGCCTGCGCCTTGTCGACCGGGGCGCGCACCGCGAAGTTATCGCGCACGCGGGCGTTCACCTGGAGCGCCTGTCCGGGGTCGATCCGGTGCAGCGCGAGCAGGCGCGCCGTGACCTGGTTGATGCCGTCGTTCAGGCGCGCGACCAGGGCCGCCATCGCCAGTTCCTGGCGCCGCTGCTCGTCCTTGCCCAGGCCGACCGCCTTGAGCGCGCCGCGCAGGACGCCCTTCCCTTCATCCGGCAGCGGCTCGCTGTCGCGCGCGGCGGCCGCGACCTGTTCGGCGCTCATCCGCAGCGCGCTCGCATAGCGCTCGCGGTTGGCACTCGACCAGGCGGCCAGCAGGCGCGCATAGCCGGGCCGCTTCGACTCGTCGATGAGACGGCCGATCGCATCGTAGAACACGTGTTCGTGCACCCAGCAGCGCGCGAAGGCGTCGAGGGCCAGCACCTCCTTCACCACCGGATACTGGGCCAGGTGCTGCTTCCAGCGCTGCTGCTCGGCCTGCTCCTCGGCGCCCGGCCGGGGCGGTCCCATCTGGTTGAGGAGCACCGCCACCGGCTTGCCCAGCCAGTCGAGGATCTTCATCTCGGATGGCAGGTAGCCGGCGTCCTGCGGCGACTCGGAGGAATTGACCAGGTAGAGCACCACGTCCGCTTCGTCCTTGGCCGCGCGCAGCGCCTGCTGGCTGAGCCAGAACGGCCGGTCGCGGTAGCGGTCGAACACTTCGCGCAGGAACCAGCCGATCGGATTGCCGGCGATCGCCAGGCGCTTGAACAGGCGCACCGAATCGCCGAAGCCGGGCGTGTCCCACAGCACCAGCGCATCGCCGGCCTCGCTCGCCAGTAGCGGATGGGCTTCCGAGAACTGCGTCACGTGGGCCGCGTCCCGCACCTCGCCCACGTCCATGCCGACCAGGGTGCGGGCCAGGGTCGTCTTGCCGTTGTTGGTGTGCGAAACCAGTGCAAACTGGACCTTGACCGGCGGGGCTTCGAGCGGCGGGACCTCGAGCGGCGCGTTCATCGAAGCTCCGGCAGCGCCAGGCCCGCGCCCAGTTCGAGCGGATACTTCTCGGGCTGCAGCAGGTTGACGACATGGGCCGGCGTGCCATGGAAGCTGCAGAACTGGCGCCATAGCGCGATGCGCTCGGCCACCCGGGCGGCGCTGCCCGGCTGCTCGCCGATCCGCTCGACGAAGGCCGACTCGTCGAGCAGCACCGCGATGCCGCGCCGCACGCGGCGCGCCAGGTAGTCGAGGAAGGCGCCGTGGTTTTCCTTTTCCGGCGTGGCCGCCAGGCTGAACAGGACGGTGGTGACGGTCACGCCGGCCTCGTCCAGTTCCGACTCCTGCAGCGCGTCCTTCGGTTCGACGCCATAGCCGACGGTCGGCCGCAGCTGCACCCTTGCCTGCCCGCCCAGGGCGGCGCCGGCGAGGGTCCACAGGCCCTTGTCGCGCGCCTCGTCGAGGGTGTAGCTGTAGGGCAGCACGCGCATCAGGGCCGGGGCGCCGGCGCCGATGCTGTCGGCCAGCTTGCGGAAATACGGCTGGTCGAGATCGAGCGGAAAGCGGCGCCTGAGGCGGCCGGCGCGCAGGCCCGCGAACACGGCCAGCACCAGGCGCGGCACGACGACCAGCAGCAGCAGGGTCGCGCCGTACAGGTGCACCCAGCGCTCGCCGCCGGCCGCGCCGCCGCCGGCGCCGAAGCGCAGCGATGCGATCTCGGCCAGCGAGAAGCTCTGCAGGAAAGGAAACACCGTCAGCGCCGGCGTGAACAGCCAGCTCAGCAGCGTATGCACCTGGCCGGCGTCGAGGAAGGTGCTTTCCCATCCCGTGACATATTCGGTGAGCAGGCCGCGGGCGTAGAGCGAGGCGATGGCGCCCAGGGCGAACATGGCGGCGGCCAGGTGCACCGTGCGGCCCAGGCGGGCACGGGTCAGCGGTTCGCTCATCAGCGCCCAGTCGGCCAGGTAGCGGGCGACGCCGTCGGCCAGCGCTCCCGGCAGCTTGCGCGGCGCCACCGCCTTGCCGACGCTGAGCCGGCGCAGCAGCGGACTGCCGCCCTTGTGCCGGCGGCTCCGCGGCACCAGCGTCCACACCAGCAGGCCGAGGTAGACCAGCAGGTTCCAGCCGATGATCAGGAGCAGCGGCGCCGACAGCAGGTCGATGCGGTGCGGGTCGGCGATCCGGTCCAGCAAGGCGCCGGCGGCGAAGGCCAGGATGGGCAGCGCCAGCCAGAAACCCGACATGCCGGGCCGGCGCTGCACGAAGGCGCCGAACGCGGGCGTGCGCTCGCCGAGGCGCTTGAGGATCTGCTCGGAACGCTGCTCGAGAAAGTGATGCTGGGTCATGGCCATCCGGCTATCGGACGCCTGCCACGCCGCCAGCTCCCTGGCGCTGCGGGTGGCATATTTACGGTCGTCGTCGGTCAGGACCGTGTGGGCGACGTCGGCGTTCTCGATGGCGCGCACCAGCACGACGTTGCGTGCGACCTGTTCGTTCATGCTGCTCCTGTGGGTGAAGTGACAATGTCCGCAGATGCATTGTGCCTCAGTTTTCGGCCCGTCACACTTCCCGCACGGGGCAGCGCCGGCATCCCGTCCCGCCCCGGGCCGCAGGGTGCGCAGCGGCCGCGTAAACGAGACAACCCGGGAATTCCCGGGTTGTCGCTGGCTGGAGACCTGGCTCAGCCGCCGAACTTGCCGCCGCCACGCGTCTTGCCGCCTCCCTGCTTGCTGCCTCCCTGCTTGCTGCCGGCGTCCGGCGGTGAACGATCAGCCTGCCCCTGCAGCGAACTGCCGCCGCCCGATTGCAGCGAACCGGAAGAGCCGGTCGCCGATTCCTGGGAACCGGCGTGCTGGTACTGTTCCATGCCGCTGCCGGACTGCCGGGACTGGCCCAGCCGGTCCTGTTCGCCGCGCGCCTGCATGCGCTGCGCCTGCTGGCGCGCGCTCCATCCGTTTTGCTGCGCACCGGCGCCGCCGCGCGTACCGCGACTCAGGTCGGACTGCATGGATCCGGTATGTTCCCGGGGGAAAGGCGAGTCGGGCCCGCCCGGCATCACGTAGCCGGGAGCCCTGCTCTGCAGGCTGCCTTCGGCCACGGTCACGCCCTTGGGTTTGGCCACACCACGGGCACGGTTGTCTCCACCTTTGACTTTCTCTTTCGATTTCATCATCTCTCCTTCGCTTGCTGAACCAATAGACCGATCATGCGCGCGGTGGCGAAGGGGATGTATAGGATAAATCTCCGCGACCGCGTAGGACTCAGCGGACGTTCAACATGCGTGTGCCAGCCGGCCGATGATGTACCGGCCACGCACGGCGGACAACGCACCTGCCCCCCGGTATTTACATTAGACGACAATGACCCGTGCGGCAAGCATGGCGCACGGGATCATCCACACTCACCTGCGCCCGCCTATTGGGGTTTGCGGCGGCGCCGCACCACCATCATGCCCAGCACGCCTGCGCCAAGGCTGAACAAGGTGGCAGGTTCGGGCAGTGGCGCATCCTGCGCGCCGCCGACACGGATGGCACGGGCGTAAGCGATATCGGTCGAGCTCGTAAAGGCGAGACTGCGCAACAAGGTGTCATCAGTGGCGTTGACACGGAACCAGTTAGCGCCGTTGACGATGTTGATGCGGTGGATCACGGGACTCTCGCCGAATGCGTTGACGGTGACATCGACAAACCGGTTCTTCGGATTACCCGCGATGCTGGGTGCGAACAGGTTCAGGGAAAACATGGTGAAGACACTGTCCTGGACGTTCACCTTGAGTTCCTTGAAGCCCGCATCGCTTCCCCGTAACCATTGAGTGTCCACCTCGCCGGTCAGGTATTCATTACTGCTGAAGTTGAGAATGCGAACATTCGAATTCAGGGGCACCGTCGTCCCCTGCACCTTGTAATTGGGGCCCGGATAAGCACCACCCCTATCGAACCGGACATTGTTGAATGTACCGGCTTCCGGTTGCGTATTCGAGAAAATAAGACCGGCCGATGCCGCTTGCACGAAGCCGAGCGAGAGCGCGGCGGACAATGCGGCCTGTTTGAAAATGCCTAGTTTTGGAGCGTACATGTTGCGTCACCTCATCAAGAACCAGAAAAAAACCGATGCCGGGGTCTGCTCCGGCATCGACGTCGAAGCTATGTTATTGCATTAACAACAATACTTATTGCAATGCTTTAACTATAACAACAATTAAAAAGATAGCAACACTTTTATACTGCCAGTGCAAAATCGGCGATGGTCAGCTGGGAAGAGTCCGCCAAACCCTGCAGGGTGAACGAACCTCCCCCGACGATCTGGACCCGCACGTCCGCGCCCAGGTCCGTCATCGTGACCCTGGAAGCGAAGTTGGCCGCGGTGATGCCGAGTGCGATCAGGTCGATCCAGTCCTGCCCGCCATCCGAGTTGGCGTCGAAGCCGGTAATCGTGTCCGTACCGGTGGTCAGTGTGCTGAACACGTAGACATCGTTTCCGTTACCGCCCGTCAGGATGTCGTTACCCGCTCCGCCCTCAAGCCGGTCATCGCCATCCATGCCCCGGAGGGTGTCGTTGCCGATGCCACCAATGAGGGAGTTGTTCAGGGCATTACCCGTCAACGTCGCGGCGGCGCCGGTCTGGACAAGGTTTTCCACATTGGCGCCCAGCGTGTAGGAAGTGCCGCTGTTGTGGATCGTGTCGATACCTTCGCCCGCGTTCTCCTGGATGGCGTCGGTCCCTTGGTTGACCTTGTAGATGTCGTTGCCCTTGCCGCCGATCAGGGTGTCGGCGCCGGTGCCGCCGTCCAGCGTATCGTTGCCGTCGCCACCGGTGATGCGGTTGGCCAGGTTGTTACCGGTGCCGGTAAAGTTGCCGGTGCCGGTAAAGCTCAGGTTCTCGATGTTGTTGGCAAGGACATAGGTCAGCGAGGTCGAGCGGACCGAGTCGGTGCCCGCCCCGCCGGCTTCGACGACCACGTCGTTGATGTCGTCGACGAGGTAGAGGTCGTCGCCGGCGCCGCCGACCAGGCGGTCGGCGCCGGCCTTGCCGTCGAGCGTGTCCGCCCCCACGCCGCCGGTGAGCGTGTTGACGAGCCCGTTGCCTTCGCCGAAGAAGTCCAGGGTGCCGGTATAGGTCAGGTGCTCGACGTTGTCGAACAGCGCATAACTGGCCACCGTGGTCCGGATCAGGTCGGTTCCTCCATTGGCCAGCTCGATCACGGAGTCGAGCGACTGGTCGACGATGTAGGTGTCGTTGCCGGCGCCGCCCGCCATGCGGTCGATGCCTTCGCCGCCGTTGAGGGTATCCGCGCCCACGCCGCCGTCGATCCGGTTGTTCAGCGCGTTGCCGGTGCCGGTGAAGGCCGCGGTGCCGGTGTACGCCAGGTTTTCCAGGTCGGCGCCGAGCGTGTAGTTGGCCAGGCTGGTGCGCACCGAGTCGTCGCCCTCGCCCAGCAGCTCGACGATGACGTCGCTCACCGAGTCGACCACATAGGTATCGTCGCCGTTACTGCCGGTCATCCGGTCGATGCCGGTCCCGCCGTCCATCACGTCGTCGCCGGTGTCGCCCAGCAGGATATCGTCGCCGGCCCCGCCGATGAGCTGGTCGTTGCCGCCCAGGCCGCGCAGCTCGTCGTTGCCGCTACCGCCGTTGAGCGTGTCGTTGCCCCCCGCGGCTTCGATCAGGTTGGCCAGCGTGTTGCCGGTGCCGGAGAAATCGCCGTCGCCGGTGTACAGCAGGGTCTCGACGTGGTTCGTCAGCGTGTAGCTGGCCAGCCGCGTGCTGACGGTATCGTTGCCCTGGTTCAGGGCCTCGACGACCACGTCGCCGGCCTCGGACACGACATAGGAGTCATTGCCGATCCCGCCGACCATGCGGTCGGCGCCACCGCGGCCGTCGAGTATGTCGTCGGCGGTTCCGCCGGTGAGCGTGTTCGCCGCCGAATTGCCCTGGCCGTCGAAGTTGCCGGCACCGATGAAGGTGAGGTGTTCGACCTCGCCGAGCTCATCGAGCACATAGCTTGCCAGCGTGGTCTGGATGGTGTCGGTGCCGCCGCCGGCAAGCTCGATCACGAGATCGCCGTAGTCGTCGACGGTATAGGTGTCGTTGCCGGCTCCCCCGATCATCTCGTCGGCGCCGAGGCCGCCGTTCAGCGCGTCGTTGCCGCCCAGGCCGACCAGGCGGTCCGCGTTCACAGTGCCGACCAGCGTATTCGCCAGGTTGTCGCCGGTGACGAGGTCGCCCACGCCCTTGGTTGCCGCCGACGTCACCGTGCGTGCTATGCCTGTGGAATCGTTGAATTTGGCGACGACGCGCAGGGTCAGGCCCACCTGCGCCTGGGTTGGCGTGAAGGTCGTTCCCGTGGCCCCCTGGATGTCGGTAAAGGCGCCGCCATCCGCCGCTGCCTGCCATTGGAAAGTGATGGCTTCCTCTGGAATGCCATTGAACAGGGCGATCGTGCCGGGCAGCGCGGTCAGCTCCTCGCCTTCCAGCGGGGTCTCATCGCTGATGACCGGTTCCCCCGTCAGGTTGACCACGCGGTCGGTGAACTGCAGCAGCTCGATGCGGCGGATCTTGTCGGTGCCGTCGGTCGCGGTGCCGCGCACATGGGCAACGGTCCAGGTGCCGTCCTCGTTGCGGGTCAGGTCATAGTTCTCGGACAGGTCGGAGTAGATGGCGGTGTCGATGTCGTCCTTTGCCGTCGGATCGACGATGATTTCCCTGATGATCCTGAGCTGGCCCGGGTTGATGGCGCCGCTCAGCATCTCGGTCTTGATCTCGCTGATGCTGTCGACCGAGCGGATTTCGATATCGGGATTGTCCTTGTCGCGCACGCTCACGCGGACGTTGAGCCAGGCATCGCCATCGATCAGGTCATCGCCGGCCTTGCCGGTAATGAGATCGTTGCCGCTGCCCCCGATCAGGATGTCGGCGCCGTTCTGCGGGTCGATCAGCACGGCGTCGGGATCGTCTGAAGCCGGTACGCCAAGCAGCTCCTGCAGGCCCGCGATCAGCGACACATCCTTCTGCAGCAGGCGGCTGTCGGTCTCCGGTCCGCCGATGACACCGCCTGGTTCGTCAGCCGCCCCCGTCGGGCGGACTGTGCCGATCAGCACGTCATTCATCTTCCAGCCCGACAGGCCTTCGACCGAATCGAAGCGGTCGCGCAGGATGAACGGCTCCTGCTGCCCGAAAATGGGAATGCCGAGGTCGGAATTGGCGGCCACCACGTCGCCCTTGTGGATCGCCCAGTCGAAGCCCAGCATGCCGTTGCTGCGCTGGATCCCCGGCCCCTGGACCATGATGTCGTTGCCGGACTCGCCATCATAGTCGGTGTCGTTGCCCTGGCCGTTCAGCACGTCGTGGCCGATGATGCTGCTGTTGAAGAACAGCTGGGAGTTCTCACCCGACATGTTGTCGAAGCCTTCGCCGCCTTCGAGCCAGTCGTCGCCCTCATTGCCCATCAGGACATCCGAGCCTGGTCCGCCGAGGAGGAAGTCATTGCCTTCGCCGGCGAACACTTCGGTGAAATCGGGGCCGACGATCACGAAGTCCTGCCCGGTGCCGCCAAACACGAGGTCGTTGCCGGTACCGTTGCTGATGACGTCGTTGCCGGCGTCGCCGCGCAGGAAGTCGGCGGCGCCCGCGGGCGTGCCGTGGTCGGTGATGATGTCGTCGCCGTCGCCGCCGTGCACCTGGTCGGCTTCGTCGCCGCCGTCGAGCCTGTCGTTGCCGCCGTCACCCCACAGCGTGTCCATTCCGCGGCCGCCGTTGAGCGTATCGTTGCCTGCTGTGCCGCCCAGCACCACGTGGTCCGGGCCGTCGTACGCATAGGTGAGCACGCCGCCGTCGGCATGGCCGTCGCCGTCCACGTCGTCTCCCGGTGCGACGCGCGTCACCAGCGAGGTAATGGCGTTCAGGATGGGATCCACGCGCGTCGGATCGCCATTCTTGATGGTACTGCCGGGTACGGCAATGCCGGTGCGCTGGTCGGCCTGGTTCATTTCCAGGATATAGCTCGGGGTAGTGAACAGCAGTGCCGGCAGGTGGCTGCTGCCCTCGTCGCCGAGGTCGCTGTTGCGCATGACCATGGCGGAGAACAGGTTGCCTTCGAGCTCGTTAAGCAGGTTCAGGCCCTGGGTGCGGCTCAGGTAATAGAAGCGGTCGCCATTCTGCAGGTTTTCCAGCTGCTTTTCGAAGACGAAGTTGAAGGTCGGCGCCAGCATGCCGCCGAACTCGAGCTTCGCTTCCGCCAGGCCGCCGATCCAGAAGTCGACCTTGTTCAGGCCGGTTTCCTTGGTCGCCCAGGCGCCGCGGCTGTTCAGGTAATCGAGCCGGTCGTCCGGCGCCCTCTCGAGGTCGCCATCGCCGTCCACGTCGAACTCGTTCATGACCAGCAGGGTCGCCGCGGCGCGCTTGCCGGCCAGGGTGGTCTCGGCCGTGATGCTCGAGTGCGTGCCATACGAGGCGATGAAATTGATGATCGACGCGGGGTTCTTCAGGTGGGGCGCGAAGTCGGCCCAGCTGGTATAGGGTTTCAGCTGGGCGTCGCCGGTCATCTGGTAGAAGGCGGCGCGGGCCTCGTTAAAGCTCGGCATGCCGGTGTCGCGGGCGCGTGCGATATTCAGCGCGGCCAGGTCCAGCGGCAGGCCCACCAGGTTGTTCCGCAGCGCGCCGGTGACGAACTCGTCGATTTCACTGCCGACCTGGCGCGACATGCCGCGGATGATGTCGGCAATCGCCGTCGCCTCGCCCTCCTTGCCGCCGGCCGTGTTGAACTCGACCGGATTCAGGAAGGCTTCGATCAGGCCGATATCATTGTTCGAGAGGTCGCCATCGAGGCGGGCCACGGTCTCGGTCAGCATCGAGTGGCCGAAGCGGTACACGACGTTGGCGAACTCTTCCATAATCGCCGGATTGATGTCCGGCGAATGGGAGAACACGAAGGGGTCGATGCTCGGCTGCACGGCGCGCGCGAACTCCTCGAACACCAGGTGCTGGTACTGCATCTCGTTGACGAAGCGGCCGGCCTGGAACAGGCGCTCGCCGTCCCAGACCAGGGCGTCGATGGCGGACTGGCCGGTCGGCAGCTCGGTCACGTCCACCGCGAGCCATTCGTTCAGCAGGGCCAGGTCGCCGCTCTCGAGGATCGTGGTCTTGTATTGCTCGACCAGGCGGTTGTGCTCGGAATGGAACACGCTGTGGATCGCGGTCAGGCCGATGTTCTCGTTGCCGCGGCCGTCGCCGGTGGCGAAGTGGCGGTCCAGCAATTCGTTGTCGTAGGTTCCCGGCGCGGCCAGCCCGTTGGCGGCGCCCACCTCCGTGTCTTCATCCGGCACCAGCACCCGCTCCGGTGTTCCCGGATTGTGGTCATGGTCGTAAGTGCCCGGCGCCGCCGAGTGCGCCACGTCGATCAGGAACTGATGTCCGGTGCGGATCGTGTCGGTCGGCAGCAGGACGCCCTTGCCGCCGTTCGCGGTCGGGTCGCCCTCGACCAGCCCGCTGGCAGTCACGATCTGGGCATAGCCGTTCTCGCCGCGGATGAAGCGTCCGTAGGGATCGGTGGCCAGCAGCGGAATGCTGAACACGTCGTTGTCGGTCAGCTGGATCCCCAGCATCGCTGCCGCCTGCGCCTTGACCTCGCCCCAGTTGCCCTCGCCGTATGCCCCTTTCAGCAGTTCGCCGGTGGCCACCGGCTTGCCGTTCGCGTCTTTCACATACTCGCGCAGGAATACCTGGTGCGACGGGTGCGAGGTATAGGTCTGGTTCTGGTCGATGAAGGGCGTGGTGTTGTTGGTATGGGCGTGGGTGTCGTCGTCCGCCGTCCCCATGACGCCGTCCGCGCCGGGCCCGGTGACATTGGTCGCGCGCGTCATCACCATGAAGTTGGTGTGGCTGGTCGGATCGTACAGCGGGTCGTCCGGCTTGAGCGGCATGAAGACGGTGCCGCCGCCTTTGGTGATCAGGTCGAGGCCATGGTCGAAGAACTGGCCGAACAGGGCCATCACCCCGTTGAATGGCGGCGACAGGCCAATGTCGGGCGACAGGTTCGGAATGTACAGGGTGCCGTTGTCATTCACCACCTGGTCCTGGCCTGGGTAGGTGCTCTGCTCGGCGCGGGTCTCCGCTGCAATCACGGCGGCGGGATTGTTTTCGCTCTGGTCGACGATCAGGTTGCTGATCACGCGCGGCGCGGAATCGAAAACCACGTTGCCGGCCGCCGTCTGCGCATAGCTGGTCGCCGGTCCGGCTTGCGTATCGTGGGGGCCATAGAAGTAGGCGGGCTTGCCTTCGGCCGTCATGAACTTCGCCGGCACCAGGCGCGGCATGATCTGATCGGCCGAGCCCGAGTCTTCCATGCCCGGCAGGAGATTGTTCCAGGAGCCATCCACGGTGCGCAGGCCATATGGAAGCAGGGGGCTGCCGACCAGGGTGGGGAGATTCTGCATCGCCCCGGTCGCGGGGTTGACGCTTGCTTCTGCGATCTTGATTTGTTGGAGAATAAAGTTCAGGTCATCGAGTGTGACGTTGAAGCCGTATTGTGGTTTTGAAGAAGAAGCCATTTTTATTCCCTAGTATGTTATTTCGCGCCGCCCAAACCCGGCGCATGGCTCTGTTGCTTGTACAACCCCCTTTTTTTCAAACAACCATGCTTTCGCACGAGACAGCAGACCTCCTTCGCGAGTGCGAATATTCCTGTATTGCTACAGTCAAACAACACGGACGTAACAGGGCCGTCACCGGTGAGAACCGGGTAACAGACGGCCTTGTACGGGATTGGGCGCGGCTAGGCGCCGGGCGATGGGCGGTGCCAGATCAGGAACATGGGATCCAATCAGCTGATATTGTTAATGGCCTTGACGACTTGCTTCGCCGAGGCCCGGTTGGGCATCATCATCCAGCGGTCCCTGGCTACATTCCCGATGCGCAAGGCACCGGTGTGGTTGGAGATATCGGCATCCGCAACAGGATCCGTGTCGTAGAAGCCGAGTTTGCGGCGGACCAGGTCGATGTCGCGCGGGCGGCCAGTCAGGAAGGACCAGCCGGGGCCGATGTCGTAGCGTTCCGCGTATTCCGCGAGCGCCTCCGGCGAGTCGACTTCGGGACGCAGGGTGAGCGAATAGATGTGTACATCCCGCCCCGTCCGGTCGCCGAGTTCGGCCTGCACTTCGCGCAGCCGCGCGGTGTTCAGCGGGCAGATCCCGGTACAGACCGTGTACATCATGTTGATGACCACCACCTTCCCTTCGAGCAGATCCGTATAGAACCGCACCGACTTCCCGGTCTGGTCAACCAGGACCGGGTTGGGCAGATACGGATGCGGCGCCAGTTTGCTTTCCGTTGCCGCGAGCAGCCGATCGGCCGTTGCCCCGTAGGCAACGCCACCCATCACTGCGAGCAAGAGTCTTCTGTCCATTTTCTTTTCCTCGTGTTGGGGGTTGAGCGCTGCTCAGCCATCTCTTTCGACATCGAAGCGCAGCATCATCGCGTGGTCTTCGTGGATCGTGTTATGACAGTGCATCATGTATTTGCCTGTAAATCCGCGGAACTGGATCAGGATCTTGACGGTCTCGCCTGGAGCCAGGACGAAGACGTCCTTGCGCCCCATTTCGTGCGCTGGCGGCGGCTTGCCGTTGCGCGACAGGATGCGCCCTTCCTCCAGGTGGATATGGATAGGGTGGTGCCAGCTGCCCTTGCCCTCCAGCTCCCAGATCTCGACGGCGTTGAGCTTGACCTTGAAGGTTGGGTTTTCCACGTCGAATAGCTTGCCGTCGATCAGCCATACCCCGTTCTCGCGCTCGAATTCGAAGTGCCGTGTCTTGGTCACTTTGGTGAGATCGATCGGTTTCAGGTCCCGCAAGACTGTCGGTACCCGGCTGTTGTCGACGGCAGTGCGGTTGACGTAGAAGCGCATGAGCTGTTGACCGGTCGTGCTGAGGACGGCTTCAGGTCCGCGCCCCTTGTCCTGCACGATGCGGTCGAGCAGGAACAGCTCGGAGTACAGCGGAAAGTCCTTGAAGTCGACGATGATATCGATGCGTTCAGCGGGCGCAAGACGGAAGGATGTCATCGTCACGGATTTCGGCAGCAGGTTGCCGTCGTTGGCAATGACCTGGAACGGCTTGTCGACTCCCTTGTAGCGGAGACTGAGATGGTAGAAGCGGGCCGTACTGCCATTCAATATCCTGAAACGATACTTCCGGCTTGCCACATTAAAATACGGCTGGATTTTTCCATTGATCGCGAACTTGTTCCCCAGGAAACCATCAGGATCGAACTGGTCGAACACGCGCAGGCCGCCGGAATCGAATTTCGGATCCTGGAGGATCAGGGGAATATCGTAGACGCCGACGCCGCTGGGCAGGCGCAATGCGGTCGGAGAGGGGTCGTTCTCGTTCCCCGTGTCGAGCTTGTCGAAGAACAGGAAGAAACCGGCGAGTCCCTTGTAGACGTTCGCGGCCGTAAAATCCGCGCGATGGTCGTGGTACCACATGGTGCCCAGCCCTTCGCGCGGGTCGCCATCGGTGTCCGGGAATTCATCGTAGCCGGCAAAGCAGTTTGGATAATGGCAGTCGTAGAAAAAACCTGGCCGGGTCAGGGTGGGACCGTATTTCGTCGCACTGAAGTAATTACCGGCGTAGCCATCGCTTTCCGAAGCGGCATGCGCGTTATGCAGGTGCGTCGATATTTCCGGAGAGCCAAATCCATTTACATCCGGCTTCAAGTTATTATAATAGCGGACGACAATTGGCTCGCCTTCGTAGGCGACCATGGTCGGTCCTGGGAGAATGCCGTCATATCCCCAGATCTTTTGCCGCGGCAGCTCGCGGTGATAATAATGCCAGCCTTCCTTCACGTCGATCACATAGGCTTTTTGGGGCGGCCAATGCTCCCAGCCCTGGTGAGGGTCGCGCCCGGCCTCGTCGGGATGCGCCTCTTTTTGTGGCACCGGGTAGAGTGTCGCAGCTGCCGCCTTCTTTATCGGCGGTATGGGAAGCGGTTCGACAAACGGTGTGGTGTAAGGCGGCTTGATGTCCGTGCCACTGGCATCCACCGCGTGTGAAGTGATGAAACCGGTTCCTCCGGTGACTGCGGCAAGCTTGAGGAACTCACGTTTTTTGGGCGTAAGAAGGCCCCTGTCGTCTGACTTTGTCATTTTCCCCACCCCTAATAATGGCACTGTTAGTAGGCAAATTGTTTATGCGTAGGGATAGCCGCCGCTCCATACGGATATCCGTCGCATACTTATGTTTCCGCCATTTAACTATATTTTATTTTGAGTAGATTCCCTCGATCTATGTCGATGTAGTAATTACATGGAAATATCATACCGTTAGAAATCGCAAAAATGTAATTTTTTATTTCAATGATGTTGTGAAGTACGCACAGGGAATAACGAAACAATTTATTTCCTAGAAGATCCAACATAAATTGTTTTAGTGAATCCATTCATTTTCAGTTGCTTAATAAGAATTGATTTGGAATTCAGTAAAATTCCATGATGAAATATTTGTTATTTTCGTTAAACAGCGTTTTTCTTTGGGTATGAATAGTTGATGTAGGATGGGGTGGAAAATGCATGGAACGACTGCTGTTGCATACCTACATATGCATGGATCGCATAAGTCAGCGATTCCGGAACGAGGAAGCCGCACGAAGGCGGGCTGATGCCCGGAGCAGCGTGCCCAAGGGCCCCGAAGGTCTGCAGGCCTCAATGTGGTATCGATGAGCACAAAGGATGGGTACGGCCCTGCCGGCATGGCTGAGCGCCTGGTCGGCGCTCGGGAGTGTCGTATTGATCACCGATCTCTACCAGAAGGATGATTGACAGAATGCTCACACGGCCAGTGGTGCAGATCCAGGTCGGGACCGAAGCCGGGAACCTGTGGGCTTGTGGAGGCAAGGCGGTCGTGATTACACGGCGCCGAAATCGATGTGCAGAAAGCAAAAAACCCCACCAGGATCACCTGGTGGGGTTTTTCTTATAACTAGCCTGACGATAACCTACTTTCACACTGGTTGCAGCACTATCATCGGCGCAAAGTCGTTTCACGGTCCTGTTCGGGATGGGAAGGGGTGGGACCGACTTGCTATGGTCATCAGGCATGACTTGTACGAGTGCCGCTAGCTCATGCTGAGCGTCACTCTGAATCCGGAAGAAGTAGTTTCGGTAATTGTTG
>NZ_KB908155.1 GCF_000382345.1 Massilia niastensis DSM 21313
TATCGACCCGGCCGAAAGTTCGATCGGGTCACCAAAGCCAAACCGCAACGCTATCCAGAACGCCGACTCCGACGTCCGCCATCCCTAACTTAACGGCATTAGACTCTGACCCTAATTGTGGTTTGGATTTGTGTTGTGAGAAAAAATGGGGTCAGAGTCGCATTAACGGAAATTCTGGGGAATTTCTCGGCAATTCGACTCTGACCCCATTGGTAAATCCGGCCGTATTAATATTCGCGGCGGTCGGGTTTGATTTCTTGGAGGATCGTGGTGGCGATTTCTTCGATCGATTTGGTCGTCGAGGAGAGCCAGCGGATGCCTTCGCGGCGCATCAGCTGCTCGGCTTCGTTGACTTCGTAACGGCAGTTTTCAAGCGACGCATACTTGCTGCCGGCGCGGCGTTCGTTGCGGATTTGCGAAAGGCGCTCGGGGGTGATCGTCAGGCCGAACAGTTTGCTCTTGAAGGGCGGCAGGGAAGAGGGCAGCCTGCCGCGCTCGAAATCGTCGGGGATCAGGGGGTAGTTGGCGGCTTTCAGGCCGTATTGCATCGCCAGATAGAGACTGGTCGGGGTCTTGCCGGAGCGCGACACGCCGACCAGGATCACGTCCGCTTCCGCCAGGTTCTTGTGCGATTGGCCATCGTCGTGCGCCAGCGAGAAGTTGATCGCTTCGATGCGGTTCTTGTATTCCTCGGTGTCCACCGCATTGTGGATGCGCCCGATCGTGTGCGTCGACTTGACGTTCAGTTCCTGCTCGAGCGGCGCGACGAAGGTCTGGAACAGGTCCATGTGCATCCCGTTCGAGGCCCGGATCACGCTCGACAGGTCGTTCTTGACCAGGGTCGAGAACACGATCGGCCGCTGTCCGTCGCGCTCGAAACTCTCGTTGATGCGGCGCGCCGCGTCGTAGGCCTTCTCGATCGAGTCGATGAAGGGGAGCCGGATCTGCCGGAAACGCATCTCGAACTGGCTCAGCACCGCATGGCCGAAGGTCTCCGCCGTGATGCCGGTGCCGTCCGAAACGAAAAACACCGTGCGTAAAGACGGCGGGAGGAGAGGAGAGATTTCTTCGGTCATGGTGTCGAAATGCTAAGCCGTGATGACAAACTTCAAGGACTATGTGCTGTACATCACCCTGTCACGGGTTAAAATGCTCTGCAACGGGATTTGCATTGTGCTGCACGCCGGACAGAATAACAAGAACAGTCCCCGCGCCCAGCACTGCACCAACAGGTTTCTATCATCAAGTAAGGGTGTTTTACCATGACTAACCTCGCAACTGCAGTACTGAAGGAACCCGACCAGGCCGGCCGCACTTACGTGGCTTCGTTCGAGGACCTGCGCATGACCGACGTCGAGTCGGTCGGCGGCAAGAATGCCTCGCTCGGCGAAATGATCAGCCAGCTGGCAGGCGCCGGCGTGCGCGTGCCGACCGGCTTCGCGACCACGGCCGACGCCTTCCGCGATTTCCTCAACCATAGCGTCGACGGCGGCCCTTCGCTGGGCGATCGCATCGCCACCCGCCTCGAAGGCCTGGACGTCGACGACGTCCGTTCGCTCGCCGCGGCCGGCGCCGAGATCCGCCAGTGGATCGTCGCCACCCCGTTCCAGCCGCGCCTGGAGCAGGACATCCGTTCGTTCTACGAGCGCCTGGTGGCCGGTTCCGCGACCGAAGTCTCGTTCGCGGTGCGCTCCTCGGCCACCGCCGAAGACCTGCCGGACGCCTCCTTCGCCGGCCAACAGGAATCCTTCCTCAACGTGGTCGGCATCGACAACGTGCTGGAAGCGATGAAGCACGTGTTCGCCTCGCTCTACAACGACCGCGCGATCTCGTACCGCGTCCACAAAGGCTTCACCCACGCCGAGGTCGCGCTGTCGGCCGGCGTGCAGCGCATGGTCCGTTCCGACCTGGGCGCCTCGGGCGTGATGTTCACCATCGACACCGAGTCGGGCTTCAAGGACGTGGTCTTCATCACCTCCAGCTACGGCCTGGGCGAAACGGTGGTGCAGGGCGCCGTCAACCCGGACGAGTTCTACGTGCACAAGCCGATGCTCGCGCAGGGCAAGTCGCCGGTCATCCGCCGCAACATCGGCTCCAAGCTGATCAAGATGGAATTCACCGCCGAGGCCAAGGCCGGCCGTTCGGTCAAGACCGTCGACGTGCCGATCGAGATGCGCAACCGCTATTCGCTCAAGGATGAGGAAATCGTCGAGCTGGCCAAGTACGCGGTCATCATCGAGAACCACTACGGCCGCCCGATGGACATCGAGTGGGGCAAGGACGGCCGCGACGGCCAGCTGTACATCCTGCAGGCGCGCCCGGAAACGGTGAAGTCGCAGCAGAAGGCCACCGATACCCAGCAGCGCTTCAGCCTGAAGGGGTCTAGCACCGTCTTGACCAGTGGCCGCGCGATCGGCCAGAAGATCGGCGCCGGTCCCGTGCGCGTGATCACCGACCCGTCCGAGATGGAGCGCGTGCAGCCGGGCGACGTGCTGGTGGCCGACATGACCGACCCGAACTGGGAGCCGGTCATGAAACGCGCCTCGGCGATCGTCACCAACCGCGGCGGCCGCACCTGCCACGCGGCGATCATCGCGCGTGAACTGGGCGTGCCGGCGGTGGTCGGCTGCGCCGACGCCACCGAAGTGCTGAAGGACGGCACCTTCGTCACCGTGTCCTGCGCCGAAGGCGACGAGGGCAAGATCTATGACGGCCTGCTGGAAACCGAGATCACCGAGGTCAACAACGGCGAACTGCCGCCGATCAAGACCAAGATCATGCTCAACGTCGGCAACCCGCAGCTGGCCTTCGACTTCCAGTCGGTGCCGAACAACGGCGTGGGCCTGGCGCGTCTCGAGTTCATCATCAACAACAACATCGGCGTGCACCCGAAGGCGATCCTCGAGTACCCGAACATCGACGCCGACCTCAAGAAAGCGGTCGAGTCGGTGGCCAGGGGCCACGCTTCGCCGCGCGCCTTCTACGTCGACAAGCTGGCCGAAGGCGTGGCCACCATCGCGGCCGCGTTCTGGCCGAAACCGGTGATCGTGCGCCTGTCCGACTTCAAGTCGAACGAGTACAAGAAGCTGATCGGCGGTTCGCGCTACGAGCCGGACGAAGAGAACCCGATGCTGGGCTTCCGCGGCGCCGCGCGCTACCTGGCCGAGGACTTCGCCGAATCCTTCGAGATGGAATGCGCGGCCATGAAGCGCGTGCGCAACGACATGGGCCTGACCAACGTCGAGCTGATGGTGCCCTTCGTCCGTACCCTGGGCCAGGCCGAGAAGACGGTGGAGCTGCTGGCCAAGAATGGCCTGAAGCGCGGCGAGAACGGCCTGCGCCTGATCATGATGTGCGAAGTGCCGTCCAACGCGATCCTGGCCGAGCGCTTCCTCGAGTTCTTCGACGGTTTCTCGATCGGTTCGAACGACCTGACCCAGCTCACCCTGGGCCTGGACCGCGACTCGGGCATGGAACTGCTGGCCAAGGACTTCGACGAGCGCGACCCGGCCGTGAAAGCCATGCTGTCGATGGCGATCAAGGCCTGCCGCGCGCAGGGCAAGTACATCGGCATCTGCGGCCAGGGCCCATCCGACAACCCGGACTTCGCCCAGTGGCTGGTGGAAGAAGGCATCGAATCGATGTCGCTGAACCCCGACTCGGTGATCGCCACCTGGCAGAAGCTGGCCGCGATGTAAGCATGCATGCCATGCGGCGCCGGGGCGGCGCCGCATTCCGAGGCTGGGCGGATGCCGTCACGGATGCTACACTGGAGGTGATGATTTCGTTGCCGATAAAGCTAGCCACACGCACTGCACGAACTCGCAGAACCCTCGCTACCCGTCACGGGTAACGGGGGTTTTTTCATTCCAAAACGAGATTGAGGAGACAACGCCATGTCCGACTGGGCAGGCTGGCTGATCGGAGCCGGCATCCTGGTAATCGCCGAGCTGTTCACCGGCACCTTCTACCTGCTGATGGTCGCCATCGGCCTGGCCTTCGGGGCGCTGGCGGCCTTCGTGGGCGTCAGCGGGCCGCTGCAGACCTTGAGCGCCGCGGCGGTCGGCCTCGGCGCGACCTTCGTGCTGCACCGCAGCCGTTTCGGCCGGCCCTCGCGGCGCGGCGCGGCGAACGACCCCAGCATCAACCTCGACATCGGCCAGCGCGTCACCGTGCCGCAGTGGCAGGACCGCCGCGCGCGCGTGATGTACCGCGGCGCGCTGTGGGATGTCGAGCTGCGCGCCGGCGCCCCGGCCCGGCCGGGCGACTTCGAGATCGTCGAGGTACAGGGCAACCGCCTGATCGTCGCGGACGCCTGAACACATCAAGAATAACCAGGAAAAGAAAGAGGGATGCACATGGAAATATCGTTCGGGTTGGTCGCGCTGGTGGTCTTCCTCATCGCGCTGGTGTTCGTGTTCAAGACGATCAATGTGGTGCCCCAGCAGCATGCCTGGGTGGTCGAGCGGCTCGGCAAGTACCACGCCACCCTGGCGCCGGGCCTGAACATCGTGGTGCCCTTCATCGACCGCATCGCCTACAAGCACAGCCTGAAGGAGATCCCGCTCGACGTGCCGCCCCAGGTCTGCATCACGCGCGACAACACCCAGTTGCAGGTCGACGGCATCCTGTACTTCCAGGTGACCGACGCCATGCGCGCCTCCTACGGGTCCTCGAACTACATCCAGGCGATCACCCAGCTGGCCCAGACCACGCTGCGCTCGGTGATCGGCAAGATGGAACTCGACAAGACCTTCGAGGAGCGCGACCACATCAACACCACCATCGTCAACGCGATCGACGAGTCGGCCGCGAACTGGGGCGTGAAGGTGCTGCGCTACGAGATCAAGGACCTGACGCCGCCGAGCGAGATCCTGCATGCGATGCAGCGCAACTCCCCCCTGTTATATAACTAGTACTTTAAAATCAACTACTTAAAATAGTACATTGTACTAAATTGTAACTAATTTGCGGCTGGGAGCTTGTGACAAAGTTCCATGGCAGGGTTACATTTAAGGAGACGATTCTCTACCAGTACAAGCCCGCCGCGAGTGGGCGAAACAGACCATGGCGTCGAACGACTGCTTTGGATCGTGGATTCAACTGGTGAGCGCAACACTCTAGGACGTATGGAGGAGTGTTCACATGAAGCAGAGGCCACGTATTTATTACTCGGCTAGTTAGAAGGCGCTCATGTGGGAATGGTGTCGCCAAGACGATCCTCTTCAAAAGATTGCCCAACTGTTTGACCGCAACCACTTTCCAGTAATTGGGGCACCGCTTCGGCAAGTTCTCGGGATCGCACTGCTGCGCGCGGCGCCTGGATGCTGTAGGTGCCGGGAGCGCAAACCGTGGGACGAGGCGCTAGCCGCTGTGGCCTTGACTATCGTCGCCAGGCGGCGCTTTCCGTTCGCGCGCCTACATTGCCATCAGTAGTGGCAAGCTCAATTCGGCTCATCGAGGTCTTTTGCCGCCTGATAAAGCGCTTGGCATTTTGTCTCAGGCATGCGCGAATAGATGAGGATGATGTCAGCGAGACGATCCTCTGGACAGTAAAAGTACGCAGGTGATACACCCAAAACCTTAGCTAGAGCTTCAACAAACTGGAACGGAGGCTCATGAACACCGCCTTCGTAGCGACTCATCCTTGCGCTACTGGACGACTCTTCCAAGCCAGCCATAACGCCCAGTTCGTCTTGGGCTAGATTGCGACATTGACGAGCTTGGCGGAGGCGTCGGCCGAAAATTATGTTAGGTGAGGCATTGCGAGAAGTCATTCTACGATAGTCGTAGTTTGTGCTGGTTTTTTCTCTACGAAAAACGTAGAATTCGTCAGGTGCGCCCTAACCGGTGCGCTCAGTGTGCATCAAAAGGTTTTGCGTAGAGTGTCGCTCGATGAACTAGCGAATCTGACAAAGCATGGGGTGTGCGTCGTCAAGACGCTCTCTCGGCCACTGTTCACTCCGAATCCTGTTACTCAAGCAGGTTAGCTTTAACCCCTTCACGGCGCTGATCAATTCTTCAAGCCTGCTGAGCCTAAGTGCAGCTACCGGAATTAATGGTGCCAAAACCATTCCGAATGGGTGCAGCCATCACATAAATATCCGCAAGGATCATTGCTAGCCTCTAAAAGTGCGTAAACGGGAAACAACTGAGCGTGATTATCACGCCGTGATTTCTAGTACGGGAAATCAGTTTGAATATTTGGAAGCACGTTGTCGCGAGCTTGGATTCGACTATTGTGCGACGGGGATTCTTTTGCCTATTCCTGTGGCAAGGCCAAAAATAATTCTGGAGAATAACTATGCGGCGAGCTGGCGGGAAAAATATAAGAATTCAAAATACCTTGCAATTGATCCAACTATACCTCATGTGCTCTATAAGAACGGTCCGGCTCGCTGGTCGGACACACATGGCTGCGCTCAAGTGTTCTGGGAAGAGGCTGCGGCGCACGACCTGAAATATGGGCTTTCTATTTTGGTCCGTCATTCGAAAGGAGTAACTGGGATGTTGTCAATTGCCCGTGGTCATACGGACGTCGGTTCAAGAGAGTTAGAGTTACTTTCTCCTGAATTCATCCGTCTTAGCGAAATTTTTGGCGTAAAGTGTTTAGATCAGGCGGCCGAGGATTTTATCCCCGAAGCAGATGCTAAGCTCACACCTCGTGAAATTGAAGTGTTAAGGTGGACTGCTGATGGAAAAACGGCTGAGGACGTTGCAAATCTTCTTTCAATATCTAGAAATACTGTCAATTTTCACATTAAACAAGCATCGGCGAAACTAAACGCGCTGAATAAAACGCAAGTGGTAGTAAAGGCTTTGCTGCTGCACTTGTTATAGTGATTTTCGCGCTACCAGATTTGGTAGTTTATCTAGGGATTATTTTATAGTAATATCGAGCTATCACTGAATTCAAGGTGTACCGAGAAATATATGCGAGGAACTAAAGAGGAACGATGAAGTACGATTTACCGGTTATTGACCTCCTGCAACTGGAGGCTGAAGTAGTTTCACGAGGTGCAGAGGCTGCACTTCCATGCAATCTATCCGATCATTGGCTTCGCCATATTAGCTATAGTCTGGATCAAGTTCTACAGATGGACGATGGTGAGTCTACAGACTACTTCAATGCCCCGATGGTTTTGGTTTCTAATTTATTATTGAAAAAATCTGGGGCTGCCCAAATCCGCATAAGTTTTAGCGAAATAATCGATCGTTTTCGGGAGTATCGGCTTGAGCTCGCTCTTGAAGAGGTGAGCCGGCTTAGTGACATTAAAGTGAGCGCCGCTACCTTCGAGACAATTTTCACAAATCGACGTGTGGAATTCATTCAGAAAAATTGTGGTTTATAAGATTTTAAAGTTAGTGCACTTGCAAATAAATTTTGCTAAGACGAGCGTCTCCGATATGGCTTAAGCTAATGGTTTAACGTTGACTATCTTGATGTTGTATGCAATGGCAATGTTGTCTTAGGTAACACGGACCTGCTTCCAGCGCGTGGGATGGTCCCGATCTGACATCTAGTGATTCCTAGTCCTTAACGTTCCTGCTTCTCCCTGCTGTGAGCCGCAGGATTGCGGCCACTTTAGGCTCTGGCCCAATACTAAGGAATCACGTTCGATGTCCCATCAAAGTCCAAAACATGATCCTCGTTATCGACCTCGAAGCAACTTGTGCCGACGATGGCAGCATTGAGTCTCACGAAATGGAAATTATCGAACTTGCCGCCGTATGGGCGACGCCTGCAGGCGACGTGAGAGACATTCTGCAAAGTTTCGTGCGTCCCGTTGAGCATGCACAACTCACTCAGTTCTGCACCGGCTTGACACATATTCAGCAAACGCAGGTCGACGCTGCGCCCCATTGGTCGACTGTAGCTGCTGATCTGGCTGCGTTCACCCGCCTGCATCGTGGCCAGTATTGGGGCAGTTGGGGCAACTACGATGCCCGCCAACTCGAACGCGACTGTGCCAGACATGGCATCGCGAGTCCGCTTATCGGCCTTGCCCACATCAACTTGAAGGCGCGCTTCGCCAAAATGCGCCGCATCAAACAGGTTGGCATGGCCACTGCGCTTAGAATCGTCGGACTGGAGCTCGAAGGCAAGCACCACCGCGCCGTGTCCGACGCGCAAAATATTGCCCGCTTGCTCCCTTTCTCTCTGTGCTCGTTCGATAAACAGTGAGGTCTACTTTGGGTTTAGCTGTGTAAAACGTGAAGTCAGTACGTTTTCAGAAGTCAGGTTACCTGCGAAAGTGCCGTAATAGCCATTTTAGAGGGTAGAGCTCAGCGGCGGCAACATCACGCCGGTGGTTTACACAGCCTGGAGCGATTCCTAACCTTCCACCGCATCGCCACAATTCTCAAAACGACAGGTCAGAAGCAGAACTTTATTAGGCGGAAGCTATGGAAGTCTTGACCCGTTCTTCCGTCTGTCTTTTCATGCTTTCATCCAATTAATGTGGGGTTTCCTAGGAATTCAGCATGCGGTTGCTTGTTTTATCGGACCTTCACCTAGAGGTATGGCGTGGGCGTTTGCCTCGGATCGACACGTCTATCAGCAAACCGGACGTTGTTATCTTGGCCGGCGATATCCACACAAAGTCCCGAGCCCCGGCAAGGGCCGCAGGGGCCTTTCCCAAGGTGCCCGTGCTATACATCGCCGGCCATCATGAGTATTTTGGTGAGGCCTTCGAGAAGATTGGGGACGCGATCCTTCAGAAATGCGGGATCTACCCAAACGTGCACTACCTTGATTGCGGAGAATATGTGATCTCTAGGATTCGCTTTCTGGGCGCAACACTCTGGACCGATTTCGCGCTTTTCGGCCCTGATCACAGGTGGAGTGCTATGTTGGACGCTCGGGCGGTGATGAACGACTACCAGCGCATTAGGGTCGCGGCGACTGGGTACAGAAAATTGCACCCTCAGGACACGGCGCGGCTACACGCAATACAAAAAGAATGGCTCGCTAAGAAGCTTAACGAGCCATTTGCCGGCCGCACTGTCGTCGTGACCCATATGGCGCCTTCGATGCGCTCTATTGCGCCGGAATATGCCGCAGATCCCGTCTCCGCTGCGTTTGCTTCGAATCTCGACAGCATGGTGGTGAAGGCCGACGTCTGTATTCACGGCCACACACACACCAGCTTTGACTACCAATTAGGGAGGTGCCGCGTAGTAGCTAATCCTCTCGGCTACATAATGCGGGGCGGGGGAGCGGAGAATGAGAATTTCGACCCAAACTTCGTTATTGAGCTGGAACTTGACGGGCGATTGCAATCCTAAGTACTTGTCCGGAAATAAATGCCAAATTTTTGGCAAACTGAACCGGATACGGTGCAAGGAGGACGCTCTGCCGCAGTGCGAGCACTGCTAGCAAGGGCCAACGCAGCAGCGCGCCGGTTATGGCAGCCAAAAATCACATTTATTTATGGCCAAGTACTTAGTGCGACCCATTCTATTTATGCCAAGCAGGGCGTAACCCGGCAAATATCGATAAAGTATATTCCAATATGGCCTTAATCGGGCGGACGCATCGGGCTTCCCAAGCGCCGGATTCTGGCCTCAAGAGTTGGACGGGAACACCGGCAGCATGTATTCCGCCAGCTCCTGCAATACCTCCGCCGCAGGCCTGCGGCTGGCTTTCAAATTCATGGCGACATGATTGACACCGAGCTTCTGCAACGCGGCGAGGTAATCGACCAGCGTATTCCTCCCGGCGCGAATGCCGGAATGGATACGCTGTACCGGATGATTCGGGTCGTCCGCAAGGTCGAAGAACAGCCCCTGCGCGAACGGTTTGAAAGCCGTCTCGCCGGCCGCCTGGCGGGTAAGGGCACGCCACATGCCGATCAAGGGAGCCACCTGCTCGGGCGGCACGAAATAGTACAGCCACCCGTCGGCATGCTGTGCGATCCATTCCATCTCCTGGCGGCTGCGGCCGGTCACGATCGCGGGGATGCGCCCGTGTGCAGGACGGGGAACCAGATCGAGCCCGCCGTCCAGGTGCCCGAAACGATCCGACGCGTAGCGCGGGAAGGACTGCCTGGTTGCTGCGGAGAACATGCCAAAGGCGTCGCGGAAACGCTCGCCGCGCGATTCAAAATCGTGTTCGACGCCGAAGGCCGGATATTCCGTCGGCCGGTCACCCGAAGAGATACCCAGCACCATGCGTCCGCTTGATAACTGATCGACCGTGGTCGCCTGCTTGGCCAGGTGTAGCGGATGGCGCAGCGTGATCACGGCACTGCCGGTGGCAAGGGCGATCCGTTGCGTATTGCCTGCCAAATAGCCCAGGTAGGTGAAGGGCTCGTACATCTGCCCAGTGTCCCCGAACATGGGGTCGTAGAGGGGAACATCCCGTGCCCACAGGCCCGCGAAACCCGCCTCGTCGGCATAGCGGGTCATGGCGGCATGGTCGCGCATCGTCGGCGCAGGGGTATCGGGGTAGGCTTCCAGCGGCAGGATAAACCCGAGGGTGAGGTGATCCGGCGCGAACATGCGCAGAAACCCTGGATGGTGACTGACGTCCTCCATATTGATCAATCGGCGACCTTGATTACGACCTTGCCGAACGGTCCGCGCGCCAGGTGCTCGTAAGCCTGCACGGCTTCGCCGAATGCGTAGACCTTGTCGATCACGGGTCGGATGCCGTGCTGGTCGAGGAAGGGATTCATGCGGTCGAACGAGGTGCGCGGCGCCACGGCGATGCCGCGGATCGTCGTCTGGCGGAAGATCAATGGCATGAGCTGCAATTGTGCAGTCTGTCCGGTCAGGAATCCGACCTGCGCGATCACACCGGCGGCCTTGGTCGCCAGCACCGATTTGTTCAAGCCGTCGCCGCCCGCCACGTCGATAGTGATATCGACGCCCTTACCGCCGGTCAGTTCTAAGACCTTCTTTTCCCAGTCCGGGTGGGTGCGGTAGTTGACGCCGTCGCTCACCCCCAGCGCTTTCACTTTATCGAGGTTGGCATCGCTGCTCGAGGTGGCGATCACACGGGCGCCGTGCGCCGCAGCGATCTGGGCTGCGAAGATCGATACGCCGCCGGTACCCTGCACCAGAACGGTCTGGCCGGGCTGCAGGTTACCGACGTCCATCAGCGAGTACCAAGCTGTAAGCGCCGCGATCGGCAGAGTCGACGCTTCTTCATCGCTCATTCCGGCCGGAGCACGCACGGCACTGTCTTCGTGGATGATCATGTATTCCGCCAAGCCGCCAGGCAGCGGCATGCCGAAGCAGTATGCGGGTTCGTCCGGGCCCGGGGCGCCGTCGAGCCAGCGCGAATACAGGTGCGAGTTAACGCGGTCGCCGATCTTGAAGCGGGTGACGCCATCGCCCACGGCGACCACCATGCCGGCTGCATCCGATACCGGAATAAGATTCTTCGGCACCAGGTGTGGTTCGTAGATACCGTCAACGATGGCCTTGTCGCGGAAGTTCAGCGACACGGCACCGACCTTCACCAGCAACTCACCAGGCAGGGGGACCGGGGTCGGTACTTCGCCGAGTTCCAGATTTTTTAAACCGAAATCTTTCAGCAGCCATGCTTTCATGTAGTTCTCCATTGGTAGAAGTGAGGACCGAGGCGGTGCTCAATGAGGAAAGAGTTTAATTAGTTCCACGCATTTGAGTTAGTAGCTAAAATTCCTAACTTTCCATCCTCAGGGTCCACAATAAGGTGTCTTATGGAAGATCGTTTTGCAGGAATTCGTGAATTTGTATTAGCGATCGAGAAGGGCAGTCTGACGGCAGCGGCGGCCCAACTAGGCGTGACCGGATCGGCTGTGGGCAAAAGTATTTCCAGGCTTGAAGCCAGGCTCGGCGTGCAATTGCTGCACCGTACGACACGCCGGATTGACCTGACCAACGAAGGCGAGGCTTACCTGCTGAGCTGCCGACGCATCCTCGAAGAGCTCGACCAAACCGAGTCCTTCCTGGCAACGGGCCATCGTGAGCCAATCGGGCGTTTGCGAATCGACTTGCCGACCACGTTTGGACGCCGGCATATCGTTCCCACACTTCTCGAGCTGGCAACTCGCCATGAAAGGCTCGACCTGTCCTTTCTTCTGCGCGATCAGGCCGCCGATATGGTTAGCGAAGGGATTGATCTGGCAGTCCGCATTGGGACACTTGGAGACTACCCTGATCTGATCGCTCGTCGTTTAGGGGAGCAGCATATGGTGATCTGCGCTTCCCCTGCCTATCTGACAAGGAAAGGCATACCCACCACTTATGCGGACCTGCTGCAGCACGATTGTCTGGTTGGGTGGCGCCGCGGGAACAAGCCAACATGGTTGCTGAAGGGGGGGAGTGGCACGATCGAGCCTCATGAGGTGCCGATTCGCCATGAACTCCCTGATGGCGATGCGATGCTCAATGCATGCCTGAGTGGCTGCGGACTGGCGCAGTTTCCTACGTGGTTGGCTGGGGATGCCATCCGCATGGGCGGACTAATCCAGGTCCTGCCAGAGATTTCTGGTGGGTCAATGCCAATCCACGTCATCTGGCAGAAGACATGGCACCTGCAGCCCAAAGTCAGGGTGGCGGTTGATACGCTCGTCACCTTGGCCGAGAAGCGTCCCGATATTTTCAACGCACAATCGGATGGGTTTGAAGGCTAGCGCCCGTCGGTAATGTGGAAAAAGTAGTACGGCACATAGGCAAAATAGAATTATGGAATCACAGGATGGACTATTGAGATTTTTATGGACTTACTGGCATTGAATGACTGAATTAGACTTTGTTCTGTCGGTATGTACCGGCAGCAGCTAATAGATTCTTTGCCCTGAAAGCTCAACATGAAAATCCAAGACCTCTCTTCACTGTCGCGTCGCATCATTTCCAGCGCTCTTGTCGGCGCCCTTGTCGGTATCTCTTCAGCGCACGCAGCAGCGCCTGTCGAGCAAACCCAGGTACCCGGTTTCTATCGTCAACAGGTCGGCAATGCTGTAGTGACGGCGGTCTACGACGGTTACGTTGCGCTCGATCCGAAGGCGCTCTCCGGACTGAGCCAGCAGCAGATCCAGCAAAGCATCGCACGCATGTTTCAAGCGAAAAACGCGAGCATCCAGACTGCTGTAAATGCGTTTGTTGTACGCACCGGGTCGAACTTGGTGCTGATCGATTCCGGTTCTTCCGACTGCTTCGGACCGACCATGGGGCGGATGGTTCAAAATCTGAAGGCGGCGGGTTTCAAGCCAGAGGACGTTGATACTGTTTTGCTGACCCACATGCACCCCGACCACGCCTGTGGGATCACCGCACCTGACGGTAAAGCTGCGTTCCCAAACGCTACCGTTTGGGCAGCCAAAAAGGACGCCGACTTTTGGTTGAATGCTGCTTCAGCATCGCGCCTGCCTGAAGCACAGCGTTCTTTCCTCAAGATGGCACAGGATGCGGTTGCACCGTATTCGGCCAAAGGTCGATTCAAGACTTTCAGCGATGGTGACGCGATCGTGCCAGGTATCAGTGTCGTGCCGTCGAATGGCCATACGCCGGGCCACTCGTCCTATTTGGTAACGTCTGGTGCGGACAAGATGCTAGTCTGGGGCGATATTGTTCACTTCCACGCCGTGCAACTGCCGCATCCGGAAGTGACGATCGAGGTTGATGTAGAGCCTAAGGCCGCGGTTGCGTCACGCCAGCGTGTCCTGGCCGAGACTGCCCGTAGCGGCTGGCTCGTCGCGGCGGCACATCATCCCTTCCCAGGCATTGGCCACGTCCGTAGCGAAGGTAAAGGCAAAGGCTATGCGTGGGTCCCGGTCGAATACGGCGATCTTCCACCAAACAAAAAGTAATCGGCTATCTCCGCGACCTTTGAGAAAGCCCATCGGCTTTGGCCGATGGGCTTTTTGCATTCTCTACCAGAGTACACATGAGCCGAAAGTGCCGAAGGTAGTAGCCCTAGCTTGTTCAGCCCTGAGCGATCTTGGAGCGAACGGCTGTCAGTCCGCAAAGGCTCCGGCCTTTTCATAGATCGGTCCCCACTTATCGATCTCCGCTTTCAGGTGCGCCTGCAAGGCTTCGGGCGTGGCCTTCTCCATTCGTGAAGACCACGCCAGCACGTCATGCCGCTGCCGCAGCCGAGTTCACGCGGCAGATATTCCCACGGTAAGCTCACCGGTATTGTAATCGGAGCATCGGCCCCTCAAGTCACGGTCGATACGATTAGAAAGTAGAGCGCGCAGCGCAGCTTGCCCCCTGATTACACGAGCGCATCTGGCCCTCGCACGTTCCGACTTAATCTTGTCGTCGATCCGGTGAGGCTGCCTGCGAGCACATTGCCGGCCGGCCCAGGGTAGGTACCAATCAAACTGGTAGCGGTGACAACCTAGTACACCGAGCTAATCCTGGGGATTATCGGAGTGATCACGTTCCAATTGTTCGTCACGCCGCAGCTCGAGCGGCGCCGTCTCACATCTAGTTAGAGTACCAAATAATCTGCTTAGCGTTCCAACGCTATTCTTGCCAGTACGCTTGGCCGAAAGCGAACCAGCTTGAGCGTCTAAAACCGACCCAAGGCTGCCGTTCGTTCAGACGAAATGCTCCAGTTCAAGCATATCTAGGAACGGAAGTCCTTTGTCACGCTACCAGACCGTATTTGAAGCGTGCCGCCACGAAATCAACGAAGGCGCGAACCTTCGGCGTCATTTGCTTGCTGCTTGGCCACAGAATCCAGAAGGTGGTAGATCGGGTCATGTACCTGTCTAAAACAGTTTTTAACTGACCACCGGCCAATGCTTCTTTAATCGAAAAGTCAGGAAGGCAAGTGATTCCTCGCCCGGCCTGAGCGAGATAAAGAAGCGCCTCGAGGCTGCTGACAACCATAGTCATTGGCAATGCCAATTCTCCCGCAGCCGTTCGCAAGTGACGAACGGGCCAAGGCTCCAGCTTGCCAGAAGTTGGGTAGCGATAATGCAAACACGCGTGCTGCGCCAGGTCAGCCGGCTTGGTTGGCTCACCCCTCTCAGCTAGGTAGGCAGGTGCCGCCACTAAATGCAGTCTGAACGAGCCCAACCGCTTGGACATCAACCGTGAGTCATTCAACTCCCCGCCACGGATGACAGCGTCCAAGCCTTCACCGATCACGTCAGAGACGCGGTCAGTAATATCCAGGTCCAATTCGATGTCGGGGTACGTTTGCATGAATGCCGAAATCACTGGCAGCGGCAATCCGCCCGCTAACGGGAGACCGATCTTCAACCGTCCGCGAGGCTTATCAGACATGGCCGACAGTTCGTTCTCCGCCAGGTCGATTTCTCCGATGATGCGGCGGCAGCGCTCCAGGAAGACCTGACCCTCCGAAGTTAGTTTGACCGAGCGCGTGCTCCGCTGAAACAGTCGTACCCCCACGCGCTCCTCAAGTCGCGAGATGCTTTTGCTGACAGCGGATGGTGTCAGACCTAGAGCGCGGCCAGCGCCGACGAAGCTTCCAGCGACTGCAGTTTGCACAAACACTTCCAGCCCGCTTAGTTTATCCATACCTACCTTTGCTGACAAAAAATCACAGATGTAATGAAGGCCTACCTACTTTATCTATTACAGCCGTGAGCCTAACATGGTGGTCGATAAACGGTTGCTTGGTGCAGCTGTTGCTACAGACACGGGTGCATATGAACAACAATGAAAACAAAGACCGCAAACCAATTCGTGTAGGCCTAATCGGTGCGGGAGCATGGGCGCTCAACGGACATGTTCGTGTGCTGAAGCTTTTGCCCGACTACGAACTCACTGCAGTGTATGCACGCCGCAGAGCGGTAGCAGAACAAGCGGCGCAGAACCATGGTTTCAAGTATCTGGTTGCAACACCGGAGGAACTGGTGAACCATCCTGACGTCGACCTTGTGGTCGTGGCGACACCGACGCCACAACATGCCGAGAGCGTGCGTCTGGCGCTGGCTGCCGGCAAGGATGTGTATTGCGAGTGGCCGTTGACGACCACAAGTGCAATCGCTGCGGAGTTGCTGAAGCTCGCACAGGACAACAACGCTCGCCATTTAGTGGGATTGCAGCGACGCCTAGCGCCGCACAACCGTTATGTGCTTGAGTTGCTTGAAAAAGGCTTTGTCGGAGCGATCCGTTCAGTCCGCATTCACGTCAGCATCCCATACTTGGGAGAGCGCCGCTGGCAATCGCTGTCATGGTCGCTGCCGATCGAGAACTTTGCCAATGTCGTTACGATCTACGCCGGGCACTTCCTTGACATGCTGTTTGCAGCTACAGGTTGGCCGACCGATGTTTCAGCAATTCAGATGAATCAGTTTCCTGAAGTGACGATCGAGGAAACCGGCGCCAAAGTGCCCAATACCAGTCTTGAACAGCTCGTCGCCATCGGTCGCATTGGTTCAATAGGTGCTTATTCAGCGCATGTCGAAGGCGGCAAATACCACGGTACCGGCGTCCAGATCGAGATTACCGGTACCGAAGGCGATCTCCGTATTACCAATGGCAATGCGTTTGGAGATCAGGATTACCTTATCGAGGGCGCAAAGGCCGGTGACGCGGTCCTACAAGTCATGTCCGTGCCAGAGCACTTCAACTGGATGCCACCGTCCCACCTACCTCCTTCGGTGGTAGAACTTGGCCAACTCTATGCTGCCTTTGCTCGCGATCTGCGCGATGGTACCCATGTAGCGCCGACCTTCGCCGATGCGCTGCGCATGCACCAGCTCTTCGACGCTTTCTCTGCATCCTCGGCCAGCGGGGAACGTGTCCCGCTCTGACGCTGGTTGACGCGCCAGCATCCTCTACCACCGAATATTATTTAAAGGTACCTGACATGTCCTCAGCTAAACGTCTCTCTGTTATTCAGCAATCGCCGGCCTACTGGCGCGTCGTTATCGGCAACCCGCCGTTGAACCTCTTCGATCCGCAAATGTTCGCGGAGCTTAATGTCCTGATGGACGATATTGAGAAGGACAAGGACCTGAAGGTGGTCGTGTTCGAGAGCAGCGATGAGGATTTCTTCATGAACCACCATGATGTCGAAAATCGCCTGGCCGTGCCAGACCAGCCTGGTGCAATGCCGTTTTTTGGCAACTGGCCGAAATTCGTGACTCGCCTGGCGCAGTCATCGGTCGTGAGCATCGCGAAAGTGCGCGGCCGGGCGCGGGCGCAGGGCTTCGAGTTTGCCTTGGCCTGTGACATGCGCTTCGCCTCAAAAGAACGGGCAAAGTTTGCACTGATCGAGGTGGGCGGCTCGTCAATTCCGGGCGGCGGAGGGGTCGAGTGGCTTTCTGCCTTGATAGGCCGCTCCAGGACCTTGGAGATCGTCTGCAGCCCCGACGACTTTGATGCCGATATCGGCGAGCGCTACGGCTTCGTAAACCGTTCAATCCCAGACGCCGAGCTGGACGCGTTCGTGGATGCCTTGGCTGAGCGCATGGGACGGTTCGAGAAGCGCGCGCTGGAGACAGGGAAGAAAATGGTTAATGGTCGCGCAGGTGTTCCCTCCGAAGGCGACCTGTGGACCTCGAACCATATCCTCCAGGGCGTTGACCTGTGGCCCGAAGCGCAACATGCATTCGCCAAGTTGCTTGATGCCGGCTTGGGAAAAGTCGGCGATTTCGAACTGAACATGGCCGAGCGCCTGGGCGATCTCCCTGCTACCGGCAAGCCAGGAGGCGCCTGATGACCGCCTATATGATCTACGTGCGCGATCGCATCCTTGACCCCGTTGAGTTCAAGAAGTATGAGGAAAGTGCTCCCGCGGCCTCGAGCGGCTATCCGATTACGCCACTCGCGTATTACGGAGTGGTGGAGACACTCGAGGGGCCCCGGGTAGATGGCGCGGTTGTTCTCCAATTCCCAACACTTGCGGATGCCCAAGGTGCTTACCACAGCCCTGCTTATCAGGAGGCGCTGAAGCATCGTCTAAAGGGTGCCGAGTATCGCGTCTTCATCGTCGAAGGTATTTCACCAGCAACGCTTGTCAGCAAAGACTAATCATGACCAAACAATGTATCCGCGTCGGCATCATCGGAACTGGTGGCTGGGCACGTTATGGCCACATTCCCGTCCTGCAGGCTCTTGACGGCTTTAAGGTTGTTGCCCTGGCTGGGCGCAATAAGGACAAAGTGCAGAAATATGCCGATGAATTTGGCATCGACATGGCGTTTGGCAGTGCCGAAGAATTGATCGCGCACCCCGAAATCGACCTTGTCGTGGTGCTCGCTCCAACATCAGAACATGGCCGGCTCTCTGCCGCTGTCATCGCAGCAGGCAAAGATGTGTATTCGGAATGGCCTCTGTCGACCAGCACTGCTGAGTCGGAACACATCCTGGCCCAGGCAAAGACAAAAGGCGTGAAACACGTGATTGGCCTGCAACGTCGTTTCTCGCCTGCAGTGCGTTACCTGAAGGACTTGATGCAAGAAAACTATGTTGGCAGGCTGCGTGCGGTGCGCATGTCGGTCGGGGTGGATGCCTTCGGCCCGGTAATGCCGAAGGCCGTCGAATGGGTCCTTAACGACGCGAACTTCACGCACCTGCTGTCGATTTACGGTGGTCATTTTCACGACGTCTTGTTCAGCACGGTGGGCTTCCCAGAGCGCCTCTCTGCTGTCGCGAAGGTCCAGTTTCCTATGACAACACTTGCCGAGACCGGCGAGCAGGTGCTGTACGCTAGCGCGAACGAAGTCATGGTCATTGGAACGCTTGCCGACAGCGCGCTGTTCTCCGTACAGCTCGAGGGAGGTCAGGCCCATCGCACCGGCCTGCAGATCGACATCATGGGCACTGACGGCGTGCTACGCGTCACCAATCCGCACGCTTTCCAGAACGAGGCCGACCACAAGATCGAAGGTATGAAGAGCGGTGCCGCCGCCTTTGCCGAATTGCCGGTGCCCGCTGAATACGCCTATCTGCCGGTGTCGGACATGGACGCGAGCGCCCAGGACGTCGCTTACCTGTACAGCACGTACGCCAAGGATAAGGCGAAGGGCACCGATGAGGTGACCAGCTTCGAGGACGCAGTCCGCCAGCACCACCTGATCGACCAGATCAACGCCAGCTCGGCGGCATTCTTCGCCGCAGGTGATGCCTCGTGAAGAATGCATTGCGTACTTGCACTGCGCGGTTATCACACCAGCGACAAGGCGCTTGATGTAGACGCCATGGCGGAAGTACCGTCCAGTCCCACGCCATGGCTACCGCGAGTTCTACGGCCTAATGGATGCGAACGATTTTATCTCGCGCCCAGCAGAGTCTACCTGTGATGGTCTAATGCTCCCGGACACCTCGATAGGTGGATAATTCACCTTCAGAGGAGTTTTACATGACAAGGCAACGCCGCAGTTTTGACCCCAGCTTCAAGCTGGAGGTCGTCCGCATGATCAAGGAACAAGGGCTCAGCATCTCGCACGTCAGCCAGACAATGGATATTGGCGTGACGGCGATCCGTCGCTGGATGGAGCAATACGAGGCTGAGCAACAAGGCCAGCCGGGCATTAGTAATCCACTTACCGCTGAGCAGCAGCGTATTCGCCAGCTGGAGCAGGAAAACCGCCAACTTCGTAGTGATGTGGAAGTGTTAAAAAACCGCCCCACACGGTCGCCCGTGGCCCTCATGAATAGAAACTCCCGGCACAGTACACTGGCTGGACGCAGGACTGTGGCCGTAAGCTTCTTGGAGGCTTGACCCCGTCAAAAAACCTGGCCCAGGGGAAGCTGCGGACTCATCCGTGGCGGTGCTGTCAAGCGACCCCGTTTAGGAAATTGATCAAATCCGAGTCCCCGTCCTGCTCCTATCCAGGAGGGCGGACCATGCCAAAAGCCAGATCACCGTCGAAGCCTGCCGGGCTTCCGATCATTCATCCCTTTGTCGATATCGGTTCGCGCTTTCATGTTGCCGCCGTCAGTCCAGATCTATGCGACGAACCAGTGCAGACGTTCCAGGCTTTTACCAGCGATCTGGAACGGATGGCCGATTGGCTCGTCGGGACCGGCACCAGGACGGTGGTGATGGAATCGACCGGCGTCTACTGGGTCGCGGCCTTCGAAGTGCTGGAGTCGCGCGGCCTCGAGGTGATTTTGGCCAACGCCCGGGAAGCACGCGCCGTCCCTGGCAGGAAGAGTGATGTCAACGATGCGCAATGGCTGCAACGACTACATGCATGCGGGCTGCTACGTGCCAGTTTCCGTCCTGGTCGAGATATCGCAGAGCTGAGGGCATACCTGCGTGCACGCGAGCGGCATACCGATTACGCCGCCGCCCATATCCAGCACATGCAGAAGGCGCTGACTTTCATGAACATCCAGCTGCATCACGTGATCGCTACGATTACTGGCGTTACCGGCATGCGGATCATCCGCGCCATCGTCGGTGGCGAGCGTGATCCCGACAAATTGGCCGCCATGCGCGACGTCCGCTGCAAGGAAAGCATCGAGACGATCCGGGCTGCACTCGTCGGCAATTACCAGCCCGTGTAGTGGTTTAATTTGCCCGGACACCTCGATAGGTGGACAATCCACCATCCGAGGAGATTTGCATGACAAGGCAGCGCCGTAGTTTCGATCCCAGCTTCAAGCTTGAGGTCGTCAAAATGATCAAAGAACAGGGTCTCAGTGTTCAGCATGTAAGCGAGAGCATGAGCATTGGCCCGAGTGCCATTCGTCGCTGGGTGGATCAATACAATGCCGAGCAGTCCGGCCAGCCCGGCATTGGCAATCCCTTGACGCCCGAGCAGCAGCGGATCCGGCAGTTGGAGCAAGAGAACCGCCAGTTGCGAGAAGACGTATCCATATTAAAAAACCGCCCCACACGGTTGCCCGTGGCCCTCATGAATAGAAACTCCCGGCACAGTACACTGGCTGGACGCAGGACTGTGGCCGTAAG
>NZ_KB908156.1 GCF_000382345.1 Massilia niastensis DSM 21313
ACCTCCGGATGGGAACTGCACAAGGCCGAGATCGAGCTGGTCGAGGTCTTCGAACAGCATGGCGTCAGGCTGCAACTGTTCCATGGCCGCGGCGGTTCGGTCGGACGCGGCGGCGGCCCGAGCTACGAAGCGATCCTGGCGCAGCCGGCCGGTGCGGTGCAGGGCCGGATCCGCCTGACCGAACAGGGTGAAGTCATCACGGCGAAATACGCCAACCCGGAAGTCGGACGCCGCAACCTCGAAGTACTGGTGGCGGCCACGCTGGAGGCGACCCTGCTGTCGCACGACCAGCCGGAGCCCTGCGCGGCCCAAACCGCGGCGATGGAATTCCTGTCCGGCGAAGCGCTGCGCGCCTACCGCTCGCTGGTCTATGACACCGAAGGATTCGAGACCTATTTCTGGGAGTCGACCGTGATTTCCGAGATCGCCGCCCTGAACGTCGGCAGCCGCCCCGCCTCGCGCAAGAAGTCGCGGTCGATCGAGGACCTGCGCGCGATTCCTTGGGTGCTGAGCTGGGCGCAGTGCCGCCTGATGCTGCCGGGCTGGTATGGCTTCGGCACGGCGGTCGAGCGTTTCGTGGCGGAGGCCCCGGCCGAGCGGCTGGCGCTGCTGCGCACCATGTACAAGGAGTGGCCGTTCTTCACCACGCTGCTGTCGAACATGGACATGGTGCTGGCGAAGAGCGATATCGCGATCGCCAGCCGCTATGCGGAACTGGTGAGCGACGAGGCCCTGCGCAACAGCGTGTTCGGCACCATCGGCGCCGAGCACGCGCGCACGGTCGCGGTGCTCAAGCAGATCATCGGCCAGGATGAACTGCTGGACGCCAATCCGCTGATGCAGCGCTCGCTGCGCAACCGCCTGCCCTACATCGACCCGCTGAACCACCTCCAGGTCGAACTGCTGCGGCGCTATCGCGATGGCGCCAACGACGAATCGACGCGCAGTGGGCTGCACATGTCGATCAACGGCGTCGCGGCCGGCCTGAGGAACAGCGGCTGAGGGAAGAGGTACACCGGAGCCGGTGCAAGGCCGGCTACACCTGTCGCAGCAACCATCGCCAGGCCGGGATGCTTGCTGCGCACGCGAGACTGGACAGCAGGATCGCGGAATTCACCAATGGCGTGCCACGCCACCCCGCTCCCGATTACTTGTTCATGTCTCTCTTCTTCGACGTTGGGTGAATGACGGTCATCACAGGTTCGAATTGGATTTATGCTGCTGCGCGTCCGATACTGGATTCAGCACCTCAGCCAAAGGAACCAGGATGAGACCATCTCACCTTTCTGTCGCTGGCGAGAGCTTGCGCATTACTTCGCTGATCACCGGCATTCGACGTTTCTTCGACCTACAGGGTGCAACAGGACCGGATCCCCATCCCTCACCGGCAAGCCAGCCGGATATCATGCAGTTGTACCGGCTTGCCGGCGGCAGGGACTCGGTCGATCCCGCCATCGGCGCGCTGCTGGCCCGATGCGTTCAGGATCAGGGGATGCCATCGAGTTCCAGGACAGGGCGCTCTGGTGTCAGCGAATGACGAAGGGATTCCCGCTGGCCGCTCCGGTGTTGATCCACACGCTCTTGGTCTGCACATATTCATTGACCGCGTCCAGGCCATTTTCGCGGCCGATGCCGGAATCCTTGTATCCGCCGAACGGCGACATGTAGCTCACCGCGCGGTAGGTGTTCACCCATACCGTGCCCGACTGGATGCGTTCGGACATGCGGAAGGCGCGGCCGATATCGCTGGTCCAGACACCGGCGCCCAGCCCGAAGCGCACGTCGTTGGCGATCGCGATCGCCTCTTCCTCGTCCTTGAAGCGGATCACCGACAGGACGGGACCGAATACCTCTTCCTGGGCGATGCGCATGCTGTTGTGCACATCGGTAAACACGGTCGGCTCGACGAACCATCCCTTGCCGCATGCCGGGCGCGTCGCGGCGGCCCCGCCCAGGACCAGCCTTGCGCCATCCGCCAGCGCGATGTCGATGTAGCTCAATACCTTCTCGTACTGGGGCCGGGTCGTGATCGGACCGACCTGGGTGCCCGCCTCCATCGGATCGCCCATGGTCGCGCTGCGGGCCAGCGCCAGCAACTTTTCCACCACGGCGTCATGCACCGAGTCCTGCACCAGCAGGCGCGAACCGGCGATGCAGGTCTGTCCGGACGCGGCGAATATGCCGGAGACGGCGCCGTTGACCGCGCTGGCGATATCCGCATCCTCGAAAATGATGTTGGGCGACTTGCCCCCCAGCTCGAGGCTGACGTGCTTGAACTCGCGCGCCGCCTGGACGTTGATATGACGCCCGGTGGTATCGGACCCCGTGAACGTGATCTTGCGCACCAGCGGGTGCTCGACCAGGGGGCTGCCGACCTCGGCGCCAAAGCCGGTGACCACATTCACCACGCCGGGCGGAAAGCCCACGTCGCCCAGCAACTCCACGAACGCCAGCGTGGACGCCGAGGTAAATTCCGACGGCTTGATGACCACCGTGCAGCCAGCCGCAAGCGCCGGCGCCAGCTTCCACGCCAGCAGCATCAGGGGCGAGTTCCAGGGCGTGATGATGGCCACCACGCCGAGCGGTTCCTGGCGGGTGTAGTTGAAGTAGCCTTTCTTGTCCAGCGGGATGACGCTGCCCTGGAGCTTGTCCGCCAGGCCGCCGTAGTAGTAATACCATTGCGGCAGGTATTGCAGTTGCGCGTGCATTTCGGAATACAGCTTGCCGTTGTCGCGCACTTCGATCGCGGCCAGGCGCGCCGCCTCCGCCGCAATCCGGTCGCCGAGGCGATGCAGCAGCAGGCCGCGCTGGCTCGCCGACATGGCCGGCCACGCCCCCTGGATGAACGCCTGGTGCGCCGCCCGCACCGCCCGGTCGACATCCACCGCGTCGCCGCGCGCAATCTCGGCCCACGGTTCGGCGGTGAAAGGATTGTCGCTGTCGAACCAGCGATCGCTGTTTGGCGGCGTCTGCCGGCCATCGATGAATAGATTGTAGCGTTCCATGAGAGCCTCGTTCCGGGTTGATGGCTGGCTGATGTCGGGCGTGCCGGCGGGAGCGGTCAGAACGGGGCGAAGCCGAGTGCGGCGCGGAACCGGTTCTTCACGAACGAACCATCCCGTGGCGGCAGCACACGCTCCGGTTCGTCGGTCGTGATGAATACCTGCGTGAACGAGGTGCCCTTGCGCGCCAGGACGCGCTCCACGATCTGGCTGAAGCCGCCCTGGGCCGACACCGAGTAGGCGTCCGCGATCCCGGAGCCCTTGGCGACGGCCACCAGGTCGGTGCCCAGGCTCGAGTGGCTGCGTTGCATGCCGGTTTCGCCGAAGTGTCCGTTGTCGAGGACGACGATCGTCAGGTTGGCGGGCTGCTTGACGGCGATCGTCGCCAGGCTGCCGATGCCCATGAGCTGCTCGCCGTCCCCGGTGATCACCACCACCGATTTCCCGGGCTGGGCAAGCGCAAGTCCCAGCCCCAGGGACGTGGCCCCGCCCATCGCACCCCACAGGTAGAAGTTGCCGGGACGGTCGCCGGCGGCAAAGACATCGTACGAGGGCGAGCCCAGGCCGGTCACGACCAAGGCGTCCGGTACCGCGGCCAGCAGGTCGGCGACGAACCGGCGGCGCTCGACGGCCGCCTTGAGGGTAGATTGATGCATTATTTGCGCTCCCATTTTTTACGCCCGATCAGGCTTTGCGACAGCAGTACGGCGACTTGCTCGCCGGCTTCGAACGCGGCATCGAAGCCCGCGCTCACGATTTCTCCCACGTTGTCGGGATCGTCCGCCCGCAGGACCGTGATGCCCATCAGCTCGAGCGCCCCCTGGGTATTCTTTCCCATCGGTCCCTGCCAGGGATTGAACTCGGCATACTCGCCGCGCATGGTCACCAGGGTGAAGAAGGGGAACCCGCAGCTTTTCAGCAACGAAAACATGTTGACGCAATTGCCCACGCCACTGCTCTGCATGAGCAAGGCGGCGCGCTGTCCACCCAGCCACGCGCCGCTGACGACCGCGACGCCCTCTTCCTCGGTCGTCAGCACGATATCGTGGATCTCCGGGTCCGCCTGGGCACAACGGATGACATGGGAGTGCCCGGCGTCGGGCACATACGCCACTTGCCGTACATCGCCGGCCTTGAGGACCTCGAAGATGGCTTCCTGCCACGCGGGCGGCTGCGCCGTTGCTGTATTCATGACATCGATCTCCAAATGTGTGTAAGTGATTCATCATAGGATATGATTCCAACGTATTTAAAATAGAGATTTTTGATGGATATGATGTCAATCCGGCATACATCGGGAGGAGACGTGGGATGGACCTGAAACAGCTGCATGCCCTGCTCGTGGTGGCGGATGTGGGCAGCGTGACGCGCGCCGCCGACATCCTGCACATCGTGCAGCCCGCGGTGTCTCGGCAGTTGCGCCTCCTGGAAGAGGACTTCGGTACGCCCCTGTTCGAGCGCAGCCGCAACGGGATGGCCTTGACCGACGCCGGCCAGATCCTGGTCGACTATGCGCGCCGCGCGATGCATGAACTCGAGCGGGCGCGCGCCGAAATCCAGCCGAGCGCCGGCGCCATCACCGGCATCGTGACCGTCGGCCTGCTGCCGAGCACTTCGGACCTGCTGGCGGGGCCCTTGGTGGCGGCCGTGGCGGCCAGCCACCCGGGCATCCGGCTGCGGCTCCTGACGGGCTACACCGGCCACCTGCAGGAATGGATGGAAGCAGGCGAAGTCGACGCCGCCCTGCTCTACGACCCGAAGCCGTCACCGGCCCTGCAGGTCACGCCCCTGCTGCAGGAGCGCTTATGGCTCGTCGGCCCCGCCGACGCCGGCCTGCGCGCCGACCGCCCGGTCGAACTCGCCGACTTCGCCGGCCAGCCCCTGGTGCTCCCCAGCGCGCCGCATGGCTTGCGCTCGGTGGTGGAACATGCCTGTTCCATCGCAGGGATCACGCTGTCGATCGTGGCCGAGACCAATTCCATGGCGATCCAGCGCAGCCTGGTCATGGGCGGCCATGGCTACACGATCCTGCCCAGCATTGCAGTGGTGGACGACGTCGGGCGCGGCCTGGTGAGTGCGGCGCCGCTGACCGGATCCGATCTGCAACGAAAGATCGTGCTGGCCTTGCCAGGCAGCCGCCGTATTTCCGCAGCGGTGCGCTGGGTGGTCGGCGCGCTGGAACATGAGATGAAAGACGCCGTCGCGCGCGGCGATTGGCGCGAAGCGCAATGGATCCCGGAGCAGTAGAGATCCACAAGCAGACCGCCCTGGACGCGCACGCCAGAGGCGCTGGGGCGACCTGTCCTCGGTTTCCTGCCCGATCCATCTCGATTGTTGATGAATACATCAAAAATGGTTATTTCCTTACGAGTGCCATGAAATTCTATGATGGTCTTGTCGGTTTCAACGACATACCCAAAAGCAGAATTCAAGGAGACGCCAAGTGAAACAATGGATCATCGGGCTGGTCGGCAGCCTTTGCATCAGCCAACTCGCGCATGCGGATGCCCCCTATCCGGACCGGCCCATTACCCTGGTGGTTGGATTCGCTGCCGGAGGAAGCACCGACGTGGTGGCCCGCATCATCGCCCAGCGGGCGTCGGAGATACTCGGCAAACCGATCATCGTCGAGAACAAGACCGGCGCGGGCGGCATCATTGCGACCGATTTCGTGGCGAAGAGCCGCCCCGACGGCTACACGCTGCTGTTCGGCACCAGCGCCTACGCCATCACCGCGACACTGAGCAAGAAGTTGCCGTATGACCCAGCCAAGGCCCTGGAGCCGGTGTCCATGGTTGCCGAGGTCCCGATCGTACTGGCGGTGAATCCTGCGGTGAAGGCGGCCTCGGCGCGCGAGCTTGTCTCCCTGATCAAGGCAAATCCCGGCAAGCTGCATTATGGATCGGCGGGCAATGGCAGCGCCTTGCACATGGCGGTCGAGTTGCTGGCATACCAGGAGAAGCTGAGCGCCGTGCACGTGCCTTACCGTGGCGCCGCGCCCGCACTGCAGGCCGTGATGGCGGGCGACGTGGAGTTCGTCGCCGACGCCGTCTCGACGATCGCTTCGGCCGCCAGGACGGGCAAGGTCAAGGCCCTGGCGGTGACCGGCCCACGCCGCTCGAGCGTGTTGCCGGACCTGCCGACGATGCAGGAAGCCGGCCTTCCCAATTACCAGACCGCGCTGTGGAACATGGTGATGGTTCCGAGCGGCACCCCGCCGGCCCTGGTGACGAAACTGCAGGCCGTCCTCCAGCAAGCCTTGCAGACCCCCGCGACACGGGAGCGCCTCGCCAAGCTGGGTGTCGAGCCGGCCGACAACACGACCCCTGCCCATGCCAAGGCGTTCCTGCAGCAAGAAGTGCTCCGCTGGAAAGAGGTGATCCAGGCGGGCCATATCGAGCCTGACTGACGGACCGGGGCCGGCCATGGGGCGACGATGGGCCGGTACGCCGCTCGCATGTCGGGCAGATGCAGCGGTCGCCGCTTGCAGCGCCAATATTCAGTAGACTACACGGCGCGGCCGGCGCTTTTCCCGGCTGGCTGCACGATATCCCGACAACCCCGATCCGGAGCCCCGTAATGCCCCTCACCAGCTATCTCGATTTCCATCCCACCGTCGGCACGCGCGCCTACCTGCACGAATCGGCCCAGATCATCGGCGACGTGCGCATCGGCGACGACAGTTCGGTCTGGTGCAATGCCGTGCTGCGGGGCGATGTGAACCACATCCATATCGGGCGCTGCACGAATATCCAGGATTTCACGATGGGCCACGTCTCGCACAAGCACGAGAAGAATCCGCTCGGGGTCCCGCTGATCATCGGCGATTACGTGACGATCGGCCATTCGGTGATCCTGCATGGCTGCACCATCGGCAACGAGTGCCTGATCGGCATGGGCTCGATCCTGATGGACGAGGTGACCGTCGGCGCCAATGTGATGGTCGGCGCCGGCAGCCTGGTTTCGCCGGGCAAGGTACTGGAAAGCGGTCATCTGTACGTGGGGCGGCCGGCCAGGAAGGTGCGGGCCTTGACGGCGGAAGAGATCGCCTATCTGCGCTATTCGGCCGAGCATTATGTGCGGGTCAAGGACAATTACCTGAGGCCGGCGCCGGCGGTTTCCGGGACCAAGGCGCACGAGGACTGAGCTGCCCGCTCCATCTTGCTAGCGCCGCAGCTCCGACATGATCTTTTCGGCGAGGAAGTCACATGGCGCGCGCTTCGACTTGGCGCTGCGGGCGAGGATCACCTCCAGGGCGTCGATCTCGGGCAAGCCCTGCGCAAGGCCCAGCGAGCTGAGGTGGGCGGGAACCGCGCACCGCGCGAGCGGCGCCACCGCCAGCCCTGCTTCGACCATGCTGAGCAATCCCATCAGGCTTGGGCTTTCATACGAGGTCCGGTAAGTGATCTTCGCGCGCTCGAGACTGCGGATCGCGTTTTCCCGCGCCACGCTGCCGGGCAGGAAGACGGCGATCGGCAGCGGCCTCTCGCGCCAGATCTCATGCGCACTTGGTGAGGCGGCCCAGACCATCGGTTCGAAACGGATGAACTCTCCCGACAGGCCTTTGACGCGCGTCGCGCACACCAGGTCGACCGATCCATCCTTGACCATGGGGGCGAGCGACACGCTCGGCAGCCCGACCACCTGGATCTCGACCTTCGGATAGGTGGCAGAGAATTTCTTGAGGATCGAGGGGAGCAGCGAGGACGCATAGTCGTCGGGCACGCCGATCACGACCCGGCCGGTAATGTCGGGCCGCACCACCGCGGCCCATGCCTCATCGCGCAGCGCGAGCATGCGCCGCGCGAAGGTCAGCAGGACCTCGCCGTCCTGCGTCGGCGTGACGCTTCGCGGCCCGCGCACGAACAGCGGCTTCCCGAGTGCGGTCTCCAGCGTCTTGATCTGCATGCTCACCGCCGACTGCGAACGATGGACGACTTCCGCCGCACGGCTGATGTTGCCGGTGTCGGCGACCGCCACGATCATGGTCATCACGTCGAGATCGAGTGCTTTCATTGGCATCAGATTATTAGATAGTTACGTTCAATATTATGCGATTTTCTTAGAGAACGCCATCGTGCATAGTAGTTGCAAAGGAGCCCAATCATGAACGCACGAATCGATCCCTCAGTCATCGCAGTCCCTGACGTGTACTTTGCCACCCTTCCATCAGGCATCCGCGTGCCCTACGTGGTTCGTGGTGCGGGCGAGCCGCTGGTGTTCGTTCATGGATCGCTGTGCGACTACCGCTACTGGGACAGCCAGGCCAGCGCCCTGTCGCAGGACTTCCTCTGCATCTCCGTCAGCCTGAGCCACTACTGGCCGGTCGACGATGCCTGCGCACCGGGAGAGTTCAGCTGGAAGGCGCACGTCGAACAAGTTGCCGAGTTCATCGCCGCCATGCACCTCGGGCCGGTGCACCTGGTGGGACATTCCCGCGGCGGATGCGTCGCCTTCCAGCTGGCGCGCGCGTATCCCGACCTGGTCAAGTCCTTGACGCTCGCCGATCCGGGCGGACCCCTGCACATCGACGGGACGGCGCAGGCAGCGGTACCGGCGGCGACCACGGCCCTGCGCGCCAGGGTGGCCGACCTGATCGAAGGCGGCGAGCTCGATGCCGGCCTGGAGATGTTCGTCGACTCGGTCAGCATGCCCGGCATCTGGCGCAAGAGCCCTGCCGCGTTCCGCACCATGGCGATCGACAATGCGGCCACCTTGCCCAAGCAGTTTCGCGATCCGATGCCGGCCTATACACGCGCCGGAGCGGGCGATGTGGCATGCAGGACCCTGCTGATCGCGGGCGAAAAAAGCCCGCGCATGTATCGCCACAATGTGGACAAGCTTGGCGACTGGATCGGGCTCGCGGAAAAGCGCTCCATTGCGGGCGCGTCGCATGGGATGAACGTGACGCACCCGGCGGCATTCAACCGGCTGATCAGGGCATTCGTGGATACAAGTGCCTGAACTCGCGCGGCGAGCGCCAATACTGGCGGGGGGCTTGCACGTGCGCACCTAGTGCCACGGCCGCAAGCCAGGGCCAGCGCGGGTTGAACACGATTGCCCGCGCCAGCGCAACCACGTCGGCTTTGCCGCTTGCGACGATCTCCTCGGCTTGCTGCGCTTGCGTGATCATCCCTACCGCAATGGTCGGCATGCCGGTTTCGTCCTTGATCCGCTGTGCAAACGGCACCTGGTAACCGGGTGCGACGGTGATCTGCTGCTGCGCAGCGAGGCCGCCGCTCGACACGTGAATGAAATCCGAGCCTGCACGCCGAAGCGCGCGTGCAAACGCCACGCTTTGCTCCAGATCCCAGCCGCCATCGGCCCAATCGGTGGCCGAGATGCGGATGCCGACCGCGACCGTGCCGGGCGCCGCTTCGCGCACGGCCTTGAACACCTCGAGAGGAAAGCGCATGCGGTTCTCGAGTGAACCGCCGTAGCTGTCGGTGCGCTGGTTGGAGAGTGGCGACAGGAACTGATGAAGCAGGTAGCCATGCGCAGCGTGCACTTCGATCGCGTCGAATCCGAGTGCAGCGCTACGCCGCGCCGCATCGACGAAGTCGTCCAGCACCTTGCGCAAACCCGCTGCATCGAGTTCCACCGGCACGGTGTCGCCAGGCGCATACGGCTGTGCCGACGGACCGACGGTCTGCCATCCGCCGGCGCTCAATGGAATATTCATGCCGCCCTCCCAGGGGACCCGCGAGGAAGCCTTGCGGCCGGCATGGGCAAGCTGGATGGCCAGCCTGATCGGCGAATGGCGGCGCACGGAGGCGACGACCGGCGCCAGCGCCGCGGCGTGCTCGTCCCCCCAGATTCCCAGGTCACGGGAAGAGATGCGCCCTTCCGGCGACACGGCCGTCGCTTCCAGCGTCAGCATGGCGGCCCCGGACAAGGCCAGGTGGCCCAGGTGGATCAGGTGCCAGTCGTTGGCCAGGCCATGCTCCGAGGAGTACTGGCACATCGGCGCAATCGTGATGCGATTTTCCAGTGTCAGCGGTCCAAGCGCAACAGGCGAGAACAAGGTGCTCATCGATGTCTCCAGCGGGAATTTTCGTGGTCGCGGCGGCTGCCGACGCGCTCACCCTGAGCCCGTCGGCAGCCGTCAACACTACCTGGGCTCTTTCACGACCGCCTTGATGAAACCGGCCATCAGGACAAGGAGCAGCGCCAGGAATGGCGGTCCCATCGCGATGGCGCCGGCCTCGATGGCTTTCAGGGCGGCGTCATTGCCGACAACGAAAAGAATAATCGTCACCAGGGCGATCATGAGCAGCCAGATGACCTGCTGGATCGCGGGTGTGTTCGGATTGCCGCCGGCCGCCAGGTTGTCGACGACGATGGCTGCCGAATTGACCGCCGTGACCATGAAGATCACCAGCAGCAGGACCACGGCGATCGAGGTGAAGGTGGCAAAGGGCAGCGTTTCGAGGAAGCGGAAAATCGCGGTGTCCACATTGCCGAGCCCATCGGCGAATGCACCGGAGCCGGACATGAGGCTGCCAATGGCGCCGCGGCCAAATGCGGTGAACCACAGTATCGACACGACGGTAGGCGCCAGCATCACGCCCCAGACCATCTGGCGCAGGGTGCGGCCCCTGGAAACACGCGCGACGAATACCCCGACCAGCGGCGCCCAGGTGCACCACCACGCCCAATAGAATACCGTCCAGCCGTGCATCCACTCCTGGTCCGTCCGGCCGAAGGAGTTACTCAAAGGCAGGAAGTAGGTGGCGAAATCGCCGACCGTCGTCACGGCATTCGACACGAAGGCTGCCACGCCCACACCACCGGCCACAGCCAGGAATAGGGCCAGCGCAATCAGCATATTGATGTTGCTGAGCCGCTCGACGCCATTGTGCATGCCGCGCAACAGGGTAATCGCAGCCAGCACGACGACCACGCCGATGAACAGCATCTGGTAACTGAAGGCATTCGGGATGTCCAGCACGTATGTGATGCCGGCTGTCGCCTGCAGCGCCGCAAGGCCGATGGAGGTGGCGTGGCCGAAGACCGTCAACACGACCGTGAAGACGTCGACGGCATGGCCCACCGTGCCTGCATGTGCCTTGCCGATGAAGGGCTGCAGCCCGGAACTCAGGGAAAAAGGCAGGCCCTTGTTGTAGGCGAAGTAGCCCACCACGACCGCCGTCGTCAGGTAAATCGCCCAGGGGTGGAAGCTCCAGTGGAAAATGGTCGCCCCCATCGCCGCATGCGCCGCCTCGGGCGTATTCTTCGCAACGTCGAGCGGCGTCTTGAACCATGCGGTGTAATGCGCGACCGGTTCCGCCACGCCCCAGTACAACAGGCCGACGCCCATGCCGGCGGCAAACATGATGCAAAACCAGGAGACGGTGCTGAATTCCGGCTTCGCCGCTTTGCCCCCGAGCCGGATTTTTCCGTAAGGCGAGATCGCCAGCACGACGCAGAACAGCACCATGAGATTCGCGGCCACCATCATGAATCCGTCGAAGTGCTTGAGGCTGGATATTTTGAGCTCTTCCAGCAGGCGGCTGGCGGCCGGAGGGTCGACCAGGGCGCCAAGGATCATGATTGCCATGATCAGCATTGAAGCCGGGAAAATCACCCGGTGGAAGTTCAGTCTGAAGATTCGGATGTTCACGTCCGGGCGCAGCGGAACGCCAGTAGCAACTGGTTCCATATTGTCTCCTCATGTTATGCATATTAACGAATCGTGGAGCCTGGCCGTCTTGTTGCGGTCCTCCGGTCTCCATCGACATCTATCTTCAACTCGGCTGAAGCAGCCAACAACCGATTTAAATTCGCTGATTAATCAGTTTTTCTCATGAATATGGGCAGGCTCGGGCTGCCTGTCGCCAGCCCGCTAAAAGTAGAAGCCCGCTTGCAGGTTGACCCGGCGGGACAACTTGTCGTGTGCGCCGGACGCCGACGCCAGTCCGCCGAAATCCGGTGACATGTAGGGATGGTGTTTTCCCAGCATAAAATCGGCATAGAAATGCCATTTCCCCGCCGAGAACGAAAGACCGGTCACGTTCTGTATGGAACGCCGGTAGTTTCCGACCCGCTTGTGCAAGGCGCTGTAGTCGTTGTAGATCTTGAAGCCGCTGAACGGACCAAGGCTGCCTGCGATGTCATGGCTGACGTTGGCAATGAAAATGTCGCCTTTGGCGGCCAGCGGATACGGATAGCCGAAGCCGCCCACCATCACGAAGCTGTTGGCATCGAGACCGCCGTAGGTCTGGGTCGCGTCGTGACTGGTCCGGTAGCGATATCGCAGCGCCTGCAGCATCAGGGTGAACGGACCCGCGGCGCCCCGGTAGTGGACAGCCAGGGCATTGCGCCTGGTGGTGTCGCCGGATCCATTGCGGAGCTCGCCGCTCAGCACCGACATGCCGACTTCCTGCCTGGCCTTCTCGTCGGGATGCCATGCCAGCCGGGCGACCAGGGTATTGCGTTCACGGTCGTCCTGCCCCGTCCCGTAGCCTTGCTCGTCGTCGTCCGGGACGATATTGTAGGAGTAGCGGTTCGATGCCTTCGCCGTATTGTCGCTGCCGCCATAGTAGCCGCCGTCGCGCGGGAAGAAACCGAGCTGCCATTCGAGCCTGCCGGGCCGGCTGGCATACGTGATGCCCGCGTCGTACTTGTCCTCGAAGCCGGCATAGAAGGCGATGGACTCGTAGAAATTATTCGACGCAAATGGCAGCAGCCCGAAAGGCATCTTGTCCAGTCCGACATGGATGCTGCTCTTGTCGGCAAAGCGCACTCCCGCCCATCCGTGATGCAGGAAGTGCTGCGAGTAGTCGCCCTGCCCTTTCGGGAACCGGTTGTAGCGGTACTGGGCCGAGGCGATGCGGGTGCCGTCATCGTACCGAAGGTCGAGGCGCGCGGTATCCAGTCCGACGAAACCGTTCGGATGATCGGGCTGCCAGCTCTTGTACACATAGTTGAACCGGACCGCGCCGCCGATACTGAGCGGAGATGCGGCTTCTTCAGCGAATACCGGGCAGCACACCAGTGCGCTTGCCCCCAGGATCGCTGCCCGGCATAGATTCGCAGGCGAACGAACGCCTGTCGCCATTTGCTTCATGTTGTCTCCCTTGATTTTTTATATAGTGGCCATGGCCGGCCAGGCTACTTCGATCGATCAGTTTTTTTCATGCATGAGATGAAACCTCCCTGGTCCGGATCACGCGGGGTTCAGCGGCCTTGCGCGTCGAGCATGGGTGTCTCGTGCACGGCTGCGGGCGCCGCGGCGGAACGGTCTTTGCCGATGGCCAGCGCCAGCACGACGGCGCAGGCGCCGAAGAAGTAGTACAGGCTCGACGCGTCCGTCTGTCCCATCCACGCACCCGCGATCAGCGGACCGATACACGAGCCAACCCCGAAGGTGGTCAGCAGCACGCCGGCCAGTGCGACACGCAAGCCGGGTTCGACCTGCTGGTTGGCGAATGCCGCACCCAGCGGGTACAGGCAGAATTGCAGTGCGCCGATGCAGAAGGCGAACAGCAGCAGCGCAGGCGCCGATAGCCCGCCGCTCATGCCCAGGGCAACGCAGACCAGCGCCAGCGACATCGCGATGCCGCGTATCAGGGTGGCGTGCGGCAGCCGGTCGGAGAGCAGACCCAGGGGAAACTGGGCGAGCAGCCCGGCGACGATCGGCATCGCCAGGAAGATGCCGGCCTCGCCCGGACTCATTCCCTGCTGCCTGGCATAGAGGGGCCCCAGCCCGAAGAAGCTGGCGTTGATCATTCCCGACACCAGGACGGTCATCAGCGGCCGCGGCACGCGGCGCAGGATCGGCCCCAGGGCGGCGCCTGCCTGCCGCTGCAAGGCCGGCTGGGGGATCCGGGTCATGACCACCGGGACCAGGCACAAGGCGAACGCCATCGCCACGACGGCCAGGGCGTGGCCGTGCATGCCCTCGCCGGCCGCGAGGCCGAGCTGGCCGAGCATCATGCCGACATAGGTGGCGATCATGTAGACCGCCAGCACCCGGCCGCGCTCCCGGCCGCCCGCCCGTTCGTTCAGCCAGCTTTCGAGCACCATCAGCTGCGCCATCATGGCCATGCCGGCCAGGGCGCGCAGGACCAGCCAGAACGGCATGGCGGCGCTCAGTTCATGGGCCAGGACGGCGGCGGCGATCACGGCGGCGCTGGCCGCATACGCCCGCACATGCCCGACCCGCCCGATCAGCGCGCGGCCGGCGCTGCCGCCGACCGCCATGCCGAGCGCATTGGCGGCCATCAGTGCGCCGACCCAGAACCCGGATGCGCCGTTCGCGTCCAGGCGCAGGGCCAGGTAGGAGATCAGCAGCGTGGCGCCGAGCTGCATCAGCAGGGTTGCCAGGTAGAGCGCGCCGAAGGTCTTGCCGATACCCAGCATGGTCACGCCCCCTGCCCCGGCCCGGCGCCGCCGGCGAGGCGTTCATGCCAGGCCATGCGCTTCCTTCCAGCTGGCCGGACGCACCACGTAGCCGAACAGCGCGTGTCCGCCATACACCAGTTCCGTGCCTTCGGGTATCCACATCAATTGACCCGGTGTGATGCGGTAGGGCCGGCCGTCGGCCTGCAGTTCGAGGCAGCCTTCGATAACGAAGATGAGCTCGTCGTACAGGACGGTCCACGCGACCTGCGCCCCCTCCCAGCGCGCGAAGCCGATGCCGATGTGTGGCGAGACTTCATCGGTGACGGCGCGCGCGACCCAGGCCTCGCCCGGAGGCCCGCCGCGCTGCGTGTAGTCGAGCAGGGCGTGATCGACCTGCAGGACCGGCTGCTTGCCGGACTTGCCCGGGCTCATAGCTCGCTCCTGCTCGACCAGGCGGCCAGGCGGATGCGCGAGCGCACGCCGAGGCCGAGGAAGGGTTCCGGCGGATTGCGCGACGGCATACCGGTCACCGCCCGGATATCGTGCAGCTGCTGCGAATCGGCGCCGACCGCCATATCGGCCATCAGGGTGCCGGAGATCGTGCCCCATGCCGCGCCGACGCCGTTGTCGCAGGCGGTCGCATACACGCCATCCTCGAGCTCCCCGAAGAAATTGGTGAAGTTGCGCGAGATTGCATACACCCCGCCCCAGGTATGACTGAACGGCACCTCCGCGAGTTGCGGGAAGCGCGCCAGGAACGCCGCGCGGTGACTGGCGCGCACCTTCTGGCGCATCCCGTCGCTGGTGCTGCGCCCGTACTTGGGCACATGCTTGTAGGTGTTACGGATGATCAGGCGGCGGTCCTGGGTCATGCGCACCGTCGTGCCCGCATGGTCGGCCGGCGTCAGGCCCCAGTCCAGCTGTCCGCCGTAGCGCGCGAGCTCCGCATCGGTCAGCGGGCGCGTCCAGCTGGCGAAGGTCATCACCGGCAGGAGCCGGTTGCGCAGGTAGCCGAATTCCTGGGTGAAGATGCTGGCGCCCAGCAGCAGCTTGCGGGCGTGGACGGTGCCCGCGTCGCCCCGCAGGATCCAGCCGCCCTGCCCGTCGCGCTCCAGGCCGCGGATGGGCGATTCTTCCAGCAGCTCGACGTTGGCGGGCAGCGAGCGCGCCAGTCCGGTGACCAGCGCCGCCGGCTGCATCAGGTAGCAACCCGGTGTATGGATGGCCCGGCTGTAATGCCCGCTGCCGAGCACCGTGGCCAGCTCCTTGCGCTCGACCCAGCGGAAGGGTTCGCCCAGCTCGGCCAGCAGGCGCTCGAAATGGTCGAGGTAAGCCTGGCCGCGCGGCCCCACCGCTCCCTGGAACTTGCCGGCGTGCGACCACTGGCAATCGATGCGATGGCGCTCGATCAGGTGCTGCAGCTGCGCGATGGCGGCGCGGTTGAGCCGCAGCAGGCGCTGCTTGTGGGCCGGATCGGGATGCCCGAGTGCGAACTTGTGCGGCAGGTCGATCACGAAGCCGGAGTTGCGCCCGGAGGCGCCGAAACCGACGCGCTGGGCGTCGACCAGCAGGATGCGTGCTTCGGGCATGTGCTCGGCCAGCCGGCGTGCCGCCGCCAGGCCGGCAAAGCCGGCGCCGATCACGGCATAATCGGCCTGCTGCCTGCCCTGCAGGCGCTTGGCATCGGGGCGGGAGGCCAGCGCGGCATACCAGCCGCAGCCGGAATCGTCGTGCGGCAGATTGATGTGCTTGTTCATGGTTGGTCTTTCAGGCCACAGCGCGTTGATCGGGTTGGCAGGATTGCAGCCAGGCGCTGCGCCGGGCCTGCGCTTCGTGTCCGAGCAGGACAAAACCGCACAAGGTCCCGCGCGCATCGTAGAAGCCGGCGCTCAACCCATCGCCGGTGGGCGTGCAGCGCCATGCTCCGGCCAGTCCAGGGGCGGGCGCCAGCAGGCAGACCGGCAGCGCCGGGGTCTTCACCGACACCGGCATCAAGGGATAGTTCACCGCGCTCGCTTGGCCCAGCAGGGTGCGGGCCAGGGCCTGGATGCCCTGGTTGATCGGCGCCAGGTACGGCAGGACCTGGCCATCGATCTCGATGCAGTCGCCGAGAGCGAAGATGCCGGGCTGCGAAGTCTGCAGCTGCGCATCCACCTGGATGCCGCATCCGGTCGCGATCCCGGCGCTCCTGGCCAGCGCCAGGTCGGGACGCAAGCCGATGGCCGACAGGACCAGGTCGGCGTCGAGCTGGCGGCCGTCGGCCAGGCTCAGGCGGTAGCCGCGGTCCGCGTCGTCGATGCGCAGCAAGGTATTGTTCAGGTGCCACTGGACGCCAAGGTCCGACAGCGCCGCCTGCAGCCGGTGTCCGGCCTCGGCCGGCAACAGCCGCGCCATCGGCCACTGGCCCATCCCGATGACGCTCACCTCGAACCCGCTGCCGGCCAGGTCGTTGGCGAACTCGCACCCGATCAGCCCATCGCCCAGGATGGCGATCCGGCGTTGTCCTTCCAGCCGCTCGCGGAAGCGCCCGTAGCCGGCCAGGTCGTTCACGCTGACGACGGCATCCTGGGCCCCTTCGATCGCCGGGCGCACCGGCTGGGCGCCGCAGGCGAGCACCAGCTGGCCGTACTCCATCTCGCCCAGGGAGGTGTGCAGGCGGCGCGCCTGGCTGTCGATCCGCTCGACACGGCAATGCGGATACACGCGTATGCCCAGGCGGCGCTCGACCGCCAGCGGCGACTCGCCCGCCATCGCGGCGGCGGTCCTGCCTTGCGCCAGGCCGATCGACAGCGCCGGCTTCGAATACAGGAAGCCGGCGTCCTGGGTCAGCACGCGGATCTCGACCTTCGGGTCGCTCTTGCGCAGCGCCGCGGCCAGGCCGTAGCCGGCATGGCCGCTGCCGACGATGACGATCGGCTGGCGCGGCAGCGCGGCGGGCACCGGCCGCTGCGCCAGCGGCGCAGGCGTCACCGCCGTCACCGGCGCCTTGATCTCCAACATCTCGAAGTCGCCCTTGCCGACCTTGCAGTCGGGGCAGACCCAGTCGGCGGGCACGTCTTCCCAGCGCGTGCCGGGCGCGATGCCGTCCTCGGGCCAGCCCGCGGCCTCATCGTAGACCAGGCCGCATACGATACAGAGCCATGTTTTCATGATCACCTCCCTCATTCGCCGGCAACGCGAATGCCCACGTTCTTGGTGCGCACATAGCTGTACAGCGCTTCCTGTCCTTTTTCACGGCCGAAGCCGGACAGTCCAATGCCGCCGAAGGGCGTCTCGATGCCGCCCGCATACCATTCGTTGACGAACACCTGGCCGGCCCTCAGGCGTCGCGCGCAGCGCATGGCGCGGCTGATGTCCTGGGTGAAGACCCCCGCCACCAGGCCGAATTCGGTGCCGTTGGCGATCGCCAGCGCCTCTTCCTCGGTATCGAAAGGGATCACCGCCAGGACCGGTCCGAACACTTCTTCCTGGGCGATGTTCATCGTCGGCGCGACGTCGCGGAACACGGTCGGCTGCATGAAGTAGCCGGCGCGGTCGGCAAATGCCGCGCCGCCGGTCGCGAGCCGTGCGCCCTCCTCGACCGCGCGCCGGCACATCGCTTCGATGCCGTCCAGCTGCCTGGCGCTGATCACCGGCGTCAGGTCCGGATCGGCATGGCCGGGGCCGACGCCCAGGCCTTCCGCCAGTCCGACCACGGCATCGACCACCTCCTCGTAGATCTCGCGCTGCACCAGCAGGCGCGACATGGCGGAACAGACCTGTCCGGCGTTGAAGAAGATGCCGCTCTTGACACTGTCCAGCAACTGCTTGCGGTCGGCGTCCGCGAACACCAGGGCCGCGGATTTGCCGCCCAGTTCCATGACGCTGGGGATGGCGCGCTCCGCCGCATTGCGCAGGATGGCCTGTCCGGTCGGCACCGAACCGGTGAACACGATCTGGTCGACGTGGCGATGGCTCACCAGGTGGCTGCCGATCTCGCGCCCCGGGCCGCACAGCAGGTTCACCGCGCCCCTGGGCAGTCCAGCCTTTTCGATGGCCTGGAACAGCACGCACATGCCCAGCGGCGACAACTCGGGCGACTTGACCACCACCGCGTTACCGGCGGCCAGCGCCGGCGCCAGCGAGCGTGCGCAGATCGAGACCGGGAAGTTCCACGGCACGATCTGGGCCGACACGCCCATCGGATCGTAGACCGTGAAATCCATGTAGCCGTGACCGAGCGGGATCGAGGTCCCCTCGATCTTGTCGGCCAGGCCGGCGTAGTATTCGAAGTAACGCGCCGCTTCGACGAACTCGTCCCTGGCGTCGCGCAGGCTCTTGCCGTTTTCCTGGCACAGGACCCAGGCGCCCATGTCGGCCACGGCGCGGATTTCCTCGGCGATGCGCAGCATCCAGGTGACGCGCTGCGCCGGGCGGGCGCGGGTCAGGTCGGCGCGGTCGGCGCAGCGGCGCGCGGCCGCCAGGGCCTGCTCGGCATCCGCGATGCCGGCCTCGGCGACGGTGGCCAGCGGCGCGCCGGTCGCCGGATTGTTCACGGTCAGGCAGCGCGCGCTGTCGCACCATTCGCCGTCGATGTAATTGAGCCAGTGCGGCTTGATCTCGAACATGGCGGCTCCTTACTCCGACGCTTCGGCGGACCTGGCGACGGCCAGCAGCTGGCGCGCGCCCCACTGGTGGAAATAATGGGTCGGGACATCCATCTCCGGCGAGAACGCGCCGCCCTGGTAACCCGGCGAAGCGCGTCCCTTCTGCATGCCCTCGACCGAGGCGACATCCTCCTGGAACACCAGGCGCCACGCTTCGAGGACCGCGCTGCGGCAGGCGGCGTAGTCGTCGCGCACCGCTTCGTCGCCCACGTAGAACAGGCGCAGGTGCTCGATCGTCTTGCCGGGTGCAATCGGCTGCAGCTGCATGGCGAAGGCGTGATCGGCCTGGATGCCCAGCAGGACATTGGGAAAGAAGGCGACGTACTCGGCGTTACGCAGGCGGTCCTGCGGCCAGCTCGGGAAGGTCGGCAGGTTGGTGCCGGCCGTTTCCGACAGCTTGTAGGCATAGCTGCCCTGGCCGGCGAAATGCTCGGCGAACTGGATGTTGTAGTGGTCTTCCAGGCGCGAATAGGTATTCAGGGCCGGGTGCACCCATGGCAGGTGGTAAGCCTCGCAGTAATTTTCGACCGCCAGCTTCCAGTTGCAGTTCACCTCGAGCGTGCTGGCGTCGCCGCTGGCGTTGCGGCGCAGCAGGCTCATGCCGTCCTCGCCGAGGAACTGGGTCCAACGCTCGGTCAGCGGAGCCAGCATCTGTTCCAGCGGCGCCGCATCGCCGGACAGGTTGACGAACACCATGTCCATCCAGATCGCGCTGCGGATCGGCTTCAGGCCGTGCTTTTCGCAGGCGAAACGTTCGTCCTTGTGCTGGTTGATGCCGCCAATATGCGGCGTGCCCTTGAGCGCGCCGTTCAGGTCGTAGGTCCAGGAGTGGTACGGGCAGCGGATCACGCCCTGCACCTCGCCCGGCGCTTCGACCAGTTTCATGCCGCGGTGGCTGCAGACATTGTGGAACACCTGGACCAGTCCCTCGCGGTTGCGCATCAGCAGCAGCGGCAGTCCCATGAACTCGACCGGATTGACCGTGCCGTTCTTCTGCAGGTCGCTGGCAAAACCGACACAGGCCCAGGTCTTTCCCATCACCTGGTCGCGCTCGAGCTCGAAATACGCCTGGTCGGTGTAGAACTCATTCCCGAGGCCGCTGGCCTGGTGAATCGGGCGCAGCACGCTTTCGAGCTGGCGGATGGGGATATGTCGGGAAGTGGTCTTGCTCATGGTCGATCTCCTTTGTGGTTGCCCAATCGGTGATGATTGGCGGGCTCGCCGGCCCGGATACGGTGCAGCTAGTGTCGGGCGAGAGCGGGGAGATGGACAAACGACTTTTCCAGCAGGATTTATGAGGTTTTGTAATGCATAGGGATGCGAGAAGCCGGCGGCGGCGCTCGGCGCCAGCCACGACTTGCATGAGACGGAACCAGGCGGCCCCGAGGAGGAGATCTCGACTTGGTACGTCTAACAAACCACATACTTGCCTTAGGAGCAACAAGCGACGTAGACTAGTACAGCATCACACTTCGATTTTCGGATACAGGTGCTTGAGTTTGATCCGGGCGTCTGCAGTACGGAATTGCCAGTCGATACCGGTCTGGCGTAGGTTGCGGCGACTGGCCCATTGTCGAGCCAACTGGTCCACGGCATCGACCTCATCGATATGGTGTCCGAGACATTGCCGCGTAGCGGCGCTCAGTTCCGATTCGGCCATGTTGAGCCAACTGCCATGCTTGGGAGTGTGGATCAACTCCAGCCTCCTCATCAGGCGTAGCGCCTCGGC
>NZ_KB908157.1 GCF_000382345.1 Massilia niastensis DSM 21313
TCCCCGATCGCCGGCATGCCGATCCTCGAGGCCTACAAGGCCAAGAGCATCATCGTCAACAAGCGCTCGATGGCGTCCGGTTACGCCGGCCTGGACAACGACCTGTTCTACCAGCCCAACACGATGATGGTCTTCGGCGACGCCAAGAAAGTCATCGAGTCGATGCTGAAAGCAGTGGATTAGCCCGGCTGGAAAGAACAGGGAAGTGGAAACCGTACGCTTCGAACCTGCCAACAGCATGGATGAAATCGTGGTCCCTGGACGGTAGTGCCAAGGGGCCGGCGAGGACGCGCGCCAGGTCGAGGATGCGGATGTGTGACAGTGCTCCGGCCATGCGGGTGCTCCTTCAGGGTGAGAGTGGGTCAGTTGTCCGGAGCGAGCAGCGAGATGCCCAGCAGCGCGCGGCGCTTCAGCCACGGGCTGGGGCGGTAGCGGGGATCGCGGTAGAAGTCGAACAGGCCGTCCAGGATGCGCAGGACGGTGGCGGCGCCTGGCGCATCGCCCAGTGCCAGGGGCCCCTTCGGGTAACCGAGGCCGAGCGTCACCGCCCTGTCGATATCCTCGGGATCGGCGATGCCCTGCTGCGCGATGTCGGCGCCGATGTCGACGATGGTGGCCAGCACCCGCTGGCACACCGGAGCGGGGTGGTCATCAAGGTGCGGCGACCCCGGATGAACAGCGGATCGAGCGCCACGGTGCGAACCGGATCGAGTTGCGCGGCGACCGCGGCACTGGTGGCATCCTGACCCACCGGCAGGACCAGGCACAGGGCGTCATCGGCCGGACGCGCGCCGCGATCGCGTTCGGCGCCCAGCTGGTCCAGCAGCTGGTCGACGGCCGGCCAGGCCGCGGCATCGCCGGGGCTGAGCCAGACCCGGATCGCGCTGCGCGGCGGCACCGGGGCGGGGGCGGGTTCCTGTTTCTGGCCGTCTTCGTAGGCATAGAAGCCGCGCCCGAGCCCGGCCGCCAGCCGCTGGCGCGCGATCGGCGACGGGCGGAAACGCGGTTCTTCGTAATACTGCGTGTAGATCGATTCCATGACCGGCTGCGAGACGTCCAGTCCGGTCAGGTCCAGCAGCTCGAACGGTCCCATGCGAAAGCCTGCGGCGTCGCACAGGATGCGATCGAGTTCCGGATGGGACGCGATGTTCTCGCCCAGGATACGCAGCGATTCGGTCAGGTAGCCACGCCCGGCGTGGTTGACGATGAAGCCAGGCGTGTCGCTGGCGCGCACCGGGGTATGTCCCATCCGGCGGGCGATGCCAACCAGGATCGGCGCCACCCCGGCATCGGTCAGCGGACCGGCGATCACCTCGACGATCTTCATCAGCGGTACCGGGCTGAGAAAATGGAAGCCGGCGACCCGGCCCGGCTTGCGGCAGGCGGCAGGCGGCAGCGATGGCGGTCACCGACAGCGACGAGGTGTTGGTGGCGAGGATGCAGTCGTCGCCGACCACGGTTTCGAGCTGGAGGAGCAGCGCCTGCTTGGCATCCAGGTTCTCGACGATGGCTTCGACCACCGTGGTGCAGGGCGCCAGCCCGTCGAGTGCGGCGGCAATCGACCGGCGGGCGCAGGCAGCGGCCGCATCCTAGGCGCTCAGCTTGCCCTTGTCGGCAAGCTTGTCGAGCGACGCATCCTGGAGGATTGCCTCGTTCATGGTTTATTGGTTTGCTGTGCGAACCCATGGTTTGAAAATAACTGGCTAAATGAAGACTATTTAAGTTTCTTGCACTTGTAAAGCCCTGAAAGTGCTGAAGGTATTGGAAATCTCCCGCCTCCCCCATGTCGGTTCGCATAGTGGACCCTTGGTTTGAAAATTCTTGACAGGCTTGGACGCGGCATGAAAAGATGATGATGTTTTTTCCTGCAAAGAGCCGGCTTGCCGGATGGCCGACATGAAGGAGAGGCGGGCATGGGCACCGTGGACGACGGCAGCGATATTCAACGATTCGACGAGGACGAGCAGGGCAAGGACCGGCAGTTCGTCATTGCCCTGGCCAGAGGGCTGGAACTGCTGCGCTGCTTCGGATCGAAGGAGCGCGAGATCGGCATTTCCGAGCTGGCGCGCCGGGCCGGCATTCCGAAGCCGACCGTGGCGCGCCTGGCCGGCACCCTGGCCAAGCTGGGCTACCTCGAGCACCTGGAAGCCGAAGGCAAGTACCGGCTCGGCGCCGGCGTGCTGGCGCTGGGTTATTCCATGCTGTCGCGGCTCGACGTGCGCGAAGTGGCGCGGCCCTTCATGCGCGAACTGGCCGAGCGCTCGCAAGCCTCGGTGTCGCTGGGCGTACGCGACCGCCTGTCGATGGTGTATGTGGAATCGGTGCGCAGCAGCGCCTCGATCACGCTGCAGCGCGGCGTCGGCACCCGGCTCGCGCTGGCCACCACCGCCATGGGGCGCGCCTGCCTGGCCGCCATGCCCGCAGCCGAGCGCGCTTTCCTGCTGGACCAGATCCGCCTGCGCGACGAGCACGACTGGCCGCGCCTGCAGGCCGGCATCGAGCAGGCCCTGCGCGACCATGCCGACTACGGCTTCTGCATGTCGATCGGCGAATGGGACAAGGACACCTGCGGAGTCGGCGTGCCGTTCCTGGCCCCGGACGGCATGATGATGGCCTTTAACTGCGGCATGCCCGCGTTCAAGTGCAATCGCGAATATCTGCAACATGAAGTCGGCCCCTTGCTGGTCGAGCTGGTCCGGAAAATCGGCGGCTCGCTCGGGCAGGGCGCTTATTGATCACCTCGCGGCGCGGCTTGGCGCCGCGCCGCAATCGACGCTGGAGAAGACAACGTGATACGTGACCAAGAAACCATGGCGGTACTGCTGGATACCTTGTCCCGTTTCGTGCGCGAGCAGCTGGTGCCGGCGGAGAACGAAGTAGCGGAAACCGACGAGATCCCGGAAAGCGTCGTCGCCGACATGCGCGAACTGGGCCTGTTCGGCCTGTGCATCCCCGAGGAATACGATGGCCTGGGCCTGACGATGGAAGAGGAGGTGCTGGTCGCTTTCGAGATCGCGAAGGCCTCGCCGGCCTTCCGCTCCCTGATCGGCACCAACAACGGCATCGGCTCGCAAGGCCTGATCGTCGACGGCACCGAGGAGCAGAAACGCCATTACCTGCCAAGGCTGGCCTCGGGCGAGCTGATCGCGTCCTTCGCGCTGACCGAGCCGGGCTCGGGATCGGATGCGGCCTCGCTGCGCACCTCGGCGCGGCGCGATGGCGATTTCTATGTGATCAATGGCACCAAGCGCTTCATCACGAATGCCCCGGAAGCCGGCATCTTCACCGTGATGGCGCGCACCAATCCGGATATCCCGGGTGCGGGCGGCATTTCCGCCTTCATCGTCGAGAAGGGCACGCCGGGCGTCTTCATCGGCAAGACCGACAGGAAGATGGGGCAGAAGGGCGCGCATACCGCCGACGTCATCTTCGACAACTGCCGCGTGCCGGCGGCCAACCTGATCGGCAGCAAGGAAGGCGTCGGCTTCAAGACCGCGATGAAGGTGCTGGACAAGGGCCGTCTGCACATCGCGGCGATCTGCGTCGGGGCGGCCGAGCGCATGCTGGACGATGCCCTGCGCTATGCGGTCGAGCGCCAGCAGTTCGGCAAGCCGATCGCCGAGTTCCAGCTGATCCAGGCGATGCTGGCCGACAGCAAGGCCGAAATCTATGCGGCGCGCTCCATGGTGCTGGACGCGGCGCGGCGCCGCGACAACAAGGAAGACATCTCGACCGAGGCCGCCTGCTGCAAGATGTTCGCTTCCGAGATGTGCGGCCGCGTGGCCGACCGTGCGGTGCAGATCCATGGCGGCGCCGGCTATGTCTCCGACTATGCGATCGAGCGTTTCTATCGCGACGTGCGCCTGTTCCGCATCTACGAAGGCACGACCCAGATCCAGCAGATCGTCATCGCGCGCAACATGATCCGGAACGCGCAGGTCTGATTCCCGTCCCGTCGGGAACGCGTCGCGCGGCGCCTGGTGCGCCGCGTCAGCCAGCGCGAACGATTCATTGCATTACATCGTCACGCTGTTGGAAAACATGAAACGCCTGGACGGGGAAGACGGAGGGGTAGCGCGTGGATGTCTTGCCTGGCATGCTGAAAAGCACTGGGTGCCTCACAAAAGTGCATCGTTCCTGATGCCGAAGTACTAGTGGGTCACTTGGCAACAGATCGTGACATAAAAGCGCGTCTTTTTGCGCCAGGCGTTGTTGCACATCCTCGCGATAGCCAGCTATCGCTGCGGTTTGCGCCTGGCCTGGCGCAAAAATCCATCGCTTTTATTGGCCACTCCCGTTGCCAAGTGACCCACTAGCCGGGCTGTCGACGCTCGCCGTAAGGCGTGTCCCCGATCCATACCCCCTCGCCGTGCCAGGTGTCGCCGTGGAACAGGGAGTGCAGCTTGTCGCGCACAATCTCCTTGAGCTGGCCCACCAGCGGCGACGCATGGCGCTCGCGCAAGGTGGCGATCGTGAGCACCGAGCGGATCGCCGGACGTTCCACGGCCCGCAGCGTGAGGTCGCCGCGTATCGCGTCGTCGTGCACCGCGCCATACGTATAGAGCGAATAGCCATATCCCTGGTGAACCAGCCGCTTGGTCAGGGCCACGCTATCGACCTCGAGAACGACGCGCAGCCGGCACCCGCTTTCGGCGGCGGCATGTTCGATCAGGCGCCGGTTGCTGTGCGGCGCCCCAGGCAGGATCAGCGGCAGCCCCGCCAGTTCCTGCAAGCGGATCGGGCTGGCGTGGCCGGCCGTGGCTTCGCCGTCGGGCGGTCCGAGCAGCAACATCGATTCGCTGAACACCGGCTGGATGTCCAGCTCTTCGAGCGGGGCCGGGTTGTACAGGATCGCAAGATCGACCCGACGGTCGAGCAGCCATTCCTGCAGCGACACGCTCAATCCCTCGCGGATGTGCAGGTGCACCCGCGGAAAGTCGCGGCGGAAGCGTTCGACCAGCGATGGCCCGAGCAGCAGCATCACCGCAGGCGGCAGGCCGACCGACAGGTGCCCGCTGACGTTGTCGGCGGCGGCCGCACGCAGCTGTTCACCGGTCTGCCGGACCAGGTGGGTGATCATTTCGGCCCGCTCGAGCAGGGTTGCGCCGGCGCCGGTCAGCTTGACGCCGCGGCCGTGGCGCACGAACAACGTCACGTCGAGTTCTTCTTCCAGCTTGCGGATCTGGCGGCTCAAGGCAGGCTGGGCGACGAAAAGTTCGCTTGCGGCGCGGCTGAAGCTGCCCGTACGGGCTACGCAGATAAAGGAACGCAGTTCGCGGATGTCTATTTTTGAGCTCCTATAACAATCTCGATGCGGTTCCTTCCGAAGTATGCCGCAAAAGCATAGCTTCCCATCAATTAAAGGTATTTGTCAATCAGCTGGGCCGCTCCGTATGATCCCCCTCTCGCCGTGGTACCGCCTTCTACCCGCCACGGCAACCGGCCAAGGGAAAGTAATGAGCGAGCAAAAATATGCGCTGATGGTGACGATGGAGCCGCCTTCCAGCCATGAGGAAGAATTCAATGATTGGTACGACAGCGAGCATTTTCCGCAGCGTCGCGGTTTGCCGGGGTTTCGCTCCGGGTCGCGCTGGGTCTGCCTGGACGGATGGCCGCGCTGGCTTGCCTACTATGACCTCGATTCGGCCGCCGCGCTGAGCAGCGAAGCCTACCTGGCAGTGTCCGGCGCCAACTCGACGCCATGGAGCCGCCGCTTGCTGCCGCGCACCGTTGGGCGCGCACGGATCATCGCCGGCGCTGCCGCCGGCACCAGCGAACTGCCGCTCGACCCGGCGCCGGTGGCGCGCCTGCTGCTTGCGGCCTACCCGGCGGCCACGCCGGAGCGGGCGGCGCGCCTGGGCGCGGCCGTGCGCGAGACCCTGGGCGCGCATCCGCACCTGATCGAAGCCCGGCTGTATGTCGAGGACAATGACGGCCAGGCGACCGTCTGGGCGGTCTCGCTGTTCAGTGCGCCGGTATTCGCGCCGGAACTCGCGCCTGCGCTGGCCTGCGTGGACGGCGCCGGCGCCACCGTTTTCAACCTGTACGCGCCGTACCGCCGCGTCTGAGACGCCGCCTACCCGCATCGGACCGGATTTCCTCATGCTTAACCCCAACGCAATCCAGCGCGGCGCCAGCTTCCTGCTCGACGTCGACGGCGCGGCGCCGATCAACTGCCGCATCGACGGGCGCGAAGGCGCTCCCTGGCTGGTCTTCAGCAATTCGCACGCCACCAACTTCGGCATGTGGGAGGAGCAGGTCTCCCACCTGGCCGGCGACTACAGCATCCTGCGCTACGACCAGCGCGGCCACGGCGCGACCCCGGCCGATCCCGGCCAAGCGTGGACCTTCGACGCCCTGGCCGACGATGTCGTGCGCCTGCTCGACGCGCTGGCGATCGGGCGCGCCACCCTGGTCGGCGTGTCGATGGGCGCGGTGACCGTGCTGCGTTGCGCCGCACGCCACGGCGCCCGCGTGGAGCGCGTGATCGCCTGCGACGGCCAATGGGCCGCGCCTGCCGCCGCGGCGGCCGCCTGGCAGGAACGCATCGACCTGGTCGGGCGCGAGGGCATGGCGGCGATCGCCGAGCCAACCGTCGCGCGCTGGTTCACTCCCGGCTTCGGCGAACGCGCGCCGCAGGCGCGCCAAGGGATGGCGGCCATGATCGCCGCGACGCCGCTGGCAGGCTATGTCGGCTGCGCGCGCGCCATGCAGGCGTACGACTTTTCCGCCGACTATCCGCGGCTGGGGATGCCGGTCCGGTACCTGGTCGGCGCCGAGGACGGCGCGCTGCCGGCCGTCATGGAGCGTATGCGGCAGGCGACCCCCGGCGCGACGCTGGTGCGCATCCCTGGCGCCGGCCACCTGCCGAACATCGAGCAGCCAAGGGCATTCAACCAGGCGCTCAGCGCCGCCCTGGCCGGCTAAGTACTCGAACAGAAATAAATGGGAGTTTTGGCGAACAGAACCGGATGCGGCGCAAGGCGGCGACCGCGCCGCAGTGCGAGCACTGCAAGCGCGAGCCAACGCAGCAACGCGCCGGTGATGGCAGCCAGAACACATTTATTGATGGGCGAGCACTTGGGCCTTTCAAGAACAAACGACAAAAGACCAGAGACACCATGAACCATCTTAAGAAACTGCATATCCAGGTCATCCTCGCGCTGCTGCTGGCAGTGGCGCTGGGCCTCGCCGCGCCGGAGACGGCGATGGCGATGAAGCCGCTCGGCCAGGGCTTCATCGCGCTGCTCAAGATGCTGCTGGCGCCGATCGTGTTCTGCACGGTCGTGCACGGCATTGCCCATGCCAAGGACCTCGGCAAGCTCGGGCGCCTCGGCTTCAAGTCGCTGCTGTACTTCGAAGTCATCAGCACGGTGGCGATGGGGGTCGGCTTCGTGCTGGTCAACCTGTTCCAGCCGGGCGCCGGCCTGCACGCCACCAACCTGGTCGAGCCTGAATCGGTCGCCCAGGCTGCCACTGCCGCCAGCCAGGGCAGCGGGATGACGCTCACCGGCTTCCTGCTGAACATGATCCCGCACACGCTGGTGGACGCGTTCGCGAAGGGCGACATCCTGCAGGTGCTGCTGATCTCGATGCTGGCCGGCGTGGCGCTGAACCAGGCGGTCGGCCCCGATTCCGTCATCCTGCGCGGTATCGACGAAGGCCAGAAAGTGCTGTTCAAGATCCTCGGCTACGTCATGCGCCTGGCGCCGATCGGCGCCTTCGGGGCCATGGCGGCGGCGGTCGGCGCCTACGGCGGCATGACTCTGGTCTATTTGCTCAAACTGGTGGTGCTGTACTACGCCGCGTCGCTGCTGTTCGTGTTCGGCGTGCTCGGCGCGGTGTGCTGGTACTCCGGGCTGTCGCTGTTCGGCATCCTGCGCCTCATCAAGGAAGAGCTGCTGCTGGTATTCGGCACCGCGTCCGGTGAAGTGGCGTTCCCGCGCCTGCTGGTCAAGCTGAAGGATGGCGGCTGCGACGAGATGGTGGTCGGCTTCGTGCTCCCGGCCGGCTACAGCTTCAACCTCGATGGCACGTCGATCTACATGGCGATGGCGGTCGGCTTCATCGCCCAGGCCACCGACACCCCGTTCACGCTGATGCAGCAGGCCGGCATGCTGGGGGTGCTGATGCTCACGTCCAAAGGCGGCACCACGGTGGCCGGCGGCGCTTTCATCAAGCTGGCCGCGACGATGCAGACCATGCGCCAGCTGCCGCTCGGCGGGCTGGGACTGCTGTTCGGCATCGACCGCCTGATGGCCACCGCCACCGCGCTCACCAACATGGTCGGCAACTGCGTCGCGGTGTTCGTGCTGGCCAAGTGGGAGGGCGCCTTCGACCGGGCCCGCTTCGATGCCGCAGTGTCTGCGGCGAAGGCCGGCCAGCCGGGGCCCGCCCTTCTTCTGGAGAAGCAGAAATGAAGCGCATTCCAGACCTCGATCCTGCGGCGCTCACCGCTGAACAGCAACGCATCCATGACCAGATCGCCGGCGGTCCGCGCGGCGGCGTGCGCGGTCCGCTGGCCGTGTGGCTGCATCGTCCCGAGCTGGCCAACACGGCCCAGGCGCTCGGCCGCTACTGCCGCTACGAGACCACCTTGCCGCCGCGCCTGTCGGAACTGGCGATCCTGATCCTGGGCCGCGCCTGGAGCGCCGAGTACGAGTGGTGGGCGCACAAGCCGATCGCGCTCAAGGCCGGCCTGCCCGAGGCAGTGGTCGACGCCATTCGCGACCGCGCCGCGCCGCCGTTCGAACGCGAAGACGAGGCGCTCGTGTACGAGTTCATGACGACGCTGGACACGCAGCGCGCGATCCCCGACAGCCTGTACGCGCGGGCCGCCGCGCTGCTGGGCAGCGCGGGCGTGGTCGACCTGGTCGGCATCGCCGGCTATTACACCCTGATTTCCATGACCATCAAGGTCTTCAACCTGATGCCGCCCGCGGGTTCGCCCTGCGAAATGACCGGCTGATCCTAGAAAGAGAAGAGACATGAAAAAAAGTTTGCTTTGCCTGGCCCTGGCCGCGCTCCTGGGCGCTTGCACCAGCGTCGGCCCGACCTCCGCCACCGCGCCGGCCGCCACCGCAGGGGCGATGACCCCGGTCCAGCGCAGCATGGTCGGCAGCATCGAGGTACTGTCCCAAGGCAAGGGTTCGCTGGTCGTGATGCTGCCGTCGCGTGGCCGCGGCGCCGAGGACTTCGACGAACTGGCCGGGCTGTTCGTCAAGCAGGGCTACCGTGTGGTGCGCCCGCAGCCGCGCGGCATCGGCAAGAGCAGCGGCGCGATGCACGGCATCACCTTGCATGACCTGGCCAATGACGTCGCCGCCGTGATCCGCGCCGAAGGCAGCAAGCAGCCGGCGCTGGTGGTCGGCCACGCGTTCGGCAACTGGGTCGCGCGCATGACCGGCGTCGATCATCCGGAACTGGTGCGCGGCGTCGTCATCGTCGCGGCAGCGGCCAAGAAGTACCCGGCCGGCCTGTCCGAGCATGTCGACCGCAGCGCCGAACTCTCGCTGCCGGATGCCGAGCGCCTGAAGTCGATCCAGCGCGTGTTCTTCAAGCCGGGCCACGACGCGAGCGTCTGGCTGCACGGCTGGTACCCGGAAGTGAGCGAAAGTCAGCGCATGGCCGGCAGGGCCACCAGGCAGTCCGACTGGTGGTCGGGCGGCAGCAAGCCGCTGCTTGACCTGCAGGCCGAGCAGGACCTGTTCAAGCCGGTCGAAACCCGCGGCGAAATCCGCGACGAGTTCGGCCCGCGCGTCACCGTCAAGGTGATCCCGAATGCCGGCCACGCGCTGGTGCCGGAACAGCCGCAGGCGGTCGCGGACGCGATCATCAGCTGGGACCGCAGCCTCGAGAAGTAATTCCTTACGGGCTGGATGATGCCGCGCGCATGTCCGGCCCGTTCCGCGATACGGATAAGCAATCAGAACTGGAATAGTAATGAACTACAAGGTATTTTTCGCCGCGATGCTGGCGGGATGCGCCGGCGCCGCTTCGGCGCAGTCTCAGGTGTCGATCTACGGCATCCTCGACGCCGGCCTGGCGCTCAGCAGCGGCGGCCCCGGCGGGAGCGTGACCAATGTGGCGAGCGGCATGTCGCAGTCGAGCCGCCTCGGCTTCAAGGGCAGCGAAAACCTGGGCGGGGGCTGGACCGTTCGCTTCGTGCTGGAAGCGGCCCTTGCGCTGGACAGCGGCGGCACCGACAAGGAAAACCTGCTGTTCGGCCGCGAAGCCTGGGTAAGCATCGACAGCAGGCAGTGGGGCTCGCTGGCCCTTGGCCGCCAGTACACCCCGATCTACAAGACCCTCACCGCGGTCGACCCGTTCGCGAACAACTACGGCGGCGCCGCGGGACGCCTGATGAAGGCGGAAACCGGCGGTACCCGCACGCCCAATACCGTCACCTATGCGACCCCGGCCATCGGCGGCTTCGACGCCAAGCTGTCATATGCCGCTGGCGAAGTCGCCGGCGACAGCGAGAAATCGCGCCAGCTCGGCGCCTCGGTCGGCTATCAGGCGGGCAGGCTGGCGCTGCGCATCGCGCACCACCAGGTGAATAACGCCACCGCCACCGACCGCAGCGATTCGACCCTGTACATGGTCAAGTACGATTTCGGCCCGGCCACCGGCAGCATCGGCTACGGCGTGAACCAGGGCATGAAGGACGCGGAAGACCGCGACCTGCTGCTCGGGGTGACCGTGCCAGTGGGGAAGCACAAGCTCATGGCCTCGTACATCCGCAAGGACGACCGTGCGGCCACGACCGACTTCGACGCCGATCAGGTCGCGCTGGCCTACAACTATTCGCTGTCGAAGCGCACCATCGTGTATGCGGCGTATGCCCGGATGAGCAACATGAACTTCGCGACGACAAAGTTCGGCACCGGCCCGCGTGAGCTCGACCTCGGCTTGCGCCATTCGTTCTGATCCATCCAGACCGGCAGGCCCGGGCCTGCCCCATTCAAAGCTCCCCATGAAACTGTTTTACGCCCTGCGCATCGCCAACAAGCTGATGGTGGCATTCGGCGCGATCCTTGCCCTGACTGTGGCGCTCGCCATCTTCAGCCTGGTACAACTGTCCACGGTCAACCAGGCGGCGGAAGACCTCGACCGAAAATGGCTGCCGAGCGTGCGCGCGGTGCTCGAGATGAAGGCGGCCGCCGGCCGCCACCGCTCGGTCGTGCTGCAAACCATCATTTCCGACGACGCCGCCAGGATGGACCAGTACGAGAAGCGTATCGGCGACTTCGCCGCCGACTTCGAACGGAGCCGCATCGACCTGCATGCGAGCCTGGGCACCCAGGCGGAGCGCCACGCCTATGAGGAACTGACGCGCCTGTGGAGCGAATACCTGGCAGAGAGCAAGAAGTTGATCGTGCTCGCGCGCACCCAGCGTGCGACGGAAGCGATCGTCGCCAGCCGGGGCGAATCGTCGCGGCTGGCGACCGCGGTGCATGCCCAGGTCGGCAAGCTGGTCGACCTGAACCAGCACGGGGCCAACGCAGCCGGCCAGGCGGCAAGGACAAACTACGAGCAAGGGCGCCAACTGCTGGCCGGCGGCCTGCTGCTGGCGATCCTGCTTGGCGTGGCGCTGGCGAGAACGCTTGCGCGCATCGTCTCGAAGCCGCTGGAGCAGGCGGTGCAGGTCGCACAAGCGGTCGCCGCCGGCGATCTTTCCACCACCGTTGCCGCCGGTTCGAAGGACGAAACCGGGGCGCTGCTCGATGCACTGCGGAAAATGAACACGGACTTGCAGCGCATGGTGGGCGGGGTACGCGGCGGTGCGCACGCGATCGTCATCGCCTCGTCCGACATCGCGGCGGGCAACATGGACCTGTCCGCGCGTACCGAAGAGCAGGCCAGCTCGCTGGAAGAGACGGCCGCCTCGATGGAGCAGTTGACCGGCACCGTCAGGCAAACCGCGGACCACGCGCGCCAGGCGATGCAGCTTGCCGGCAGCACCGCGCAATCCGCACTCAAGGGCGGTACCGTGGTGGCCGAGGTGGTTGCCACCATGCGCCAGATCGACGAGGCGGCCAGGCGGATCGCCAGCATCACGGGCGTGGTGGACGGCATTGCGTTCCAGACCAACATCCTGGCACTGAACGCGGCGGTCGAAGCGGCACGCGCGGGCGAGCAGGGCCGCGGGTTTGCCGTGGTTGCCGCCGAGGTGCGCAACCTCGCGCAACGCTCGGCTGCCGCCGCCAGGGAAATCAAGGTCCTGATCGAGGACTCGGTGCAGAAGGTCGGCGCCGGCTCCAGGCTGGCGGCCGAGGCCGGAACATCGATGGACGACATCGTCGGCAAGGTGCGGCGCGTGACCGACATCATCGGCGAGATCGGCGTGGCCAGCCAGGAGCAGAGCTCGGGCATCGAGCAGATCAACCACGCGATCAGCCAGATGGACCGGGTGACGCAGCAGAATGCGGCGCTGGTCGAGGAGGCGGCGTCGGCCTCGGCGGCGATGCAGGAGCAGGCCGAGCTGCTGAGCAAGTCGGTCGGCGTGTTCGTGCTGGACGTTTCCCACGCGCGACATCCTGCGACTGCCGCGTCAACTGCAAGGCTGTCCCTGAGCAGGGACGGCGCAAGGGCTGCATAGCCGTCTGGACGGGTGTGCGGACCAGTCTCTGCTAGTGTGCAAGTGATGGAGGGATATAATTAAATTGTCAAACGCTGGAGTGACGCGATGGCAAACGTCCTTGATGAACCGACTGAAGCGAACGGTGCTCCTGTGCTGGACACCGGCCAATGCGGGAGTGAGTTGGCGCGCATTGCCAGGGCCCTTGCGACCCTGACAGCGGGCAACCGAACCCTGCTGCGAGCCTCGGACGAAGAGCAACTGCTGCGCGAGATGTGCAGTGTCATCGTGGATACGGGGGGCTATCGTCTTGCTTCGGTGGCCTACGCCGAACAGAACTCACAAAAGAGCGTCCGCTGGATGGCAAGCGTCGGTTCGGATCTGGACGAGCTGAATTCCTCCAGTTTCACATGGGAAGATTGCGAACTGGGCCAGACTGCGACCGGCGTCGCGATCCGTACCGGCACGCCTGTTGTTGACCGGCAACTGCTGACCGATCCCATCTACGCTGGTCCCGGCTATGAAAGAATACGCGAGCGTGCGCTCCGGCTTGGTTATGCTTCGGTGACCGCATTTCCTCTTCGTGTCGAAGGAAAGGTGCTCGGCGCCCTGATCATGGCTGCCGTCGATTCGGAAGCCTTCGACGATGCCGAGGTCAGGCTGATCAGTGACCTGGCCGACGATCTGGCGTACGGCATTGCCAATCTGCGCATGCGCGTCCAGCGCGAGGAAGCGCAAGCCACGATCGCCCGCCTGGCCTATTACGATACGCTCACCGGGCTGCCAAATCGTTCGCTATTGATGGAGACACTGGAATCGGCAATGGCCGTAGCCCGGCAAGATCGCCACGCCCTGGCGCTCTTGCATCTGGAAGTCGGCCACTTTTACGACATCAACAAAGTGCTTGGCTACAGTTCCGGCGACAAGCTGGTGCTGGAGCTTGGCCGGCGTCTGGCGCAGGTCGTCCAGGAGGGCGACACGCTGGCCAGGGTGGGCGAAGCAGAGTTCGCCCTGTTGTTGCCGAATGCGGGCGCCGACGAAGCGGTCCGCGTGGCGCAGCAGCTGGTGGCCACCTTGCGCCAGCCGGTGGACGTGTCGGAGCTGACGCTGGATGCGCGGGTAGGCATCGGCATCGCCCTGTTTCCTGCCCATGCGACCGACGCCGATGCTCTGCTCCGGCGCGCGAACGCCGCCGTGCATCAGGCCAAGCCGACCCGCGGGGGCTACGCCATCTATACCGGGGGCCAGGAGAAGGAATATACCCGGCGCCTGTCGCTGATGGGCGATCTGCACCGGGCGATCGAACACAACGAACTGCGCCTGTATTGCCAGCCCAAGGCGGACATCACCTCGCGCCGCGTGTGCGGCGCCGAAGCCCTGGTCCGTTGGCAGCATCCGCTGAAGGGCATGATTTCGCCGTCGGAATTCATCCCGCTCGCCGAGCAGGCGGGGACCATCACGCCGCTGACAAACTGGATGCTGGAAGCGGCATTCAGGCAAAGTCATTCATGGCGCGCGGCGGGACTGGAATGGCCACTGGCGGTGAACCTGTCGGCGCTCGATCTCTACGACCCCGGGCTGATCGACAATATCCGCCGCCTGTTCGCAACCTGGGGCATCGAGCCTGAACTGCTTCAGTTCGAGTTGACTGAAAGCGCCTTGATGGTGGACCCGGCCGGTGCGCTCGAGACGCTGATCCGCTTGAAGCAGCTGGGCGTACTGCTGTCGATCGACGATTTCGGCACCGGCCAGTCCGGCCTGTCCTACCTGCAAAAGCTGCCGGTGGATGCCGTCAAGATCGACCAGTCCTTCGTCATGCCCATGACGCGGAGCGAGGATTCGGCGGTGATCGTTCGCTCCACCATCGAGCTGTCCCATAATCTCGGCCTGAAGGTGATTGCCGAAGGCGTAGAGAGCCAGTCGGTGTGGGAACGTCTGGCGGCCCTGGACTGCGACGTCGCACAAGGTTATTTCATCAGCATGCCGATGCCGGCCGCACACTTCCAGAAGTGGGAGGCGACATGGTCTTGACGGGCCGCCGCTACACGACGCCGTCACCCCCTGCCACCGGCATCGCAGCGATAAGGAAATTCGCGCGCGATATCGCCGCATTGCGTCAGTGAAGGCACAATCCTGCCTTAGAATATGCCAGGCAACACCAGGATTTTTTCACGCGACCTCTGCCAGGCTAGCATTTGACACAAACCCCTCCCCAGGCCACGCCATCCGTTACCGCTGCGCCCGACGGCGCCCGCTTGCGGCTCCTTACCTGGCTCGTCACGGGCGCGCTGTTCATGGAAATCCTGGATGGCGCCATCATCGCGCCGGCACTGCCGGCCATGGCGCAGTCGTTCGGCACGACAGCGCTGGAACTGAACATCGGCATCAGCGTCTACCTGCTTGCGGTCGGCATCTTCATTCCGGCCAGCGGCTGGATCGCCGACCGTGTCGGCAGCCGCAAGGTGTTCGCGCTGGCGATCGCCCTGTTCACGCTCAGCTCGGCCCTGTGCGGACTGGCCACCGAGCTGTGGGTCTTCGTCGCGATGCGGGCGCTGCAGGGACTCAGCGGCGCCCTGATGGTGCCGGTCGGGCGGCTGGTGATCCTCAAGTACACGCCGAAGGAACGCCTGATGGCGGCGATGTCGGCGCTGGTCTGGCCGGCGCTGGTGGCGCCGGTGATCGGACCGCCGCTCGGCGGCCTGATCACGCTGCACCTGGGGTGGCACTGGATCTTCTTCCTGAACGTGCCGCTTGGCCTGGCCGCGCTGGCGGCGGCATGGCGCCTGGTGCCCGACGTACGCGGCCCGCGCAGGCGTTTCGACTGGACCGGGTTCCTGTTGTGTGGAGCGGGCACCTTGATGCTGCTGTCCGGGCTGGAACGGCTGGTCGTGGACCTCGGCGGCTTCAACCTGGCGCTGGCGGGAGCCGGCCTGTTGTTGCTGGCCGTGGCATTCCGGCATTTCGGCCGGACCGGCAATCCCATGCTCGACCTGAGGTCCTTGCGGGTGCCGACTTTTCGCGCGGGGCTGCGCGGCGGTTCGCTGGCAAGGATGGCGATCGGCAGTACCCCGTTCCTGCTCACCTTGATGCTCCAGCTCGGATTCGGCTACGACCCCTTCGAAGCGGGCTTGCTGGTGCTGATCCTGTTTGCCGGCAACCTGCTGATGAAAACGGTCACCACGCCCATCCTGCGCCGCTTCGGCTATCGTCCGGTGCTGGTCTGGAATGGACTGCTGGCCTCGGCCAGCCTGGCCGCGTGTGCGACCTTGCAGCCGGATTCGTCGATCTGGTGGATCGGCCTGGTCCTGCTCGTCAATGGCATGACCCGGTCGATGCAGTTCACCGCACTGAGCACGGTGTCGTTCGCCGATATCGACAAGGACGCCATGACCGACGCCAACAGCCTGTCCAACACCATCGGCCAACTGGCCTCGGCGGCCGGCATCACGCTGGCGGCGATGGCCTTGCGCTTCGCCGAAACGATCACGTCGGCGACGGGGAATCACGGCGTGGCAGGCAACTACCAGCATTACCAGATCGCGTTCGGCCTGATCGCCGTCGTCTCGCTTGCCAGCCTGGTCGACATGCTGGCCTTGCCGGCGGGGGCGGGCGATCATTTTATCGATCGGCGGTGAGAAGGCACTGGCTGGTGTTCATCGCATCGCAGGAAGCGGGCCGGGTCGCCAGACGGGCGGGCATCACTCGATCCAGCCGCATTCGAAGGCGGCTTCTCGCCCTTCACGCCCCAGCCGGTGATGATCGGATCCGCCCGCTCCCAGGCCGTTTCCCAATGGTTTTAAATGAACCATTTTTGCTGTTTATTAGCGCATGCGATGGCGTGCAATACGTCGACGCAAAAGGAAGCTCAGGACCTTCGCGGAACCGATTGGATACACTTGGAAGAGTGTTGAATGTAAGATGACACGCCCATGAGCAGAGCGTCTTGTTCCAGAGAGTTGGCAGGTGAGTGCCTGCAATGGGTCGAGAACCACCATGCAATGGACGACAGCAGTTGGCCCGAACCGGTCACGCAAAATTTGCTTCCGTTTAAATAAATTAGTCTTCCCCAGGAGAACACGACATGAAGCTTCCTTTCTCAGGCCGGTGTGCATGTGGATCGATCCGCTACCTAGGTAGGCGGGCGCCCGTCGCCATGATCAACTGCCATTGCAGGGACTGTCAGCTCTCGAGTGGCGCTCCTTTCGCATCAGGCATCGTCGTCATGACTGCCGACCTCGAGATCAGCGGTACGCCGAACACATACGCAGTTCGTGCAAGCAGTGGTGGTCTCGCCACCCGCAGTTTTTGCTCTGACTGTGGCACCCCCCTGTTCACGCAAAGCGAAGCCAATCCACAATTCACATCCATCCGATTTCCCTCGCTGGACGATACTTCGGACTTCAAGCCAATGCTGGACATATATACCGCTGGTGCGCAACCGTGGGTTTGCCTTGACCAGACAATTCCACATTTTCCTCAGTCGCCCCAGTAGCCAAATGAACGCGATGCCCGGCCAGTCTGTTCACCGGACGGGCGTGGTCCGGTGGTGAGCGTCAAGGTCAGCGTCGCCGGTTCCTGCCGTGGGCCGGTTGCGGTCACCCGGCAAGGGGCGATAGCAGGCATGTGCCAGGCTCTGCGCATCAACATGGCGAGCGTGTTCTTGGCCGGACTGATGCCATGGCCTAAATATTCCTTTCCGGCGGGTGTGGGAGTGGCATGAGCTGCCGGCGTCGCCTCACGGTCGACACAGGCGCGAGACAATCCAGGACTCCTGTCGCGTGGCCGGCTCAAGAACGGACGCGCGAGCGTCGCCGCGTTTGGCCGGCATGGATGGGAGAGCAGGGCAGCAGGCAGTCCGGTGCATGTTCATAGGCGCGACGGTACGCGGTCGAGCTTGCCGAAAGCGGCAAGTCACTGAAGGGGCAGGATTGGCAGGGTGGGATGCGGCCACCGCCACATCCTGGCAGTAATCAAGCGCTACCGGCGAGATTCGATCAAATCCTGAAAATATGGCATGCGGGGAATCGCTTCTTTGTCCCGAAGAAAGCGCTGCGGATGGTCGGCACGGTACAGGGGCCGCTCGCCCTCTGGCGGAACCGTCCGGAGGAACCACAGGCCCTTCTGGCCTATGCTGTAGTGAATGTCGGAACTGGAACGCGGCGCGTCGCCGGAGGGCAGCGCCAGGTGCACCACGCCGATGTTGGCGGGGCCCTTGAGGATGTCGTGGATGTCGAGAACGCCGATCTCGCGTGAGCTTGCCGATCCGGACATGGCTTGTCGCTCGATACGAACGAGCGTGGCCGAAACAATGATGTCGGACTGCCCGACGAGATCGGCGTCACTCATTCGCACCCACACGGCAGAAGCCTCCCCCGCAAACAGACATGCCGCCAATAGGAACAATGCCGCGATGCGTTTCATGAAAGTGCCTCCATAAAGACCAGCATGACGGCCATGACACCAGTGGCTCGGCGCCCTGAAACGCAAGCATCGTCGCATCGATGGAACTCTATCATCGCTTGGGCACACGCCGAATGCTGATGGTGTCGGCGTGTGCCCGTGACGCATGCTGTCCCCCGGCCTGGCCGGATGTCAGGCGCGGCGGCGCGCGACGCCCAGGACCAGGAGACCGAGGCTCAGGAGCATCAGGGTGCCGGGCACAGGCACCGGGTGAGCCGGTCCATAGATGAACTGCGCGCCGGCGATATCGTCCGCCTGCGGGCCGGAGAAGGCTTCAGTGTAGAACGGGTTCATGAGAGAGTTCGGGACCGCCGTGTGAGCGAGGCCGATCGCGTGGCCGATCTCGTGCGCGGCGACCTGGAAAATATCGAAGCCGGCGCCGCCGAAGCCCAGCTTCCAGATTTCCGCGACGTCGAAGTGGATGTCTCCTGCGGCGCTCGTCCCATTTACAGGCGGGTAGTAGCCATGAGCAAGGACACCGAGGGCGCCGTCCATGATATGCCCGCCAATGCGGATATCCGCAACCGTCCCGGGAGCGTTGAAGGGCACGCCGTTATCGGCGACCTGGGTGAACACGATGTCTGCGACCGCCGACCAGGCGGCGAACGCGGCGGTGATCGCACTCAGGTAGCCCGTCGGCATGAAGTCGTCGAGGGCGGTGATCGTGCATCCGCCAACTTCGGCGGCGCAACTCGTGCCGGTTGGCATCAGGCTCCAGGTGACGGTTGCCCCGGTGCCGAACACGGGCGACCCCCACTTGCCGGGCACTGTCGGGCCGGGAACGAAATCGCTGCCGAGGATCGGTGATCCATCCTTGTCGGCAAGGACGATGGTGTGCGGCTTATCGCTGGGTCCTACCACCATGGCATGCGAGGGCAGGGCGATGGACGCCGCAGCCAGGAATGCCGTTGCAAGGATTTGTTTGACCTTGATCAGTGGATTCATCACATATTTCCTTATCGGTTGTTAGGATAAATGGAAGGGCATGATTACTGTCATGCCAAAACACGATCCTGCTGCTTCCGATAATCTATCTAGCATAGGGTATGCCAGCTTCGAAGGAAAATGGGATTCTCCTGTATTTACATTGCCTTATTTATTTTTGTTGGTAGATTACTTGAATGGATGGCGAGCAAGCTGTAAAAGCTGCCGACAGGCGCAATACTTTAGGGAAGTACTGATTTAATCGTCTGCCAATCTGCTGAGCTGTCACAATAGCGCATCCAATTTCCGAGTAAATCGATGACGCAGATGAGCTTTTCCGATGTTGAGTACGCCAGCAAGAAGAAGCTGACTCGACGCGACCGTTTCCTTGCAGAGATCGAGGCTGCAACGCCGTGGCCAACTCTGGTTGCGGCGCTGCTGCCGTACTATCCGAAAGGCGATGGTCGTGGCCGGCCGCCGGTCGGTCTTGAGCGCATGCTGCGCATGTACATTGCCCAGCAATGCTTCG
>NZ_KB908158.1 GCF_000382345.1 Massilia niastensis DSM 21313
CAGATCAGCCACATGCGGTGCCACGCATTGTCTTGCTCGACAACGCGGCAATCCACAAAGGTGAGGCGATGGAAAAGAGGCGGTGGCACTGGGCGCGCCAAGGCCTCCACCTCTATTATTTGCCGCCGTATAGCCCGGAACTCAATCGCATTGAGATCCTCTGGAAACACGCCAAGTACTTCTGGCGTCGTTTCGTCGCTATGAATGGCACGGCGCTGCTCGACGAAATCCGGTCCCTGATGCAAGGTTTCGGGACAGAATTCACAGTAAATTTCTCGTAACTACTTAGTCTACGACTGATTCGCCAGCCTCGTGGACTCAGTCCGAAGCCCACAGCCGGTCGTCATCCTGGGGCGATACCCAAAAGTTGTCGAACAGCGCCAGTTTGGGGTCGTCCTTAGCTGGGCAGGTCTGGGTGCTGACCGGCTGCCGAGCCGATAGCCCTACCGCTTGAAATTGTTCATATGGACGCCGAGGTTGTGACCATCGACGTTCAAAAAGCCGTTTCCCTTTGGCGGAGACCCGCCACCTGCGCTGCAGCCATCGGGTTCGGCACGCTGGGCTGCGCCAATTTGGGCTTTAAGCCGTTTCGGTCCCTCGTAATCGCCACTCCTCTTCTCGGCGCAGACGCAGCCGACATCGAAGTTCTTGTCCAGATCCAGGCGCTCCATGATGTGGACGTAGCGGACCTTCTCGTTGCCGCACATCTGTCAATGCAGGCAGTTCAATGCCCAGCCAGAAGGCGGCTTCGGGCGACTCGTACTGCCGAAAACGCCAGGCGAACAGACCGAGCAGCGCAACATGCATGGCGCCGCTGCAGCCCTTGCTGTCCTTGCGGGCCGGCTCCTCGACGGAGCTCATTGCCCAAAGGGCAGATAGGAGGTGTTGCCCCTTGCGCGACGGCTGTGCAGTTGGCGCTGCTGCAGCAACCAACCAGGCTCATCGGTACTGAAGTCGATGTCGTACGCGCTCCCCTTGGGTTTGAAGCTAGTGTAAACGGCTATGCCTTCACAAATTAACCCTTATTGGTTCGACGCCCCAGCTGTGCATTTTGATGCCTCTACGAAACATCGTATCTTTAGGCGACGGATATGACATCATTCTGAGTTGATGGACATATTCTAGGGCAGCTTATATACTTTCGGCAACAATCCGCACCACTGCAACCTAGATCGCGTAAGCCACACGGGATGCCAATCGAAAAGCTTGCTGAACTAACCCAACCGCAGCGCGATCGACTCGCGTTTGTGGAGTTGCGCGTGCGCTTCATCGGGGAAATCCGTCGCCAGGACTTAGTCACGCGGTTTGGTATCCAAGCCGCCGCCGCATCAAGGGACCTGGCGCTGTACAAGGAAATGGCACCCGGCAACATCGACTATGATTCCAAGAGCAAGTCCTATGTCCTCTGGTCGAATTGTCGGCCGGTATTCGACTTCCCCCCAGAGCGAGTGCTGTCGTGGCTGACCCAGGGCTTTGGCGATGGCGAACCGGTGCGGCTAAAGGCGTGGGTGGCCAGCGAGAGCCCATCCCGGCTCACCCACCCAGATCTGGACATTCTTGCAAGTGTGACCCGGGCAATTCATCAGGAATGCCCGCTGGGCATTGAGTACCACTCCATCTCCAGTGGCCGCACCGAGCGAGAGATCGTCCCCTTCGCTCTGATCGACAACGGCATGCGCTGGCACGTCCGCGCGTTCGACCGAAAGTCCCAAGAGTTCCGGGATTTCGTCATCAGCCGGATCAAGCGCCCCGTGATGCTTAAAGGGCAGCCAGTGGCACCCCACGAGACGAGCGATCAAGACATTCAGTGGACCCGGATCGTCGAGCTCGAGCTGGTACCGCATCCGGATCAACCCCGGCCAGAGATCACCGAAATGGATTACGGCATGCGTGATGGCGTGCTGCGGATGAAACTGCGCGCCGCCACAGCCGGGTACATCCTGCGCAAGTGGAGCGTGGACTGTTCGCCCGACCACAGCCTGCGTGGCCCCGAATATCGCTTGTGGCTACGCGACCCGCTAGCGCTCTATGGCGTCAAGAACGCTCTGCTGGCTCCCGGATACCGTGCCCCTGATCAGCTTCGACCTGAAGCTGGCTTGAACTGACCGAGGTGATTCGTGGTTGAAGAACTAGACCAACTGGTCGATGAGATCGGTGCGCTTCAAAGCAAGCTCCTCTTGATTATCGGGACGAGCCATGGCGGCAAAACTGCGTTGATACAGACGCTGGCCATGAAGCGTTTAATTACACCGCTCAATGTCAGCGCAGAAATGGCTGCCCGGTTAGCAGCATTTCCCCCGAAACAACGGCATCTTCAAGCAGTCAACATCCTGCGGGAACTGGCAGACCAGCACGCCAAAGGGGATTTGCTGCTTTTGGACAACCTTGAAGTGTTGTTCGACAAAACTCTGCAGCTTGACCCGCTAGACCTGCTCAAGCGGCATGCACATTCACGTCGTGTCATCGCAATTTGGCCTGGTGAACTGAACAATAGTCGTCTGATATACGCCAATATGGGGCACCCAGAACACCAGAACTACAGCCTTGATGGCGTGGTCCCCTTCGTAATTTAGTAAAGGTTAGAGAAACGCATGCGCTACGGAGATCTCATTCAGTTCGAGCCGATCGAATCGGTCATTCAACTGCTCGACGCCAACCGCCCCGACGAAGGCAAAAAACTGGTCGGCACCTACGTCATTTCTGACGACATGGCTGAGCGGATTGCCACTCAGATGATCCCGCAGCTCTCGTTCGATGACTCGGTCGACCACAAGGGCGTTCTGGTCGTTGGCAACTACGGTACCGGTAAGTCGCACTTGATGTCTGTGCTATCTTTGGTCGCCGAAGATGCCGCCTATCTCCCCTTGGTGCGCCACCCCAAAGTAGCCGAAGCTGCGCAATCGATCGCTGGCAAATTCAAGGTGCACCGGATTGAGATCTCCAGCCAGATGTCCTTGCGGGACATCGTGACGCAACAGCTTGAGATGTTCCTTGACCAAAACGGCATCAGCTTCTCGTTCCCACCGGCTGACAAGGTCGTGAACAACAAAGCCTCGTTTGAAGAAATGATGGCCGCCTTTGCCGAGGTGCACCCCAATCACGGTGTGCTGCTGGTAGTAGATGAGTTCTTGGAATACCTGCGCTCCCGCAAAGACCACGATCTGGTGCTAGATCTGTCTTTCCTGCGCGAGATTGGCGAAGTCACAAAGCACTTGCGGTTCCGTTTCGTGGCCGGCGTCCAGGAAGCTATCTTCGACAGCTCACGATTCCAGCATGTGGCCGACAGCCTGCGTCGGGTGAAAGACCGCTTCACCCAGATCCTGTTGGCTCGCCAAGACGTGAGTTTCGTGGTGGCCGAACGCCTGCTCAAAAAGAGTGCGGACCAACAGGACAAGATTCGCAACTACCTCACCAAGTTTGCCAAGTTCTACAGTTCCATGAACGAACGGATGGACGAATTCGTTCGTCTGTTCCCGGTCCATCCGGAATACATCGGCACCTTTGAGCGTCTGGTTTTTACCGAAAAGCGTGGCGCCCTGGTCACTCTGCGCGACCAAATCCAAGCCATTCTCAACACCGACGTCCCCGAAGACCGGCCCGGCATGATCGGTTACGACAAATTTTGGGATACCGTTACCTCCAACGGCGTCCTCAAGGCTGACCCGAACATTGGTCCCGTCTGGAAGGTCTCCGAAGTTCTGACCGAACGTGTTCAGAAAGCCTTTACCCGCCCTGGCTACAAGGCCATGGCCTTGCGGGTCATTAGCGGTTTGTCGGTGCATCGTTTAACCACGGGTGGCGACATTTACATTCCGATTGGCCCGACCGCTATTGAGCTGCGGGACTCCCTTTGCCTGTATCAACCCGGTATCGAAGAGATGGGTGGCGACCCGGCAGAGGATCTGCTCACGGCCGTTCACACCACCATGCGGGAAATCGTCAAAACGGTGAACGGCCAATTCATCTCGAAGGCCGCCGACACTGAGCAGTACTACCTTGATCTGAAAAAGGACGTCGACTACGACGCCCAGATCGAAAAGCGAGCAGATGCTTTGTCTGACGATGCGCTGGACCGCGCTTACTACAGCGCCATCAAGCAGTTGATGGAGCGCACTGACGAGAGCACCTATGTCACCGGCCACCAGATTTGGCAGTACCAGATTGAATGGCAGGACAAGCAGGTGGAACGAAATGGCTACCTGTTCTTCGGAGCCCCAAACGATCGCCCGACTGCCCAACCCGAGCGTGACTTCTACATTTACTTCATCCAGCCGTTCGAGCCACCTCGGTTCCGTGACGAGAGCAAATCCGACGAAGTGTTCTTGCGCTTTAAGGGGCTGGATGAAACCATCCGCCGTCACCTAGCCATTTACGCTGCGGCCATGGATCTTGAATCCACCGCCAGCGGTGGGGCGAAGAACATCTACCTCGACAAGGCCAAGACCGCGCTGAAGGACATGAGTAAGTGGCTGCAAGATAAACAAATGTCCGCGTATGAGCTCACCTACCAAGGCAAGACAAAGACACTGTTGGACTGGTCCAAGGGCGTTTCCATGCGCGACAAGCTGCGTCTGGGCGCAACCGACAAAGCCAACTTCCGAGACATCGTGAACGTGATCTCGGGGATCGCCCTGAACGCTCACTTTAGTGAAGCGGCGCCGGATTACCCCAAGTTCTCCACCCTCGTCACCGAAGGCAACCGCAAGAATCTGGTGTTGAGCGCACTGAAGGCCTTTGCGGGGGGCGCGCGTACCAAGGATGCCACGGCCATCTTGGATGCCATGGAAATGATGGACGGCGACAAGATCGAGCCTGGCCGTTCACGCTACACGCAGGAAGTCCTCACCCGCCTCAAAGCCAAAGGCCATGGCCAAGTGCTCAACCGCAGCGAACTGCTGAATGGGCAGACGGACGTCGAATACTTCCACCCCCTGAAATTCCGTCTGGAGCCTGATCTGTTTGTCGCTGTGCTGGGCGGCCTGATCTACTCTGGCGACATTGTCCTGGCCATTACCGGCGACAAGATCGATTCCGGCAAGATAAGCTTGTTGGGCGAACGCACTCTCGACGAACTCAAGCAGTTCAAGCATATCGAGGCACCCAAGGAAATCAACGTCACTGTCCTCAAGTCGCTGTTTGAGCTGCTGGGCCTGACGCCCGGACTGGCCCAACTGGCAACGCAAGGTTCCGAGGAACCGGTCAAGCAACTCCTGGATGCCGTCTCCAAACTAGTCGCACGTGTCCTAACTGCCAATACGGACTTGCAGAACAAGCTGGCGTTCTGGGGCAAACCGCTGCTGACAGAAACGGAACTGGCGGACTGGTGCGGTCGACTTGAAGCGCTCAAGACATTCACCGAAGGTTTGACGCCCTACAACACGGTCGGCAAACTCAAAAACCTGCGCGTTGGGTCGGATGAAATCGAGGCACAGAAGAAAAACCTTGAAATCCTGGCATCTGTTGAAAAGTTGGATGAGCTGATCGCCGAGCTCGGCGGTACAGCCAACTACTCGTCGCAAGCTGAACTGGTGCTCACCAGCGACCACGCTTGGGTGAAACAAGCCCAGGATGCGCGCAAAATCATTCTCGACAAGCTGTCTTCCAACCTGCATGCCGCATACGCACCCGAATACAAGCTAGCGCTGAGCCAACTCAAGAAAGATTACATCAACGCCTATATTGCCCAGCACAGCAAGGCGCGACTAGGCGTAGCGGAAGAAACCTCCAAGACATCTCTGCGCCGTGATCCTCGGCTGGTATCCATGCGGGCGCTGGCCGGCATTTCCTTGATGCCTACCAGCCAACTTAACGCTTTTGATGAAAAACTGGACAAGCTCAAGAGCTGCGCATCACTGGTGGAGTCCGATCTCAACGCCAGCCCGTTCTGCCCGCATTGCAACTTCCGCCCTGCCAACGAACAGGGTGACTTCCTGCCGGCCGCCAATGTCCTGAAACACATGGATGAAGAGTTGGGCCGTTTGCTTGCCAGCTGGGAGCAGACTCTGCTCGATAACCTGGACGACCCAATTATCCAAACCAATTTTGAATTGTTGAAGCCCTCTGCTCGTGAACTGATCCAGCAATTCATCGACTCGAAAAAGCTGCCAGAACCGGTACCGCCAGACTTTGTCACCGCGATTTCAGAAGCTCTCTCGGGTCTGGAAAAGATCAACGTCAGCACCGACGATATCCGAAAGGCTTTGTTGCATGGCGGGTCACCCGCTACGCCAGAGGATTTGCGCAAACGCTTCGAGGCTCTACTCAACGATCGGTGCAAGGGTAAGGAAGCAAGCAAGCTGCGCTTTGTGGTGGAGTGAAAGCGAGTTCCAACTACGCACGCCAACAACAAAGGCAATGTTAAGGACATTACAGAATGAATGATTTGCTGCACGGCCAGACCAGCACGGGCTCACAGCCCGTGGAATGCTTCGGCTTGAAATTCCCATCCGACCAGGCGAGACGCGAGCACTTCCTGAAGTTGTTGGCGGAGAGGTTGAAAGACCCTACGTTTCGCAAGATCGAAGGATTCCCGCAAGGTACGGACGAGGCCATCCTTGCGATGTCGGACCCGCCGTACTACACAGCTTGCCCGAACCCCTTCCTCGAAGACTTCGTACGCCACCACGGCAAGCCTTACGACCCGAGCGTGAAGTACAGCCGTGAGCCGCAAACAATCGACGTTTCGGTCGGTAAAACCGACCCGCTCTACAAGGCGCACTCATATCACACTAAGGTTCCACACCTTGCGATCGTTCCATCGATCCTGCACTACACCGAGCCGGGTGACATCGTTCTGGATGGTTTTGGTGGCTCTGGCATGACCGGTGTTGCGGCTCAGTGGTGTGGATCTGCCTCCTCGGCCTATCGGCATGAATTGGAAATCGAATGGAAGAAGCAAGGCAAAGCCACGCCGAAATGGGGAGCTCGCCGCGTCATCCTTAACGACCTATCTCCTGCCGCCACGTTTATCGCAGCCAACTACAACCTGCCATTTGACGTTGAGACGTTTGCAAAGGAAGGCAAAAGGCTACTAAGCGAAGTCGATCAAGAACTCGGCTGGATGTACGAAACCACGCACACTGATGGTAAAACAAAAGGGCGCATTGAATTTACCGTCTGGAGCCAGATCTACAGTTGCCCGGATTGCGCCGGCGATGTGAATTTTACCGATGAAGCACTCGATGATGATACAAAGCGAGTCAAAGCCTCATTCCCATGCCCACATTGCGGCGCCGAATTAACAAAACAAAAGATGGAGCGACTTTTTGTCGCAAATGTCGATAAGGCATCAGGGAAAACGATTCAGACGCCAAAGAGACAACCAGCACTAATATCGTATGTAGCGGGGGAGAAAAGATACGAAAAGACTCCTGATGCCGCTGATATTGCATTGCTGCTTCGTATCGAACAGTTGCCTTTGCCTGCTGGGCTTCCAACGATGGAAATTCCTCCGATGCATATGACGCATGAGCGTGCGCGGATGGATTACTCCGGGATTACACATATCCATCATTTCTTTTTGTCTCGGGCGGGACATGCCCTAGCTTGTCTTTGGAGGAAAGCTCAGGAACAACCAGACGGGCGAATTCGTGAAATGCTTCTGTTCTTCGTCGAGCAGGCTATTTGGGGGTTTTCAGTCCTCAATCGATACAGCCCATCTCATTTCTCGCAAGTGAACCGCGCATTGAATGGAGTCTACTACGTAGCATCTCAGACGGCAGAATGCAGCCCGCAATATAACCTTAGTGGCAAACTGGATAGGCTCGTTAAAGCATTTCAAGCGTATCGAACCCAACAGAGCATGGCTGCCATTAACTTGGGCTCTGCTGCCGCGTTACCCCTTCCTCCAAACAGCATAGATTATGTTTTTACTGATCCACCATTCGGTGAAAACATCTATTATGCTGACCTCAATTTTCTTGTGGAATCTTGGCATCGGGTAACCACCAATGCAAAGTCCGAAGCAATTGTTGATCGCTTCAAAAAGAAGGGGCTTCCCGAGTATCAGCAACTGATGCAGCGCTGCTTTACGGAGTACTACCGCGTTCTCAAGCCAGGACGCTGGATGACTGTGGTTTTCTCCAACAGCAAGGCTGCGGTCTGGAATGCCATTCAGGTGGCATTGCAGCAAGCTGGCTTTGTGGTGGCCGAGGTAACAGCGCTTGACAAGGTGCAAGGTAGCTACCGTCAAGTCACTTCTGCTACCGCTGTGAAGCAGGATTTGGTGATCTCTGCCTACAAGCCTAATGGAGGACTGGAAGACAGATTCAACCGCGACGGTCCCACTGTGGATTCCGCATGGGACTTCGTGCAGACGCACTTGAAACAATTGCCAGCAGTCAAAGTGACCTCTGGCTATCCGCAGGAATTGCTAAACATCGTCGAACGTGACCCTCGTCGGATCTACGACCGCATGGCGTCCTGGTTTATCCGCCATGGCGAAATGGTTCCAATCTCAACTCCTGAATTTTTGGCCGAGCTCCCTGTCCGTTTCCGCGAAATGGACGGCATGGTATTCCTGGCTGATCAACTCGTCGAGTACGAAAAAGCGCGGTCACGTATTCCTCAGGTGAAGCAAGCAGAGTTGTTCGTTTCTGATGAACGCAGTGCCATCGACTGGCTAACCAACTTCCTGCTCAAACGCCCATCAACTCGGTCGGAGATTCACCCCGAGTACACCCCCCTGACTGGATCGGCCAAGCGTAAGGGTGAAATCATTCCGGAGTTGGACCAGTTGCTGGAAGATAACTTTTTGCGCTACGACGGCATGGGTGAAGTGCCAAGTCAGATCCACAGCTACCTCTCGACCAACCATAAGGATCTTCGCAGTCTCGACAAGTCTAACCCAGCGCTTGTAGCCAAGGCAAAAGACCGCTGGTATGTACCCGACCCCAACAAGGCTCAAGACTTGGAGAAGAAACGCGACAAAGCATTGCTGAAGGAATTTAAAGCCTACCAAGCATCCACGAGTCGAAAGCTGAAGGAATTTCGTCTGGAGGTTCTGCGAGCCGGGTTCAAGGCGGCTTGGGCAGCCAAGAACTACAAGGCGATCATCGAAATCGCTCACAAGATCCCAGAAGAAGCGCTTCAGGAAGATGAGAAGCTCTTGCTCTGGTATGACCAGGCACTGACACGCACGGAAGCAGGTGCTTAATGAGCCAGGCAGGTCAACGCCAGGTTATGCATGAGCTAGGGGCATGGTGCTGGCACACCCGCCACGCAACCCCTTGCCGCGTTGTAGATCGGCAGGAGATGTGGGGAAAAACCGCTTACCGCGTCTGGCTACCTGCCAAAGACGCGGTTATGCGTGCTCGGGCTCAGGACCTGACCCACTTTGAAGATCTGCAGACCTCCGTTGAGGAGATCCTCCACACGGCTGCTGCGGCCAAACTGCAGGATGCCTTGGAAGATAACCTGCTGCTGGCCCCCATCCAGTCCAGCGTGGTTCCCTTGCCCCACCAGCTCTACGCCCTGAATCGGGCAATGAGCCGCGATCGAATCCGTTACTTGTTGGCAGATGAAGTGGGGCTGGGCAAGACCATTGAAGCCGGCTTGATTCTGCGCGAGTTGAAATTGCGCGGCATGGCACGCCGCATACTGGTTGTCGCTCCGAAAGGCTTAGTGCGCCAGTGGCAGGCTGAAATGCGCCTCCACTTTGGGGAAAAGTTACAGTACATCGACCCGGCTGAATTGGCAGCCTTCCGACAGTGGCGCAATGACGAAGAAAACCTCTGGCGCATGCACGAGCAGGTGATCTGTTCCCTGGACTCGGTCAAGCCGATTGAAGGCCGGCGGGGCTGGAGTCTTGAACAACTCAATAACTACAACCGGGAGCGCTTTGAAGATTTGATCTCTGCCTCCTGGGATCTGGTCATCATCGACGAATCCCATCGCATGGGGGGCAGCACTGACCAGGTGGCCCGGTACAAGCTGGGTGCTGCGTTGGCAGAAGCTGCGCCTTACCTGCTGCTCTTGTCGGCAACCCCCCACCAAGGTAAAACGGACCAGTTTCTGCGACTGATGCAGTTGATCGACCGCGAGTCATTCCCAGATGAAAATAGCGTCAACCGCGATCGCGTCCAACCCTTCGTCATCCGCACGGAAAAGCGCGTCTCAATCGATGCCGAGGGGCAACCGCTGTTCAAGCCCCGCCTTACGCGCTTGCATACTGTTGCTTGGCAAGCTCGCCACGATGCGCAAAAGCGCCTCTATGAGGCGGTTACCGATTATGTTCGCCACGGCTACAACCAAGCGCTGGTTGCTAAGCAAAGGCACATTGGCTTCCTTATGATCCTGATGCAGCGGCTGGTGACATCAAGCACTGCTGCAGTTCGGACCACGTTGGAAAAGCGCCAAGCTCTGCTGGATGCCCCGCAACCACAAGTATCGCTGTTCGAGGCAACTGACATAGATGAATGGGCTGACCTCGACGGCCAAACTCAAGTCGACATCGCCGTGCATTCCTCTGGTTGGGCACAGGAAAAAGCAGAAGTCGACATGCTGCTGGAGTTGGCCAGAGCCACCGAGAGCCAGGGAACTGACGCGAAGGCGGAAGTCTTGCTGGAGTTGATTTATAAGCTGCAGCAGGAAGAAAGCAATCCAGAGCTCAAGGTGTTGATCTTCACCGAGTTCGTGCCAACCCAGGCAATGCTGGCCAACTTCCTAGAAAGTCGGGGATTTTCAGTCGCACTGCTGAATGGAAGCATGGATCTCGACACTCGGGCGAAGGCGCAGCAGACCTTTTCACGCGATGTACGTGTGTTGATTTCGACAGATGCTGGCGGTGAAGGTTTGAACCTTCAGTTCTGTCACGTCATCGTCAACTTCGATATGCCTTGGAACCCGATGCGCCTGGAACAGCGCATTGGCCGTGTCGACCGTATCGGCCAGAAGCATGTCGTGCGCGCCATCAACTTCGTGCTCGAAGACACTGTCGAGCATCGCGTCCGCCAGGTACTTGAGGAAAAGCTGGAGGTCATTGCGCAGGAATTTGGCGTCGACAAGGCTTCAGACGTGATGGATTCGGTCGAGTCTGAACCCCTCTTTGACGAGTTGTTCGTGCATGGCCTGCAAAACCCTGACTCGATCGAGCAGGAATGCGATGCCGTGATCAGCCAAGTCCGAGACAAGGTGGCCGACTCAAGGAAGAACAGCGACCTGCTCTCTGATGCTCACGCCCTGGATGCCGAAGATGCTCGTAAATGGCGCGATCACCCGGCGCAGTTCTGGCTCGAACGAGCTATCACCATGGGCTTGCCTTCTCGCGGTGGCGGTGCCACCAAGGAGGGTAATGCATGGCGCGTGAAGTGGCTGGATGGAAGTGAGTCTGCCCAGATCTGCTTCGACGCACGAACGGCAGAAAACAACCCAGAGCTGGAATGGGTGACTTTGGAAGATCCACGCGCCCGTGCAGTCATCAGTGAGCTCCCTCGTTGCGTGGCTGGCCAGCCCCTACCGATTGCGACCATCACCGGGCTGCCAGCCAGCGTTACCGGCGTGTGGTCACTTTGGGAAATCAGTCTGGTGGCCGAGGGCTTCAAGAGAAAGCGCTTTTTGCCGGTGTTCGCCACAGATGACGGTCGGACATTTGTGCCAACTGCGAAGCGAATTTGGGACTTGCTGCTCACAGAACACGTCGAGATTACCGGCTCGTCTTGCACCGAGGATGCGCTGACGTGGTTTGAGACGTCCATGGCAGCGGCCGAGACTCACGGAGAACGGCTATTCAGCGGCCTGCTTGATGAGCACCGCAGCAAATTGAAAGACGAACGGGAACGGGCTGAGTACGCATACGAGTCACGGCACCAGGCAATCGGCCGCATCGGTCTGCCGACGGTCAGAGAGCATCGTTGGAAACGCCTAAAAGCAGAGTATCAGGCTCGATTGGCCGCCTTGGATGAGGCAGACGCCAGCGTACCCGATCTTAATGCCGTCATGATGGTCCGTGTGGGACCGACGATGAGCTCAGGGAGGACTGCATGAGTTTGTGGATTGAACGCATCCTGAAAGAGTTTCCGGCCGAACTGTCGCGTTTATGGATCGCTGCTGACCCTGATAATGTTTTATTAGATGAGCGAGTGCTGGCAGGTCTACGGGATCGCGGATTTGAGGTTCTGCCTTTCCTTGACGCGGTCGTGTTCCGTGCCGAGTACGAGCAACGCTACCGCCAAGCGTGGGACCAAGGGCAGGAGGGGCCGGCAAAATCGCTGGTCCTGCACTTGCGCAGCATCAACACGAGCGATCTGCCATGGGACTATTTGAAACAAGCCAGACGGGTCAGCCTGAGTCTTGCCAACCTTTTTTCAAAGCTAAATTACCCTGTCGTGCGCGCGCTGGGTGCCGAATACCACGAGGCTCTGTTTGCTGCCCATACCAAGCATGCATCTCAAATGCTGGGCGGCGACGCAACCAAAGAGTTTGTACTAACACACATTTTCAAGATTAGTCCGCACCTCATCTCGCGCTCTGAGGAATTGTGGAACGTGCTGTTGAAGCTGCACTACCGGGATGCAAGTTTGCCCACGGTACTCGCAGACCATGTGGCAAAAGTTTTGGATGACAACCCGGAATTCTCTGGACTGCCAATCAGCGAGCTTTTCTCCTCCAGGAGCACGCTACTTAGGACGGTACAGGTTGCCTGGTTTCGCTACCTCAAGAAACGTGGTTTAAGCGGTACGCGGATTGGCGAATCTGAGGCACGAGGGCTCGTTGCAAAGGTTGAGGTGCCGTTTGAGCACCCTGACGTAAGAGTCATTGTTGATTCAATGTTCCTGGATGGTCTGCTGCACCCACTCGCTGTACAAGGCATCCTGGCACATATTCCTGAATGGGCGAAAGCGGGGGTTGTTCAAGACCCGTTGTGGCTACGGAACTTGGTTGAGGAAGGGGTTAAGGGTATCCACCAGTCCCTTGGGTCGGTGGAGACCCATCGAGACTGGTCTAACCTGTCGCGCCGACTAGGAGAATTGATTGCGCGGTTTCACACCTTGGACTCTACTCGTGCCGAAGGGTTGAAAGGCTCGATCGCCACGCTGCAGAACACCGTGGATGATCGATTGCTGGCGTGGGTCAAAAAGCACTACGGAGATTTGCCATCACTGCCCGCCGCTAAAGCGCCAGTGATGGTTCATCGGATTCCCCACTTCTTGTCAATGCGCAGGAATGCAGGAGAAAGCAAGATCGCTCTTCTTGTGTTTGATGGTCTTGCCATAGACCAGTGGGTACAGATCCGCGAGTCTCTGGCCAAACGCGCTCCTCATTTGGGATTTGAGGAAAACACATGCTTTGCCTGGCTCCCAACCATCACGTCGGTTTCACGACAGGCGATTTTCTCTGGACTGCGTCCGCGCGAATTCGCCTCCTCGATCGAGAGTACCTCCTCGGAGCCCACCCAATGGTCGCGTTTCTGGCAAAACGAAGGACTTAAAGCCAACGAAGTTCTATACAGGAAAAGCATCCAGAACAACGCTGACCTGCAGAACCTTGATACGGCATTGTCTGCGCCGCAGCTCAAAGTGGCCGGCATCGTCGTAGACACTGTCGATGGAATTGTTCATAGCGCCTTCCTCGGGAAGCGAAGCGCATCCAAACTCATCGAGGACTGGACTGACACAGGCTTTGTTGAAAAGCTGTTTCAGCTACTGATCGACAAAGGCTTCAACATTTACCTGACGGCCGACCATGGCAACGTCGAAGCCACGGGCCAGGGCAGACCCAATCAAGGAATTGCGGCTGAGATGCGTAGCGAGCGAGTACGGACCTACCGGGTCAAGGAAACGCTGGAACAGGTAACTGCATCTAACCCTAATACATATCATTTTGACATCGCCGGACTACCTGCGGATTTCATAACCCTGTACGCAGCTGGGCGCACTGCTTTCATACAACTCGGAGTCCAAGCCGTCGTACACGGTGGCATCTCAGTTGAAGAGTTGATTGTGCCTTTTGTCAAAGTGATGGAAGTGAGTGAAACCGTATGATTCAATCAGCCCCACAAATCGGATTCGATCGCTATATCCAGTTGGACTGGGTGGCCATGGCGATCAAAGTCCGCGCCGGATTGGCAACCCTGGGCGACCTCGAGGCACTGCTGGACAGCGCCGGCTTCGGAAAGGAAGCCAAATCAAAAACCAGAACAAAGCTGAATGCTCTGGCCATTGAACCTCGTAACGAACTTGTCACCTTCATTGATCGAGGCGTGCAGATCTTCAGCGTACAAGATGATAGCGCGATGACTGCTGTTTTTGCGTGGGGATCAGCTATCGCGTCTTACCCGTACTTTGGCAAGGTAGCCGAATTCTCTGGCAGGCTTACAGCACTTCAAGGTGACTGCTCTGTGGCAGAAATTCACCGCCGCATGAGCGAAGTGTATGGTGACCGAGAGGTTACCAAGCGAGCAACCCAGGCTGTCATCCAAACACAAGCCAATTGGGGAGCTATCGAACGGGTCGAGAACGGCAAGCGCCTTAATCGACTTCCCCAGAGGAAAGTCTCAGACGAGAAAGTGATCACATGGCTTGTTGAGGCAGCGCTGCGCTTCACCGGCAAAGCCATGCCTGTTACTAGCTTGCCAACCATGGCTGTGATCTACCCCTTCCAGATTGTCCAGTCACTTCCTTACGTGCTGTCTAAAAGCGACACCATCGAATTGAGAGCGGAAGGGCCCAGCAATCAGTTTGCAGCGTTACGCGGTTGAACAAATCGCAGAGAGAAAAGATGGCACCGTTTGAAAGCCGAAATTACAGTAGCGAGGAGGTACGTATAGGGCTTTGTTGCACAAATCAGCCCGTACAGCGGCTAGGCTAGGGCTCGGGTAAACTGACAGCAAGAGTGCCCAGCAAACCCAAAAGACTTAACGACCGACTGGAACGATTACAACGCTGCGCTGAAAGCGCGTGGCTCGCTGCTGATCTGGCTGGACAAGGAGATGTGCTGGCACGGCAGTGCCAGCGGCAAACGGGGCCGCAGCCCGAAATACAGCGAGTTGGCGATCCAGTTTTGCCTAACCATCAAGGGCCTGTTCAATCTGGCGCTGCGCCAGGCGATGTGTATGGCGTAAAGCCTGCTCAAGCTGGCAGGCTTGGACTGGCGAGTGCCCGACTTCAGCACCATCAGCAGCCGCCAGAAACACCTAGCGGTGACGATCGGCGCGCAGCCGATAAGAACACAATTCTAGGCTTGGAGCCACCGCTTAATGGATGACGCCGAAGAGTCTGCCTCCTCGGGAGCAGAATCACCGCACCCAAGCGTCCCGGCGAGAGGATGGGCAGTGTGCGTCGGCGTCGATGTCGCTACGCCGTTAAACTGGGGGGTACTTCCAGCATCCACCTTACGGTTTACTACGAGTTTATCGTCAACGCCCACGACCGTTTCTGTACGGGCAGTCCGAGACCGCAGCCAGGTCGAAATCGCTCGAATCTGCTGTTCAACATCACCTGCCGGATGGCCTGTCTCCGCGATGTACCGTTCAAGTGCCAAGCGCACGAGCTTTCCTCGCTCGCGCACCGGCGTCATCGTCAGTAGCGTGTGCACGTCGGGTGCCTCCTGAAAAGCCAGGCTGATCCGGACGGTGATCTCGGCACCGGTTTTCGGCGGCTTTTCCGTTTGTGCCGACATGGGAAGTTCCGGCGTCACGACTGAAGCAGGGACAGCAAGCCGAGGCGGCAGAAGCCTTCCGCCACCATCATCCGCGGCTCGTCGCTGGAAACAGCATTGGGGTATCGTTGTTTCAGCCCGTCGAGGAGCAGCTCGGCGCCGCCGCCACCAACGATGATCCCGTCCAATACTGCGGCCTTCTGGCCAAACACCCGGTTGGCCTCATCCATCACTACCGCTTCAAAGCCAGCTTTCGCTTGCTGTAGCAGATGCGACGCATCGACCCGCTTGCCAAACTGCTTGATGCTGCCACTGCGCACCGCTGCCTCCACCACGTCCAGGGACGTCGGCAGCTTGGCTTGCGCCAGCGCACTGGACATGCCGTCGTAGACCAGATGCATTCCTGCGCACGATACGGCCGCGTATTCCATCATAGCACCGCGGTCGCACAGGGCAAAGTCGGTCGTGTAATGGCCGATCTCGATCACGCCCCAAGCCTCGTTGTCGAGGTCTCGCTTCGGATGCGGGCTACCATCACTTTGGATGGATAGCCATTGCAGCGGCGCGTCCGCTTGGCTCTGGACCATCACTCTGAGTGTTTGGCCTGGGAGAAGCCGCGGCATAAGCAAGTCCGTAATGCGTTTGCGAAGCGTGTCGCGCTGCGGCCCAACGAATTTCGCCGGCAAGCCCATCACCAGATGAACCCGCGCAGCAGGATTACCAAATGCCTGCATGGCCTTTCTCCATGCCCCCAGCACCAGTGCGTCGTGCTGCGGACTCTCGATCCAGTCCGCGTTTTGTCCCGTATAGACTTCGGAGCGGCCTTGCCGCAAGGCGGTCTCGCCGAAGAAGTATCGACGGCCGTCTAACTCGACAGTCTCGAGCTCGGCTTTTTGGCGGGTCTGCTCGTTGGTCAGCGGGATGGCCGGCATCACGACGGTCGGGATCTGGAACGAGAGACGCTCATCAGGCGATGCGAGCGACGCCGCGCGAACTTTGAACATTGAGTGGCCGCCGTCAATTGCGATCGAAAGGTTTTCCATGTATGGGCCTCCAGATGTGAAGAAAGATTCAAAGGTAACGTGCAAGTCGACGTGCGCAAGTCGGGTTTGGTTTTGCGACACCGAACAGCAATCGAGACCTGAAATCCGTCCGTGTCGGATATGGAGGTTCAAAATTGCGCCGTCACTACCTATCACCACATGCGGAAATCCGAGTAACGTTCTGGGAAGTAATTTCCCTTGACATGTTAGCCATCTTTCCATTACAGTTGCGCAGGTCGGACTCCGGCATTGTTGTACCCATATTTACAAGTTGTTCTGTCTACTGAGAGAGAACAGCTTTTCGCAACGCCAGGCTTTGGCATCGTCTTGCTTTCATCCGATAGCAAGCACCCATCCCATTAAAAAATCAGCTCTTATCTGGCTGAGTCTCGTCCGCGGGACTCCACAGACAGGTACAGAGTGATCCCGAAAACGTGTCGTCATCGGCTTGCTAGCTCAATGGCAGGGAAAACTCGGTCACAGATCGAAATCCCTACCTAAGCTGTCTGCCTTTCCAGCCGCCTCTAGCCATCCCACATCCGCTCTTCGCTTTGAAGAGTCACGTCTCCTATCTTCCAACTGCAACCATCGTGATCGGGTTAGTTACCCCTTAGGCCGTATGTGCTCACGGCACGGCACCTATGAACATCACGCCAGTTCACACTGGTCATTTCGCAACTGGAGGCGTGCATCCTCAACGCCCGGACCTGGTCCGGGAATGCGCAGCGAGACACTGCTTCAAGCTCTGTTCTCTTCCGTGGAAGAGAGACCGATTGCCGCGAGGGTTCGGCGCATCCGCGGTTGGCAGTAAGGCCCTCGGACGCGAAACTGGTTTATTTAAGACGGGCGCCTTACCCCCGCCAGCACGATCCGCCACATTTCCGCTGTTGATGATATGAGGTATCGATAGTTTTTTTGTGGGGTCATATGTGGAAGCAAAAAGTGAACGCTGTGATGGAGTTGCACGGCTGGCGCCGGGTAAATGGGAAAGTCGCGTCCGAGCGAACCCAAACACTGACGAAAGAGGTGGTGTATGCAGCGATCTGGCTCCTACACGAGCTTGGCTACAAGATCCAGGATCCGAAAAACTTTGGCGAGCGGCATATCGAAGTGCTGGTCAAGCATTGGTGGTATTGCCAGCACAAAAAGATCAAGACTATTCAGAACGACCTGTCGCGGTTACGCGTGTTTTGCACAATGCTCGGCAAGCCCGGCATGGTCGGCGCAGTTCAGAAGTATCTGCCAGATGTGGATCCGGTTTTGTTGAAGGTGCGTTCCGCTGCGCAAACCACCAAGTCTTGGTCGGGAAATGGGATCGATCCCGTAGAGACGTTTCGGAAGGTAGACGAACGCGATTCTCGCCTTGGCTTGATGTTGCGTCTTGAGCTGGGCTTCGGACTACGGCGCGAAGAGGTTCTGAAATGTAATCCACATGTCCAAGATTACGGCCAATACCTTCAGGTTTTCCCGGGAATGGGAAAAGGCGGCCGCTGGCGAAACATTCCAATCGAGTCGAGCGCACAACGTGAGCTGCTGGAGTACGTCAAAGCTCGGGCGCCAAAAGACAAACCGCTCGGTTGGGAGTATGCCCGATCTGGCCAAGCAGCCAGTCTCGAACAGAACATCCGCCGGTATGAAAACCTAATGGCGTCGCTGGGTTTCACCAAGGCCGATGCCGGCGTAACAGGTCACGGGTTACGGGCGCAGTTTGCAGAAAACCAAGCGCTATTGCTTGGAATGGTGCCACCGACGATGGGTGGGAGAGCCGGGCAGCTGGATCGCTCTGATTTGGGCGTCCTGAAGGCGAAGGTCGCCCAAGCGTTGGGGCACAGCCGCCAGTCTGTAATGATCGCTTATATCGGATCTTCCAGAGCGAGCACGAGAGACCCGCTAGACAAGCAGGGGCAAGAAACACTCCGAGAATCGCTCCGTATTTTGGATGTCGTAGGACTACCGGAGGTTCCTGCTGAGCGCTTGAACGACTGCCGCGCAATACAAGATGCACTTGCAGACCTAGGCTTGGGACTGACTGTCGAGCAGGCGCACGTGTTGTGGGCTAAGCATGCGCGGCGTCATGGAGTGGATTGGCTTGCACCGGAACGCGCGGTATCGATTGCCCTACGGGTTACTGCCGAGGCCATGTTGAAAGATTTCTTATTGTTATTAGAGGAGAGAAATATGTTGGTTGAGGCTGTGAAAGATTGGGGAGATGCTTAAGGAAGCGCTGAATAAATAAGGTTTCCTTCGCGCCGGTGCGACAAACCGGTGCCGGCAGAGACGAGCGCCGAAATCAGCTATTTTTTGCGTCTATTCGACGCTGCCGAGCAGGTTTCGGCGTGTCGCGGCACGCGTTTCCCCATTCAGGACGGAGTTCGGGCGCGAGCGCTCCCAAAGGTACGGCCGGCAAGCACCAGATTGGCAAAGGCAAACAAGGTGAACAGCTGTGCAGTGTTCTTCGCCAGCCCGCGGTACCGTGTCTTCCGATGACGGAACAGGTTCTTC
>NZ_KB908159.1 GCF_000382345.1 Massilia niastensis DSM 21313
ACCTCTTCCGTCATCGCAAGACACGCTATCGTGGGCTGGCAAAGAACACCACGCAGCTGTTTGCCCTGTTTGCGTTTGCAAATCTGGTGCTGGCTGGACGAACCTTCGGAAGCGCTCGCGCCAGAACTCCGTCTTGAGCGGAGAAAAACTCGCAGGGATACCTCGAAAATCGTCTCGCGACGCCGTGCTGGGGCAAAAATACTCGCTTCGCTGCTCGTCAAGCCAGCGTCGACAGCACAGCTCCGGCCACGAGAAAAATATCGATTAAATCAGCGCTTCCCTAGCGATTTCATCTGTAACGGGAATTGGTTTGCTCATAGCACGTCAAGCGTCGAGACCAGCCGCTACGTTGGCGAGTGCCATCGTGGGCGGGCTAATTTCGGCATTCGTGTTTTCGCGCATATACTTTGGTGTTGGCTCATAACGGTCAGGAACAGCCGCGTCATCGATTGTGGGGTATAAGGCATAAGGAAAACGTTAAATGAAGTTGGTAGCAGCAATCAGCGCGTTTCTATTCATCGCACTGGCGGCGATTTTCGGCGTCAATGTAAGTGCCGACCAGGCAGCTCCTTGGCCCACTTTCCTATCGATATCGCTTTTCGTTGCGGCTACATCGCTTGTGCTGGGAATTGCCTTTGGCCGTCCGGCGATGTGGGTCACTACACTTTCCGGCGGCCTGGCTCTATTCATTTTGTGGCTCCCATTACAGTATTATGCGACCGAAGAATCCTTGATTCGCTCTGCGATGGCGCTTTTATGCATAGTTCTCGCCCAGGCACCGCTATTCATCGTCGGCGGGCTCCTGCGGACTCGCATTGCTGCGCGAATGTGCGGTCCCTAGGTCGATTGATTACTGATGCTGCTTCCAAATATGAAATCGCCTGCCTACTTTCGTCCATTAATGCTTGCAATGCTTTTTGGATCATTGCTCGCATGTTCCTATGAGACGCGGCACATTCAGTATTCACTTGCAGTGCGTCCAGATAACGAAGTCGAAGCAGCCAAGCTAAGGGCTGCAGTTCAGCGTTTCTCACATGCAGAAGGATTTTTGACGATGACCGAAGCGGGCAACGAAAAACACTTGGAGAAGGATGGACGATACTTACTCTCTTTTGCTGCAGCTGACAAATCGTTTATCTCCGTAACTAACGTCCTGGCTACTGATTGTTATGACATTGGCGTACACTCAAGTGCCGGACCTGAGGCTGCAAGGACATTGGGAACGCGCTTGGAAGCAATGCTGCGATCAACTGTTTCCGGTGGCTTAAAGCAGGAGTTGAACTGCAATGCTCCCAGCCGACAACCTCTTTCAGATCAAGTCCAAGCTAGTACAAGTAATCCGTGAATTTTCCTTCAAGAAGATGAGCCCCTGTCCATACGCTGTCTATATCTCTTATCAGGTGATACGCTAACAGTAAGACGATGTCGTTTCATGAACGACTTACCTGACGCGTCGGTTTAGGCACCAGCAATCTCGCCTGTCCATGGTCGGTTCTCACTTGCTAAATGGATGCTCCCTGGACTGCATCGACGCACGTGACGAATCTGTCGGCTGGCTTACCTATCGGAAGTAATCTCCTATCCAGTTATCGCTTGTATTTCCTTGCTCAATTCACCGAGCCCAGATGCGCAAGGAAGATACCTGATACGATGACTTCGAGCGAAGTTTGTTTGGCAGCGCGTCGTCTTGAAAATCCTTGTGTCGGTGGTTCGATTCCGCCCCGGGCCACCAAGATTCAAAGCGAAAACGCCAACCCACGCGGGTTGGCGTTTTCGTTTCCGAAGCTCAAACTCCTCGTGTCATAGGTCGTGACGAAGGAGCGCCGCTTGCAACTGGCTAGCGGCGAACAGTCAGTTGACAGGGCGGGAGCGGGTAATCATCTCAATCTTTCCTTTCCCTGAATTCACCATCAATCACCGTGTCGTCGGTGCTTTTGCGGGGGTTTTGGCCAGCGAATTTGAAGACGGACGATAACATCCGATCGAACATAGCGCGCCTCAACCAAGGGTATGTGAGAAGAAACGCCGTAGCGAAACCTGTAAACGCTGCAGGCACGTATTCGCCTCGCGACAGGAAGTGCAACAAGCAGAGTGCGAGTAAGCTTACGATGAGTGGTCGACGGGCAGGCTTAGGTAATACACCAACAATGCGCAGCTTGCCTTTGCTTATCCAGGGAAATCTTGCAAACAGACCGCCAAGAAGCAGTCCTGCCATGACCCGACCCGTGCCGAGATAATCGGCCAACACCCCGACGACGAGGAAACCGGTGTAGGTCATCGTGCTGGCCAAAGCTGCCAGCACCAATAATGCAACAGCGATCGCTAGCTTTGGCATACGCATCGCCGCTCTGAGTAAAAAACGTAGGATTTGTGTACTCCGGCAAATGGGCATCGGAAGGCTATCGCAAATTTTAACAGCACTCTCCCGTGCCAGGGCTTTTCGGTCAGTAGCGGGTAAAGCGCGGCACGAGCGAGATGTCCCAAGCCTGGCAGCTCAGTTGCGAAAGCAAAGGATTGAAAATCTGTGTCGGTGGTTCGATTCCGCCCCGGGCCACCAAGAATTCCTTAGCAAAAACGCAAACCCTTGCAGGTTGGCGTTTTTGTTTTCAGCGTCCGAAATCCTTACATCCGGTCCAGTTCCGGTACAAAGCGGCATCGACACGTTGTGTACCGGCTCCAGGTCGATGCGGACGGTGTTGCGACCAACGCCGGGCCAAAAGCGTCCAAACGCAGGCACAAGCACAGTTCCTGTCGGAACACGGTGCCCTGCGCATGCAGGCGTCTGTTTGCCCGACCGCTTCCACTACCCGACATGATCACGCTGCTCGGGACACGCTCGGCCACCGTGCCGGCGTCGCAGCCGAAGGTGGTCTGACAACATGTGCACAATCGGCAGGCCAGTCCATCAGTCGGTGCGCTTCTCGCGCAGCGCCTGCGCCGGTATGCCCAACAGCAGCGTGATCGCGCCCAGCACCATCAGCGCCGTCACGAAGTACAGGCCGCCGTTGACGCTGCCCGTCTCGGTCTTGAACCAGCCGATCACGAACGGGCTAACAAAACCGCCGATCAGGCCGAGCGAGTTTATCAGCGCAATCCCTCCCGCCGCAGCCGGTCCGGACAGGTAGGCCGTCGGCATCGCCCAGAACAGCGGCATCGTTGCCAGGATCCCGATCGTCGCAAACGACAGCGCCACCAGCGCCAGCGCCAGGTGCCCGGACAGCAGGCTTGCCACCACCAGTCCCGCTCCGCCAAGGAAAGCCGCACCGGCCGCGTGCCAGCGCCGCTCGCGCGTGCGGTCGGAGTGTTTGCTCAGCAGCACCATCCCGACGGCGCCAATGATATACGGGATCGCCGTGAGCAGGCCGATCCTCAGCGGGTCGGTCATGCCGAAGCTCTTGACGATGGTCGGCAGCCAGAACGTGATCACATAGGTGCCGGCAATGAAGGTGAAGTACGCGAATGCCAGGATGTAGATCTTCGGGTCGCGCAGCGCATGCCGGAGCGAACCGTGGTGCGCCGGGCCCAGCGTGCGCTGGTCCTGCTGCAACGTGCCCTCAATGACCTCTTTCTCGCGGGTCGACAGCCATCGGGCGTCGCTCGGTCGGTCCTGGAGCAGGAACCATGCCATCACGCCGAGCAGCACGGCCGGTAAGCCTTCGAGCAGGAACATCCATTGCCAGCCGGCCCAGCCGTTGACGCCGGCCATGTCGTTCATGATCCAGCCCGACAACGGGCCACCGATGATGCCTGCCACCGCCATGCCCGACATGAACAGTGCGATGATCTTCGCCCGCATGCCCGACGGATACCAGTAGGTGAAATAGAGGATGATGCCAGGGAAGAAGCCGGCTTCGAACAGGCCGAGCAGGAAGCGTGCGACGTACAACTGGGTTGGCGTGCTCACGAACATCATCCCCGCCGAGGTCAGGCCCCATAGCACCATGATGCGCAGTAGTGTCTTGCGTGCGCCGATCTTTTCCAGCAGCAGGTTGCTGGGTACTTCGAACAGCGCATAGCCGAAGAAGAAAATGCCCGCGCCGAGGCCGTAGACGGCGTCGCTAAAACCGAGGTCGGCCTTCATCTGCAGCTGCGCGAAGCCGATGTTGATGCGGTCGAGGTAGGCCGCGACGTAGCAGATGAACAGGAAGGGAATCAATCGCAGGTTGACCTTGCGGTAGACTGCGGCCTGCTCGTCGGTCAGCGCCGCGCCCCGTGTGAACGGGAGGGCGATGCCGCTGGTATCGGTACTCATGTTGCTGCTCCTTTTTATCATCTGATCTGGAACCCGCCTGGCGGCAGGCTGTCTCCTATGGGCAAGCGAAGTCTGGACCGGGGGCAAGCTGCCCTACCGGATGAAGCGGCGCACGTAGTCGGTGCCGAGGCCGACTGCCTCGTAGTGTTTGACGGCCGCTTCCAGCTTGGTGAATACGTCCTCGTAACCGACCGGCCGCCCTTCCTCATCAAGGTAGGTGTACGCGCCCGTTACGTGGAACAGCGTCATCATTTCGCTCACATCCTCGGGTACGTACAGTGTGTGAATCTCGCCCGGGATCTCATGGGCGTAGGAGCCTTCGATCGCGGTCCAGTCGTGCTCGAGGTAATACCAGCGCCCTTTCAGCACGTGGGCATGGACCGGACCGTCGTGGCGATGACGCGACAGCACGCCGCTCTTACGCACGCGCAGCACGTTGACGAAGTAGCCCTGGGTAACGTTCAGAATGAGCGGACGGAACCAGACGTTGGGCGCCTGCGGCACCCATTCGCGTTCGTCCTCCGGGACCGCGTCGGGCACCACCAGATCATTGATGGCAAAACGGGGAAGCGGCTGGGGAAAGCCCACGAGGCTCTTCGGGTGGGTACGTTCGGTCGATTTGGACACGTTGGATCTCCTTGTGCTGTGCGCGGTTGCGCTTGGAAAGGCGCGCGAGGCGCACCGGGACCTTCATATTCTGGGGTGCGGACAATGCGTGGTAAATGCGATAATCGTCATTGGTCTTTGACGAAATTTCACAGGTGCGGGGTACGGTGTCGATCCAATTGAGTGAGTTGGAAGTGTTTTTTGCGGCGGTCGAAACCGGCAGTTTTTCCGCTGCGGGGCGCCGGCTGATATTGTCCCCTTCGGCAGTGAGCAAACTGGTATCGCGGCTGGAAGACCGGCTCAACGTGCGTCTGTTCCACCGCACCCCGCGCATGCTGACGCTGACCGACGCCGGTCACGTGCTGTACGACGAGGGCCAGGACATCTTCGCGGCCCTGAGCAGCGCCGAAAATGCCGTACTGTCCTGCTCTGGCGATGTCAGCGGCACCTTGCGCGTGCATTCGATGGTTAGCTTCGCAAAATATCAGCTGGCGCCCATAATCGGAGAATTCCTAGAGCGGCACCCGAAACTGCGCGTCGAGTTCCACCTAACCAACGAGCCGGTCGATTTCGTCGAGCAGCGCATCGACGTGTCGATCCAGGGCGGCCCCCTGCCCGATTCTTCGCTGGTGGCGCGGCACCTGCTCGACAGCCCCTGGATCGTCTGCGCCGCGCCGTCGTATCTGGCGCGCCATGGCACGCCGCAGACGCCCGACGAGTTGGCGCACCACAACTGCATCAACTTCAGTCATCGCACCCACTGGAACGTGTGGCCGATGCTGCAGGACGACGAAGCCAGGACGGTTGTGGCGAAAGGCAACCTGGGGGCAAACCACGGCGACATGCTGCTCGAACTGGCCCGTTACGGACTCGGCTTGGTGCGCCTGGCCCAGTTCCATGTCGGCGACGACCTTGCCACCGGCCGGCTGGTACCGGTGCTGACTGACTTCCGGCCTCCTGGGCAGGAGCCGCTCTACCTCGCCTACCAGAGCCGCAAACATCTCAGCCCGCGCGTGCAAGCCTTCCTCGGATTCATGCGGGAGAAGTTCTCGACGGCCGCCCGGCCGGTCATGCAAGCACATGCGCAGCCGCAGTGCGGCGCCCTGCCCGGCGAATGAGCCGGGATCCGCGTGGCACCCGCGCGCGATGTGGAACGAAAAAAAGGGAGTTCCGGTTGCGCGGAACTCCTTGTCGTATTCTGGTTCCGGAACTGATTCGAACGAGGGACTTACGGATTGAAAATCCTTGTGTCGGTGGTTCGATTCCGCCTTGGGCCACAAGAATTCTTCAGCAAAACGCCAACCCATGCAGGTTGGCTTTTTTGTTTTCAGCGTCTGAAATCTTCACATCCGGTCCATTTCCAGTACAAAGCGGAAACAAAGGGCGCGCACCGTCCCGATTGTAAAAATCGATCGGTCCCTTAGGAATATATTAAGGGCGCAGCCGGCGCTTATGTTAGTGAGCTAACCGTAGCGTTCATCCCTCCTCAGCTATGTTGATCGTCCAATCAACGTAATAGAGCCATCAAGAGGATAGGATGACGTCACCCACCAAGAATTCCGGCCCCGACGGCGCCGGTTCGGTACTGAGCACCGTTGCCGGCCCATCCGGCGCGTCGTCGCCTGCAGCGCCGAACGCCGGCAATCCGGTCGAAGCGCGCCTGTTCGACAAGGTCGCCGCCGAAAAGCAGCTTGCGGCCGGCATGCCGTTCAATCCGACCAAGCCAGGCGAATACGGCGATGCCGCGCGCACCCCGGCCGAGGGCGCCCGCCATGCCCCCGCCGACCCGGCCGCGACCGGCAGCACCAGCAGCGAGATCGTCAGCTCGGACAAGGTCGGCAACGGCACGCCTCCACAGGGCGAGAACCCGACCGTTGCGCCGCTGGACCGCGTGCGCGTCGACCCCTCCGACCGTCACCTGACCACCAACCAGGGCGTGCCGGTGGCCGACAACCAGAACTCGCTCAAGATCGGCCTGCGCGGGCCGACCGCCATGGAAGATTTCATCCTGCGCGAGAAGATCACCCACTTCGACCATGAGCGCATTCCCGAGCGCGTGGTGCACGCGCGCGGTTCGGCCGCGCATGGTTTCTTCGAAGCCTACGACGATTTCAGCGCGCTGACCCGCGCCACGCCGTTCGCCGCCAAGGGCAAGCGCACCCCGGTGTTCGTGCGTTTTTCCACCGTCGCCGGCGAGCGCGGCTCGACCGACGTCGCGCGCGACGTGCGCGGCTTCGCCGTCAAGTTGTATACCGACGAAGGCAACTGGGACCTGGTCGGCAACAACATCCCGGTGTTCTTCATCCAGGACGCGATGAAGTTCCCCGACCTGGTCCACGCCGCCAAGCCCGAGCCGCACCACGCCATGCCGCAGGCGGCTACCGCGCACGACACCTTCTGGGATTTTGCCGGCCTGTCGCCGGAGATCGCGCACATGCTGATGTGGGTGATGTCGGACCGCGCGATCCCGCGCAGCTACCGCACCATGCAGGGCTTCGGCGTACACACCTTCCGCATGATCAACGCACAGGGCGAGTCCCGCTTCGTCAAGTTCCACTGGACGCCGCTACAGGGTACGCACTCGCTGGTCTGGGACGAGGCGGTGCGCATTTCCGGCGCCGACCCGGACTTCCATCGGCGCGACCTGTGGGAAGCCATCGAGTCCGGCAATTTCCCGGAATGGGAACTGGGCCTGCAAATCTTCACCGAGGAGCAGGCTGCATCCTTCCCGTTCGACATCCTGGACGCGACCAAGATCGTGCCGGAGGAACTGGTGCCGCTGACGCCGGTCGGCCGCCTGGTCTTGAACCGCAATCCCGACAACTTCTTTGCCGAGACCGAGCAGGTGGCGTTCTGCACGGCCCACATCGTTCCCGGCATCGACTTCACCAATGATCCGCTGCTGCAAGGCCGCAACCACTCCTACCTGGACACCCAGATCACCCGCCTGGGCGGAGCGAACTTCCACGAGATCCCGATCAACTCGCCGATCGTGCAGATCCAGAACAACCAGCGCGACGGCTTCCACCGCCAGGCGATCCCGCGCGGGCGCGTGAACTACGAACCGAATTCGCTGGGCGGGGGCTGCCCGTTCCAGGCCGGACAGCGCGGCTTCACCAGCTTCCCGGAAGCCTTCGCGACGGTCGACAAGGTGCGCGGCAAGCCCGAGCTGTTCGCCGAGCACTACGGCCAGGCGCGCCTGTTCTACCAGAGCCAGACACCGGCCGAGCAGGCCCACATCGCCAACGCCTTCCGCTTCGAGCTGACCCGGGTGCAGACGCCGGCGGTGCGCCAGCGCATCCTGGCCCTGCTGGCCAACGTGGATGCCGGCCTGGCCGCCAAGGTGGCCGACGGCCTGGGCATGGACGTGCCGGATCCGCTGCCGCGCGCCACCGACGCGCCTGTCCCGACGTACGCCCCATCGCCGGCCCTGTCGCTGCTGAGCCGGCCGGGCCAGACCGGGATCCGCACGCGCCGCGTCGCCATCCTGGTGGCGCCGGGGGTGAACGGGGACCAGGTCAGGCAGCTGTATGCGGACCTGCTCGCGGACGGCGCCGTGCCGCGCCTGGTGGGCAGCACGCTGGGCAAGGTCAAGGCTTCCAACGGCACCCCGCTCGACGTCGAAATCTCGCTGGAAGCCGGTCCGTCGGTGTTGTACGACGCGATGATCGTGCCGGACGGCGACGGGGTCGGCGCAGCGCTGGCGCGCAACGCCCACGCGATCGACTTCGTGCGCGAGCAATACCGCCACGGCAAGGCCATCCTGGTATTGGGCGCCGGCGCCGACCTGTTGAGCAAGGCGATGATTCCGTCGGCGCTGCCGGACGGTTCCGCCGACCCGGCCCTGCTGGTGGACGGCGCGCTCGACGCCTTCAAGGCGGCGCTGGCCGGCCCGCGCGCCTATGCGCGCGAGACCGATCCGCCGACGGTGTAGCACAGCCGCCAGGAAGGTCGTGGCAAAAACGCCAGCCCATGCAGGCTGGCGTTTTTGTTTCGGTCGCAAAGAACGGGCGAAGGGTTTATGCAACAAAGCCTTGAATACCTGCTAACGGTGCCGGCGAAAACGCGTCAAAGTGGAGTTTCTACCTTGCAAGAGCCGTGTTCGCTCCTGTATCGTTTCCTCTTACCGTCACGCTTCTCATCGACCCCATGTCCCACCCACATCCAGGTTCCGCCCAGGCTGGCGCCGTATCCGTCCCGGACGCGGACACCGCACGGCGACTGGCCCTGCGCGGCGACCTGCCGATCCTCGGCCTGATCGCAGTCGCGGAACAGCTCACGCGCGACGGCCAGCCGCAGGCCGCCGCCCGGCTCTACCGCGACTGGATCGCCCATCACGACTCGCCGGCGCTGTACGTCGCGCATTTCAACCTGGGCGTCTTGCTGGCGAATGTGAACGAGCATGCGGGCGCCGAGCAGTCCTACCGCGCCGCGCTGGCGCTGGTGCCGGACTTTCCGCAGGCTCACCTGAACCTGGGCACCGTCCTCGAACGCATGGGCCGGCCCGAGGAAGCGCTGGATGCCTGGCGCGCGGTGCTGGCGCGCGCCAGGCCCGCTGCGGCCGAGGACCAGGCGCTGCTGATCCATGCGCTGAACAACCTCGGGCGGCTGCTGGAGATCCGCCGCGATAATGTGGCCGCCGAAGCGATGCTGGCGCGCAGCCTGGCGCTGGACCCGAAACAGCCGCAGGCGATCGCCCACTGGGTGCACCTGCGGCAGAAGCTGTGCATCTGGCCGGCCTTTGCGCCCTTCCCCGGCGCCACGCACGACGACCTGCTCGAGGCCGCGTCGGCGCTCGCCCTGCTGGCCGAATCCGGCGATCCGGCGGTACAACTGGCGGCCTCGCAGCGCTATGTCGACAAGAAGGTGCTGCCGCTGCAGGCGCCGCTGGCGCCGGCCGACGGCTACGACCATCCGCGCCTGCGCATCGGCTACCTGTCCTCGGACTTCTGCAATCATGCGGTCTCGATCCTTAGCGCCGAACTGTACGCGCTGCACGACCGCAGCAAGGTCGAGGTCTACGGCTTCAGCTGGAGCCGTGACGACGGCTCTGCGCTGCGCGCGCGCGTGGTCGGCGCGATGGACCACTACATCCGCATCGACGCCATGAGCGACGAGGAAGCGGCGCGCTGCATCCGCGACCATGAAATCGACATCCTGGTGGACCTGCATGGCCTGACCCTGGGAACCCGCCACGACATCCTGTCCTGGCGCCCGGCGCCGGTGCAGGTGACGTATCTCGGCTTCCCCGGCACGACCGCCCTGCCCGCGATCGATTATGTGATCGCCGACGAATTCGTGTTTCCGGAAAAACTGAAGCCGTTTTTCACCGAAAAGCCGCTGTACCTGCCGGATTCGTTCCAGATCAACGACCGCGAGCGCGCCATCGGGCCGCGCCCTACCCGCGCCTCGGTCAAGCTGCCGGACGATGCGTTCGTGCTGTGCTGCTTCAACAGCACCTTCAAGATCACCCCGGAAGTCTTCGACGCCTGGCTGCAGATCCTGCTGCGCGCGCCGCGCAGCGTCCTGTGGCTCATCGCCGACCAGGACGCCGTGCGCGTGAACCTGACGAAGGCGGCAATCGAGCGCGGCGTCGATCCGGCCCGCCTGGTCTTTGCCGAACGCGTCGCCCCGGAAAACTACCTGGCGCGCTACCAGGTGGCCGACCTGTTCCTGGACACCTATCCGTTCAATGCCGGCACCACGGCCAGCGACGCCTTGTGGGCCGGCCTGCCGATCCTGACCTGCAGCGGCGACACCTTCGCCTCGCGCATGGCCGGCAGCCTGCTGCATGCGGTCGACCTGCCGGAACTCGTCGCCTGCGACCTGTCTCACTACATTGAAACCGGCGTGGCGCTGGCGTCGGACCCGGCGCTGACGGCCGCCATGAAGCACAAGCTGCATGACACCCGGTTGAGCTGCACCCTGTTCGATTCGCCCCGGCTGGTACGCGCGCTGGAAGAACAATTCATGAAGATAGCCAAACGGCCGGAAAGTAGCGAGGACACGATGAAACAAACGCCGATCAACCAGATTCACAATGCCGATGTGCTGCACCTGATGCGCCCCGATTACAGGCGCGTCATCGAAGTCGGTTCCAGCAGCGGCGCCCTGGCGCACGCCTACCGCGGCATCAATGCGAACGCGCGCTACACCGGCATCGAGATCGATCGCGAGTATGCCGAAGCCTCGAAAGCGCATTGCACCGATGTCATCCACGGCAATGCGGAGCACCTGCCGCCCGAGATCTTCCAGACCTTTGCCGACGGCGACTGCTGGGTTTTCGCCGACGCGCTGGAGCACTTGTACGACCCGTGGAAGCTGCTGAAAAAAATCCGCAGCAATGCCGCCGGCCCGGTGGACATCGTCGCCTGCATTCCGAATGCCCAGAACTGGAGCCTGCAGGCCACGCTCAACAATGGCAATTTCGCGTACCAGGATTCAGGCCTGCTGGATCGTACGCATATCCGCTGGTTCACCCGGACCACGATCATTCAATTGTTCGAATCGGCGGGATTCCAGATCACGGCCATGACGGCGCGCATCGTGCAGCCGCCCAGCGCCGAAGTCGCCGCGGCCATCCGCGCCATGGCAAGCGCCACCGGCGGCAACCCGGAACTGGCGGTGGACGACAGCGTCGCCTTCCAGTATGTCGTCAAGGCCGTGCTGAAACCGTGATGAAACGCATCCAGCTTTACCATATCGCCTACTCGGACCAGACCGTCGCCGAAATGCCGGAAGGGTACTTCCTGCTGGATAACCGGCAGGACAACCGCCATGACTGGCGTGAATACTGGCCGATCCGCACCTTCCTGTTGTCCGGCGAACTGGACCCGGATACCTGGTACGGGTTCTTTTCCCCGAAATTCGCCAGCAAAACCGGCCTGTCGCACCAGGGCGTGGTCGACTTCATCCATGCGGCCCCGGCCGACACCGACGTCTTCACCTTCAGCCCGCAGCCGGACATGGGCAGTCTTTTCCTGAACGTGTTCGAGCAGAACGAACTGTTCGACCCCGGCTTTACCGCCGCGGCCGACGCCTACCTGGCATCCCTGCGCCATCCGCGCCTGCCCGGTTCCGTGGGGGTCCTGGTGATGGATTCGCGCCAGGTGGTCTTTTCCAACTTCATCGTGGCCAAACCCGCGTTCTGGAAAGCCTGGCTGGCATTGACCGAACCGATGTTCGCGCTGTGCGAGGGGCCGGACTCGGCGCTGAAAGCCGCCCTGGTGCATGCCACGACCTATACCGGCGCGGTGGAACGCAAGGTGTTCATGATCGAGCGGATGGCGTCCCTGCTGCTGACGATCGAGCCGCACTGGCGCGTCAAGGCCTACGACACCTTCCGCTGCGCCTGGTCCGCCACCCGCCTGGGCGAGCAGAAGCTGGAAGCGGTGATCTCCGATGCCCTGAAAGTGGCGATGCGCGAGATCGGCCACCCGGAATATACGGCGGCCTTCAGCCAGCTCCGCGCCAGGCTGAACCGGTAGCGCCGGCCGGCGCCGCCCGCTCAGTACTTGTAGATCACGCCCGGTGCGTGCTCCATGCGTACCGCGCGCACAATTTCCATCCCCATCGCATAACTGAAATTCCTGTCGGTCGATGGCTGGAAAAAGTCGGCGTAGGCCAGGCTGCGCTTGTCGTAGATGAAGCCGCCGACCAGCGGGTGGTTGATGCAGTACATGCGCGGCTGCATGGCCAGCATGGACGAGGCCGGCACGCCGATCAGGTGTTCTTCCAGGTCGCCGTCCTGCAGCGCATCCTGCGGATAGAACCAGAGCGGCGTGCTGATGAACAGCAGCGCGTCATCGGCCAGGCTTTCCAGCAAATCCTTGACCAGCGTGCGCGCCAGCTCGCGCGGCAGGTGCTCGATCACATCCAGCAGGCAGATGATGTCGTAGCTCTTGATCTGCTCCATCGGGAGTTCCTGCGCCAGCCCGTGCCACACATTGCGGTAGATGTTCTGGTCCAGCAGATCGCGGTTATGGCAGTTCGGTCCCCACCCGTCCACGCCATCGACCGACCAGTGCCGCAGGTCCGGGTGCGTCTTGATGAATTGTCCCAGCGTGCCCACGCCAAACCCGATATCGAGCACCGATACCGGCCGGCTGTTATCGGCCAGGACCTGCGCGATCATGGCCTTGGGCGACACCGAATCCCCCATCGGCCGGGTTGCCGAGGGCTGCAGGGTGCCGACGACACGGTAATTGCTGACGATTTGTTCCAAGATTAAATTCCCGTTTTTTCAATAAGTGAGCGGCACGAATCAGGCGGCATCCAGCACGGCCTGGATTTCAGCCATCTTGATTTTCACGCGGATCAGGAAATTGTAGGACCTGCCGTCGTCGCATTCATTGCGGTCGTATTCATGAAACCAGGCATCCGGACGGATGTGCTTGGGATTGGCGTCGGCCGCACCCATGTTCTGCTTGGTCCGCTTGAAAAACTCGAAGCTCTGGACCGCATAGTGATTGATGCGGAACCGGTCATAGCTTGGCTGCGCATCGGGGTCGGTGAGATAAGGCTGCGTGACCGGGCGCAGCCGATCATCATAGGTGCCGCGCGGCGTGGAGAACAGGTGCGAGCCATTGATCTCGATCTGCTCGCCGCCGCGGACGATCGATTTCATGTGCCGGTTGCCGTGGAAGTCCGGGCCGCTGTGGCGCGGGTAGTTTTCCAGCACCAGGCCCGCCGGCTCGTCCATGCGCCCGCTGCTGCCGTAGCAGACCCAGTACGCGGCCAGCGCGGAAAGCTGCGCATTGCCGTACGGCGCCAGGGCGGTGGCCATGTCGGGCGCGGCGGTCGGGAACAGGAATTCATCGCCGTCGATGAAGGCCATCCAGTCGACGTTCTTGCCATTCATCTCCCACGAATGGCGGAAGGCGTCGAGCTGCGGCTTGAATTCGGAGTGGATGGCATACGCGTGCACGGGAAAATGCCTGCCGATCTTTTGCAGGGTTTCCGGCATGCCATCGCTACATTTGTGGCAATAGATGTGGAATTCAGTGAAGCCGGCGACCATGTGAAAGGCCAGCCATTCGACAATCCAGGGATTGCGGTCGCGCTGAATGGAAGTGATTGCAAGTTTCATAAATGTGAAGGAAGGTAGGTCAGGGCTCGCGCAGGGATTCGCTCAAGCCTTTCGTCAGCGGCCACGCCAGGTAGGACAGCACGGTGCGCTTGCCGACCACGATTTCGGCGGTCAGCGTCATGCCCGGCAGCAGGCGCGTGTGACGTTCCATGTTCTTGAGGGCCCCCGTGCCCAGGTCGATGCGGCTGACATAATAGGCGTCGGTGCCCTGTCCCGGGGTGGCGGTCTCGCGCCGGAATGCATCCTCGCTGAGCGTACGCACCCTGGCCATCAGGGTGCCGTGCTTCTGGAACGGGAAAGCGTCGAGCTTGATGCGGACATCGTCGCCCGGCTTGACGTGGCCGACGTCGAGCGAATCGATCTGCACTTCCGCATCCAGGGCGCTGCCGACCGGCACCAGCGTGAACAGGTGTTCCGCCTCGCGCGCGACCGACCCCTGCGACAGCTTGGCGATGTCGAGCACCATCGCATCGACGGGGGCGGTCAGCATCACCATGCTGTGGCGCAGCGACCCCTTCTTCATCTGCTCGGCGGTCGTATCGCGTTCACGCGACAGGTTCAGCATGTCCTCCATGATCTTCTGGCGCCAGCCGTTGACGAAGGCGGACCGCTCCGCCCCCAGGCCGGCCAGCTCGCGCCGGATCTCCGGTTCCTGGTTGCGGCTCAATGTATAGTCGCGCTCGACCTCCATGCGCTTGTTGCGTGCGTCCAGCAAGCTGACCTTGGCGCCGAATTTCTGCTGCACCAGGCTTTCCTGCATCGCTTCGACTTCACGCAGCGAGGTGGTGCGTTCGCCCAGCACTTGCTGGTCGCGCAGGTTGGTGTCCAGGCTGGCCCGCACGCGCGCGATGTTCTGGTCGATGCGCGCCAGCTGCGCAGTGAAGTTGGCGCGGCGCTCCTGCGCCAGCTTGTCCTGCAGCAGGGTGTCCGCCGAGGCCGGCTTCGCGTCCGGCGCGGCGGCATGGCCGGCCAGCTCGGCTTCCAGGCGCTTGACCTGGGTGTCGAGGCTGTCGAACTTGAGCCGCAACTGGGCCTGGTCGGCGTTGGCGTCGGTCGGATCCAGGGTGGCCAGGCGTTCGCCCTTCCTGACCACCTGGCCGATGCGCACGTCGATGCTGCGGATGATCGCGGTTTCCATCGGCTGCACCACGATGTTGGCCGAAGGCGTGGTCAGGCGGCCCTGGGCCTTCACCACCTCGTCGACCTCGGCGAAGGCGGCCCAGGCCAGGAAACATACCAGCATCGCGGCCAGCGCATGGATGGTGATGCGGGCATGCGGCGGCAGCGGACGGCGCTCGATCTCGTCGGCGTCGGGCAGGAACTCGATCTCGGTCGGGTCGTCCGCCTTGCGGGCCGGCCCACGCACCATCACAGGTGACTTGTTTGCTGATTCCATAATTGCGTATAAGTTGAGCAGCGCGACAGGAGCTCTGCATGGGTGCCGCTGTCCATCAACTGGCCGCGCTGCATGACCAGGATGTTGTCGGCATTGACCAGCGTGGAGAGACGGTGCGACACCATGATCACGGTGCGGCCCACCGCGATACGCGACAGGTTGCGGATGAAGATGGCTTCACTCTCGGGGTCGAGCGCGCTGGCGGCCTCGTCCAGGATGAGGATGCGCGGCCTGGGCAGCAGCGCGCGGGCGATCGACAGGCGCTGTTTCTGGCCGCCGGACAGGTTCGAGGCGTTCTCTTCGAGGATGGTGTCGTAGCCCTGCGGCAAACGCTCGATGAATTCGTCCGCGCCGGCGGCTTGCGCGGCCTCGACGATTTCCTCGAAACTGGCCTCGGGCATGGTCGCGGCGATGTTGTCGCGTACGCTGCCGTGGAACAGGAAGTTCTCCTGCAGCACCACACCGACCTGGCGGCGCAGGTGCGACAGGTCGATCTCGCGCGCGTCGACGCCGTCGAAACGGACGATGCCTTCCTGGATGGTGTATAGCCCGTGCAGCACCTTGGTAATGGTGGTCTTGCCCGAACCGCTGCGGCCGACGATGCCGACCACGCTGCCCTGGCGGATCTGGAAGCTGGCGCGATCGAGCGCGTTGGTGCTGGCGCCCGGATAGCGGAAGGTGACGCCGTCGAAGCTGATGTCGCCGCGCAGGTCCGGACGCAGGCCGCCGCTGCCGCGGCCTTCCGGAGCGCGGTTCATGACTTCGCCCAGCATGCGCACCGACAGCGCGGTTTCCTGGTATTCGTTGACCAGGCCGACGATCGCGATCAGGGGACCGCTGACCCGGCTCGCCAGCATTTGGAAGGCAATCAGGGCGCCGACCGTCAGCGTCTGGTCGAACACGTCCTGGGCGCCGACGATGATGATCACGACCGGCAACAGCTTGCCGAGGAAGTCAGTGACGGCGTTGCCGGTGATCGAGATCTGGCCGACCCGGAAATGCATGTTCATCGCATGGGCCGAGCGCTGGTCCCAATTGCGGCGCTGCGCCGGCTCGAGCGCCAGCGCCTTGACCGTCCGCATGCCATGGATGGTTTCCACCAGCAGCGCCTGGCGCGCCCCTTCGGCCGAATACAGCTCGTTCAGGCGGCGCTGGAAGGTGGGGACCAGCACCGCGACGATCACGCTGATCAGGATGGTGAACAGCAGCACGATCATCGCCAGCTTGCTTGAATAGCTGAACAGGATCGGCAGGAAGATGACCAGCGCCGTGGCGTCCAGGGCGGTGAAGAACATGCGGCCGGTGAGAAACTGGCGGATCCGCTCCAGCTGCTGCATGTGGCGCACCACCACCCCGGCCGAGGTGGTCTCGAAGAAGTCGATCGGCAGCGACAGCAGGTGGGCGAACACGCGCCGTGTCAGGCGCATGTCGATCTTGTTGCTGCCCCAGAGCGTCAGGATCTGGCGCATGTAGCCGAACACGGCTTCGAACAGCAGTGCGATCATGATCCCGGCGCCGAGCACCCACAGGGTCGAGATACTGTGGTGCACCAGCACCTTGTCGAGCACGAGCTGGAAGAAGATGGGCGAGGCCAGCGCCAGCACGTGCATCGCCAGGGCGGCGATCGCAATGTCGCGGAACGCTGTCCTCTGCTGCAGGATCTCGGGGATGAACCAGCGCAGGCCGAAGGGCTGGCGCGCGCCGCCCGCCGCCTGGCTGCGCTTGAGGAACACGACTTCGCCGCTCCAGCGCGCGCTGAAGGCGTGGTTGTCGAGCATGACGACCGAGGCCAGGCTGGCGAGCGGATCGAGGATGGCGACACTGCCGTCGCCATCCGGGCTGGTGCCGACGACGATGACGCTGTTCCCGTCCTTCATCCGCGCGATCAGCGGAAAGACGCCCTTCTGCCCGAGCAGGCTGCCGACCGCGAACAGCTTGGCCCTGGCCTTCAGGCCGATGCTCGACGCCATGCGCAACAGCATGGCCGAGGATGGTTCCTCGGCGCTCAGTGCGTAGTCATGGATCAGGCGCTCCGGATTGACCTGCAAGCCATGATGCTGCGCGATGGCAGTCAGGCATTGCAGAGTTGTATGGGGAAATTTGTCGGCCATTCGGTACTGATAGAAGGGATTTGCAGCAAACGGAGAGCGTACTCGCTTGTCGGCTGAAATTGTTGCAGAACAGCACTGTGTTAACCCTTTTGTTCCGCGTTTGTCGCAATTTGGACGCAAAAAAGGCAAGACCGATAACGGTCTTGCCTTCTTGCCCAGGAGCGGCCGGCATGCGCCGGCCGCGGGCAGGTCTTACTTGTTGCCGCCGTTGGTAGTCAGGAAGCCGGTGGAAACAGGCTGGGCGACCGATTTGGCAAGCGACTCGGCGGTCGACGCCAGCGGCATGCCCGCGCTCGGGATGCGGCTGCCATTGGCATCGAACTGCTTCATCACGTCGACCATGCTGCCGACCGCGGCCATCAGGCCGGTCTTCGCGGCGCCTCCCGCCAGCTCAGGCATGTTCAAGCCCTGCACCGGAGTACCGGCGCTACCCGCACTGAAGGAAGCCATCGCCTGGACCAGGCCGCCGACGCGGCTGCGCAGGCTGTCGGTCGCGGCCGCCGCGGCTGCCTCCGGCTTTTGCGCGGTGAACCACACATCGCCGGTGGCCGCGGTGCTGCCGTCGGTGCGGGTATAGCTCGATTCCATGCCGATCCAGTTACCGGCGTCCTTGACCGAGGTCCGGGTTCCTTCGACACTCACGCTGGCGATGTCGAGCGAAGCCAGGGTGTGCAGCTCGCCCTGGCCGCTGACGCCGTCGGCATTGGTGTCGGTCCAGACGCGCAGGTTGGCGTAGGCCGCGTCCTTCGCATCGATCATGCCGTCGCCGTTGGCATCCAGTTCCTTCAGCGCCGCATAGCCGTCGGAGGCGGCCTGGCCGTTCGCCAGCACAGTGGAGGTGCCGAACAACTCGCCGCCATCGCCGATGGCGCCGTCGCCGTTGCGGTCCAGGGCCAGCAGGCCGTCGGTGCTGTCGACCCAACCGGTCTGCACCTTGCCGCCGCTGGCAAACAGGTCGAACTGGACGCCCGCACTGATGCTGCGGGTGTGCACGCCGTCACCGTTCAGGTCGAGCACGATCGGGCTGCCGATGTTCAGGTGCTGGATCTGCTCGGTCGACATCGCGCCGATCTGCGCCGAGGTGAGGGCTTCGACCTGGGTCGTGGTCAGCGCCTTCACCTGCGCCGTGCTCAGGCCGTTGGCGATCTGCGCCGTGGTGAGGGCCACAATCTGGCGCGTGCTCAGGGCCACCACGTCGCGCGTCTCGAGGGCGCCCACCTGGGCGGTGGTCAAGGCCTGGAGCTGGGACGTGGTCAGCGCTGCCGCCTGGCTGGTCGACAGGCCGACGACCTGCGCCGTGGTCAGCGCCTGGACCTGGGCCGTGGTGAACGATGTCACCTGGGCGGTGGTCATCGCGCCCACCTGCGCCGCCGACAGGCCCGTTGCGACCTGGGCCGTCGTCAGCGCCTGGATCTGGGCTGTCTTCAGGGCGACCAGGTCGGCCGTTTCGAGCGCCGCCACCTGGGCCGTGGTCAGGGCCGCCACCGCAGCAGTGCTCAGTACCCCCGCCTGGGCGGTGGTCAGTGCGGCCACTTGTGCGGTG
>NZ_KB908160.1 GCF_000382345.1 Massilia niastensis DSM 21313
TTTCAGTTTGCCATTCGATCCATCGAGCAGCATGCAATCAAGCTTGGCTTTGGCAACGTCTACACCCAGGTAAAACATGAATTCTCCTTGTATTCTCGATCATCACACTCACTCTCCTTGTGCATGCAGGGTCATTGCCCTTGGCTACCGTCCAGTGTTGGATATGGTGTGAGAATGAGGTGAAGGGCTTGATCTACGTTACAAGGTCGGGCCTTCAGGGTGGGCTCAAGCTGGTCTTCACCTCGATTGGCGGTAGCTAACCACCAATATGATCAAGATACAAGGGTGGGCGGCTTTGCCGCCCACACGTGGATAGTTAGCGGCAAGATCATCCGGTGCGGTTTCGAAACTGCCAACCATCACCGCGTGGGCGGCAAAGCCGCCCACCCTACCGCTGCTTGACGATCGGATCCTTCGTCCCGGTCCACTCGCTCATCAGGGAATACCCCACCGCCAGCAGCACCGGCCCGATGAACATCCCGACGAACCCGAAGGCGATCACCCCGCCCAGCACGCCCAGCAAGGTGAGCAGGAACGGCAAGCTGCTCCCCCGGCTGATCAGCATCGGCCGCACCACGTTGTCCACCCCGCTGATCAGGAACGCTCCCCACACCACCATGAAGATCGCCCACCCGGTCTCGCCCTGCATGAACAGCCACAGCGCCGCCCCGCCCCAGATCATGGGCGGGCCGACCGGCACCAGGGAAGACAGGAACACCATCGTCGACAGCAGCGGCACCGCCGGCACGCCGGCGATCGCGAAGCCGATCGCCGCCACCACGGCCTGCGCCAGCGCGGTGCCGAGCAGGCCGTACATCACGCCGCGCACGGTCTGGCTCACGGTCTTCGACACCGATTCGGCGCCCTCGCCCATTACCTTGCGCATGGTCACCGCCACCACGTCCAGCAGCAAATGGCCGTCGCGGTACAGGAAGAAGCTGACGAAGGCGGCCAGGCTCATTTGCGCCACGCCGGTGCCGAGCATGATGCCGCCTGCCACCAGCCAGCGGCGCGCCGGCTCCAGCATGCGCTGGGCCAGCCCGACCATCTGCTCGCGGCTGGCGATCAGCTCGCGCAGGTAGTTGTCGATCGAGGTCCCGACCAGCGGAATCTCGCGGACCCAGGACGGCGGCATCAGCTCGCGGTGTTCGACCAGGTAGCGCAGCTCCTCGAAGCCCTTGGCGACGTCGTCGGCCAGGTTGTAGGCGACCATCGACAGCGGAGCGATGATCAGGAGCGTCAGGGAGAGCGTGATCGTCAGCGCCGCGGCGGTGCGCTGGCCGCGCATCAGGGCCAGCAGGCGCAGGTACAGCGGCCAGGAGGAGATGACGACGGCGGCCGCGAACAGGATCGCGGGCAGGAAGGGCCTGAGGACGTAGAGACAGCCAAGCGTCAGCAGGACGACGATGGCGATTCGGGTGTAGTTCCTGCCTCGGGCTGGTTCCATGCCGTCCTGTTGTCCTAATGCCGTTCAGTCAAGCCATGTACGGTGGGCGGTCATGCCGCCCACCCTACGGGTCCTTATCTGAACGGCATTACGTCCTGTTGAGATGGTGTTTGTTCCATCATAGCAGCTGGCGCAGGTCGCTGGCGATCGGTGCGGGCCCCTGGCCGTGGCGCAGGAACAGGCGCAGCTTGCCGTCGCGGTCGAACACATAGCTGCCGGCGGTGTGGTCCATCGTGTAGCTGCCCGGCTCGTTGCCCGGCACCTTGGCGTAGAACACCTTGAATTCCTTGGCCGTGCGCGCCGTCGCCTCGGCATTGCCGTACAGGCCGATGAAGCGCTTGTCGAAGGCCGGCACGTAGTGCGACAGCAGTTCCTGGGTGTCGCGCTCCGGGTCGAGGGTCACGAACAGCACCTGCACGTCGTCCGCCGACGGGCCGAGCTCCTTCATCACGGTGGCCATTTCGGCCATCGTGGTCGGGCACACGTCCGGGCACTGGGTATAGCCGAAGAACAGCACCACCACCTTGCCGCGGAAATCCTGCAGGGTGCGCGGCTTGCCGGTGTGGTCCACCAGCGCGAAGCCCTTGGCGTAATCGAGGCCGGTCACGTCGGTGTTGTTGAAGGCCAGCGGCCTGGAACCCAGCTTGTCGCAGCCGGCCCCGAGGACGGCCAGCGCGAGGACGCCGGCGGTAAGCAGTTTTTTCATGTCAGAACTTGAAGTAATGATCGACCAGCAGCGCCGCGAACAGCAGCGAGAGGTAGACGATCGACCAGGTGAAGGTCTTGCGCGCCGCCATGTCGCTGTAGTGGCGGTGCACGCGCCACGAATGGCGCAGGAAGATCGCGTTCAGCACGACCGCCGCCGCCAGGTAGATCAGGCCGCTCATGCCGACCGCGAACGGCAGCAGGGTGGTCGCCGCCAGCGCCACCGTGTACAGCCAGACCTGCAGGCCGGTGAACTTCATGCCGTGGGTGATCGGCAGCATCGGCAGGCCCGAGCGCGCATAGTCGTCGCGGCGGTACATCGCCAGCACCCAGAAGTGCGGCGGGGTCCACATGAAGATGATCATGACCAGCAGCCAGGCTTCCATCGGCACGTCGTTGGCGACCGCCGCCCAGCCCAGCGCCGGCGGCATCGCGCCGGACAGCCCGCCGATCACGATGTTCTGCGGCGTGTTCGGCTTAAGCAGGAGGGTGTAGATGAAGGCGTAGCCGACGAAGGTGACCAGGGTCAGCCACATGGTCAGCGGATTGACCAGGGTGTACAGGATCCACATGCCGAGCCCGCCGAGGGTGGCCGAGAAGACAACCGTCTGGGCGGTGCTCAGTTCGCCCATGGCGGTGGCGCGGCGCGCCGTGCGCGCCATGCGCGCGTCGACCTCGGCCTCGACCAGGCAGTTGACCGCGAACGCGGCGCCGGCCAGCAGCCAGATCCCGGCGGTGCCGGCGATCAGGGTCTGCCACCCCGGGAAACCGTCGGTCGCGAGGAACATGCCGATCACCGCGCAGAACACGGCCAGCTGCGTCACGCGCGGCTTGGTCAGGGTCCAGTACTGCGAGAACCGGCTCGGGGCTTTATGGATGGCTGTCTGCGTCGTCATCGGTGGGTGCTTGCTGGCGTGGCAAAATCGTGCGCAGGAAGGGCACGGACCACGTCGAGTTGGAACTTCACCCGGTAGTTTAACATGGTCACCAGAATCACTAGCAGGGCCGCTCCGGCGTTATGCAGGACGGCGATCGCCAGCGGGAAGTCGAAATAGACCGTGGCGATGCCGGTGAACAGCTGGGCCAGCAGCACCAGGGCCAGCCGGCGCGCGGTCGGGCGCAGCTCGACATGTTGCCAGGCACGCAATATCGCCAGCCCCAGCACCGCCACCACGACCAGCGCCGACATCCGGTGCACCCAGTGGATCGCCACCAGGGCCGAGAACGGCAGGTAATGGCCGGCCGCGGTCTTGCCCAGCTCGCGCCACAGGTGGAAGCCATGCTCGAAGTCCATCGGCGGCACCACCTGGCCGTCGCACAGCGGGAATTCGTCGCAGGCCAGGGTCGCATAGTTAGTGCTTACCCACCCGCCCAGCGCGATCTGCACGGCCAGTACCACGGCGGCCAGCAGCGCCAGGGTGCGCAGGCTGCGCAGCGCAGCCGGGTCGCGCGGCGGCGCGGGCGGCTTCATCAGGAAGTCTTCGCGTCCGCCCAGCCAGGTCAGCATCGCCAGCAGCGCCATGCCCAGCAGCAGGTGGATGGTCACGATCACCGGCTGCAGCTTCAAGGTCACGGTCCAGGCGCCGAACGCGCCCTGCACGCACACGAACAGGAACAGCGCCAGCGGCATGCCCGGCGCGAAGGCTTTCGCGCGGGTGCGCCGCCACTGCATCACGGCGGTGAACAGCAGCGCCATGATGATCACGCCGATGCCCATCGCCAGGTAGCGGTGGATCATCTCGATCCAGGCCTTGGCCACGGTGACCGGGCCGGTCGGCATCGCGGCTTCGGCCGCGGCGATCTCCTCGTGCGCCAGGAAGGGATTGGCCATGCCGTAGCAGCCCGGCCAGTCCGGGCAGCCCAGGCCGGAATCGGTCAGGCGCGTGAAGCCGCCGAACACGATCAGGTCGAAGGTCAGGAATACCGCGATCCAGACCAGCTTGCGGTACTTGTTGGCGTCCGAGGACATCCACACCATGCACAGCGGCAGGCTGGCGACCAGCAGGCCCATCAGGCCCAGCTGCAGCAACGAAGAAGCTTCCATGCGTTTATCCGATCGCCGAGGCCTTGAGCAGTTTGGCAATGTCCTGGTACACCCGGCGCCGATGGGTCTCAGCCGCCTTCGGTTCCTCCGGTTCCTTCGCGAAGCGCATCATCAGGTTGCCGAGCGGGTCGATCAGGTAGATATGGTCGGCGGCGCTGCTGCCGGCCTCGGCCGGCAGCCATGCCGCGACCGCGCCGGCCGGCGCGCGCAGCATCTCCATGCCGTCGTATTGGCGGATCGTCATGGTGTCGAGCGGCTGGTCGTCGGTCACCAGCCAGACGCGCTCGATGCGGTCCATGTTCTTGCCCTGCATCAGGCGCCACTGGCGCATGGCGTGCAGCTGCTTCTGGCAGGCGTCCAGGCATTCGCCGCCGCCGACCTTCAGCATGATCCATTTGCCGGACAGCTGCTCCAGCGTGCGCGGCCGGCCGTCGAGCGTGGTGCTGGAAAGCAGAGGGATCGGATGGGCGCGCGGGTCGATCAGGGCGCCGTAGTTGGTGCGGCCTTCCGGCTTGATGACGTAATAGGCAAGGTAGGAGGCGATCAGCGGCGCCGCGCACACCAGCAGCACCGCGAACAGCTTCCAGCGGCCGCGCCGGCGCGCCTTGTCCGGGCTGATCCTGTTCGAATTAATTGCGTTGTCTTGAACCACTTCGAAATCCCGTAATCACAAAAAAGAGGATGGCCATGGCCGCCAGCGCATACCACTGGAAGGCATAGCCGCGATGCTTGTCGATCCCGGCGGACGGCAGGGGCCAGTCGCGCGCCAGGTCGTCGCCCGGACCCGCGGGCACGGTCTGCTGGACGAAGAACGGCTGCAGCGCCAGGGAGCTGGCGCGCGCCACCGCGCCCGGCTCCAGGTTCTGCACGATGGCGCCCGGCGCCAATGGCGCCTGCGTCCCCAGCTCCATCACCTGCCCGGCCGACGCCACCACCACGCCTTCCAGCGTGACGGCGCCGCCCGGGGTCGCGAACGCGGGCAGCTTGCCGTACTCCGCCTGGCGCGGCAGCCAGCCGCGCAGCACCAGGACGTGGGTGTCCGAACCCGCTATTTTAAACGGCATCACGAGATACAACCCGGCCTGCCCCTTCAGCGGCCGGTTGGCGAGGAACAGCGGCCAGCCGGCGACGAACTGCCCGCTGACCTTCACCCTGCGGTATTCGAGCGGCGCGGCGGCGGCCAGGTCGGGACCGAGCGCCAGCGGCGGCTCGGCGGCGCGCGCGGCCTGGCGCGCCTGCAGGGCGGACTTCTGCTCCGCCCTGCCCTGCTGCCAGTTGCCGAGGACGATGCCCAGTACGGCCAGGAGCAGTGCGGCGATGGCGGGAATCAGCCGAAAACGGAACGCGAACCGCATTACAATGATGCCTCATCCTTTCCCGGCCCGACCATGAAACTCTTCGTTGCCATCGCCTTCATCCTGATCCTCGCGAGCCTGGGTTCGGCCCTGTTCTTCCTGATGCGCGACAAGGGCCGCAGCAATCGCACCGTGCATGCGCTGGCGATGCGGGTGGGCCTGTCGATCGCCCTGTTCCTGTGCCTGCTCGCCGCCTACAAGATGGGCTGGATCGCGCCGACCGGGTTGCGCTGATCCCGCAAAAATGCAGGGTGGGCGGGTCTCCCGCCCACGCGTTCAAGGATTGCCGGCAAGCCGCTCGCCTGCCGGTTGAACGCGTGGGCGGAGAATCCGCCCACCCTACGATTGTTCCACAATGTGACGCGCAGCGCCTTCCCGCTTACAGCCAGTAGACGACCACGTACAGGCCGAGCCAGACCACGTCGACGAAGTGCCAGTACCAGGCCGCGCCTTCGAAGCCGAAGTGATTCTCCGGCGTGAAGTGCCCGCGCAGCACGCGGTACAGGATCACCGACAGCATGATCGCACCCATGGTCACGTGGAAGCCGTGGAAGCCGGTCAGCATGAAGAAGGTCGAGCCGTAGATGCCCGAGGTCAGCTTCAGGTTCAGTTCCTGGTAGGCGTGCATGTATTCATAGACCTGGAAGCCCATGAAGACCGCGCCCAGCAGGATGGTGGCGAACAGCCAGATCGCGGTTTTCGCACGGTGGCCGGCGCGCAGCGCGTGGTGGGCGATGGTCAGGGTCACGCCCGAGGTCAGCAGCAGCGCGGTGTTGATGGTCGGGATAGGGAACGGGCCCATGGTCTGGAAGCCGTCCACCACGCCGGCCGGGCCGGTATTGCCCCACTGCGGGGCGAAGTCCGGCCACAGCACCTTGTGGTCGAGGTCGCCCAGCCACGGCATCGTCACCGCGCGCGCATAGAACAGCGCGCCGAAGAAGGCGCCGAAGAACATCACTTCGGAGAAGATGAACCAGCTCATCGACCAGCGGAAGGACGAGTCGATGCGCTTGCTGTACAGCCCCGATTCGGACTCGCCGATCGCGTCGCCGAACCAGAAATACAGCACGGCCAGCATGGCGGCGATGCCGGCCAGGCAGACCGCCGGCCCCCAGCTCATGCCGTTGACCCAGCCGGAAGCGCCGGCCATGGTCGTGAGCATCGAGATGCCCCCCAACATGGGCCAGCGCGATGGTCCCGGCACGAAGTAGTAAGGCGCGGTGTGCGAAGGCGCGGTATGTGGCGAACTCATCTTTATCTCCTCAATCAAACTCTATTTTCGAATTGTTGGGTGTCTTTTCTATTGCGATACCGCGAAGCGCACCGCCAGCATCAGCACGCCGATGAACAAGGCAACCCCGATCAATCCCGCGATGATCACGTGGACCGGGTTCAGGTTGGCGGCATCCTGCTCGTAGTCGCGGCGCTTGCGCACCCCGAAGAACGACCAGAACACCGCCTTCATCGTCGCCAGGAAGCTGCCCTTGCGCCGGTGCGGCTTGCTCTCTTCCATGCTGCCTCCTAGTTGGCGGCGACGGCGCCGCCGATCTCGAAGAAGGTGTACGACAGGGTGATGCTCTTCACTTCGCGCGGCAGCTCCGGATCGATGAAGAACACCACCGGCATCTGGCGCGCCTCGTTGGCCTTCAGGGTCTGTTCCTGGAAGCAGAAGCACTCGACCTTCTTGAAGTGCGGCGTGGCCGACTGCGGCGCATAGCTGGGAATCGCCTGCGCCTTGACCGCCCTCGCCTGGGTGTTGACCACTTCGTACATGACCGTGGCCAGCTCGCCCGGATGCACCTCGATGCTGCGCTGGGTCGGCCGGAAGCGCCACGGCCCCTGGGCATTGCCGTCCAGTTCGATGACGATGGTGCGCGACCTATCGACCTGGGTATTGGTCGGCGCCGCGACCATGCCATCCTTCTGGGTCAGCACGTTAATGCCGAGTACCTCGCAGATCTGGCGGTACACCGGCACCAGCGCATACCCGAAGCCGAACATCATGATCGCCACCAGCACCAGCTTGCCCAGCATGGTGCGGTTCAGGCGCAGCAGCTTCTTGCCGGCTTCCATCTCAGCTCAGCCAGGTGAACTTGACGAACACGCTCACGAAGAAGAACAGCGCGACCCCGCCCAGGATCAGGGCGGTCTTCAGGTTGTTCGGCTTGCGCGGCGCGGCGTTCATGGCGCTCATTTACTTCACCAGCGGCGGGGTTTCGAAGGTGTGGAACGGCGCCGGGCTCGGCACGGTCCACTCCAGGCCTTCCGCGCCGTCCCACGGCTTGGCCGCGGCCTTCTCGCCGCCGCGGATGGTCGGCAGCACCACGGCGAGCAGGAAGTACACCTGGCTCAGGCCGAAACCGAAGGCGCCGATCGACACGATCATGTTGAAGTCGGTGAACTGGGTCGCGTAGTCGGCGTAGCGGCGCGGCATGCCGGCCAGGCCCAGGAAGTGCATCGGGAAGAAGGTGATGTTGAAGGTGATCAGCGACAGCCAGAAGTGGATCTTGCCGCGGCCTTCCGGATACATGTGGCCGGTCCACTTCGGCGCCCAGTAGTAGAAGCCGGCGAACAGCGCGAACAGCGAGCCCGCCACCAGCACGTAGTGGAAGTGCGCCACCACGTAGTAGGTGTCGTGCACCACGATGTCGATCGGGGTCACGGCCAGGATCAGGCCGGTGAAGCCGCCCATCGTGAACACGAAGATGAAGCCGACCGCGAACAGCATCGGGGTCTCGAACGTCATCGAGCCCTTCCACATCGTGGCGACCCAGTTGAACACCTTCACGCCGGTCGGCACCGAGATCAGCATGGTGGCGTACATGAAGAACAGCTGGGAAGTCACCGGCATGCCGGTGGTGAACATGTGGTGGGCCCAGACGACGAAGGACAGGATCGCGATCGAGGCGGTCGCGTAGACCATCGAGGCGTAGCCGAACAGCGGCTTGCGGGCGAAGGCCGGGATGATCTGCGACACGATGCCGAAGGCCGGCAGGATCATGATGTAGACCTCGGGGTGGCCGAAGAACCAGAAGATGTGCTGGTACATCACCGGGTCGCCGCCGCCGGCGGCATTGAAGAACGAGGTGCCGAAGTGGCGGTCGGTCAGGGTCATGGTGATCGCGCCCGCCAGCACCGGCATCACGGCGATCAGCAGGTAGGCGGTGATCAGCCAGGTCCAGCAGAACATCGGCATCTTCATCAGGGTCATGCCCGGCGCGCGCATGTTCAGGATGGTGACGATGATGTTGATCGAACCCATGATCGACGAGGCGCCCATGATGTGCATCGCGAAGATCGCCATGTCCATGCCGATGCCCATCTGGGTCGACAGCGGCGCATACAGGGTCCAGCCGGCGGCGGTGGCGCCGCCCGGGACCAGGAAGGAACCGGCCAGCAGGATCGCGGCCGGCGGCAGCAGCCAGAACGAGAAGTTGTTCATGCGCGCGAAGGCCATGTCCGAGGCGCCCACCTGCAGCGGGATCATCCAGTTGGCGAAGCCCACGAAGGCCGGCATGATCGCGCCGAACACCATCACCAGGCCGTGCATCGTGGTCAGCTGGTTGAAGAACTCCGGACGGAAGAACTGCAGGCCCGGTTCGAACAGCTCGGTGCGGATCATCAGCGCCAGCACGCCGCCCGAGAGCAGCATGATGAAGGAGAACCACAGGTACAGGGTGCCGATATCCTTGTGGTTGGTGGCGAACAGCCAGCGGCGGAAGCCGTGCGGATGGTCGTGCGCGTGGTCGTGGCCGTGGTCGTCGGCGTGATCGAGAGTGCTGGTAGTCATTTCAATATCCCTGAAGCTAACTTACTTGCGTGCAGCCAGAACCTCGGCCGGTTGAACGATGTTTTCCGCGGCCTTGTTCGACCAGTTGTTGCGGGTATAGGTGATCACGGCGGCGATCTCGGTATCGGACAGCTGCTTCCAGGCCGGCATGGCCGACGGATACTTGCCGCTTTGCTGGCCGTTCAACAGGACTTCGATCTGCGGATGCTTGGGGCCGTTCACGAGGGCGGAGCCGTCCAGCGGCGCGAAGGCGTTCGGTATGCCCTTGCCGTTGGCCTGGTGGCAGGCCACGCAGTTGGTGTTGTAGACCTGCTCGCCACGGGTCTTGAGCTCGTCGATGGTCCAGACCTTGTTCGGGTCGTCGGCCAGGGCCGCCATCTCCTTCTTCTTGCCATCGACCCAGGCAGTGTACTCCTCGGCCGACACCACGCGCACCACGATCGGCATGAAGGCGTGGTCCTTGCCGCACAGTTCGACGCAGTTGCCGCGGTAGACGCCGACCTTCTCGGCCTTGAACCAGCCGTCGCGCACGAAGCCCGGGATCGCGTCCTGCTTGATGGCGAAGGCCGGAATGGTCCAGGCGTGGATCACGTCGTTGGCGGTGAACACCATGCGGATCTTCTTGCCGACCGGGACCACCATTTCATTGTCGACTTCGAGCAGGTAGTTTTCGCCGCGCTGCTCGGTTGCCGGTTCGCCCGGCGCGCCGACCTGGGCGCGCGGGGTCGACAGGTTCGACAGGAAGGAAATGCCCTCCCCCTCGCCCTTCAGGTAGTCGTAGCCCCATTTCCACTGCATGCCGGTGGCCTTGATCGTGACGTCGGCGTTCGTGGTGTCCTTCAGCGCGACCACGGTCTTGGTGGCCGGCAGCGCCATGCCGATGACGATCAGGAAGGGGACGATGGTCCAGGCGATCTCGACGGCGGTGGATTCATGGAAGGTGGCGGGCTTGTGGCCGAGCGACTTGCGGTGCTTGAACACCGAATAGAACATGACGCCGAACACGCCGATGAAGATGACCAGGCAGACGATCATCATCCAGTTGTGCAGGGAATAGATATCGGCGCCGACGCCGGTCACGGGGGTCTGCATGTTCAGCTGGTGTTCCACCGGCCGGCCCGTGACGTCCGGTGCCGCCCACGCAGGAATGCCGGCAGTTACTGCAAGGCCGAACAGCATGGCCCCAAGTCGCATTGCATAAGTCATGTATGTCCCCAACCACCCAAAAATAAGAATATTTTTACAGGGTCGGCAATCCCGCGAACAAACCGCCGCCCCTCCGAACGTCGTTCGCAGAGGGCTGCCGGGTCGTCCCGCAAAATTGCGCTGCGGAATGGTGGAAACCATCTCGCCCAGCCATGTCAGCGTGATGCTGCCAGGGCCGGGCGACTCTGCGGATGCTGCAATTCAGTTCTAACTCCCGTCCAGTCCTGCCACTTTTTTCAGCAGCTTTCTGATCTGGAACAAAAAATTAGCAATTGATTATATCGGACGCTAATATTTATTCAAGAAAAATTGGGCTATGGACAGACTCTGCATGCGCGCCGGGTCAGCGCGGCTTGGGCGGCTGGAAGCGGATGATCGCCTCGCCGGAGGCCGTCACGCGCGGGGCCGGGCGGAAAGCGTGGCCGTAGATGACCTCGAAGCTCAGGCCCAGTTTGCCGTCCGGACGGCGCTGCGCCTCGAAGGCGGCGAGCACGCGCCGCCAGGCGGCGCGCCCGATCAGGCCGCGGCGGCGGGTGTCGAGCGGATTGCCGCCGAGGGCGCGCACGTCGGCCAGCAGGGCCTGCGGGGTGTCGTAGGTGACGGTGATGCGCTCCATGTCCATGACCGGCGTCGAGAAGCCCGCCTCGACCAGCTGGTCGCCGAAATCGTGCATGTCGACGAAGGGCAAGGTATGCGGAACGGGATCCAGCACGGCGAAGGCGTCGCGCACTTCCTGGAAGGTGTCGGGGCCGAAGCTGGAGAACATCAGCAGGCCGTCGACCCGCAGCACGCGCCGCCATTCGGCGAACACGGCGTCGGGCTGCGGATGCCAGGGCAGCGCCAGGTTCGACCACAGCAGGTCGAGCGAGTTCGGTCCGAACGGCAGGCTGCCGAAGTCGCCGCAGAGGATGTCGACACCGGCCTTGGCCGGCAGGAAACGGCTGAGCATCTGGTTCAGCGAGCGGGTGGCCGGCGCCGGCGCCCTGGCGGCGCGCGCCATCGCCTCGCCGCCGTCCAGGCCCAGGATCTGGGCCGCCGGATAGGTCTTCTGCAGCAGCGCCAGGTCGGCGCCCGCGCCGCAGCCCGCGTCGAGCACCTGCTTCGGTGCAATCTTCACCAGCGACAGGCGCTCGTGCATGCGCTGGGCGATCTCGCGGCGCAGGAAATCCGAGGGCGCGATGCGTTCCGGGCGCGCGAACAATGCGCGCACGCGCGCCAGGTCGATCGGGGCGCTCATGCCGTTCATATTGGATGGGGATTGAGGAGAAGCCATGGAAGGGATGCGTACAAATGAGATAATGCGGGAGTGTACTCGTTTGTAGGAATCCGAGCCGATGCCTGCATGCCCGCACCGATGGCGAAGCTGGCCGCGCGCCCTGCTGCGGGCGCTGCTGCCGTCCGCGTGCGCGCTGTGCGGTGCGGCGGGGACGGATGCCGTCTGCGCCGGCTGCGAACGCGCCTACGTGGGCGCGCGGCCGCGCTGCCCGTGCTGCGCCAACCCCGTGGGGCCGCTCGACGCCGGCCGGCGCTGCGGCGCCTGCCTGGCGGCGCCGCCCGCCTTCGATGCGACCGTGGCCGCCTGCGACTATGCCGCCCCGCTCGACGGCCTGGTGCTGCAGCTGAAGTTCGGCGCCCGCCTGGCGCTGGCGCCCTGGATGGCGCGCGTGCTGCGCGACAGCGCGCTGGGCGCGCCGGGGCTGGCGCTCCCTGAGCTGCTGTGCCCGGTGCCGCTGGGCGCGCGGCGGCTCGCCGAACGCGGCTACAACCAGGCGCTCGAAGTGGCGCGCCCCCTGGGCGCCGTGCTCGGGATCGCGCTGGCGCCGCGGCTGGCGCTGCGGGTGCTGGAAACGCAGGCGCAGTCCGGTATCGCACCGGGCGCGCGCAGGAACAATGTACGCGGCGCCTTCGCGCTGGCGCCCGGCGCGTGCGAACGGGTGCGCGGGCGCCATGTGGGCGTGGTCGACGACGTCATGACGAGCGGCCACACCCTGGACGCGCTGGCCGCCGTGTTCAAGAAGGCAGGCGCGGCGCGCGTGACCAATATCGTGTTCGCGCGTACGCCGCCCCATGCATGAAAGTTAAACAGATAGGAGAATGCGTTGTTCCACGTCGTACTGGTCGAACCAGAAATCCCGCCGAATACCGGCAACGTGATCCGCCTGTGCGCCAACACCGGCGTGCAGCTGCACCTGATCGAGCCGCTCGGCTTCCCGCTGGACGACGCCAAGATGCGGCGCGCCGGCCTGGATTACCACGATTACGCGACCATGAAGGTGCACAAGGATTGGGCAGCCTTCCTGGCCGATGCGAAGCCGGACCCGGCGCGCATGTTCGCGCTCACCACCCACGGCTCCTCGCCCTTCGCCGAAGCCAGGTTCCAGCCGGGCGACGTGTTCGTGTTCGGCGCCGAATCGCGCGGCCTCGATCCCGCCCTGCGCGAGACCTTCCCGCCGGCCCAGCGCATCCGCCTGCCGATGCGGCCGGACAACCGCAGCCTGAACCTGTCGAACACGGTGGCGGTCGTCGTCTACGAAGCCTGGCGCCAGAACGGCTACGCGGGCGGAACCTGAGGATGGGGTCCGCGCGCTTCTTCGCGATCAAGCGCCGGGCCGATCCGTCGAATACATTCCGCAACAAGTTGTGGGACGCCTATTACGCGCCGCATTGACCTTGGCTTAAACGGATCCGGCAACGGGTAACACCCCTCCTGTTTCGTTGGGCTGACTCAAGCCGGGGCAGCCATCGCCCGCTACATTGGCTCCATCTTCGACATCCCGAAAAGAGAGCGCATGGATATCATTGGATGGATCCGCCAGGGCGACCAGGCCGCATGCGGTGGCGTGGTCGCCGAGGGCGACCCGACCCGCTCGAGCCATGGACGCGCCTTCGCCTACCAGGGCGCGCGCATGGCGTGCCGCAAGAACTGCGTGATCGCCGAGGGCTACCTCCACGCCACGCTCGCCAATCGTCGCTGCCAGGTCCTGCACGGCATGGCGACCAGCGCCGGGTGCCCGCTGGCCTCCACCCTCAACGATGTGGACGGCGTCGGCAACGGGAAGCGGGAAGCCATCCCCGTGCGCTTTGTGCAGGACGGAGACGGCGCCTGGAGTGGCCGAATGAACGAAGGCCATGACCGGCACTTCGTCCTGGTCGATGAACATACCGGGGAATCGCTCCCCGTTCGCCATGACCGCATGGGCTGCAATGGCGAGGTCGTCGAAGGGAAAACCGATGCGGACGGACGCACCGGGAAACCGACATCGGATGATCCCGCCGAGGTGCATATCGAGATCATGCCGGAGGGCTACGAGGGAGCGGACGGATGATGTCGCATTCAGTTGTCGCGGCCACCGCTCCCTAACCCTGAAATCCGATACTGCGCCGGTAAAAATCAAAGTCAACAAGCCGCGCGGCACGGTGTATTGGGGCGGCGCTGGACTCGCCGACATGTCTCAAGCTCGACGCTCCTTGAGTTCGTGGACGCTTGCCAGGCAAATGTACAAGTCCGACGAAGGTGGCGAAGGAATCGGTCATTTTTACCATGCAAGCCCGAGCGTGGAAGGCGCGCGCAGAAGACGGGAACCGGCCAGACTCATCTATCGCCAAGGGCTCGGATGAATGCAAAATCACTTCTCAAGGCCGTAGCGATTTTCTTCATGTTCCATCCCCAGCTTCTTGATGGCGACCGGATTGGCTTACCTGGCAAAAATCAGGCTTTCCAGGAAATGGTTCCTTTTCCCCTATGTTGGCCCGCACCTCACAATCATCGTGCTCGCTCTTCCCGGCAAGTTCGGGACTTGACACCGTCACCGCGCCTGGAAGCGCGGCCACATCCTCCGCCCAGAACCTTCGAGGCCTTGTGGCAACAGGGCGACATCGACAGCAACAGAACACGACAGTTGCGGCAAAGAAGAGTACCCTAGCCACATCATCACATGTCAAGCATGCGGACGTGACATTTTACGTTCCACCCAGGCGCCCCCTGCATTATTCGAGGTATTCATGAAGAAGCTTTTCACCGCCGGCGCCCTCCTCCTCGGCTGCGCTGCCGCCCACGCCGATCCCATTTCCTGGGGCTTTTCCTTCAGCGGTTTCTACGACAAGGAAGCCGATGTCTTCCTGACCGGCGAAGCCATCACCGGTTCGTTCAAGGGGAACGACCTGGATCGCGACGGCCTGCTCGAAAAAGACGAACTCCTGGCCCTGGTGATCGGGGAAATGGACTACGTGGCCTGTGCGGCCGGCAGCAATGCCTGGTACCAGTGCGGCGCCACCGCCTTTTCGTTCTCGACGGATGCAGGCCTGTCCTTCAGCGTCGGCAGCTATGGCAGCGATCCCGAAGGCTGGGTCGGCGGCGGCAAGCTGATCACCGTCGGCGACATGCACTACGCCTACGACTACAACCCGGGCGGCACCGCCGAGCGCCACCTGTACTGGACCAGCGATACCCACCTGACCATGATCTCGCAGGTGCCGGAGCCGGCCACCTGGGCGATGTTCGGCGCCGGCCTGCTCGCGCTCACCTGGAGCATGCGGCGCCAGCGGGCCCGGGCGCGCAGCACGGGCGCCTGAGACGGCAGCCGCGGCGTATCAGCCGCGGATCCTGGCCACCAGTTTCGTCGTCGAGCGGTCGTGCTCGAAGTCGATCGCGACCGCGCGGCCGCCGTAGGCCAGCACCGCCTGCCCTTCGGGGATGGCCTTCATGTCGTAGTCGCCGCCCTTGGCATAGATCTCCGGGCGCGCTTCCTGCACCACTTCCAGTGCCGTGTCTTCCTCGAAGTCCACCACCAGGCTCACCGCTTCCAGCGCCGCCAGCACCGCCATGCGGTCGGCCAGCGTATTGTGCGGGCGGTCGTCGCCCTTGCCCAGGCGCTTGACGGAGGCGTCGGTATTCACCGCCACCACCAGCGAGGCGCCCAGCTCGCGCGCCTGCGCGAGATAGGTCACGTGGCCGCGGTGCAGGATGTCGAACACCCCGTTGGTCAGCACCACCGGCTTGGGCAGTGCCCCGATGCGCGCCTGGAGGTCGGCGCGCGTGCAGATCTTGTTTTCGAATGCAGGCATGGTTCTTTTAATCGTTTGATCGTTTACTGCTTGGGTGCTTCTTCGTCGGCTTCTTCCTCGATCGCCATCGACAGCTCGCTGGCCTTCACGCCGCCGCCATCGCCAGGGCCCTTGCGGTCGCCCGAGAGCTTGATCTGCAGGCGCAGGCCGTTGGCCGAGTCGGCATTGCGGATCGCCTCGTCGTAGCTGATGAAGCCCCGGTTGTACAGCTCGAACAGGGCCTGGTCGAAGGTGCACATGCCGAGCTCGCGCGACTTGTGCATGATCTCCTTGATGCTCTGGAAATTCCCTTTCAGGATCATCTCGCCGATGGTCGGCGTGTTCAGCAGGATCTCGATGGCCGCCTTGCGGCCCTTGCCGTCCTCGGTGCGCACCAGGCGCTGCGAGACGATCGCGCGCAGGTTCGAGGACAGGTCCATCAGCAGCTGGTTGCGCCGTTCTTCCGGGAAGAAGTTGATGATCCGGTCCATCGTCTGGTTCGCGTTGTTCGCGTGCAGGGTGCCCAGGCACAGGTGGCCGGTCTCGGCGAACGCGATCGCGTGCTCCATGGTTTCGGTGTCGCGGATCTCGCCGATCAGGATCACGTCCGGCGCCTGGCGCAGGGTGTTCTTCAGCGCGTTGTGCCACGACAGGGTGTCGACGCCGACCTCGCGGTGCGTGATCAGGCAGTTCTTGTTCTTGTGGACGTACTCGACCGGATCCTCGACCGTGATGATGTGGCCGGCCGAATGGCTGTTGCGGTAGTCGATCATGGCCGCCAGCGTGGTCGACTTGCCCGACCCCGTGCCGCCGACGACCAGCACCAGCCCGCGCTTGGTCATGACCACGTCCTTCAGGACTTCCGGCAGGTCGAGCTTCTCGAAGTTCGGGATCTCGGACGCGATCGTGCGCACCACCATGCTCACGCTCTGCTGCTGCACGAACACGTTGACGCGGAAGCGGCACACGCCCGGCAGCGAAATCGCAAAATTGCACTCCATCTCGGCTTCGAACTCGGCGCGCTGGCGCTCGTTCATCAAGGACATGGCCAGGGCGCGCGTCACTTCGCCGCTCAGGCGCTGCTGGCTGAGCGGTTTCATGGCCCCCTGGTGTTTCATGCTAGGAGGAAAGTCTGCCGAAATGAAGAGGTCGGAACCGCCCTGATGATGCATGACGGTCAACAGTTTGTGGATGTAGGCCTGGGCTTCCGCCGGGCCGAACGTCGAGGACATGCGGGCCTTTCAGTGAAGAGCAGGCAAAATCGGCCTGCCCGGCAATTATATAGACTATGATTCCCGTTAAAATAATATTTCATGGCTGGCTGGCCGCCCCCCTCCGTCGGGACTGGCGCCATGCGCGCCTACCCAGAGACGACCTATGACCCTGACAGAGCTGAAATACATCGTCGCCGTCGCGCGCGCCAGGCACTTCGGCCATGCCGCCGAAGCCTGTTTCGTGGCCCAACCTACCCTGTCGGTCGCCATCAAGAAGCTCGAGGACGAGCTGGGGGTCACCCTGTTCGAGCGCGGCGGCTCCGAAGTCTCGGTGACGCCGCTGGGCGCCCAGATCGTGGCGCAGGCCGAGCGCGTGCTGGAACAGACCGCCGCGATCAAGGAACTGGCCAAGCAGAACAAGGACCCGCTGGCCGGGCCGCTGCGCCTCGGGGTGATCTACACGATCGGGCCCTACCTGCTGCCGCCACTGGTGAAGAACCTGATCGACACCGTGCCGCAGATGCCGCTGGTGCTGCAGGAGAACTACACGCACAAGCTGCTGGAACTGCTGCGCCAGGGCGAGCTCGACGCCGCCATCATGGCGCTGCCGCTGCCGGACCACGGCATGTCGATCCAGCCGCTGTACGACGAACCCTTCATCGTCGCGACGCCCAGGCACCATCCATGGGCCAGCCGCAAGGAGATCTCGGCCGAGGACCTGAAGAGCGAAACCATGCTGCTGCTGGGCGCGGGCCACTGCTTCCGCGACCAGGTGCTGGAAGTGTGTCCGGAAATGGCGCGCTTCTCGGCGCCGGGCAATGGGATGCAGCGTACCTTCGAAGGTTCGTCGCTGGAAACGATCCGCCACATGGTCGCCAGCGGCATCGGCCTGACGGTGCTGCCGCGCGCCTCGGTGGCCGACATGAAGGATCCGAACGGCCTGCTGACCTATGTGCCGTTCTCGGCGCCGGCGCCGTCGCGCCGCGTGGTCATCGCCTGGCGCAAGAGCTTTACGCGGCGCGCCGCGATCGATGCGATCATCCGCGCGATCGGGGAATGCAGGTTGCCGGGGGTGGCGATGGTGGCGCTGGAGGCGGCCGCCTGACGGTGGCCGCCCGGTCAGCTTAGGACTTCTTTGCAGTGTGGCGGCGGCGCAGCGCGCCGAACGCCATCACGCCGGCGCCAAGCAGCGCGATCGAGCCCGGCTCCGGCACTTCGCCATCACGTTCGAATGCGCCCACGTACACGGTCTCCGGCGCCGACTGGGTCGTGTTCGCGGCGAACTGGATGCCGCCACCGACCACGCATTGCGACAGGACCGGGCAGAACTCGATGGCTGCCGCGGCCTGGGCGTCGTCCAGGACGAAGCGGTGCGCGCCCGACTGGCCGATGCCGCCGCGGTCGCCGAGGACCAGGTCAGGCCCTATGTACGAGAAGAAGGTCCGCGTGTTGCTCAGCGTATTGAACAGGCTGAGATACAGGTCGGTCAGGGTTGCCGTATTGCCGGGCGCGCCTTCGCTGATGTTCACGACAAAGCCGAGCTGGCCGGCGTTCTGGAGACCCTCGATATCGTCGAGGAAATACGTATTGTTGATGGCCTGGTTGTCGCCGCCCGCCAGGCCCAGATCGCAAGTCTGGGCCGGTGATCCCGGGTCGCCGCCGGCATTGTGGGTCACGCAACCCGACTCGATGTTGTTTTGCGGCCCATTGTTCTGCACCGTCACCACGGTTGACACATTGCCAAGGCCGGTACCGGTCCCCTGGGGACCGGCGACGTACACCAGATTGGCAAACGCCGGCGATGCACACGCGAGGATCGCTGCGCTCACTGCTGCTTTCAGGATCGTTTTCATCACTAGGGAAGCGCTGATTTAATCGATATTTTTCTCGTGGCCGGAGCTGTGCTGTCGACGCTGGCTTGACGAGCAGCGAAGCGAGTATTTTTGCCCCAGCACGGCGTCGCGAGACGATTTTTGAGGTATCCCTGCGAGTTTTTCTCCGCTCAAGACGGAGTTCTGGCGCGAGCGCTTCCGAAGGTTCGTCCAGCCAGCACCAGATTTGCAAACGCAAACAGGGCAAACAGCTGCGTGGTGTTCTTTGCCAGCCCACGATAGCGTGTCTTGCGA
>NZ_KB908161.1 GCF_000382345.1 Massilia niastensis DSM 21313
GCCGAAGAAGGTGACCAGCGCGAACAGCTTGAACCACTGCCTGGCGAACAGGCCGGCCCAGGCTTCGTAGCCGAAGCCGTCGGCGGTCAGGAAGGAAACCAGCAGGACGACGGTGAAGACCGCCATCACGATCGCGGTGAGGCGCTGGGCCAGCCAGTCCTTGACGCCATAGTGGGCACCGACGACGAGGCGGCGCGGGCCGATGTTATTCTTTGCCATGATTTAGAACACTCCGAACAATTTCAGGCCGACCAGCGCGGTCAGGGCCAGGCTAACGACGAATACCCAGACGGCGGTCTTCTGCGAGGTGCCCTTGTCCAGGCCCAGGTGCATGTCCATGACCAGGTGGCGCACGCCGGCGGTGAAGTGGTGCAGGTAGGCCCAGGACAGGCCCAGCAGGATCAGCTTGACGAAGGCGTTGTCGACCATGCCGGCGAAGTGGCCGTAGGAGGTTTCGGACAACAGGCTTTCCTGCAGCAGGTACAGCAGGAAAGGCAGCATCAGGAACAGCGCGGCACCGCTGATGCGGTGCAGGATCGAGACCACCGCCGCCGGCGGTTGTCGAACTTTGAGCGTGATATCGGTAATACCGATATTGCGGAACTGCGGCCGTCCCTGTTTGCCAGCTTCTCTCACGGCGTCAGACATTGGTGCCCACCCTTTTATTTAAGTTATAAAATTGTATTGCGGCAACGAACACTTCAGGCATCCATAAACACCTGTTGCCAGTATGGATTATTCTCTAGAAAGGCTATACTGTCCAATATATGGATCGTTTGGGATCCATATCTAAAACAGATACCGGCATGGAATTACGACATTTTCGTTACTTCGTGGCTGTGGCGGAGGAGGGCAACGTCACGAGAGCGGCAGAGAAGCTCGGCATTGGCCAGCCTCCGCTCAGCCAGCAGATCCTGGCGCTCGAGCGCGAGCTCGAGGTGCAGCTTTTTCATCGCACCGGCCAAGGGGTGGTGCTGACCGACGCCGGCAAGGCGCTGTTGGTCGACGCCAAACGCCTGCTGGATGACGCGCGCCATGCCGTGGTGAACGCGCAACGCGCCGGGCGTGGCGAAACCGGCCACCTGAATCTCGGCCTGACCGCCTCGGCGGCGTTTCACCCGATCGTCAGGGCATTGATACGCGCCTATCGCAGCGCGTATCCGAGTGTCGGCCTCACGCTCACCGAGGACACCACGGCAGGACTCTTGGCCATGCTGGAGGAAGGCAGGCTGGACCTGGCGCTCCTGCGTCCCGGGACCCATTCGTTCGCAGGTGTGACGCTCCATGAGATTGCCAGCGAACCGATGAAGGCGGTCTTGCCGGCCACGCATGCGCTGGCAAAGTCGCGCCGGATTTCCCTGTCGGCCCTTGCGGAAGAGTCCTTCGTCCTCCTCCCCCGGATAGCGAGTCCCATGCTGCACGACGAAATCATGTCCGCATGCAGGCAGGCAGGTTTCGAACCGCTGATCGGCCAGCAAGCCCCACAGTTGTCTTCCGTCGTCAATCTCGTGTCCGCGGAGTTCGGCGTATCGATCGTGCCTGCCTCGGTGAGCCAGATCCATGCGGAAGGCGTCGTCTATGTCGATATCGCCGATGCCGATGTGGTGACCAAACTGGCGCTTGCATCGCGCGAAGCCGACCGCTCCGTCAAGGTGAATAATTTTTTGGAAGTGGCCGGGACGAGTACCATGGCATCCCGACGTACAAGGCCACGCCGATGACGAGCGCTGGCTACGCCAACCGTGGACGGCGACCGCGCTGACCGCCTGATGTAATGAATGACATTCATATCCACTATGAGGGTCATGCGATTTACACATAGTCAACGCACTTCTACCATGAATTCCCAGTGCTCCGCCGCCAGGCGGGCATGACGGCGCCTAGCCGGCACATTGCCGCCTCCCGGCAGCGATGAACGACATCACAAGGGGACATTCATGTACAACACGCTCACCGACGCGAACGCGTTGCGGCCGGCCGCCGCCGGCGCCGACGACGCGCTCTACCGCAAAGTATCTCTGCGCATCATCCCGTTTCTCTTCATCTGCTACGTCGTATCCTTCCTGGACCGCATCAACATCGGCTTTGCCCAGCTCCAGATGAAGCAGGACCTGGGCTTCAGCGATGCCATGTACGGCCTGGGCGCGGCCGTCTTCTACATCGGCTACGTCCTGTTCGAAGTACCGAGCAACCTGCTGCTGGCCAGGTTCGGCGCGCGCAGGACCTTCGTGCGCATCATGCTGCTGTGGGGCGCCGCATCGGTGGCCATGAGCTGGGTGTCGACCCCGCTGGAGTTCTACATCCTGCGCTTCATGCTGGGTGTGTTCGAAGCCGGCTTCTTCCCCGGCATCGTGCTGTACCTGACCTTCTGGTATCCGCCGATGCGGCGCGCCTCCGTGCTGTCGTTCTTCTTCGCCGGGGTGGCCGTGGCCGGTGTGCTGGGCGGACTGGTGTCGGGCTGGATCATGCGCGACATGGCCGGGGTACTGGGCCTGAAAGGATGGCAGTGGATGTTCGCCATCGAGGGGTCGCCTGCGCTGCTGCTGGCCCTGGTCGCCCATTTTTGGCTGCAGGATTTTCCGGAAGACGCCGCCTGGCTGAACCAGGCCGAAAAAGCCCGGCTCGCGGCGAACCTTGGCCTCGAGGGCCAGGACACGAAGGCCCGCTCCAGCCATTCGCTCTCCGCCTGCCTGGGCAATCCGAAGATCTACCTGTTCGCCTTCGTCTATTTCGCCCTGACCTGCGGCTCGCTGACCCTGAGTTTCTGGATGCCGCTGATGATCCGCGATGTCGGCGTACAGGATGTGGTGATGGTCAGCCTCTATTCGGTCATTCCGAATGCCGTCGGTGCGGTCGGGGTGATCCTGATCGCGCGCCATGCCGACCGCAAGGCCCGGCACCGCAAGTATTTCGCGCTGTGCACGGTGGGCGGCGCGCTCGCGCTCCTGGCGCTCACCACGCAGCCGGCCAGCCTGGCCGCCGCCCTGGCGCTGCTGTCGATGGCCACCGTGCTGGTCTTCTCGGCCCTGCCCATCTTCTGGGCCATTCCGACGGCCCAGTTGCCCCGGGAAGCGCGCGCCGGCGGCATCGCCATGGTCAGCAGTATCGGTATCACCAGCGGCATCGTGGGACCCTGGACGATCGGCCAGATCAAGACGGCGACCGGGAGCATGAATGATGCGCTCTACATCCTCAGCGCCCTGCTCGTGCTGAGCGCCTGCGTGCTGGTGGTCGGCGCCCGCCGTGGGACGGGGGCGGTCCGATGAGGAGGACGCTTGCAGTCACGGGCGTCCTGGCGCCCCTGCTGGCAATGGCGCCGGCGTCCGCGCAAGACAGGGTCGCGGTATTCGGCGTGCTCGACACCTACGTCGACCACAGCAAGGCCGGCAATGCGCGCGCCACCCGGGTCCAGAGCGGCGGCATCTCGGGTTCGCGCCTGGGCTTCCGGGGCAGCGAGGACCTCGGCCCGGGAACGAAGGCGATCTTCCTGCTCGAAGCGGGCATCAACCTGGACGACGGCAGCTCGGGGCAGGGCGGCCTGCGGTTCGGCCGCCAGGCCTGGGCCGGCCTGGGCACCGCCGCCGGCGAACTGATCCTCGGCCGCCATTACGCGCCTTACTTCTTCACCCTGGTGAGTCATGGCCTGGGTGGCGGCATGGGATGGGGGAACGCATCCAACTACTTCACCGACAATTCGGTGCTGCGCGTGAATAATTCGATCAGCTATGCATCGCCATCGGTGGGCGGCGTCAAGGCGCGCGCGCTGGTCGGCTTCGGCGAGAATGCCAGCCTGCCGGGCGGCGACAGCATCGGGAGCATCCACAGCGCGTCGCTGCAGGTCGACCAGGGCGGGTTCTCGGCCAACCTGGCCTACCTGGCCAGGAAGACGACGGTCGCCAATACGGAGCGGTTCTACGCCGCCGGCGCGAGTTACCAGTTCGGCAGGGTCAAGGCGGGATTGCTGCTGCAGGCCCGCCGCGGCGATACCGGCGCGGCGGAAAACGATGCGGCCGAGTTCAACCTGCTGGTGCCGGCCGGTCCGGGCGCCTTCCTGTTCGACGTCGGCCGCTTCCGGAGCCGCAGCGTGGACCACGCGAATGCCCTGGCTGCCAGCGTGCGCTACGACTATCACCTGTCGAAACGCTCGATTCTCTACGCGGGTGCAGCGCGGATCCGCAACGATGCGAACGCAAGGTTCGGCATCAACGGCAATACCGGCGCGGCGCTTGCCGTAGCGCCGGGACAAGATCCACGCTCGCTGATCGTGGGCGTGCGCCACACTTTCTGAATCCTCCCGCCGCCGATAAAAAAATGGCGCTCCCCGGCGCAGCAGGCCGGGAAGCGCCATGGAAGCCATCAGCGTGCCGGCAGCAGGGTGCCCGCCACTTCACCGAAGCCGATGCGTGGATGGCCGGCACGGGCCGCCCAGCCGCGCATCACGATGCGGTCGCCATCTTCCAGGAACACGCGCTGCTCGCCGTTCGGCAGCGTGAGCGCCTGCTTGCCGCCCACGGTCAGCTCGAGCAGCGAGCCGGCTTCCTCGGCCTGCGGACCGGACTGGGTACCGGAGCCGAGCAGGTCGCCCGCGCGCATGGCGCAGCCGTTGACGGTGTGATGGGCCAGCAGCTGGGCCACGGTCCAGTAGGAGTGGCGGAAATTCGACTGCGACAGGCGCACCGGCGCCAGCCCGTCGCGGCGCATGGCCTCGGTTTCCAGCAGCACCTCCAGCTCGATGTCGAGCCCGCCCGCGCCGCGCAGTTCGGCGTAGTCGAGGTAGGGCAGCGGCTGCGGATCGGCGGCGTCGCGCTGCCAGGGCGCGCGGTAGGGCGCCAGCGCTTCGAGCGTGACGATCCAGGGCGAGATCGTGCTGGCGAAATTCTTCGACAGGAAGGGGCCGAGCGGCTGGTATTCCCACGCCTGCAGGTCGCGCGCCGACCAGTCGTTGAGCAGGCACAGGCCGAAGATGCTGGCCTCGGCGCGGCCGGCGGCGATCGGTTCGCCCTGCGCATTGCCGGAGCCGACGAAGATGCCGACCTCGAGCTCGTAGTCCATCTTGCGGCTCGGACCGAAGCCCGGCTCCGCTTCCGACGCCGAGCGCACCTGCCCGAGCGGGCGGGGGAAGGACTGGCCGGACACGCCGATGGTCGAGGAACGGCCATGGTAGCCGATCGGCACCCATTTGTAGTTCGGCAGCAGGGGGTTATCGGGGCGGAACAGCCTGCCGACCGCGGTGGCGTGGTGGATCGAGGTATAGAAGTCGGTGTAGTCGCCGATGTTGGCCGGCACCGCATACTCGGCGTCAGACTGCGGCACCAGCATCCGCGGGCGGGGAGCCGCATCGCTGCGCAGCAGCCGCGAGAGCGCCAGGCGCAGGGCCGACCAGGATCCCTGGCCCGCCGCCATCAGGGCGTTCAGGCTGTCGCGCGCACCCAGCGCCGCGGCCGCGCGCGCCATCTCGCCGGCGCCATCGAGCGCGTCGCCGAGGGCAGCCAGGTCCAGGATCTGGTCGCCGATGGCGACGCCGCCGCGGAAGGCCTGGACGCTGCCGCGCGGCCGGAAGACGCAGAACGGCAGGTTCTGGATCGGGAAATCGGTGTCCGGCGTATTGGCCGAGGCAACCCAGCTGGTCAAGGATGGGTCGTGGGTTTCGTTCAGCTGGATGCTCATGCCTGGTTCTCGTTGAAATGTTTCGTGAAGCCCTGCCAGCACTGGAAGTAATCCGGCTGCAGCTGGGGCGAGGAAAGCGCGTGCGCGGTCGGGCAGATCACGTTGCGGGTCTCGAACATGAAGGCCATGGTCGCGTTGACCTTCTGCGGCACGCTGGTGTCGATTCCGCTGGCCTTGTCGAAGGTCGGTGCATCCGGTCCATGGCCGCTCATGCAGTTGTGCAGGCTGGCGCCGCCCGGGCGGAAGCCGGCGGACTTGGCGTCGTACTGGCCCTCGATCAGGCCCATGAATTCGCTGGCCACGTTGCGGTGGAACCAGGGCGGGCGGAAGGTGTCCTCGGCCGCAAGCCAGCGTGGCGGGAAGATCACGAAGTCCAGCGTGTCCACGCCCGGCGTGTCCGACGGCGCCTGCAGCACCAGGAAGATCGACGGGTCCGGGTGGTCGTAGCTGATCGAACCGATGGTGTTGAAGTGGCGCAGGTCGTATTTGTAGGGGGCGTAGTTGCCGTGCCATGCGACGACGTCGAGCGGCGAGTGCTTGATCCCGGCCGACCACAGGTTGCCGCCGAACTTGGCGACCAGCTCGAAGTCGCCTTCCACATCCTCGTAGCGCGCCACCGGGGTCAGGAAGTCGCGCGGATTGGCCAGGCCGTTCGAGCCGATCGGGCCCATGTCGGGCAGGCGCAGCAGGGCGCCGAAATTCTCGCAGATGTAGCCGCGCGCCGTGCCGTCGGGCAGGTCGACCGCGAACCGGATGCCGCGCGGGATCACGGCGATCTCCTGCGGCCCGATCTCGACCACGCCCAGTTCGGAGGCGATGCGCAGCCGGCCCTGCTGCGGCACCACCAGCAGCTCGCCGTCGGCGTTGTAGAAGTAGCGGCCTTCCATCGGACGGTTGGCCGCGTACAGGTGGATCGCGCAACCGGTCATGCTGTCGGGCGAACCGTTGCCGGCCATCGTCACCCAGCCTTCGATGAAATCGGTGGGCAGGTCCGGCATCGGCAGCGGGTCCCAGCGCAGCTGGTTGGGCGGCGCGGCGACCTGGTCGAAGCGGCTGACGATGCGCCGGTTGTCGATCTGGCGGAAAGGCTGGTGCATCGCGGCCGGGCGGATGCGGTACAGCCAGCTGCGCCGGTTGTGCGCGCGCGGCGCGGTGAAGGCCGTGCCGGAGAGCTGTTCCGGGTACAGGCCGTAGGGCGCGCGCTGCGGCGAATTCTGGTGGGCGGGCAGGGCGCCGGGGAGCGCCTCGGTGGCAAACTCGTTGCCGAAGCCGGACAGGTAGCCGGCATTGTCGTTGCTAGGTTTCACGCTGTCTCCTGGGTGATCGTGGCAGGGACAATGTAGTGCAGCCGGATGGCTTTTGCGATATAAATAGAAAAATTATGACTATTTGCATTAGAAATGAGAGGCGGCATGGACTTGCGTGAACTGGACCTGAACCTGCTGGTGGTGTTCCATGAGGTGTTCCGTGAACGCCAGATTTCCGCCGCCGCCAGGCGCCTGAAGCTGACCCAGTCCGGGGTCAGCAATGCATTGGCGCGGCTGCGCCGCAGCGCCGGCGACGAGCTGTTCGTGCGCACCACCGAAGGCATGCAGCCCACGCCCTACGCCGAGCGGATGGCCGAGCCGGTCGCGGCCGCGCTGGCCCAGCTGGAACTGGCGTTCCAGCCGAACCAGGCCTTCGACCCGGCGACCAGCCGGCGCCGCTTCACGATCGCCATGACCGACGTCGGCGAGACCTACTTCATGCCGAAGCTGGTCGAAGCCTGCGCGGAGCAGGCGCCGCAAGCCGATATCGCATCGGTACGGGCCGGCCTGGTCGACCTGCGCACCGAGATGGAAGCGGGACGGGTCGACCTGGCGATCGGGGCCTTCGAGGACGCCCCGGCCGTGCTGTACCAGCGGCGCCTGTTCCGCCAGGCCTATGTCAGCATGTTCCGCCGCGGCCATCCGCTGGGCAGCGGCGCGCTGACGCTCGAGCGCTTCAAGGCGGCGCGGCACCTGGTCGTGACGTCGATGGAGAGTCCCTACGATTGCATCAACGAGGCGCTCGCGCAGGCAGGCATCGACGTCGGCACCACCTTCAGCGTGCCGCACTTCGCCGCGGTCCCCTACATCGTGGGCACCACCAGCCTGGTCGCGACGGTGCCGCAGCGCCTGGCGGAGCGGGCCGCCGGCCCGTTCCAGCTCGAGGTCGCCGCCTCGCCGCTGCGCCTGCCGCCGCTGCAGACCAACATGTTCTGGCACCGCCGCTACAACCAGGACCACGCCAACGGGTGGCTGCGCGCCCTGGTGGCGAGCCTGTTCGCCGAGTAGGCTGCGGTCTTATTCCGGATGCGTATCGAAGGTATCCTTGACCAGGCGGCGCAGCCAGCTGTTGGCCGCGTCGTGCTGGACGCGCGGATGCCAGTGCTGGCGGATCGCGAACGGCGGCACTTCGATCGGGGTGTCCACCATCCTGATGCTCTTGTAGCTGGCGAACTTGGTCGCCAGTTCGCGCGGCACGGTGGCGATGAGGTCGGGGTTCTGCTCGATGATCATGGGGACGGTGAGGAAGTGCGCGGTCGTCAGGTAGACCCGGCGCTGCCCTCCCAGCTGATCGACGATGGCATCGTAGGCATCCTCGCGCCGGCCCGACATCGAGACGATGATGTGTTCCAGCTCGAAGAACTGCTCGCGCGACAGGCTGTCGCCGATCCTGCGGTTGCGCCGGTTGACGATCGTGACGAAGGAGCGCGTGAACAGCTGCTGCTGGAACAGCCCATCCGGCATCGTATGCAGGGACCCGAGCGCGAGATCGGCGTCGCCGCTCTCCAGCACACCCTGGATCTGGTGCATCGGCACCTGCAGCGTGCGCAGGCTGCAGCCCGGCGCCGCTTCGCGCAGCCGGGCGATCAGCCGCGGCAGGAAGATCAGTTCGCCCATGTCGGTCAGGCAGAGCGTGAAGGTGCGCCGGGCGACCTCCGCGTCGAAGCCTTCGCGCACCAGCAGTTCGCCGCGCACGGTTCCCATCACCGACAGCACCGGCGCCAGCAGCTCCAGCGCCCGCGGCGTGGGCTGCATGCCGCTGCCGGTCTTCAGGAACAAGGGGTCGCCGAAGAAGGCGCGCAGCCGCTTGAGCGCATGGCTGACCGCGCTCTGCGACATGTCCAGTTCCTCGGCCGCGCGGCTGACGTTGCGGACCCTGACCAGCGCGTCGAACACCGGCAACAGGTTCAGGTCCAGGTCGCCGTTATGCATATTGTTCATAGTTCTCATCGATGTTGTGTGATTTACAGATAATACTCCAGGCCGTATCTTGTTCCTGCCGACATTGCAGGTGAAACTACGAGGAGATACCACCATGACAGAGAAAAAATTCGCGTCCCAGGCCGACCTGGAAGAGAAGAAGACCAGCTTCATCAAGCTGTCCGACAACGCCTATGCGTATACGGCCGAGGGCGATCCGAACTCCGGCGTCATCATCGGCGACGACAGCGTGATGGTGATCGATACCACCGCCACCCCGGTCATGGCCCAGGCCCTGATCAAGCACATCCGCAGCGTGACCGACCTGCCGATCAAGTATGTGGTGCTGTCGCACTACCACGCCGTGCGCGTGCTCGGCGCGTCGGCCTATTTCGACGAGGGCGCCGAACAGATCATCGCCTCGCGTGGCACCCATGAACTGATCGTCGAGCGCGGCGAGCAGGACATGAAATCCGAGATCGAGCGCTTCCCGCGCCTGTTCGCCGGCGTCGAGTCGGTGCCGGGCCTGAGCTGGCCGACCATGGTCTTCGAGAAGGAAATGACCATCTTCATGGGCAAGCTCGAAGTGAAACTGGCCCACATCGGCATGGGCCACACCAAGGGCGACACCATCGCCTGGATCCCGTCGCAGAAGATCTGCTTCTCCGGCGACCTGGTCGAGTTCGACGCCGCCGCCTACACCGGCGACGCCCAGCTGGAAGAATGGCCGGCCACGCTGGAAGCCTTGCGCGCCCTCGGCGCCGAGAAGCTGGTGCCCGGACGGGGCCCGGCCCTGGTCAACCCCGAGCAGGTCAACGCGGGCATCGACTACACGAAGGATTTCGTCACCACCCTGCTGGACAGCGCCAGGGAGGCGGTGGCCGCGAGCATGTCGCTGAAGGAAGCGATGACCCATGTACGCAGCAGGATGGATCCGAAATTCAGCCAGGTGTTCATCTACGAGCATTGCCTGCCGTTCGATGTCACCCGCGCCTACGACGAAGCCAAGGGCATCAAGCACCCGCGCATCTGGACGGCGGAGCGCGACAAGGAGATGTGGCACTCGCTGCAGGGCTGAACCCTGGCCAAGGCCGGCGCGGCCGGGTGGCCGCGTCTTCCCCGAATCATTTCCTGGATCCGAAAAATGGACATCGATTATCAACGCTGCGAATTCGACTACGTGCCGGCCGGCGAGCGCTCTTCCAGACGCCATCCGGTGGTCGTGATCGGCGCCGGCCCGGTGGGCCTGGCGACGGCGATCGACCTGGCGCAGCAGGGCGTGCCGGTCGTGCTGCTGGATGACGACAACAAGCTCTCGGCGGGCTCGCGGGCGATCTGCTTCTCCAAGCGCACCCTCGAAGTGTTCGACCGCCTGCAGTGCGGCGAGCGCATGGCGGCCAAGGGCGTCAGCTGGAACGTGGGCCGCGTCTTCAACCGCGACGAGGAAGTCTACAGCTTCGACCTGCTGCCGGAGGAAGGCCACCAGCGTCCGGCCTTCGTCAACCTGCAGCAGTATTACGTGGAAGGCTACCTGCACGAGCGCGCGCAGGAATTGCCGAAGCTCGAGCTCCGCTGGCGCAACCGCGTCACCGGCCTGGCGCAGCATCCTGACCATGTCGCGCTCACGGTCGAGACGCCCGACGGAGAATACGTGCTGGAGGCCGATTACCTGGTCGCCGCCGACGGCGGCCGCAGCGCCGTGCGCGGCCTGCTGGGCCTCGAGAGCAAGGGCCGCGTGTTCCGCGACCGCTTCCTGATCGCCGACGTGAAGATGCGCGCCGCGTTCCCGACCGAGCGCTGGTTCTGGTTCGATCCGCCTTTCCATCGCGGCCAGTCGGTGCTGCTGCACCGCCAGCCGGACGATATCTGGCGCATCGACTTCCAGCTCGGCTGGGATGCCGACCCGGTGGCCGAGAAGCAGCCGGAGCGGGTCATCCCGCGCATCCAGGCGCTGCTGGGCAAGGATGCGCAGTTCGAGCTGGAATGGGTCAGCATCTATACCTTCTGCTGCCTGCGCATGGACGACTTCCGCCACGGGCGGGTGCTGTTCGCCGGCGACTCGGCCCACGGCGTGTCGCCCTTCGGCGCGCGCGGCGCCAACAGCGGCGTGCAGGATGCCGACAACCTGGCCTGGAAGCTGCGCATGGTCATCGAGGGCAGGGCGCCGGACGCGCTGCTGGACACCTATGCCCGCGAGCGCGAATACGCCGCCGACGAGAACATCCTGAACTCGACCCGGGCGACCGACTTCATCACGCCGAAGAGCGCGGCGAGCCGCCTGTTCCGCGACGCCGTGCTGCAACTGGCGAAGGAACAGCCCTTTGCCCGCAAGCTGGTCAACAGCGGCCGCCTGTCGATGCCGTCGGTGTACGGCGACACGGTCCTGAATACCCCCGATGCGCAGGCATTCGGCCAGGCCATGCGCCCGGGTGCGCCGGCGGCGGACGCGCCGGTGCGGGTGCAGGGCCAGCCGGACTGGCTGCTGTGGCAGACCGGGAACGAGTTCACCGGCATCTACTTTGCCGGGACCGGGAACGACCGCCAGGTGCTGCAGGAGCTGGAAGCGCTGGCCGGCGGCCGGATCCCGCTCCAGGCGCTGGTGGTGGCGCCGGCCGGCCAGGACCTCCCGGGCACGATCGAGGACAGCGCAGGCCTGGTCGCGGCGCGCTACGACGCGCAGCCCGGCACCTTCTACCTGCTGCGTCCGGACCAGCATGTCTGCGCACGCTGGCGGCAGTTCGATGCGCAGGCGGTACGCGAGGCGCTGGCGCGCGCGACCTGCAACCTGGCCGGACCGGTGGCCGCAACCGAAGACGAACGCGAACTGGAGCACGCATGAACGCCCGCCTGAATGTCGAACCGAACGTCGAGGACCACGACGCCTACTACGAGATGCTGGTCGATACCCACCAGGACCTGAGCGAGGAGCAGAGCAGCATGCTCAATGCCCAGCTGATCCTGCTGCTGTCCAACCACATCGGCGACCTGGGAGTGCTGCGCGAAGCCTTCGCCATCGCGCGTAGGAACGTCGAGGCGGCCAGGGCGTGACCCGGCGCGGCTCGGCTACCTGAGCAGCCGCGCGAGGTCGCGGTCGATCGTGGCGGGGTCGGGCAGGGCAACCTGCTCGACCGGGCCGCGTCCGGCGTCGATGAAGCGGTCCATCACCCCGAACAGTTCGGCGATCAGTTCCGGTCCAAACGCCCGTTCGACGTTGCGGTACTGCGCGACGACCAGGGGGCCGAGCGCGTCGACCATCTTCTCTCCCAGCGCCGTCATGCGCACGCTGACGCGGCGCTGGTCTTCCTCCATCCGGGTACGCACGATCAGGCCCAGGTCTTCCATGCGCGACAGGACCCCGGTCAGGCTCGGGCCGGAGATCACGCAGGCCTCGGCGACCTCGCGCTGTTCCAGTTCGCCCATGTCGCTGAGGGTACGCAGGATGCGCCACTGCTGCTCCGTCAGCCCGAAGTGCGAAATGATGGGGCGGAACTGGGCCAGCATGACTTCCCTGGCCTTCAGCAGCCGGGACGGCAGGTTGCGGTATTCGATCTTCTTCGTCATGGCATCGGGCGGCGCGTGGGAATGGGCCGTATTGTAATCGATTACATCTGAACGAAATCGCCGTGAGCGCACCTGCCGGACTGGGTGCGCTCAGTCCTGCGCCGCCAGCACGATACGGGCGTGGCGCTTGCGTCCCGCGGACAGCTGCCACTGCTTCGCTCCCGCCGGCAGCGCCTGTTCGGCGTCCGCCACCGCCTGTCCGTCCAGGCGCAGGCCGCCACCGAGCGCGAGGCGCCGGGCTTCGCCGCGCGAGCCGGCCAGCCCGGCCTCGACCGCCAGTTCGGCCAGCGTGATGCCGGCGGCATGGCGCGCCTGCGCGAGCGCCAGGGTAGGGATGCCGTGGTCCGGCGCTCCAGGGCCGAACAGGCTTGCCGCGCCGCCGCGGGCCGCCTGGGCGGCGGTGTCGCCGTGCGCCAGGCGCGTCGCCTCGGTCGCCAGGATGATCTTCGCCTCGTTCAGTTCCGCCCCCTGCAGGGCGCCCAGGCGCCGGACCTCGTCCATCGGCAGTTCGGTGAACAGGGCGAGGAAGCGCCCCACGTCGCGGTCGTCGGCATTGCGCCAGAACTGCCAGAACGCGAACGGCGCCAGCCGGTCCGCATTGAGCCATACCGCGCCGTTGGCGGATTTGCCCATCTTGCGGCCGTCGCGGGTGGCCAGCAGGGGCATGGTCAGGCCGTACAGGTCGAGGCCCTGCTGGCGCCGCCCGAGGTCGACGCCGTTGATGATGTTGGCCCACTGGTCGGCGCCGCCGATCTGCAGGGTGCAGCCGTGGCGCCGCGCCAGCTCGACGAAGTCGTAGGCCTGCAGCAGGGTGTAGCCGAATTCCAGGAACGAGAGCGAGTGCTCGAGGCGGCTGCGGATCGCATCGAAGCCCAGCATGCGCTTGACGCTGAAGTGGCGCCCGGCCCGGGACAGGAAGTCGAGGTAGCCGAGGCCGTCGAGCCAGTCGGCATTGTCCACCACCGGCACTTCCGGCCCGAGGTAGCGCGCGAACGCGCTGCCGATGCCGCGCATGTTGGCCGCGATGCTGGCCTGGTCGAGCAGCGGACGGGAACTGTCGCGGAAGCTCGGGTCGCCGATGCGGGTGGTTGCGCCGCCGATCAGGAGCAGCGGCCGGTGGCCGGCCCGCTTGAGCCAGCGCATCAGCATCAGTCCCTGCAGGTGGCCGACGTGCAGGCTGTCGGCGGTGGCGTCGAAGCCGAGGTAGGCGGTGAGGCTGCGCGCCGCCAGCACATTGCGCAGGCCGTCGGCGTCGGTGCACTGGTGGATGAAACCCCGCTCGTCGAGCAGGTGGAGAAGGTCGTCGGCATGGCTGGACATGGAAGTTTCCTGGTTGGTGGACTGCCAGGGAACCTCGAATGCGCCAACCCGTTCCCTGAAAGCGGTCCGGGTTGCGTGCAAGCCCCTACCGCCGGATGCGGTAGGTGTAATAGCTGGCGCGGGACATGGTGGTGGAGTGCATGCGGACCATCCTACCGGTCGCCTGCGCGCCGCGTCAATCGGTGCGCCGCGATCCGCAGCAGGTTTGCCGATTTTCGATATCCGCGTGGGCGACGCGACGATACGATCAACCCATACCTGCCGGGATCACTGCGAACGTCGGCCCGGGTCAGGCACATCCGGCCATGGCTTTGCCTGGCCCACTACTGGAGACGCGAGATGAACACCTATCCCATGTATATCGGCGGTAAGCCGGTTCACACCGGCCGCAGCCTCGACATCGTCGATCCGGCGCTGGATGAACCCTTTGCGCGCGTCGCCGCGGCGGGGCCGGAGCAGGTGGAGGCCGCCGTCGCCGCCGCACGCGCCGCATTTCCGCACTGGGCGGCATCGCCGCACGCCAGCCGCGCGGCCCTGCTGCACGCGCTGGCCGGTGCGCTGGAAGCGCATATGGGCGAACTGATGGAGCTGGTGACGCGCGAGACCGGCAAGCCGCTCCAGGGACTGAACCAGGTCGGCGCCGGCATGGAGCTGGGCGGCGCCATCGCCTGGACCCGCGTGACGGCCGGTCTCTCCCTGGAGCCGGAGCTCATCCAGGACAATGCCCGGGCGCGGGTCGAGGTGCATCGCAAGCCGCTCGGTGTCGTGGCGTCGATCACCCCATGGAACTGGCCCTTGATGATCGCCATCTGGCATGTGATCCCGGCCCTGCGCGCCGGTAACACCGTGGTGCTCAAGCCTTCGGAATTCACGCCGGTGGCGACTGCGCGCTTCGTGGAGCTGGCCAACGCCATCCTGCCGCCCGGTGTGCTGAACATGGTGGCCGGCGGCGGCGAGGTCGGCGCGGCGCTGACCGCCCATCCCGGAGTCGACAAGATCGTGTTCACCGGCTCGACCCGCACCGGCAAGCGCATCATGGAAGGCGCCGCCGCCAGCCTCAAGCGCATCACGCTCGAACTCGGCGGCAACGATGCCGGCATCGTCCTGCCCGGCATCGACGTCAGGGCGGCGGCGCCGCGGCTGTTCGGCGCGGCGTTCCACAACAACGGCCAGACCTGCGCCTGCCTCAAGCGCCTGTACGTGCACGACAGCCAATACGAGGAGCTGAGCGCCGAGCTGGCGCGCCTGGCGTCCCGGGCGAAGGTGGGCAACGGGCTGGAACCGGGCGTCGAACTCGGCCCGCTCCAGAACCGGGGCCAGCTCGACATCGTCAAGGCGCTGGCGGCCGACGCGCACGCGCAGGGAGGCCGCTTCCTGAGCGGTGGCGAAGCGCGCACGGGGCGGGGCTACTTCTTCGATCCGGCCATCGTGACTGGGCTGAGCAATGGTACGCGCCTGGTCGATGAGGAGCAGTTCGGCCCGATCCTGCCGGTGATCAGGTACGCCGACGTGGAAGAAGCGATCCGGCTGGCGAACGACAATCCCAACGGGCTGGGCGGTTCGGTATGGTCGTCCGACCTGGCCCGCGCGGTGCAGGTCGCGCGCCGGCTCGAATGCGGCACCGTCTGGATCAATGAACACGGCGCCGTGCAGCCCGATGCGCCGTTCGGCGGCGTGAAGCAGTCCGGCATCGGCGTCGGCTTCGGCAGGCAGGGGCTGGAAGAGTTCACCAGCATCCAGACCGTGAAGATCATGAAAGGCTGAGCACGGGCGGCAGGGTCCTGTTGCGAGGATGTCGCAAGCCGGCTGACACACCAGGCTGGATTTGTTAAGATCTGAATGAAATCGGCCGCCAGAGCCGGTTCGGACAACATCCATCCTGGAGCGGAGACATGATCGTCAGCGAGCAGCACCCGGGCACCGCCGTGCCGCAGGCCGGCGATACATCCATTCCCTGGCGCAAGACCATCCAGACCTCGAACCTGTGGCAGCACGAGCGGGTCCTGACGGGGTGGAGCCAGACCTACGACCAGTTATCGAAGGGTAGGTTCAACGGGCAGATCACCGAAGCCCTGATCGGCGAGGTACAGCTGTTCGAAGAAAAGACCTCGCAGGCGGTGTTCGAGCTTGGACCGGGGCGCGGCGGCGTGATCGCGCTCGGCGTGTTCGCCGGGCTCGACGGCGAGGCGCGCTGGCGCGGGCATGCCGTGGGCATGGACCATGTCACGGCGCTGAGCGACCACGCCAGCCTGGAACTGAGCACGCCGCCGAACTGCACCCTGCTGAGCGTAACGGTGCCGGTCTCGATGATACCGGCCGGGGACGGGCAGGCACGCATCGATTCCCATGAGCTGCTGGCCGGCGCCGCCAACCATGTGCGCAGTCCCATTCTTGCCGCCATGCTGCGCCAGCGCCTCGGCGCGGCCTTGCAGGCCATGAGTTGCCAGCCTGGCCAGCTGGCGCCTGTCGAAGCGCGCGAGCAGCTGACGAGCGAACTGGTCGGCCTGGTCGACGACTACCTGGGCCTGGCCACGGCCGGCGGCGGCGAACCCGAAGCGCGCAAGGCGCGCAAGGTCGTCAGCCTGGCCCGCAACTATATCGAAGCGCATCCGGACCGTCCGGTGACTGTGACCGACCTGTGCAAGCAGACGTACACCTGCCGCCGCACGCTGCAATACTGCTTCACCCAGGTGATCGGCATGAGCCCGGCCGCCTACCTGAAGGCCGTGCGCCTGAACGGCCTGCACCGCGACCTGCTGCATGCGCGCGATGCCCAGACGATCGGGGATATGGCGGCGCGCTGGGGCTTCTGGCATCTGTCGCAGCTGTCGGCCGACTACAAGCGGCTGTTCGGCGAGCTGCCCTCCGAAACGCTGCGGGCCGCCGGCGGCCGTATCGTGCAGTAAGCGCTGCGCACCGACGCGCCGGCCGTCACTTGCGTGCCTGCCGATCGTTTCGACACCTCCACACCATTGGTTCAACACGTCTTCACCAGGCTGCGCCCTGCGTCGCCCCGGCGCTCGCCTGGTGTCCGACGGAAGATTGCCGGTTTTCGCTACCGTCGCAGGCCGCAGGCTCGTTAGGATCGAACGAGCCTGCCAGGACCGACGACAGCATGGCGTCCGCTGGCAGCCAGACCAATTCGAATGGAGACACCGATGAACAATCTGCAGCTCGGCCTGCCCCAGGCGCCGTCACGACGCACACTGGGCTTTTTTGCACTATTCTCGATTGCGATCGGCGTGGTCGTCAGTCAGACGAGCACGGTTTCGCTGCTACAGGGACTGGCGCTCGGTGGACCCGTCTTCTATTACGCGTTCGCGGCGGCGCTCCTGCTGTCGCTCTGCAACGCGTGCACGTTCGCGGAACTGTCGCTCTCCTTGCCCCAGGCCGGCAGCATCAGCACCTATGCCGAGGTGACGGTCGGCCAGTTCCCTGCGATCCTCGCGGTATTTGCAGGTTACGTCGTACCGGCAATCTTCGGTTTCTCCTCCGAAATGATGCTATTCGATAGCGTAATCGGACAACTGTTCCCCGGCATCATGCCAAGCATGGGCTGGGCGCTGCTCCTGCTCGGCACACTGGTGCTGCTGCACCTGGCTGGAACGGATGTGTTCGCGACCGTCCAGCAGGCGCTGACGTTCATCATCATCGCATTCTTCCTCATCGTCGGCCTGTATGTGACGGTCGGTTTTCATCCCGAGGCGCTCCCTCCCGCCACGGCGAGCGTCGGCTTCATCGGCGCGTTTCCTGTCGCACCGGTGATCGTGCTGTGCTTCTGGACCCTGATCGGGTGTGAATTCGTGACCCCGATGGTGGAGGAGGCCAGGCGTCCGCAGCGGGACGTGCCGCGCGCGATGGTGATCGGCCTGCTGGTGATCTCGGTCGCCGACCTGATCTTTGCCCATGGCGTGTCGCGTGTACTGCCGCGCGAACAGCTGCTGACGGCGGTCACGCCGCACCTCGACGTGGTCTCCGCCGTGTTCGGCCATACGGGACGGATCCTGTTCGCGCTGATCGCCGTGACCGCCAGTGCCTGCCTGGCCAACGCGGTCCTGGCCGCGGTGCCACGGATGCTGCATGGGATGGCGCTGAATGGCCAGGTGTTCCCTGTCTTCAAAGGCGTCTCGAGGCGCAGCCGAGTCCCGGTTCCGGCCCTGCTGTTCGTCGCCGCCTGCCCGGTCGTCGGCCTGGTCTGGTCTGGCGGCGACCCGGGAAAGATCCTGCCCCTGACGATCGCCGCGGCCATCTGCTGGATGCTCGTCTATTTCCTGGCGCACGTGGTGCTGCTGGTACTGCGCCGCCGCCGCCCCGACCTGCCGCGGCCGTTCCGCACGCCGTTCTACCCGCTTCCGCAGATCGCCGCCATGGCCGGCCTGCTCTTCGTGATCTTCAACAGCTCGCCCGCACCGGAACTCACCGGCCCGATCGTCATGTACAGCGGCAGTGTGCTCGGCGTCTTCGGCATCGTGGCCGCCGTCTGGGTAAAGTGCTTCATGCGCCAGCCGCTCTTCAGGGCGGCGCCTGCGATCGCCTGCGAGGGCAGGGCCAGCGTAACGACCACCTGACAGAGTCCCATCCCTTGCTGGAACGACTGCCGTCATGGCCCTGGCCGGACGGCAGTCTTCGTGTTACGCGGATGTAAAAATGAGGGTCAGCGTTAAATTACCGAGCAATTGCGCTCGAGATAAATAGGGTCAGAGTCGAATTAATGGGAAATAGTCGGAAGTTGTCAAACAATTCGACTCTGACCCTAATGCCGTTAAGTTAGGGTTGGCGGTCGTCGGAGTCGGCGTTCTGGATAGCGTTGCGGTTTGGCTTTGGTGACCCGGTCGAACTTTCGGCCGGGTCGATACACATTCAGTTCGATAATCATCCTCTCGCGCATGCGTTTAAGTACACCTGGTAAGTTGCCCTGTGCATGCAAG
>NZ_KB908162.1 GCF_000382345.1 Massilia niastensis DSM 21313
TCGATGGAACGGATGCCGCTCGACGAACGCAAGGTGATCGCACGCCGCGCGTCGCTGGAGCTGGCCGAGGGCGCGGTCACCAACCTCGGCATCGGCATCCCGGCCGGGATCCCGTCGATCGCCGCCGAGGAAGGCGTGTCGGGCCTGCTGACGCTGTCGATCGAGACCGGCGTGAACGGCGGCATCCCGGCCCAGGGCGGCGACTTCGGGCTGGCCTACAACGCCGAATCGATCATCGAGCAAAGCGCCCAGTTCGATTTCTACGACGGCGGCGGCCTGGACGCCAGCTTCCTCGGTCTGGCCCAGACCGACAACCAGGGCAACGTCAACGTCAGCAAGTTCAACGGCCGCCCGGTCGGCTGCGGCGGGTTCATCAACATCACGCGCTCGACCAGGAAGCTGGTGTTCTGCGGCACCTTCACCGCCGGCGGCCTGGAAGTGAAGGTCGGCGACGGCGCCCTGCAGATCGTCCAGGAAGGCAGGAGCCAGAAGTTCATCGGCGGAGTCGAGCAGATCACCTTCAACGGCCTCGATGCCGCCCGCCGCGGCCAGGAAGTGCTGTTCGTGACCGAGCGCGCGGTGTTCGCGCTGACCGCCGACGGGCTGGAACTGACCGAGATCGCGCCGGGCGTGGACCTCGAACGCGACGTGCTGGCGCACATGGGATTCAAGCCCATCATGCGCGACGTGAAGCGGATGGATGCCGCGCTGTTCCAGGAAACCTGGGGCGGCCTGGCTGAAGGAATCGCCCGCAACGGCGTCCGGTAGCGGCGTCCGATCATGGCGTCCGTTACCGGACGCCATGCAAGCGTCGCTAGGACACCAGTTCCAGAGCTTGCCTGTGCCCGGCAGCCTCGTCCGGCGCTTGCCGGCGCAGTACGGTGGCAAACAATTCACGGCGCGAGCTGACGCCCAGTTTTTCATAGGCGCGCGTGCGATAGGTAATGACCGTCGTGGGCCGGATCTGAAGATCTTCCGCAATCCGTTCAGTGGTGACGCCGTCCAGTATCCGCAGCAACACCTCCCGCTCGCGCATGGTCAGCTGCGGACACAGTTCATCGATGCCGTCGCTGATCAGGCTGCGATAGATCGTCTCTCCATCGATATCCGATGCGTAATGCCGCGCCGCACAGCTCGCAAACAACGGGGCGAGGCCAAGGAATCGTTGCACTTCGGCCGAGGTGAAGCATCCGTCCGAACGATCCCGGTACAGGTTGGTCGACACCCATTGGCCTTTGCCCACCTGTACGAGTGCCGCGAGCCGGTCAATGATGCCGATGTGGTCATAGCAGGCAACGCGATAATCGATATCGCTGACATCCTGCCCACTCTGCCGATGGACCAGCACCTGGGAGTTACCGGCCGAGTAGGGAATCGTGCGAATGATCGGCAATATGCCATCCTTGCGAAAAAAATCCCTGATATACAGCGTGGCGGTATTGAAGGTGACCCAGTGATTGTCCAGGCTGGCGCCTGACAGGAGCCGCGGATTGCGTGAGGCTTCATAGGCGAACACGGTGCAGTGGTGGACGGGCATGAAACCCTGGGTAATCCCCAGGATCGCTGCGGCAAGCGCTGCGCGATCCTTGTTACCAATTTCTCTAATTAGCCTGGCAGCGTGGCTGGCATTTACCGGTACATCTGACTGATTCGCGTCGAGCATCCAGTGCATTCATGTCTCCTGTTTGGTTTTCGCACCGCTTGTTAGCCGTGTCTGTTTATTTGCTTTGAAAACAAGTCTAGGCCGCGCAACATATAAATACAAGAGCTATAATATGGATGGAACCCATCCACTTTTTTTATATGTTCAACGTCACGATTCCCACGCTCGATCAACTGAAAGTGATGATTGCCGTCGTCGATTCAGGCAGTTTTTCCGCTGCAGCGAAGCGCTTGCACCGGTCCCAGCCAGTGATCAGCTATAGCATTTCGAACCTCGAGGAACAGTTGGGCGTTGCGCTATTCGAGCGAAACGGGCGGCGACCGGAATTAACCGAGATCGGGAAGGCAGTGCTGGCCTACGCCCGCCGCATCAGCCTGGTGACCGACGAATTGCGGGCCAGTGTCGCGGGACTGATACAAGGGGTGGAGGGCGAAGTGGCGATTGCGATCGATGCGCTCTATCCCACCGAGACGCTGGCGCGGGCGCTCAAGGCATTTTCAGTGCGCTTCCCGACCGTGGGCGTCAAGCTGCACATTGAGTCGCTGGGCAGCATCATCCAGCTGGTGACGGACGGCGATTGCCAGCTCGGGGTGAGCTGCCTGGTCATGGACTGGCCCGATCAGATCGAGTCGCGGGATTTCGGGGTGTTGAGCATGCTCCCGGTCAGTGCGCCGGGCCATCCGCTTGCCTCCTATCCTGGTCCCATCCCGGTCTCGATGCTGCGTGAGCATCTTCAACTGACCATCATCGACCGAACCAGGCTATCGGAACACCGCGACCTGGCCATCAGCGGAATTCGCACCTGGAGAGTCGGAAGCCTGGGCGCGATGCTTTCCCTGCTGGAGGCTGGCGTCGGCTGGGGTCACATGCCGGTGCACATGGTGCGCAGGCAGCTGGAATCCGGTCGCCTGGTCCGTTTACCGCTCACTGCGCGCAAGGGTGGCACCCAGCCGTTCACCATGATCCACCGTGTGAATAACCCGCCGGGACCCGCGGGCCAGTGGTTGGCCGAGACCCTGGTGGAAATGTCATAACGGCGCCTGACGCCGCGCTGATGGCAGCCAGGCGAAGCCGGCAACGCGAAGCGGCAAGCGCCGGGATGAAGACCCCTGCGAACCTTGCGTTGCCGAACATGCCTTATAGCAGGTCGGACTTGTCCACGACGGAGGCGTACAGCTTGCGATCGGCATTCACATCGAAGCTTTCGCGGCGGTGCATGCAAGCCTGGTTGTCGTACAGCACAAGCTCATGCGGAGCCCAATGGTGGCGGTAATGGAAGGTCGTCTGGTCGACATGTGCGTACAGCGCGTCCAGCAGCGACTCGCTCTCCTCCAGCGGCAAGCCCTCCACATAGGCGTTCAGGCGGTTGCCCAGGTAGAGGAACTGCTTGCCGGTATAGCGGTGGGTCTGGACGATGTCGGTGGCGATGCCCGGGGATCGATCCACGCCGGCGATCGGCATTCCTCCAGGGCGGATGCCGGGGGTGCCATCGGGCGCGAAGACGCAGTCCTGCTTGATCTTCCGGCCCTCGATGGCGCGCCGCAGCGGGGGCGGAAGTTCGTCCAGGGCGCGGTACATGTCGGCCAGGCTGGTGTCGCCGCCGACCTCGGGGACGACAACGGAATTCAGCACGCCAGCGACCACGGGATCGAAGAAGCGATCCGAGTGCCACGCCAGCTCGCTGTTGCCGCGTGGGCCGAACTTGCCCTTCTCGACGTTTTCGACTACCCGGATGCCGGCATACTCGTTCACGTCGCTGGCCAGGCGCCCCCTGCCCTGGTCCGCCGTGCCGAACGCCTCGACGAAGGCCGCCAGCTGCGCCAGCGTCAGGTCGGCCTCGCGGAAGATGACGAACTGGTAGCGGTGGAAGGCGTCGGCTATCTCGCGCTTTTCCGCCTCGCTCAAGGGCTGGCTCAGGTCGATGTCGACGTCCGCGCCAAAGTTGTTGAAGCGCGGGGTAATCCTGGTGTGGGTCGCAACAGTCATGCGTTTCTCCAAAGAGAGGGGGTTGGTAACACTGGGGGTTGGTCGTTGGTCAGTGGGCTTGCCATTCGTGTCGCATCAGCCATACGCCGGCAGTCGACAACAGGGCGGGCACCGCAAGCAAGGTCAGGATGGTTACCGCCGGGAGGCCCAGCCCCACCAGCCATGCCCCGGCCATGGGGCCGAGCATCGCGCCCCAGCCGCCCATCACGCCCGCCCAGCCCATGCCGGTGGCCTTGATGGCGCTTGGATAGTAGGCGGTGGCCAGGGCGTTCAGCGACAGCTGGGAGCCGCTGATGCCGATGCCGATCAGGAACAGCAAGGCGATCCAGCCCGGGCCCGAGGGCACGACCAGGAACAGCCCCAGGCACACCGCGGCCAGCAGGAAGCACGTGCGCAGGGCCGGCAAGGCAAGGCCGCGATCGAGAAACTGCGACAGCACGATGCCGCCCACCACGCCGCCGGCCTGGATCAGCACCGCGGCTTGCAGCGCATCCGTCGATGGCCACCCGGCCATGTGCAGCAGCGTCGGCAGCCAGCTGACCAGCAGGTAAAGCGTGAACAGGTTGAGCGCAAAGATCAGCCACAGGACCAGGGTGCGGGCCCTGAACCCGGGGCCCAGCAGTTCGAATACGGAACGGCGCAGCGTGACGGCGCTGGTCGCCACGTGGACATACGCGGCATCGACATCCGGCGCGATGCGGCGCAGGATCGCGGCGATGCGTCGATCGTCCGGACGGCGTACGACCATGAACTTCAGGGACTCGGGCGCCGTGAAATACAGGAGCAAGGCAACGATCACCGCCAGGACGCCGCCCAGCAGGAACGGGCCGCGCCAGCCCCAGGCCGCGATCATCGGCGGAGCGATGAAGCCGGCACTGAAGGCGCCGACGCCAATCGCGGCGTTGACCATCACGACCACCAGCGAGCGCCGCCGTACAGGGGCGTATTCCGCCGTCCAGGCATTACAGTTGGGCACGCAGATACCGAGCCCGATGCCTGTGAGGAGGCGCCAGACGACGAACTGGCCGGGGCTGCCGGCGGTAGCCGTCAACAGGCTGGCAAGGCCGATCAACAGCATGCCGCCGATGACGACGGTGCGTCGGCCGAACCGGTCGCCCAGCGGCGCGAAGAACGCCCCGCCCAGCGACAGGCCGATCACGGCCGCGGCCAGTGCCAGCCCGAAGCTCGAGGGGGCGATTCCCCATTCCTGGGCCAGCGATGGCACGGCCAGCGCCATCACCTGGAGTCCATAGCCGTCAAGGGCGACCGACAGCGCGCACAGTATCGCGACCCGCAGTTGCAGGCCGGACATGGGCCTCTCGTCGATGATGCGGCCGACGTCGAGTTGCACAGCCATCAGCTTGCTCACGTCGGCGTCTCCTCATGGAGCGTGCTGGGGCGCAAGCATGCCTGGTTCCGCAGCGCTGCCTGGACCGGTGCGGGCGGCAAGGGTGTGCGCCCAAGGATCATGTCGGACGCCTTTTCGGCAATCATGATCGTCGGCGCATTGGTATTGCCGCTCACGATGTCCGGCATGATCGAGGCATCGACCACCCGCAATCCTTCCAGTCCGCGCACCTTGAGCTCGGCATCGACCACGGCCAGCTCGCCGAGTCCCATGGCGCAGGTGCTGGTCGGATGCATGCCGGTCTGGATCATCGACCGGATATGGGCATCGAGTTCGTCATCGCTTTGCACGGAGGGACCGGGCACCAGCTCGCACTTGACCAATTCGGCGACCGGCGCTGTGGCGAAGAAGCGGCGAATGAACTTGAGCATCTCGCGCGCGGTGCGCCGATCGGCATCGTTGGCCGCAAGCCCCAGCCGGATGCGCGGCGCGGCCAGCGGATCCGACGAACGCAGGCCCACCTCGCCCCTGCCCCGTGGCCGCAGGCTCAGCATCGCTGCAGTGAACTGATGGCCGGCGCCGGCGCGCCACCCCGGGAACCAGGGCCGGGCCAGCATCGAGGTGTGGCTCACCTGGAACTGGGCGTCGGGCCAGCGCTCCGACTCGAGACAGACAAAACCCTGGATGGACAGCGGATTCGCGGCCAGCGGCCCCTGGCCCTTGAGCCCCCATTGCAGCGCCGCCAGCGCCAGCCGGTCGAGGCGCAGCGAACGGTCGAAGGAGTCGTCGATGTTCGCTTCGAAGACGGCGGCCACCAGAGGATGATCCTGCAGGTTCTGGCCGACACCGGGCAGGTGGTGCACCACCGGGATGCCGTGTGCGCGCAACTCGTCGGCCGGCCCGACACCGGACAGCATGAGCAACTGCGGCGAATTGAAGGCGCCGGCCGCCAGCAGTACCTCGCGTCCGGCATGGGCAACCTGAACCTGTCCATCCTGCAGGTACTCGACACCGGTCGCGCGGCCGCCCTCGATCACGATCCTGGTCGCGTGCGCACGGCGCGCCACGGTGAGCCTGGCGCGCTTCAATGCAGGACGCAGGTAGGCCGCGGAACTGCTGTCGCGCCGTCCCTTGCGCACCGTGAAGTCAGGCAAGCCGAACCCCTCGGCCGTCTCGCCATGGAAGTCGTCAAGACTGTCAAAGCCGAGCCGTTGCGCCGCTTTCCGCATGCGCGGCGTGATGTTGGGGTGCTCCGGCTGCTTCGACACCGAGAGCGGTCCGCTCGCCCCGTGGAACAGGCTGGCGCCGCGCCAGTTGCTTTCCGAACGCCTGAAGTAAGGCAGCACGTCGGCATAGCCCCAGCCTGGCAGGCCAAGGTCGCGCCAGCGGTCGAAGTCGCCGGCATTACCGCGGCTGTACAGCATGCCGTTGATCGACGAGGTTCCCCCAAGCAGCTTGCCGCGCGGCTGGGGCAGGACGCGCTGGTTGGCGCCGGCCTCGGGTTCGGTCTCGTAACCCCAGCCAAGCCGGGCCGTGTTCGACACCGGCAGCCAGGCGACCGGCATGGCCACCATGGGATGCCGGTCATGCCCGCCGGCTTCAAGCAGCAGTACCGTGTGCCGGCCATCCTCGGACAGCCGGTTCGCAAGGACGCAGCCCGCCGAGCCCGCCCCGACGATGATGTAATCGAAGGTCTTCATGCCGAGCGGGCCGGCTGGGCGTAGCGCGCACGTCCGCCCTGGATGATGGCGGGTACCTGCTTGCCCTGCGCCAGCAGGGCTGCGGGCCAGTCGCGCAGGTGGCTCTCGGCATCGAGCTTGGCCACGATATTGCCCTGTTCGTCCAGGATCAGCATGGCGCCGAAGATGACGAAGAAGACGTCGGTCTCGCCGGTGTTATGGTCCGCGATCTTCAGGGTGTGCGCCGTCCCCGGCGGCTCGTACAGGTACGAGCCGGCGGTGCTCGGCGCGCTGTCCTTGTGCTCGAGGTAGGTCCACTCCCCGCTGAGGGTGAACGCGTGCACCGCGCCGGTGTGGTGATGCGGCGGCAACTGCACGCCTGGCGCAAAGCGGATGCGAACGGCGAACATGCCGCTTTCGATATCGGCGGCCAGCAGCTTGAGCCGCACGCCGGGCGCCCCGAAATCATCGGCAAACGGCAAGTCGTCGGTGCCCACGTGCAGCGCGGTCGCGACAAAGGGCAGCGTGTTCAAATGCGGGACGGCGGAAGGTATGGAATTGGTGCTCATTGATCGCTCCTTGATTGGGGATGAGGTGGAAATCGCGGCTGCTCGCCAGGGTTCAGGGCGGCGAAGTCACCGCCGTGACCTCGTCGCCGGTGATCGGGTGGCGGTAGTGGAAAGGGGCGAAGCTGCGGCCCAGGGCTTCCAGCGCCGGCGCCGACGGCGCCTGGGGCGGCAGCGCTTCGCTCTCCGGCGCGCTGGCGAAGGCCACGCTTTCATAGCCGGGATGTGTCACGTAGAAGGTCGGCACCCACCACAGGCGTGCGAATTTCCAGACGCCGTCCTCCTTGACGTAGGTATTCTCATAGACGCCCTCGGCCCACAGCATGGCCGTCCCTCCCGGCGGCGGGCTGCCCTGGACCAGGGCGCGCCACCTGCCCTGCGCCGCCTGCCGGTCGGGGTCGACCGTCACTACCCCCTGCAACTGCATGTGATTGATGAACTCGTTCCTGTTCAGGCCGTCGCGGCCCTGGCCGAGGACCTCGCGCAGGAATGCGACGATGCGCTCCTTGCCCTCGTAGCGCCCACGGCGCCCGATCTCCATGCTCGCTCCCTCATCGGCGAACAGCGCCGCCATCTCGCCCCAAAGACGGTTGTCGATGTAGTACCCGTAGATGCGCTGCAGGCGCTTGATTGCCTCCACATCCTCGAGCATGCCAAGCCTGTTTTCCAGCAGCGCGATCCGCGCGTCCAGCTCCATCGTGTCGCTCATGGGTCTCCTCCTTGTGCCCGCCCTGGCGTGAAGCGGGCAGGCTGTCATCGTTGTGATTGCAAATTCATGATAGTCATGCGTGCCCGGCGCCGAAGCCGTACGCAAAGAGGACGCCGGGGCAGCGTCAGGACCTCGGCGCGCCAGGTCGGCGCGCGGCAGCGCCGCCGCTCAGTCGAGCAGCACCGACTTCAACTCGGTGAACGCCTCCAGTCCCGCCGTGCCGCCTTCACGGCCCAGGCCGGACTGCTTGAAGCCGCCAAACGGGAGACCCGGGTCGAAGCGGAAATGATTCTGCGAGATCGTGCCGGTGCGTACGGCGCGCGCAACGCGCAAGGCATCCCTGCTGTCATTGGTGAAGACCGCGCCGTACAGGCCGAACGGCGAGTCATTGGCGATCCGCACTGCATCCGCCTCGTCCTCGCAGGCGAGCACGCTGAGCACCGGACCGAAGATTTCTTCCTGGGCGATGCGCATCTGCGGCGTCACCTTCGCAAACAGCGTGGGTTGAATGTAATAGCCGCGCTCCAGGTGCGATGGCCGCGCCCCCCCGCTGACCAGTTCGGCCCCCTCCCTGCGTCCGATGGCGATATATTCCTCGACCTTCGCGCGCTGGCGCTCCATTGCAAGTGGTCCCATCTGCGAGCGCGCGTCGTACGGATCGCCGACGCGGATCGTCCGCATCTGTTCGCGCACTGCTTCGACAAGTTCGTCATGCCGGTGGCGCGACACGATGACACGGCTCAAGGTGGCGCAGATCTGGCCGGCCGACATGGTGATCGTACTGGCCAGGGTCTTGGCGGCCAGGGCAGGATCGTAGTCGTCCAGCACGATCGCGGCCGACTTGCCACCCAGCTCCAGTGTGCAGCGCGCGACGCGGCCGCCGCAGACCGAGGCGATACGACGCCCGGCCACCACCGATCCGGTAAAGCTGACCTTGTCGACGCCCGCGTGGCAGACCAGGTGATCGGACGCGTCGCGGTGCCCGGTGACCAGATTGAGTACGCCGGGCGGCAAGCCCGCCGCCTCCGCCGCCTCGGCGATGATGTAGGCCTCCAGCGGCGTCTCCGGCGCCGGCTTCATGACGACGGTGCAGCCGGCGAGCAGGGCCGGGGCGATCTTGCCTGCCATGATGCCGAACGGGTTGTTCCACGGCGCGATCGCGGCGACCACCCCGACCGCCTCGCGGCGCACCAGGGCCTTGCCGCGCGTGTCGAACGGCATGCGCACTTCCTCGAACGGATAGTGCGCGGCGATGTCCGCGTAATAGTCGAACCAGTGTTTTCCTGCGCCGATCACGTAGGGCGCCACCGAAGCGAGCGCCCCCACCTGTTCGCACCACGCCCTGGCCAGCTCCGGCAGCCGGGGCTCCAGCGCGGCAGCGAGCCTGCGCAGGAACTCCGACCGTTCCACGGGGGACATGCGCGGCCACGGACCCGAATCGAACGCGCTCCGCGCCGCCGCCACGGCGGCATCCATATCCTCTTCACTGGCCTCGGCCACCACCGCGATCACGCGCTCGCTGCTGGGGGAAAGCACCTCGATGCGTCCACCGCGCCGGGCGTCGATCCAGCGCCCGTCGATGTAGAGCTGCTGAGGATGGGCGATCCGGATTTCGCCGGCAACCATTGGTGTCGTCATAATAGGATTCCTTTTCGTTGATCGAGGGGCTTGCCCCGCCCGATGTCTTGCCGATCATAGGGCGCCCTCCACCGCGCCTGCATCCTCCCGAAAGATGACGCGGCCCCGCCTGCCGGACTGGCGACGGCCGCCGCAGGCGGCGGCAGTCCATGTCGCCTTTCCATACGACGGCGCCTTTCGCTCCCAGGTTTATCATTTACAACATGCGCCCAGCGGGCGCTCCACCCTGAAGTCCAACCGAAAGATCACGCCATGAGCATTATTGTCACCGGTGCCTCCGGGCAGTTTGGCCGCCAGGCCGCCGAGCTGCTGCTGAAGAAGCTACCCGCCTCCGAACTGATACTGATCACACGCAAACCCGCAGCCCTGGCCGACTACGGCGCGCGCGGGGTGCAGGTCCGGTACGGGGATTTCGACGACCCCGCCAGCCTGGCGAGCGCCTTTGCGGGCGGCACGCGCATGCTGCTGATCAGCACCGACCAGGTAGGCGGTGGGCGCCTGCGGCAGCACCGCAACGCCATCGATGCGGCGGTGGCCGCCGGCATCCGCCAGATCGCGTACACCTCCTTCATCGGCGTCGGTCCGGACAACCCCGCCGTCAGCACCACCGAGCACACGGCGACCGAAGCCATGCTGCGCGAGTGCGGCGTGGCGTATACCTTCCTGCGCGACAGCCAGTACGCCGAGTCCATCGCCCAGTTCGCGCTGCCTGGCGCGCTGGCGACCGGCGAGTGGATGACGAGCGCGGCGGAAGGCCGCATTGCGCTGGTCTCGCGCGACGATTGTGTCGCCTGCGCGGTGGCGGTGGTCAGCAGCGCCGGCCATGACAACCGGATTTACGACATCACCGGCCCGGAACTGCTGTCCTACCGCGATTGCGCCATGCTGGCGGCCGAACTCGCCGGCAAGCCGATCGACTACCAGGCAGTCAGCGATGAAGAAAAGCTGGCCTTCTTCGATCGCCTGGGGGTGCCGCGCCGGATCGAGGACGGCATGGAGAACAGCCCCATCCCATGGCCGGGAGAAGAAATGGTCAGCTTCGAACGCGCCATCCGGGAAGGACATTTCGCGATCGTCAGCGACCATGTCGAACGGCTCACCGGGCGCGTGCCCAAGTCGCTGCGCGAGGTGTGCCTGGAGAATATCGACAGGCTGCGCGCCGTGTGCTGAGGCCCGCGCTGTCGCACTTCCGTACGACAGCGCCTGTTTCCCGTTTCTCTATCATCGAAGCCTTGTTGACCAAGTTCGCTTTAAGCGAGAAAGAACGAGCATGCGTCCATTCATTCCGATTCGGGGACTGCACCACTTCGCCTACCGTTGCAAGGACGCGGAGGAAACCCGGCGCTTTTACGAAGATATTCTTGGATTGCCACTGGTGCACGTGGTCCGCAGCGACCATGTCCCGAGCACCGGGGAATTCTGTCCGTATGTGCATATTTTCTTCCAGATGAAGGACGGCTCCTATATCGCGTTCTTCGACCTGGGCGACGATGTCGCGTCCGAGCCGTCGCCGAACACGCCCGCCTGGGTCAACCACCTGGCGCTGCGGGTCGACTCGATCGCCGACCTGCAGCAAGCCAAGATGCGTCTCGAAGCCGCCGGCGTCGACGTGCTGGGGCCCACCGACCACCACATCATCGAGTCGATCTATTTTTTCGATCCGAATGGCATACGTCTTGAATTGACCACCCCGACGGTCTCCGCCGCTGCGATGGACGCGCTGCGCAACTCGGCGCAACGCGATGCGCAGGCATGGGCCATCGAGAAACATCAACGGCGGCAGGAGCTGGCCGCCGCAAAAGAAAGGTAGCGTGATGTCCGAATCAAAGCTGGCGGTAATCGATGTCAAGCCTGGCGCGGCCATGGAAAGCCAATCGGGACTGCAGATGATGCGCCCCCGCATTTACGGCGCCTATGCCGAACCGGTCGGCAAGAAAAAGGTGGCCGCGATCGTGATGCACCCTGCGAGCAATTTCATGGGGCACTACCTGATCGCGCCGCTCGCCCAGCGTGGCATGTGCTGCATGGGCCTCAACTCGCGTTATGTGAATAACGACTCGGTCCTGCTCATGGAACGGGTGATCCAGGACCTCGGCGCCGGCGTCAAGTTCCTGCGCGCGGCGGGCTACGAAAAAATTCTCCTGGTCGGCAATTCGGGCGGCGCCGCGCTGGCTGCCTTCTACCAGGCGCAAGCCGAAAAGCTGACTGCGACCCACTTTGTCGATGGCGATCCGACCGGCCTGAGCGCCGCTGACCTGCCACCTGTGGACGGCATCGCCCTGTGCGCGGCGCACGAGGGGCGTTCGCGCCTGCTGCTGGACTGGATCGATCCCTCGGTCATCGACGAGAGCGATCCGCTCGGCGCCGATCCCGCGCTCGACATGTTCAATCCCGCCAATGGCCCATCCTATGGCGCCGAATTCCTCACCCGCTTCCGGGCCGGGCAGAAGGCGCGCCGCGACCGCATCGAGGACTGGGCGCTGGCCCGCCTGCGGCTGCTGCGCGCCGATCCGGCCGGCCCGCGCGACCAGGCCTTCGTGATCTACCGCACCCTGGCCGATCCACGCTGCCTGGACCTGTCGCTGGACCCCAACGAGCGCACGGTCGGCAGCGTGTGGGGCGACGCCCGCTCGGTCAACTACGCCGGCAATTCGATGGGGCGCTACACCTCGCTGACGGCCTTCCTGAGCCAGTGGTCGTCCCGTTCGCAGGCGGACGGCCCCGGCAACCTGGCCAGGACGAGCGTACCGGTGCAGCTGCTGACCTATACCGCCGACGCCTCGACCTTCCCCAGCACGCGCGACGCCTGGCTGCGCGCCGCCGAGGGCCGTATCGGCAATATCGACATTCGCGGCGCCAACCATTACCTGGCCGGGCAGCCCGGCAAGGTGGCGGAGGCTGCCGACGCCATCGCCGCCTTTGCGCACGCGCTCTAGGACAGCGACCATGGCCAGCTTGTTCAGCAAGATATGGGACCAGCATCGGGTCGCCGGAAACGACGACGGCGCGGCCCTCCTCTACATCGATCGCCAGCTGATCCATGAAGTGACCAGTCCGCAGGCGTTCGAAGCACTGCGGCTGGCCGGGCGCAGCGTGCGCCGGCCGGCGACGGTGCTCGCCGTACCGGACCACAACGTGCCGACCACGGCCGAGCGCACCGCACGCGTCGCAGACCCGGAGAGCCGCCTGCAAATCCAGGTGCTGCGCGACACTGCCCGCGACCTGGGACTGCGCATGTTCGACCTCGACGATGCACGCCAGGGCATCGTCCATGTCGTCGGCCCCGAACAAGGCTGGATTCACCCCGGCATGACCGTGGTCTGCGGCGATTCGCATACCGCGACGCTGGGCGCATTCGGCGCGCTTGCTTTCGGGATCGGCACCTCCGACGTCGAACACGTGCTGGCAACCCAGACCCTGTGGCTCAGCAAGCCCAGGGAAATGCGCGTCCGTATCGACGGCGCGCTGAACCGGTGGGTCAGCGTCAAGGATCTTGCCCTGGCCTTGATCGCGGACATCGGCGCCGCCGCCGGCGCCGGGTATGCGATCGAATACTGCGGCGACACGGTACGGCGGCTCTCGATGGAGCAGCGCATGACCCTGTGCAATATGACGATCGAGGCCGGTGCGCGCTTCGGCCTGGTCGCGCCTGACGCGATTACCCTCGCCTACCTGGAGCAGCGTCCGTTCGCGCCACAGGCGCGGTACCGCGACGCCGCACTGGCGTACTGGCGTCAGCTGGCGTCGGACCCGGAAACGCGCTACGACCGGGAAGTCCTGATGGACGCATCGGCAGTCGAACCGCATGTCAGCTGGGGCACCGGGCCCCAGGACAGCCTGCCGATCGGAGCGCGGGTGCCGGATCCGGCGGATGCGGGCGACGAGGAACAACGCGCCCGCGTGCGCCGCGCCCTGGACTACATGGGCCTGGACGCCGGCATGCCGCTCACGGATATCACGATCGACCGCGTCTTCATTGGCTCCTGCACCAATGGCCGCATCGAGGACTTGCGCAGCGCCGCGCAGGTCGTCCATGGCCGCAAGCTCGCGCCCGGTGTCTCCGCGCTGGTGGTGCCGGGTTCCGGCCTGGTCAAGCGGCAGGCGGAACAGGAAGGCCTGGACCGCATGTTCATCGATGCCGGCTTTGAATGGCGCCTGCCGGGATGCTCGCTGTGCCTGGGAATGAATCCCGACCAGCTGATGCCGGGGGAGCGCTGCGCCGCCACCTCCAACCGCAACTTCGAGGGACGGCAAGGCCCTGGCGGGCGCACACACCTGCTCAGTCCCGCCATGGCCGCTGCGGCCGCCATCACGGGCAGGCTGTGCGATGTGCGCGAACTGGGGCCGGCATGATGGAGAAATTCACCACCCTGCGCGCCGTGGCAGCGCCCCTGGACCGGATGCACGTGGATACCGATGCGATTTTTCCGGCACGCTTCATGAAAACGGTCAAGCGCAGCGGCCTCGGTCCCCATCTGTTCGACGGCTGGCGCTACGATGCCGCCGGCAAGCCCATTCCTGACTTCGTGCTGAACCGGTCCGCCTACCAGGCCAGCCGGATCCTCGTGGCGAACGAGAACTTCGGTTGCGGTTCCTCGCGGGAGCACGCGGTCTGGGCCTTGATGGATTTCGGCATCCGCTGCGTCGTTGCCCCCAGCTTCGGCGACATTTTTTATGCCAATTGCCTGAAAAATGGATTGTTGCCGGTCGTGCTCGCGCCGGACGAAGTCGCCGCCCTGCTCCGCCTGCTGCCGGCCCGGCCAGGCGCCGAAGTGATCGCCGACCTGGAGAACCAGCTGCTGCAGGTGCCCGGCGTGTTCAGCGCCACGTTCCGGATCGCGCCGTTCGCCAGGCATTGCCTTTCCCACGGCCTGGATGAGATCGCGCTCACACTGGAACGGGCCGCGGCGATCGCGGGCCACGAGCGCACCCGGCGCAGCCTGACGCCCTGGTTATTTGACGATCTGCACGAACAACCCGGCCCGACCCCGCTCGGCGCCCCACCAACACCTGCATAGAGAAGGAATCACGATGTCCCATCCGAGCCCTGCTGCCACTGCCGGTCCGATGAGCGGTGGCTACCAGCTTCCGACCTATCCGTATGTCAAGCCGCCTGAACTGTGTGGGCGCACGGACGCCATGTATCCGGTCGTGATCGTCGGCGCCGGCCTGGCCGGGCTGACCCTGGCCTGCGACCTTGCCAATCGCGGGATCGCCGCGGTGGTCCTGGACGAAGACGACACCGTCGGCGTGCGCGGCGCGTCCAGCCGCGGCATCTGCTACGCCCAGCGCAGCCTGGAGATCTTTGACCGCCTCGGCGCGTATCCAGCGATGCTGGACAAGGGCGTCACCTGGTCCAGGGCGCGCGTCTTGTCGGGTGACGAAACGCTGTACCAGTATGACCTGAGCCTGGCCAGCAACTCGCGACAGCCGCCGTTCATCAACCTGCAGCAGTTCTATGTCGAGTGGTTCCTGGTCGACCGTATCGAAGCACTGGGGCGCACCGACATCCGCTGGAAAAACCGCGTGGTCGACGTCACGCAAGTCGCGGACTGCGCAACCCTGACGGTGGACACACCGGACGGCGAGTACACATTGCGGGCAAGCTGGGTACTGGACGCCGCGGGCGTCGCCAGCGTGACGCGCGACAGGCTCGGCCTGGCGACCCATACGCTGGGCGGCCACGATCGCTGGTGCATCACCGATGTGCGGTTCAGGCAGTCCATGCCGGTCGAGCGCCGCACCTGGATCGAAGCGCCGTTCAATGCCAACCGCGGTGTATGGCAGCACCTGATGGCGGACGGCGTCTGGCGCCTGGACTTCCAGATGGAAGCCGATGCCGACCCAGCCTACGTGGCGCGCCATGATGTCGCCGAGCAGCGGGTGCGGGAAATGCTCGGACCGGACATCGACTTCGAGATCGTGTGGGTAGGCGCCTATTCGTACCGGCGGCAACTGCTCGACGACTATCGCTGTGGCCGGGTGCTGTTTCTTGGCGATGCCGCGCACGTGACCAATCCGTTTGGTGCGCGCGGCGGCAACACCGGTATCCAGGATGCCGACAACCTGGGCTGGAAACTGGCCCTGGTGCTGCAGGGCCTCGCACCGGAAAGCCTGCTCGACAGCTATAACGCGGAACGCCGCTACGTGCAGTTGCACAATGTGCAGATCACTGATCGCAGCAGCCGTTTCATGTCGCCGCCGACAGCCGGCGACCGCTGCCTGCGCTCGGCGGTACTGGCGCTGGCACGGCACTTCCCCTTTGCGCGCGCGCTGCTCAATCCTGGCCGCATGTCTTCCCCGCTCGACTACGGCGCCAGCCCGCTGAACAGCGGTATCGGCGCCGCGGAAGGCAAGGCGCTACCGAACCTCGCGCTGGGCAGGGGACGCTGGCTGGCCGACCTGGTGCGCGAGGGGACGAGCTTCGTGGCGCTGGCCTTCGGCGCGGCCGCTGGAGGACCGGTGGCAGGGGAACTCGATGCCTTGTCGGGACGGTATCCGCTCCGGGTCGTCCCGCTCGCGACGAGCGGCGATGACGTGCGCGGGCTGATGAGGCAAATCGGCGCCGAGGAAGGCGCGGTCGCCCTGTTGCGTCCCGATCTGCATCTGGCGACGGTGCTGGCCCGGCCCGACGCGAGAACCCTCGAACTGGCGCTGCAATGCGCCCTCGCCTATTCCAACCATCATGGAACAACGATATGAAAACGGAATTGAACATACCGGATGCGGATGGCTTCTACGAGGCCTTGAGCACGGCGCACGACGGCCTGAGTGAAGGCCAGGGCCAGCTGTTCCATGCCAGCCTGGCCTTGCTGCTCGCTAACCAGATCGGCGACCAGGCCTTGTTGCACGAATGTATACGCGCCGCCCGCGACAGCGTGTGCGCCCCTGATTCCACCCCACCGAAAAGGTAACCCATGAGTGTTTCGTTCGCCTCCGCTTCAGATACCAAGGAACAACGACCGCAAGTCGTCGAACTGGGCCGCGACGTCTACGGCTACATCAGCGAGTTCGACCCGAACTGCGGCTTTATCGTCGGCAGCGACAGCGTGGTCGTCATCGACACGCGCCCCACCCCGAAGATGGCGCGTGCCTTCATCGAGGATATCCGCCAGGTCACGGACAAGCCTGTCAAGACCGTCTTCCTGACCCATTACCACGCGGTCCGGGTGATGGGCGCCAGTGCCTTCGAAGGCGCGACTGTCATCGCCAGCACGGGCACGCGCGACTGGATCGTGACGCGCGGCCAGGCCGACTTCGAGTCGGAGGTCGACCGTTTCCCGCGGCTGTTCCAGGCGGTGGAAGAGGTGCCGGGCCTGACCAAACCCCACTTGTCCTTCGACGGCACCATGAGCATGTGGCTGGGCGAGCGCGAACTGCGCTTCCAGCATTTCGGCCGCGGCCACTCGCAGGGGGATGCCATCGCCTGGCTGCCTGGCGAAGGCATTGTATTTTCGGGCGACCTGGTCGAAAACCATTGCGGCGTGTATGCCGGCGATGCCTATATCGGCGAATGGATGGGCATTCTCGATGTGCTCAAGACACTCGAGCCACGGGTACTGGTTCCCGGACGCGGCGCTGCCGTGTTCGATGCCACGTCGGCCGCGGCGGCAATCGACCTGACCCGCGCGTTCCTCCAGGCGCTGCTCGACTCCGTCCAGGATGCAATGAACAGGGGCGCCGACCTGCGCGGCTGTTATGAGGCCGCTCTCGCGGTCATGCAACCGCGCTTCGGTAACTGGCCGGTGTTCCAGCACGTCTTGCCATTCGACGTAGCACGTGCCTATGATGAACTTTCCGGCATCACGGACCCGCGGGTCTGGACGGCGGAACGGGATAAGGAATTGTGGGCGGCTCTCAAATCCGCGTAAGCAGGCGCCGGAATACAACACGCCTCCGTCCATGCATTCGCAAGGACGGAGGCGTTTATTGTTCGCGCCGATCGGGACGGACTCAGCGCGGCGGCAGGCGCAGTGCGCCGTCGAGGCGGATGACTTCGCCGTTCAGCGACAGGTTGCCGACGATGTGCTCGGCCAGCTGCGCGAACTCCTCGGCCTTGCCGAGACGCTTGGGGAAAGGAATCGACGAGGCCAGCGATTGCTGCACCTCTTCCGGCAGCTTGAACAGCAGCGGCGTCATGAACAGGCCCGGGGCGATGGTCATCACGCGCACGCCGAACTGCGCCAGGTCGCGCGCCAGCGGCAGGGTCAGCGAGGTCAGGCCGCCCTTCGAGGCCGCGTAGGCTTCCTGCCCCACCTGGCCGTCATAGGCCGCCACCGACGAGGTCATGATGATCACGCCGCGTTCGCCGTCTTCCAGGGCTTCCTGCGCCACCATCTCGGCCGCCACCAGGCGGATCACGTTGAAGGTGCCGATCAGGTTGACCGACACGATGCGGCTGAAGTCTTCCAGCGACATCGGCGCGCCGTCGCGGCCGACCAGGCGCCTGGCGCCGCCGATGCCGGCACAGTTGACCAGCACGCGCGCCGGGCCGTGGCGCTCGCGCGCCGCATGCATGGCCTGCTGCACGCTGGCGGTGTCGGTGATGTCGCAGCCGCAGGCGATGCCGCCAATCTCGTCGGCCAGCGCTTCGGCCGCGGCCAGGTTGACGTCGAGTACCGCCACTTTGGCGCCGGCCTTGGCCAGGCGGCGCACCGTTTCCGCGCCCAGGCCCGAGGCGCCGCCGGTCACGAGGACCGATTTTCCTTGCACGTCCATGTATTCTCCCTTTGCTGCTATATAAAAAGTGCTTATTCGAAGTCGGGGTTCTCGAGCAGGATCGCAATCCCCTGCCCGCCGCCGATGCAGGCCGAGGCCACGCCGTAGCGCGAGTTCTGCTTGCGCAGCGCGCGCGCCAGGGTGACGGTCAGGCGCACGCCGGTGGCGGCCAGCGG
>NZ_KB908163.1 GCF_000382345.1 Massilia niastensis DSM 21313
GCCGAGGCGCTACGCCTGATGAGGAGGCTGGAGTTGATCCACACTCCCAAGCATGGCAGTTGGCTCAACATGGCCGAATCGGAACTGAGCGCCGCTACGCGGCAATGTCTCGGACACCATATCGATGAGGTCGATGCCGTGGACCAGTTGGCTCGACAATGGGCCAGTCGCCGCAACCTACGCCAGACCGGTATCGACTGGCAATTCCGTACTGCAGACGCCCGGATCAAACTCAAGCACCTGTATCCGAAAATCGAAGTGTGATGCTGTACTAGTCTATTCCAACGGGCAGGTCAGCGCCGACCTTGCGGCCCTGCACCGATGCCGGGCGCCGGCCGCGGCAACGCGCCGCCAGCAGCCGGTTCCTCAGGCAGGCTGCACCTCATCCTGGGCCACGTCGTACTGATTGCCGCCGGCTTGCTTGGCAAGGTACATCGCCTGATCGGCGCGGCGGATCAATTCATCGGCCGTGATGCCGGGCTCATGGAATGCGATGCCGATGCTCGTGCCGACCTGCAGGGCGGTTTCGCCGACCTGCATGAGCGGCCGCATGGCCTCGATGAGCTTGACCGCCAGCTTGTGCGCCGCTTGCCTGTTGGGCAGCTCGACCAGCAGGCAGAATTCGTCGCCGCCGAGACGGCCGACCACGTCGTTTTCCCTGATCGCCCCTGTCACCCGCGCGGCGAACATGGCGATCACTTCGTCGCCGACGTCATGTCCGTAGGTATCATTGATCCGCTTGAACTTGTCGATATCGAAATACATCACGCCGATCAGCGTGTCCTGCCATGTCGCCTTGTCGACAGCCTGCTCCAGGCGCGCAAGAAAATTGGCCCGGTTCGGCAAGCCGCTCAGGCTGTCGTACAGCGCCATATGCTCCAGACGCTGCTCCAGCCGCTTGCGTTCGGTAATGTCCTCGTACATGCCGAGCACACCGACCGTCTGCCCTTGTGCGTCCGTCAACGGGATCTTGCTGGTCCTCAGCCAGTTCGGATGTTCACCCTGACGGTGCTGCGCTTCCTCGTAATTGATTCTCGCGATACCGCTTTGTATCGTGTGCAGGTCGTCCTGCCGATAGGCTTCGGCTTCCTCTTTCCAGGCGAAGTCCTTGTCGGTCTTGCCGATGATTTGCTGGGGATCGTCCAGTCCGGCGTCAGCGCAGAACGCTTTGTTTCCGCCCAAGAAATACAGCGCGGTGTCCTTCCAGAACACGCGCTGCGGGATATTGTCGATGACGAGCTGCAGCATCTGCCTGGATTCCTGTAGCCGCCACTCGGAATGTCGCCGTTCGGTGATGTTATCGGCGATGCCCAGCACACTGCAGACCTTGCCCGCGATGGTGACCGGAATCAGCACGATGCTGACCTCGATGCGCTTGTGGTTGTCGGTGATGAGGGTGCTGTCGTAGCGGACCGATGCACCCGACAGGGCTTCATCCAGCAGCGCTGCGACCCGCTGCACGTCCTCGCTCGCGACCATCTTCAGCACTGAAGCGCCGACCAGCCTGCTTCTACTGGTCTCGAACTGCTGTATCGCCTGTGAATTCGCGTTGACGATGCGCCATTGCGTGTCCAGCGAAAATACCGCTGACGGATGGTGCTCGAACACGGCGTGGAAGCGTTGCGCATGTTCGGCCTGCTGGCGCTGCGCGCGACGCTGATCCAGCCATTTCCATGTCAGCCATGAAAGGAAGATCGAGGCCAGGCCGCCGGACAGCAGGATCAGCCAGCTGTAGGGCGACGCGTAGCGCGCCGTATAGAACTCCTTGGGCTGGAAATAGAGTATCCATCGCCGGCCCGCGAAATCGACGGTTTCCGTATATGCACCCAGCGACACGGTCTCTTCGAGCGCATGCGCCTGGCGGTCGCCGTCATACAGCAGGTGTTCGCGACCGAGCGCTCCATCATAGATTTCAAGGTCGAACTGCTGCTTGAACCTGGAACCCATGACGCCCTCGATCACGTCTTCCATCAGAAACACGGAAAACACATAGCCGGAAAGCGCGGCCTGGCGTTGCGCTGGCGACTCGATCGGCCTGGATGCATCGTAGACCGGCGTGAAGATGAACACACGGTCCTCGGGCGTCGGGGCGGCATGGTAAGCCAGTTTTTGGGTGGCGACGGATTTTCCGAGATCGGCCGCATTGCGCATCGCCTCCCAACGTTCGGGAATCGCAGCATAGTCGAAACCAAGGAAACGCTTGACCGACTTGTCGAGCGGGGCGGCATACAGCAGTGGGAATGCCGCGTCGGCAACCCGATGCTTGCCCTGGACGGAATAGGATGGGATGGTCTTGCGTGTCTCGGTCTCGAACTGCGCGATCTGGCTGGTTGCGACACGCGGCAGGTAGCCGATACGGCTCAGGCCCGGATGGGTCTCAAGGGCCTGGATGCGTTTGATATAGGACTCGAATTCACGCGGCGTTACCTCGATGGAAACGGAAAAAAGCCCTGCCACATCCCTGTTCAGGTGCACATAGGATTGCGCGCCCTCCTGGAGCATGCGTGAGTACTCGCTGGCGTCGAAGCGCGCCTGGCTGGCGATTCTTTGCTGTTCCTGCCATTGAAAGGCCAGATAACTTGCGATAGTCACAAGAACGCCCAGTATCGCCGTGACAAGCACAGGCCAGTTGCGTATCAACGGGATAAAGCGCGAGGAAAAAGTCGGACTATTCACTTTCATTCAACATTCTTGACATGGCTTGAACGGGAAAGTGTAACAGTTCGACCGGAAGAGGTTTCATAGTAGAAACCGAAAAGCGGGCTTGTTGTTTGCTGTCAGCAACAATTACATGGCTTCCCAACAAGAGTCTTGTCTTTATGTCCATCCGGCCCTGAAAAGGCGCGGCAGCGAATCATCTACAATGGCGCACGACTCGGCGCTCCTGCCTTGCAGACCTTGAACGATTGCACAATGACCCCAGACCAGATTTCCCTGACCTTCCGCAGTGCCCGAGCGGCAGCGCGCCCGCTTCCAGCCTATCCCGGCGACCAGGTGCCCGCTACGCTGTCCCAGGCCTATTCCATCCAGCAGGCGTCGATCGCCGCCTGGCCGGATCGCGTCGCTGGCTGGAAGGTAGCGGCGATCGCGCCGGACTGGCGCGAGGCCTATCCGGACGAACGGCTGGTCGGGCCAGTATTTTCGAGAACGCTGTTCATTGCGACGACGAGCGCGGTCAGCGCGCCTGTCATCCGTGGCGGATATGCCGCAGCCGAGGCGGAATTCGCCATCCGCATCAGCGACGATTTTCCCGTCGATACCCGCTTCGAATCAGTATCCGACCTGCTGCCTTACGTGGCTGCGGTGCATGCCGCCATCGAGCTGGCCGGCAGCCCCCTGCCCAACCTGAGCGCGCTCGGCCCGGGCGCCGTCATCAGCGACTTCGGCAATAACACCGGCCTGATCGTCGGCCCGGCCTTGCCGGACTTCTTCGCGCGCGATCCTGCCGGCTGGCTGGTCGAGACGGACGTCAACGGCGCCCTGGCCGGCAGCGGCAGCGCCGACCGCATCCCGGGCGGTCCGCTGGCCGCCCTGCACTTCCTGGCAAACAGCCTGGTCGACCGCGGCAGCTCGCTGCGGCCAGGGGACTGGGTTTCCACCGGCGCCAGCACCGGCGTGCATCCGGTGGCCGTCGGCGACCAGGTCGCCGTCCGCTTCGACGGCAAACCGGCGATCACGCTGCAGGTCTGCGAGGCCGTGCCGGCCTGACAGCGCTCAGGCGCGGGCGCGCCGCATGGTCATCGGCAAGTGCGCGCCTGCGACGATCGCCGCCTACCGGCAAACATGCTGGATTTCAGTGGACACTGAAAGTGCTCGGCAAACGAAAAACCCGCGTTCTCACCAGGAGTAACGCGGGTTCGATGGATCTTGGATCGCCTGACACATGTTCTTGGCGGAGAGAGGGGGATTCGAACCCCCGATAGGCTATGAACCTATACACGCTTTCCAGGCGTGCGACTTAAACCACTCATCCATCTCTCCTGATGGGTATTCGTGTGTAGCCACGAAGCCCCGTATTATAGCAAGGATTCCCAGCAGTACAAGACTGTTCGACAAGACTTCATGCAAGCGGTTCCGCGGGCCAGCGGCGGCGCCATGGCCGCAGCACGTGCCGGACCGGGTTGACCTGGGTGCCGACCTCCTCCACGCCGATCAATCCGCGCCGCCTCAGGTGGCGCAGCGCCACCTGCACCGCCGACTTCGACAGCCCCGTCTTGACCGCGATCGCCTGCAGGCTGGCCGGCACATGGTCGCGCCCGAGCGCCTGGGCGCTGTGCAGCAGGTGCAGGTAGACGACGAACGCGGCCGGGCGGCGGTCGTGGCCGACCAGGTCGGGCATCAGGACGTCGAACACATAGGCATCCAGCGTGGACTGGCGGATAGTCACGAATACTATGGTTTTTAAAAGCACACAGCCGGGCATGGTGCCACGATAATGCTCACGTTGACAACTATCCAGGCAAAGCCTTCATGATCACCCAGCTTAAATTCGTCAGCATCCCCGTGTCCGACCAGGACCGCGCCCTCGCCTTCTATACCGAGAAACTCGGTTTCGAGATCTCCACCGACCAGCCCATGGGACCGGGCAAGCGCTGGATCGAACTGCGCATCGGCCATGCCGGCACGCGCGTCGTGCTGTTCACGCCGGATGGCCAGGAAGACCGCATCGGATCCTTCTTCAACGGCTCCTTCGGTTGCGACAACGTGGAAGCGACCTATCGCCAGCTCAGCCAGCGCGGGGTCGAGTTCGTCGAGCCGCCGACCGTGCAGCCGTGGGGCGCGTACGCCAAGTTCCGCGATCCGGATGGGAACACCTTCGTGCTGTCCTCGTCCTGATAAAAATAAATGCCCACCCCTCTTGCGAGGGAGCGGGCATTGTTGACTCCAGCCGCGTCCGGGACGCGGCGCTGGACGTTTAGGCGCTTTCCTTCAGCTGCTCGAGGATGGCCGGGTTTTCCAGGGTCGAGACGTCCTGGGTGATGGTCTCGCCCTTGGCCAGCACGCGCAGCAGGCGGCGCATGATCTTGCCGGAGCGGGTCTTCGGCAGGTTGTCGCCGAAACGGATTTCCTTCGGCTTGGCGATCGGGCCGATCTCCTTGCCCACCCAGTTGCGCAGCTCGGCCGCCAGTTTCTTGGCTTCCTCGCCAGACGGACGAGCCTGCTTCAGCACCACGAAGGCGCAGATCGATTCGCCGGTCGTCTCGTCCGGCCTGCCCACCACCGCCGCTTCCGCAACGAGGTGGTGCGCCACCAGCGCCGATTCGATCTCCATCGTGCCCATGCGGTGGCCCGACACGTTCAGCACGTCGTCGATACGGCCCGTGATCGTGAAGTAACCCGTGTCCTTGTTGCGGATCGCGCCGTCACCCGCCAGGTAGTATTTGCCGCCCAGTTCGTCCGGGAAGTAGCTGGTGCGGAAACGGTCCGGGTTGTTCCAGATCGTGCGGATCATCGACGGCCATGGACGCTTCACCACCAGGATGCCGCCATGCCCGTTCGGCACGTCGGCGCCCGATTCGTCCACGATCGCGGCCATGATGCCCGGCAACGGCAAGGTGCACGAACCCGGCACCATCGGCGTCGCGCCCGGCAGCGGGGTGATCATGTGGCCGCCGGTCTCGGTCTGCCAGAAGGTGTCCACGATCGGGCAGCGTTCCTGGCCGACATTGCGGTAGTACCACATCCAGGCTTCCGGATTGATCGGCTCGCCGACCGTCCCCAGCAGGCGCAGGCTCGACAGGTCGTAGTTCTTCGGGTGCACTTTCTCGTCCACGTCCGACGCCTTGATCAGCGAACGGATCGCGGTCGGCGCGGTGTAGAAGATCGAGACCTTGTGCTTGGCGATGGTGTTCCAGAAACGGCCGGCGTTCGGGAAGGTCGGCACGCCTTCGAACACGACCTGGGTCGCGCCCACGGCCAGCGGACCGTAGGTGATGTAGCTGTGGCCGGTCACCCAGCCAATGTCGGCGGTGCACCAGTAGACATCGTCCGGCTTGATGTCGAAGGCCCACTTCATCGTCAGCGCGGCCCACAGCAGGTAGCCGCCGGTCGAGTGCTGCACGCCCTTCGGCGTGCCGGTCGAGCCCGAGGTGTAGAGGATGAACAGCGGATGCTCGGCGTCGACCCACTCCGGTTCGCACTCTGCTTCTTGCCCATCGACCAGCTCGTGCAGCCACAGGTCGCGGCCGGCCGTGAAGGCGATGTTGCCGCCGGTGCGCTTGTAGACGATGACGTCCTTCACCGACTCGCAGCCGCCCATCGCCAGCGCTTCGTCGACGATGGCTTTCAGCGGCAGCGACTTGCCGCCGCGCTGCTGCTCGTCGGCGGTGATGACGGCCACGGCGCCGGCGTCGATGATGCGTTCCTGGAGCGATTTTGCCGAGAAGCCGCCGAACACCACCGAGTGGGTGGCGCCGATGCGGGCGCAGGCCTGCATGGCGGTCACGCCTTCGATCGACATCGACATGTAGATGATGACGCGGTCGCCCTTCTTGATGCCGCGCGACTTGAGCGCGTTGGCGAACTTGCAGACCCGTTCGTGCAGGTCGCGGTAGGTCGCCTTGGTGACGGCGCCATCGTCGGCTTCGAAGATGATCGCGGTCTTCTCGGCGTTGCCGTTCTTCAGGTTGCGGTCGAGGCAGTTGTACGAGGCGTTCAGCTGGCCGTCGGCGAACCATTTGTAGAACGGCGCGTCGGACTCGTCCAGCGTGGTGGTGAACGGCTTGTGCCATTCGATGTTCTCGCGCGCCAGGCGGGCCCAGAAACCTTCGTAGTCGCTGGCGGCTTCGGCGCACAATTTATCGTATTCAGCCATTCCCTTGATGGCAGCGTGTTCGGCAAACGCGGCAGGCGGCTGGAACACGCGGTTTTCGTGCAAGCCCTCGCCCTCGGTATGCTCCTGTTTGGTCTCGTTCTCGGCCATACTAGTCTCCATGTAGTAGTAGGTTTTGCCAGACACCTTAGGTGCGCTCGCTTACTGAGCCCTTACAGGGGGCTCTCGACCCAAGTGTGATTCTACCAACCCTGTTGTATAGAATTCCAGAGAACTTCATGGACGACCGTTGAAACGGCCGCCGGTGTAGAATGATGAGCTGTTTTGTCGCATTCCTGGAGTTTCTTTCCGATGTCCCAGCTACCACCGACCACCCAAGCCCACAAGCTTTCCCCGCTGAACAACCTGATCTTCGCCAGCCGCTGGCTCCAGATGCCCTTGTACCTGGGCCTGATCCTGGCGCAGTGCGTCTACGTGTTCCATTTCTGGGTCGAGCTGGTCGACCTGATCGGGGCGGCCATGGGCAATGCTTCCTCGCTCGCGCACATCCTCGACGCCGTCAGCGTGCCGAACGGTCCGCGTCCGACCAAGCTGACCGAAGTGACCATCATGCTGGTCGTGCTCGGCCTGATCGACGTGGTCATGATCTCGAACCTCCTGATCATGGTGATCGTGGGCGGTTATGAAACTTTCGTTTCCCGTATGAATCTGCAGGGTCACCCGGACCAGCCGGAATGGCTGTCGCACGTCAATGCCTCGGTGCTGAAGACCAAGCTGGCCATGGCCATCATCGGCATCTCGTCGATCCACCTGCTGAAGACCTTCATCAACGCCGCCAACTACAACGAGCAGACCCTGATGTGGCAGACCATCATCCACTTCGCGTTCCTGCTGTCGGCCATGGCGATCGCCTATACCGACCGGCTCGTGACGATCACGCACCATCACCCAAAAAATCATTAAACCATCACTAGGGGGTAACACCATGGCAACCGTCATCAAACAGGAAGACCTGATCGAATCCGTCGCGGCCGCGCTGCAGTACATCAGCTACTACCACCCGGCCGACTACATCCAGCACCTGGCGCGCGCCTATGAAGCCGAGCAGAGCCCGGCCGCGAAGGACGCGATCGCCCAGATCCTGACCAACTCGCGCATGTGCGCGGAAGGCAAGCGTCCGATCTGCCAGGATACCGGCATCGTCAACGTGTTCCTGAAGATCGGCATGAACGTGCGCTTCGAAGGCTTCAGCGGCAGCGTCACCGACGCCATCAACGAAGGCGTGCGCCGTGCCTACAACTTCGCCGACAACAAGCTGCGCGCCTCGATCGTGGCCGACCCGCACTTCGAGCGCAAGAACACCAAGGACAACACCCCGGCCGTCGTGCACATGGAACTGGTCGAAGGCGACACCGTCGACGTCAAGGTGGCGGCCAAGGGCGGCGGCTCGGAGAACAAGACCAAGTTCGTCATGCTCAACCCGTCCGACTCGCTGGTCGACTGGGTGCTCAAGACCGTGCCGCTGATGGGCGCCGGCTGGTGCCCGCCGGGCATGCTGGGCATCGGCATCGGCGGCTCCGCCGAGAAGGCGATGCTGATGGCGAAAGAATCGCTGATGGAAGACATCGACATGTACGAACTGCGCCAGCGCGGCCCGCAGAACAAGCTGGAAGAACTGCGTATCGAACTGTGCGACAAGATCAACGCGCTGGGCATCGGCGCCCAGGGCCTGGGCGGCCTGACCACCGTGCTGGACGTGAAGATCAACATGTACCCGACCCACGCGGCCTCCAAGCCGGTGGCGATGATCCCGAACTGCGCCGCGACCCGCCATGCGCACTTCGTGCTGGATGGCTCGGGTCCGGCCTACATCGAACCGCCGGCGCTGTCGACCTGGCCGGAAGTGCACTGGACCCCGGATACCGAGAAGTCCAAGCGCGTCGACCTGAACACCCTGACCAAGGAAGAAGTCGCGTCGTGGAAGCCGGGCCAGACCCTGCTCCTGAACGGCAAGATGCTGACCGGCCGCGATGCCGCCCACAAGCGCATCCAGGACATGCTGGCCAAGGGCGAGCAGCTGCCGGTGGACTTCACCAACCGCGTGATCTACTACGTCGGCCCGGTCGATCCGGTGCGCGACGAAGTGGTCGGCCCGGCTGGCCCGACGACCGCGACCCGCATGGACAAGTTCACCGACATGATGCTGGAGAAGACCGGCCTGATCTCGATGATCGGCAAGGCTGAACGCGGCCCGGCGGCGATCGAGTCGATCAAGAAGCACAAGTCGGCCTACCTGATGGCGGTCGGCGGCTCGGCCTACCTGGTGTCGAAGGCGATCAAGGCGGCCAAGGTGGTCGGCTTCGAAGACCTGGGCATGGAAGCGATCTACGAGTTCGACGTGACCGACATGCCGGTCACCGTGGCCGTCGATTCGACCGGCACCTCGGTGCACACCACCGGTCCGAAGGAATGGGCAGCCAAGATCGAGTCGCTGAAAGGCGTCCCGGTCACCGTGGCTTAAGGTAGAGAGTGGGCGGCCGGACCGCCCACGCGTCTTCGCATCGTATGACCACCCCTCTTCCGTCCCCTGGCGCCCCGGTCGGCATCTTCGACTCGGGCGTCGGCGGCCTCTCGGTGCTGCGCCACATCCAGGCGCAGCTGCCGCACGAACACCTCCTGTATTTCGCGGACTCCGGCTTCGCCCCCTACGGCGACAAGCCCGAGGACGTCGTCGTCGAACGCGTGCTCTCGCTGGCAAGCTACCTGTCCACGCACGGCGTCAAGGCGCTGGTCGTGGCCTGCAACACGGCGACCGTCGCCGCCGTGCGCGAGCTGCGCGAACGCTACCCAAGCATGCCGATCGTCGGGGTCGAGCCCGGCCTCAAGCCGGCCGCCGCGGCCACGCGCAACGGCAAGGTCGGCGTGCTCGCCACCGAGCGCACCCTGGCCGGCGCCAAGTTCCTGGCGCTGCGCGACCAGATCCATGAAGCGACCGGCGCCGACTTCCTGCTCCAGCCCTGCGTCGGCCTGGCCGACCAGATCGAGTTCGGCGAACTCGATTCCGACGCGACCGCCGCCATGCTGGCGCGCTTCCTCCAGCCGCTGCTCGACCAGGGCGCGGACACGCTGGTCCTCGGCTGCACGCATTATCCGCTGGTGCGCGCATCGATCGAGCGCGTGCTGGAGAAGGCCGGCAAGGCGGACGTGACCCTGATCGATACCGGCGACGCCGTGGCGCGCCAGCTGGCCAGGCTGCTCGACGCCGGCAGCCTGCTGCGCCACCAGGGTCCGCCGCCGGCCAGCCTGACCGGCTTCACCAGCGCCAGCGCGGCGGCCCTGAAAGCCGCATTTGCCAGCCTGCTCGGGGTCGATCCGCCCGTGCACGAAGTGGCGATTCCGGTCCCGCCATCCTGGCAAAACGGCACACGCAATTAAATTTGCCAGTTTGCGAAGGAGTTTGTATAATCTTGTTCTGTCTCAGCAACAGCGAGATAGAAAAGCAAGTCAGTGGTGGCTGTAGCTCAGTTGGTAGAGTCCAGGATTGTGATTCCTGTTGTCGTGGGTTCGAGTCCCATCAGCCACCCCAAAGAATTCAGCAAGAAGGTTGCCCGTCGTCAGACCGGCAACCTTTTTTGTTTTCACCCCCCTTCCTGCGCGCTTGCCGCAAGGGTCGATTGCCAAATAGCAATGACACTTGCGTCCGCGACTTGTCGGACGGAAGTGCTATCCTAGCAAGGCACTGTCTGTTGCCTAGCCGCCGATGCCCGAAACCTTCGATCCTGACATTTCCCGACTGAGCGCCAAGAAGCGTCCCGCCGTGCTGTTTGCGTTCCTGTTCCTCGCAAGCTTTTGCATGGTGCTCGCCGGGATCGTCGGCTGGGATGCCTGGCGCGCCCGCCAGGAACGGCTGGCGGAAACGACGACCGCGACCAGCAACATGTCGCGCGCACTGGCGGCGCAGGCCCAGACCGCGATCAGTGTCGTCGATACGGTGCTGGCCGGCGTGGTCGAACGCATCGAGCATGATGGCCTGGACGGCGCCCGGCGCGCGCGCATGAGTCTCCACTTGCGCAACATGGTCGGCGAGGTGAACGAGCTGCATGGGCTGTTCGTCTACGACGCCGCCGGGAACTGGCTGGTCACCTCGCTGGGCCGGGAGGTCGACGGCAATAACGCGGACCGCGAATACTTCCAGCACCACCTGAAGCACGACGACCGCAAGGTGTATGTCGGCCAGCCGGTGCGCAGCCGCTCGAGCGGCATCTGGATCCTGCCGGTCTCGCGCCGGCTCGCGCATCCGGACGGCAGCTTCGCCGGCGTCGCGCTGGCCACCATCCGCATCGACTACTTCGGCAAGCTGTACGAAAGCTTCAATATCGGCAAGGCCGGCACCATCGTGCTCATGCGCGACAACGGCACCCTGCTCTACCGCCGTCCGTACGACGACGCGCTGGTCGGCAGCGACGTGACCAGGGGACCGATCTACCAGATGTACCGGCGGCACGGCAAGGCCGGCACCGCCATGATGCGCTCCTATATCGACAAGGTCGAACGGCTGTTCAGCTACCGCCATCTCGAGGACTATCCGCTGATCGTTGCGACGGCGCAGTCGAAACAGGAAATCCTGGCGGACTGGTGGCAATCGACATTGACGCGCGCCCTGCTCACCGCGGCGGTGATCCTGATGCTGTGCGGGTTCGGTTCGCGCCTGATCCGCCAGATCATCATTCGCGACCGCCTGCAGGTGGAACTGACCAATGCGCGCAGCGCGCTGCAGCAGCACAACCGCGAGCTGACGGTCCTGGCCGACAACGACGGCCTCACGGGGATCGCGAATCGCCGCTGCTTCGAACAGGCGCTGCAGGTGGAAAGGGGCCGGGCGGCGCGCAGCGGGACGCCGCTCTCGCTGGTCATGCTCGATGTCGACTTCTTCAAGAAGTACAACGACGCCTATGGCCATGTCGCCGGCGACGAATGCCTGCGCCAGGTGGCCGCCGCGATCAGGGACAGCCTCGGGCGGCCGACCGACCTGGCGGCGCGCTACGGCGGCGAGGAATTCGGGGTCCTGCTGCCGAATACCAGCGCGCATGGCGCGCGCCAGGTGGCGGAACGGATCCGCAGCGCGGTGCTCGCGGCGGGGATTGCGCATGCGGGGAACCCGCCGGGCCTCGTGACCATCAGCGCGGGCGTGCACACGGCGCGCTTCGGGCCCGGCCAGGAAACCGATCCGACCGTGCTGGTCGGACATGCGGACGCCCTGCTCTACCAGGCCAAGCGGAACGGGCGCAACCAGGTGTGCACCGACGAGGATGACGCGGCGCGGCGCGTGCCGACCGCCATCAACAGCTAGACACCCATAGCGTCAAACCGTCGCTGCCGCCAGTGGCGGCAGCGACGGCTCAGGCTGCGGGACGCTGCGTGGCATCAATGACGGTACGGATTGTTCGGGCGGCTGTCATGGCGGTTCGGCACGCCGTCGCCGTCACGGTCGCGGCGCGCAACGCGCTCGCTGTGGCGCCAGCCGCCCTGGTCGAGGTACCAGCCATTCCGGTCGCGCTTCCATTCAGCACGGCTGTACACGTAGCCCGGACGATCGCGTTCCCAGTGTCCGCTCACCCACACGTGGCGGCGGCCGTTCCAGTCCCAGTAGCCCGGCACCCAGTCATAGCCGCGGCGCGCAGCCGGGATCGATTCGTGGCGCGGCGCCGGTGGCGCCTTGTGGACGATGACAACCCTGGTACGGTCACCACGGTCAGCCCGGTCGCCCCGGTACTGGTCCTGCGCCTGGGCCGGTGCGAAAGCTGCGGCGCTGATCAGGATGACTGAGGCGGTGGCGGCGAGTATGCTTTTCATGGTGCTCTCCTTGCGGTTGGTGTGAGACCACTATAGCGAGCACAGCCTTCACACAGATGAAATGAAGGAAGTTATTACAGTCGATACAAGACGCCACAAACTTGTAACAGCTTTGCGGCAACAAAGAGGCGGAGAGCGCGATGCCCGCAGGGCGGTGCAGCCGAAATGATGTGGGGAAAGGTCGGGAGACCGGCCAGGACGGCGCGGCGAGAGGGAAAGCAGCCGGCCGGACGGCCGGCTGCGAGGGGCAGATCAGTCCAGCTTCCAGGCGTAGTCGACCTTGGTCCAGGTCTGGGCCGGTGCGCCGTCCTTGGTGCCCGGCTTGAACTTGCATGCCGACAGGCCCTTCACCAGGGCGCGGTCCAGGTTCTTGAAGCCGCTCGATTTCTCGACCTTCGATTCCGCCACGGTGCCGTCGGCATTGACCAGGAACGAGGCCGAGGTCGTGCCCTGCTCTTCGTTCATCAGCGACGCCTTCGGGTACTCGATGGTGCACTTCTTCGGATCGAACGAAGCCGGCACTTCGGCAGCGAAGCTCGATGCGGCGGCGCCGGCCAGGGTCAGGGCGACAAACAGCTTAGCGGTCAGGTTTTTCATGGTTTCCCCAAATAATTTCAAAAATTTTCAGTCTCTCTGCGTGCCGGCCTGGGCCGGCGTTCCTAGAATTCTTCCCACTCGTCGTTGCCGACGGTGGCGGTGACCTTCTTCGACTTGGCAGGAGCCTCGTCGGCGCTCACCGGGGCGGCCTTCACGGCCGGCTTCTTCAGCGCCGGCGGAACCGGGCGCCTGGTTGCCGGACGGGCCACCACCGCGGTGGTGGTCACTACCGGCGCCGGGGCGTCGAACTGGAACTGTTCGCCCTCCTCCAGCTTGAAAATGCTGACCACGCGCGCCAGTTCGGCGGCCTGGTCCTGCAGGCTCTGCGCGGCGGCAGCGGCTTCTTCCACCAGCGCCGCATTCTGCTGGGTCATGCTGTCCATCTCGATGATCGACACGTTGACCTGCTCGATGCCGGCGCTCTGCTCCGCGCTGGCGTTGGCGATCTCGCTCATGATGTCGGTCACGCGGCGCACGCTGGCCACCACTTCGTCCATCGTCACGCCGGCCTGGCCGACCAGCTTGCTGCCGCGCTCGACCTTCTCGACCGAGTCGCCGATCAGGGTCTTGATCTCTTTCGCGGCCGCCGCCGAACGCTGGGCCAGGTTACGCACTTCCGATGCCACGACCGCGAAGCCGCGCCCCTGTTCGCCGGCGCGCGCCGCTTCCACCGCGGCGTTCAGCGCCAGGATGTTGGTCTGGAATGCGATGCCGTCGATCACGCCGATGATGTCGGCGATCTTGCTGGCCGAGCTGTTGATCTCGCCCATCGTGCCCACCACCTGCGACACCACGTCGCCGCCCTTGCGCGCCACATCCGATGCGGTGGCGGCCAGCGCGTTGGCTTCGCGGGCGTTGTCGGCGTTCTGCTTCACGGTCGAGGTCAGCTCTTCCATGGCCGATGCGGTCTTCTCCAGCGAGCTGGCCTGCAGCTCGGTACGCGAGGACAGGTCGATGTTGCCGGCGGCGATTTCACGCGAGGCGGTGCCGATGGTCTCGGTGCCGCGCCGCACCTGCTCGACGATGCCGACCAGGCTGTTGCGCATTTCCTTCATCTCGACCAGCAGGCTGCCGCGATCGGATTCGCTGGTTTCGATGGCGATCGACAGGTCGCCGTGGGCGATGCTGCCGGCGATCCTGGCGGTGTAGCCGGGCTCGCCGCCGAGCTGCTTGAGCAGGCTGCGGGTGATCACCCAGGCTGCCACGGCGCCCAGCACGACGGCCAGCGCCAGCAGCACCAGCATGAAGTTACGGGCATTCGCGAATGCGGCCTGGGCGTCGAGCGCGCTCTGCGCGTTCTGCTTCTCTTCCATCACGGCCAGCTGGTCCAGCGCCTCGGTCCACTTCTTCTGGGCCGGACGCACTTCCTTGATCATCACGCGGGTCGCGTCCATGGCGTTGTTCGCCAGGTACAGTTCCGACGCCTTGGCGATGGCCGGCATGGTGGCCGCTTCGAATTCCTTGATCTGGGCCAGCAGCGCCTTTTCCTTGTCGCTCGCGTGTGCGGCGAAGATCGCCGACAGCTTGCGCTGGGCATCGTCATACTTGGCGGTCTGCTGCTTGAACTTCGCCATCTCCGGTTCCATGTCGGCCGGATCGGTCATCAGGGTCAGTACGCGCAGGGACGCGATACGGTCGCTGACGTTGTTGCGCATGTCGATCACCAGCACGGTAGACACGTTGTTCACGCTGACCACCTGGTCCAGGCGGTCCTGGATCTGCGCCATGCGCAGGATACCCACCACCGTCACGGCCACGAGCAGGACCAGAACCAGCGCGAAACCGAGGGCCAGGCGGGCGCCGACCTTCATGTTATTCAAATTCATTCGAGATTTCCCTGTAACTATTTGTGATCTAACTTGCCCGGACAGAATGCGCCGTGCAACGCATTGCGAGGAATATTGTCTCCCATCAACCTCGCACATTTCCGACAGGATAATTCAAAACGTAAGTTACCAGTAAGAAATTGCCCGAGCCACTAGCACTGTTTCAAGAGAACAACAGCGTTGATGTCGAGCAACTCTGAGAATGAAACGGAATTATCGTGCTAGTCTTGCCGCGAGGCAAGCTTCTAGACACTTTCTTTAGCTACAATGTAAAGAATCTGTGTCTATTTGCCGACAGGCAACGAAAAAAAAGCGTGCCGAGGCACGCTTTCTCTCTCTTTTTGGGGAAATCAGGCGGCGACCGGCATCCGGGCAGCGGCCTCGAGCAGCAGGCGTGGATCGCCCGCGGCCAGCTTCTTCGAGTCGGACAGCACCTGGCGGAAGGCGCGCGCGCCCGGCAGGCCGGTCATCAGGCCCAGCATGTGGCGGGTAATGCTGTTGAGTTTCAGGCCAAGCCCGCCGTACAGGCGCAACTGCTCTTCGATATAGGGAATCATCGCCTCGAGCACCTCGATGCGCGAGCGCGGACGTCCCGGCGCGCCGTAGAAGCGGCTGTCCCAGTTCGCCATCAGGTAGGGGTTGTGGTAAGCCTCGCGTCCCAGCATGACGCCATCGACGTGCTCCAGGTGCAGCGCGATCTCATCGTCGGTCTTGACGCCGCCATTGATGATGATTTCCAGCTCGGGGAATTCGCGCTTGAGCTGGTAGGCGACGGCATAGCGCAGCGGCGGGATCTCGCGGTTTTCCTTCGGCGACAGGCCCTTGAGCACGGCATTACGGGCATGCACGATGAAGGTGGTGCAGCCGGCGTCGGCGATGGTGCCGACGAAGTCGCGCACGAAGCCGTATTCCTCGGCGTAGTCGATGCCGATGCGGTGCTTGACGGTGACGTCGATCGAGACGGCGTCGCGCATCGCCTTGACGCAGTCGGCCACCAGTTGCGGCTCGTTCATCAGGCAGGCACCGAACGCGCCCTTCTGCACGCGCTCCGACGGGCAGCCGCAGTTCAGGTTGATTTCCTTGTAACCCCATTGCTCGCCCAGCTTCGCGCTTTTCGCCAGGTCGGCCGGATCGCTGCCGCCCAGCTGCAGGGCGACCGGGTGCTCCACGCCGTCGTAGCGCAGGTGGCGCTCGACGTCGCCATACACCAGCGCACCGGTGGTCACCATCTCGGTGTACAGCCAGGTGTGGCGGGTGATCTGGCGGTGGAACACGCGGCAGTGGCGGTCGGTCCAGTCCATCATTGGCGCAATACTTAATGTTCTCTTGCGGTATTTCATACTATCTTTTGAATTTTGCTCTCAACTTTTGACACAGCCCAAACGTAGTCCATTTCCCACGGTCGGCGCGCCAATGATTAATGTCGAACTGACTGATAGGCAATCCCAAACCGTTCTGCCAGCTGTACCAGGCGCTTGTCCCGTGTCCAAAGTTTGGAGCCAGGAGTAAGCAAGGTCGAAGCCAATAAAGTAAGGTCGACCAAGCCACATCCAAGACCATACAGCTGTTCGCGCTCAATTAGCTCCCTCACCTCACCGAGGTTCGCCTGTCGCGCCTGGGGTAGTGTTGCGATATCCGTCAACGTTCGTATCCGCGGGGCTGGCGGTGTACCGCAGGCCAGCTCGACGACTATCATTGGATGAGTTAATGCCAGATCTAGCACAAGGAGATCGGCAAGGATGTCGTTGTGAATCCGGAAATGGTCTACCCATACCGAGGTATCGATCAGGACACCGCTCATCAGCTCAAGTCAGAATGTCGACGCGGCACGTCGGGCATGGCTGGCGATGAGCCGCCGAGCGCGGCCAGGCGCTTGGCGGCCTGCACCCGTACGAAAGTTTTGATCGCTTCACGGAACAGGTCCGCCTTATCCATTTCGGGGTCAGCCATATCCAACGCTTTCGCATACAGCTCATCGTCGATCGTAACGGTCGTTCGCACATCACCTCCCGGCATCAAATATGAATCGATTTTGCATCAAAACCAGCATCGCAGCAAGTTGCAGGCGGATTCGGTGCGCCATCGACAGGTTATCTATCCGCCCCGCTCAACGGTTCCTTGATCTGGCGAAAGTTCGGCCGGGGTTGAAGTCGTTGTCGATGATGTACGAATAGGACCGCTCGGCCGGGAACCCATGAGATGGCTGCCCGGCGCTTCATGGACGCTCGCGGGCTGGCGAATATTACCCTAAAAGAGCTCATTGCCTGGGATTCTGAAGAGATTGGAGGCGTTTATCCTTTGTTGATGGATCATCCTGAGCGGTCAAATGAATTGGACGGTGCCGGCATGTGCTTGTCGAACTAGTGGAGCGGCTACCCACAATTTTCTCCAAAAGGTCTAACCTGACGGGTAAACCCTGTCAGGAGGCCATCGTGAACAAGAAGTATGTTGTGAAGCTGACAGCTGAAGAGCGCGCGCAGTTTGAACGCATTGCCCATACAGGCAAGTCGGCAGCGTGGAAGATTCTGCACGCCCAGGTGCTGCTCAAATTGGATGAGGGTGAACATGGCCCTGGCTGGGAGACCGCACAGATTGCCGAAGCGTTCGGCGTGACGATGCGCAGTATCGACAATTGGCGGCGGCAG
>NZ_KB908164.1 GCF_000382345.1 Massilia niastensis DSM 21313
CGAGGCCCAGGGACTGGCTTCGCACGGCCTGTCGCGCGTCGCCCAGTACGCCGGCCACCTGCGCTGCGGCCGCGTCAACGGCGAAGCCAGGCCGCGCGTGCAGCAGAGGAAACCGGCCGCGCTGCTGGTCGACGCTCAGGAAGGCCTGGCCTTCCCTGCCTGCGCGCTAGCGGTGCGCGAAGCGATCCGCAGCGCGGGCGAGACCGGCGCCGCCTTCGCCGGCGTCACCAACAGCCACCATTTCGGCGCCGCGGCCTACCACCTGGAGCCGGTGGCGGCGGCCGGGATGGTCGGTATCGCCTTCGGCAACTCGCCGGCCGCGATGCCGGCCTGGGGCGGCAAGCGCGCTCTGTTCGGCACCAACCCGATCGCCGCCGTGTTCCCGCGCCGCGCCGGGCCTCCCTTGGTGATCGACCTGTCGCTGTCCGAGGTCGCGCGCGGCAAGCTGATGGTGGCGGCCAAGCAGGGCAAGACGATTCCCGAGGGCTGGGCGCTCGACAAGGAAGGCAATCCGACCACCGATCCGAAGGCGGGCTTGGAAGGCATGATGCTGCCGGCGGGCGGCGTGAAAGGCGCGATGCTGGCGCTGATCGTCGAGCTGCTGTGCTGCGCCCTGACCGGCGCCGCCTTCGGCTTCGAAGCCGATTCCTTCTTCACCGACGAAGGCAACCAGCCGCGCATCGGCCAGGCCTTCCTGGTGATCGATCCGGGTGCGCTGGCGGGTTCCGAGGTGTTCGAAGAGCGCATCGAGACGCTGCTCTCGGCCATGCTGCTGGACGCCGACGTGCGCCTGCCGGGCCAGCGGCGCCTGGACCTCGCGCGCGCCGCCGAGGAGAACGGCATCGAGGTCGCGCCGGCGCTGCTCGAGCAGCTCGAAGCGCTGGCCGTCACCTGAACCTGGGGAGCAGCGCGATGGCATTCGGCCTCGACACCATCGCGCTGCTGGCGGCGGACTGTGGCCGTGATACGCGCCCAGCGGCGGCACGGGTCGAACCGTCGTGAGCTGTCGCGATGAACACTTCCAGTAAGCGCAAGTTGATGCGTAAGCAATCGAACGCCTGATCAATTTTTCCGGTCACCATAAGCTGAATTATCCACTTTTCAGATTGTTGCTAAAAATTATACTTACGCTCCATGAAGCCATCGAACTCTACCTGGAGAATGTACAGGCGCAGCTTGCCGATGTTCATTCCGATCTCGACCTCATGGTCAGGTCGTCTTTGCAGAGGATGTGCCGCGGCTGTTCCGCACTCCCGTGTCGCAGGATTCACGAGCGAACCGAACGAGTGCGTCGGCAGTTTGGATACCTCGAAAGTTTGGGAAACACCGGGCCGATAGCTATGTGAATCCTGCAGGAGCATAAGTACCTTGTTGAGTGTTAGCGCCAGGAAGGCTGCCGTTATTGAAGAGCAGACCATCGTTCAAGGAGACAAACGCATGACGACGAAACAAAAACTCATCCCATCTGACAAGCACGTATCCATGAGGAGATCCGTTCTTGCCTTGGCCTGCGCGCTCGCGTTGCCAGCCGTGCCCTCCGCATGGGCCCAGAATGGTGAGTACCCAAAACCAGGGGCGGTACTCCGGTATGTTGTTCCCTTCCCGCCAGGTGGATTGACTGACGTCATGGCACGCCTGGTAGGACAGCAGCTTGGCGAGCGCTGGAAAGTCAGCGCTGTCGTAGAAAACAAGGCTGGCGGCGGCGCGATGATTGGCACGCAGGATGTCGCTCGATCAGCGCCCGACGGCAACACGCTGCTCGCGATAACAATGACACATGCTGTCAATGCGACGCTGTTCCGCGGAAAGTCAAAACTCGACCTCAATAAGGATCTCAAGCCTGTCGCTTTGTTGGCAGGAACGCCTATGCTTGTTGTTGTGCCTGCGAACAGCAACATTCGTTCGCTGACGGATCTGGTCGCTGCCGCAAAGGCCAAATCGCTCAATGCCGGCTCCAGCGGTGTCGGTACCCCATCGCATCTGTCGCTGGCATTGTTCAATCAACTGAATGGCACGAACATTGTCCATGTTTCCTACAAAGGTGGAGCGCCATCCCTCATCGACCTGATCAGCGGCCAGATCGATGTCATTTTCAGCAACTATGCCGAATCGCTTCCTTATGTGAAATCGGGGAAGCTCCGGGCAATCGCTATCGCCAGCCCACAGCGCAATCCTCAAGTGCCAAGCGTGCCGACAACGGCTGAAGCTGGCATGCCCAAGCTTAATGTAGAGAATTGGACCGCCGTCATGGTGCCTGGCTCGACGCCGGATGCGGTTGTTCAGAAGCTCGGTGATGAACTGGTGCAGATCATGGCATTGCCCGAAGTGGTTAAACGGACAAATGAACTGGGCTTCCGGGTCGATGCACGCGGGCCACGCGAATTCGCCCCATTCTGGAATAGCGAAGTGCAGCGCTGGCGTGCAGTGATCGACGCTGGTGGCATCACTGCGGAGTAGCTCTTCGTTCGAGCGTGCCCTGCCTCTGCAGCATGGTGAAGCGTTAGAGAGGGGAGCACAAATATGTGTTCCACGACAGGTCAATCGGCAACCTGTGGGCGATCCGCCGCGCATACGTGCCGGCGGGTTCGTCGAACGCCACAGCCTGTCCCTGCTTCAGTAATGCGACACGCACGCCTTGTGGCAGGTAGCAGGTTTCATTAGCCCGGTACGCGTCAAGGAATGCCCGGTTGTAACCCACCGGTTCGCGCCTTTGCACCGGCTGAGTAACATAGGCTTCGACTTCCTTTGCGCCTTCGGACAGAGGAATAAAAAAGTCGACCTTGCCCGGTGCCTCAATGCGTGCGTCGCTCGCGGCCTGGAAGGCTTGGACAAGAAAGTAACGACTGGCACGTCCATCCCCTTCACGGCGTACGAGATGACGATCGATGAAGTCGGCCAGCCAGCGCTGAAGCGTACGCCGATGGGGATGCGAATGCAGGAATACAACACCCTCACATTGCTGGCTGGTGCGCGCTGACAGGTTACGGGTGCGTCTGGAAGTTGGTTCCGAAATCGTTACAGCATGACTCATCTCCCGCACATCTATGTGACACCAATGAATGCGTGTTCAGTTGATATATAAGCCGCACAGCGTTTAAATTCATCTTAATCATCTAGTTATCAGATAATATAAAAGGCACAATGTTGTGTTAGAGTTGTGAAACCAACTACAAGGAGACAACGATGCCGATGCTGCGCAAGGAAAATCCTCTTCCCCTTGAACAATTGGGCAGCCCAAACAGGCGCCATATGCTGGCGGGAGGCGCCGCTGCCCTCACGGCAGCCAGCCTGGCGGGATTCACTCGGTCGGCCATGGCCCAGGCCGTCGCGAGCACCGCCCCGGCTCCGAAGCCGCTGCCGGCCTATGTCAGCTGGAAAAAGCCGGAAGCGATGATCGTGCATAGTGCTAATACGCTCGAGACGAAGCGCAGCGCATTCGGCACCGGTATCATCACCCCGACCGATCGACTCTACATTCGCAATAACCTGCCAGCACCGGACGCTTCGATCGTGGCCGACAGTGACGCCTGGGAGATCGTTGTGGAGGGCGTCAAGAATCCACGCAGCTTCAAAGTGAAAGACCTCAAGGCGCTCGACCTGGAGACCGTCGCCACGGTACTGCAATGCTCGGGCAATGGCCGCGGCCTGTTTCCGAACAAGCCTAGCGGTACGCCCTGGCAGGTCGGCGCAGCTGGCTGTGTGGTCTGGAGCGGCGTGCGGGTGCGGACGCTGGTGGAAATGCTGGGGGGTGTCGGCAACGGCCTGAAGTTCATGACCGGCACCGGCGGCGAAAAGCTGCCTGAGGGCGTCGATCCGAGAAGCGTGATGGTGGAGCGTTCGGTGCCTGTCATGGCAATGGAAGACGCCCTGCTGGCATGGGAAATGAACGGCGAGCCGATGCCGCTGGCGCACGGCGGTCCGCTACGCCTGATCGTGCCCGGCTATGCCGGCGTGAATAACATCAAGTACATCAAGCGCTTGGCCTTCACTGCCGAGCAGAGCGACGCGGCCATCCAGACGACAGGTTACCGCATCTCGCCACCCGGCCAGAAAGGCGACCCAAGCCAGCCTTCCGTATGGGAAATGGGACCGAAATCCTGGATCAACTACCCGGCACCAGAAACCGGCGCAGTACCGTCCGGCATGGTGCAGATCCAGGGTGTCGCATTTGGTGGCATGACCGGAGTGAAATCCGTCGAGGTGTCCGTGGATGGGGGGAAGACCTGGAAGCGGGCGCGCCTGGTCGGCCCCGACCTGGGAAAGTATGCATGGCGGCAGTTTGTGCTCCCGGTAAAGCTCGAACCCGGGAACTACACGATCGCCTGCGCCGTCACGGACGCCAGGGGCAAACGTCAGCCGGAGGGACGCCTGGAAAACACTGGCGGTTACAACAACAACAGCTGGCGTGACCACGCGCTGGCCATCACGGTCGTGTGAGGATTCGATGCCATTTTCGAAATTGATTGCCAGCGCTGCGGTGCTCACAACGCTGGCAGCTTCCCCTGCTTCCGCGCAGGAGAAGCTGGAAGCCGGCCGCAAGCTGTTCAACCAGACAGCGGTCCCGGCATGTGCTGTCTGCCATGCCTTGAAGGACGCTGGAGCCAAGGGCGAGATCGGCCCTGACCTGGACGAACTGAAGCCGGATGTGTCGCGAGTGGAAAAGGCAGTGCGTAACGGCATCGGGCAGATGCCGGCGTTCACGAACCTCAGCGATGCCCAAATCAAGGCGCTCGGCGAGTACATCAACATTGTTACTTCGGCAGCAAAGTGATCGCCCAGGTCAAATCAATTGGCCGTTAGCGCATGGATGTTGCATTCGACGTGAACCCTGGTGTCGGTGATTCGATTCCACCCAGGCCTTTCCCTCTACGATTTCGCTCCACGGCGTCTCGATGAGCTCGCTGGTTCGAACGAATACAAGCATGAGCAGACGTAACCCAATGCGCATCACCATGTTCGTTACAACGCAACGCTTCCAGGAACTTCGGCAGTTCATCTTCCGAAATTGCGGGAAAGTTACTCGACGATACCGCTTGCAAGACATCCCTCATGTCGGCGACGATGTTCCGATTTGTCGCGCCGCATTGAATCGCATAACCGAAGGTTGAGCACAGACAGAGCGCAGCACGACTGGCTGAAAAGGTATGAGCTCATCACTGCCCTACCCTTACTCATACCCTTAAAAATCGTCGCTTCTCCGGAGGCAGGCACGACGCCACAAGACAAAAAAACGATCCTCACTATGAGATCCGGGGGTTTCCAGGGTGTGGTCGAAGCGTTATCTCACCACTCTGCGGCGAAAACGGGATTCGTATTGACGACACATTCTTGCAGACTCAAAAACACAGGATTGCATAGAGCCCCCCGCAACGATGCCGACTCTATCTTCCGAAGCGAGCTCTGGCCCGCCTACCGATGCTGCCCAGTAGCCGTATCGGGGAATCACTGGACATCGGCCGACTATTGTTGCCATTAAGGGAAGCGCAGGTCCAAACCGAGTTTCCTGGCAAAGACGAAGGTGACGAGCCCCAGGCCCAGGAGCGATAGCATGAACACTGCCGCCACAATGCCGCCCGCGCGTAACACCGCGCGCCTCTCCATCACCTTCTCCTTCTTCCCCTGATCGTAATGCCACTTGATGGCGAAGAACATGCCCGTGGCTAACGCGAGAACCTTGAACGTACCGGCGACTATAGGGAACCATTCCATGATGTTGAGTCTTTCCAGGCTATTATTTGACACTATCTATCGTGAAGCGCATTACCTCAAAACACTGCTCCAGCAGCTTCATCTCTTTGATCAAACTATTCGAAACGTTAGCGGGATGCCGTGGAAGTATGGTCTTGCTGCACGTTCTAACGCATTCTACTTAAAAGCAATTTCCATACATTGAGACAAATTGTCCCACTTAAAAGCCATGCAAGATGATGATGTGCCAATCTGGTTGCCGCGATTCGTCGTGCACGGCGGGCCGCGTGTTCTCCAGATTGCAGATGCCCTGCCCTGCCCTGCAGGCGGCAGTGGTGGACGGATCGCTGAAACCGGGTGAGCGCCTACCTCCGCAGCGCCAGTTGGCAGCATAGCTGGACGTCGACCTGACGACGTTCTCGCGCGTACGACGAAGCCAGGCGGTTCAAGTGCGTTTCATACAACAGCACCGTTATATGCGTCAGGCCGCCGCGCCAGCAACTGGGATAGGCGCTGCAGGCCTGCCCGCAAGCGTGCATGGTCCCTAACGCTGCCCAGCGAGATCCGGATCGCGTTCACGGATTCGCCATCGGTTGCGAATGCCTCCGCCGGCGTGACCGCTAACCCTTCCCTCTCTGCGGCTTGCGCGAGCTGGTACGACCGCCAGTATGTCGGCAGCTCGACCCATATATGCAGCCCATCGCCAGGTCCGGCAAATCGTCCTGCCAGAACGTCGCGGGCCATCTTGTGACGCACGCGTGCCTCGTCTCGCACGCCTAGCATTAAGGTGTTTGCCGAGCCGTCGAGGATCCATTGGGTGGCCAGCGCTGCCGTCAGGGGCGCGACCATCAATGCGAAAGACCTCAGGGCCGCCAGGAAGCGTTCACGCTCGACCGGGTCACGCACGAGCACGAAAGCAATGCGCAACCCCGGTGTAAGGCATTTCGACAAAGTAGAAATGTAATAGACGTGTTCCGGCGCGTAGGTAGCAATGGGCGGCGGCGGCGACTCGGCGAGCAGCCAGTACGGGTCATCCTCGATGATCCGCGCGTTGCAGCGTTTTGCCACGGCGGCCAATTCCTTGCGTCGCTTCTCTGGCATCGTGACTGTTGTCGGATTCTGTAGTGTCGGGTTGAGGTAGACGAGCTTGGAGTTATGCTGCCGACAAGCTTCTTCAAGAGCCTGAGGTAGCATCCCATGCTTGTCCGTCGCGACCGGAGTGACACGGCGTCCGAACTGGGTCGCGGCTGAACGCAGCCCGGGATAACTTATCGGTTCCACAAGAATGGCATCGCCGGGCTCGGTCAGCACCAGGATCAGTGCGGCAATCGCTGCCTGTGCGCCAGGACAGACGACTACTTGGTCCGGATGCATGCTTCCAAACATTGGCTCAATCCACTTGGTCCCGGCTTTGCGGTCGGAGGCGCTGCCGCCGCCTAGATGGTAAGTCATCAGCAGTTCGTTATCCGCCCGCATCAGCACTTGCGCGAGACCTTGTTTCAGCAGGTCGTCGAAGTCGACGCCGTCCGGCGGGGGCGGTGTGTTCATGCTCAGGTCAAGGACCGACGTCAGTTCCACCTTCGGCGCTGCAACATAGGTACCGCGAGCGCCACGCCCTTCCAGCAGATTTCTGCGTCGGGCTTCATCGTATGCCCGGGTGATCGTCGTCAGGTCTACGTTCAGCTGCGCAGCCAACTCGCGCTGCGGAGGCAGGCGATTGCCCGGCTTGAGCAAACCATCGGTCACAGCCTGCTGCAATGCATCCGCGATCTGGAGAAAACGGGGACCAGCGCCCGATCGTAGTTGCGGCGGCCATGATGATACAGATTGATCTTGCATGGTTTTCAACTGGGACATTTTGTCTCAATGTATGGAAATTGTTTCGAAGTAGTATGTCGCAGAAGGCGTAGAAGAACCAGTGATACACGGCTCCCAACACGCGTTTCCCCCTCCTCATCGGTAAGTATTTGGTGAAACTCGACAGGTTCGCCATAGTTATCTCATAGGTAGACCTAATGAAAGACATAAACACTGTGCAGGGCATGACAAGCCTTCCGGCTCATGTGGAACAGGCAAAGACACTCGACCACGTGAAAACGGTTAAGCGTGTCTGCGCGTATACCATGTTGGCTATGCTGAGCGGTTACACCGTACTACTGATGAATTCGGCAGGCGATATTGGTGTCCAGGAAAAGAATCTAATCTTCGTCGCGTCCGCCCTGACGCTCCTGGTGGTCATCCCGATCATTGCCCTGAACATATATTCCGTCTCGCGCCACAGTGCCTCCAACACGACCGCTAATTATTCGTCACGGCGTTCGCACTCGATCAAGAAAGAGCTTGTGGCATGGACCATTCCAATCGTCATCGTCGCCGTACTCACCGTTCTGAGCTGGGGTATAACCCACTCGCTCGACCTGTACAAGCCAATCGAGTCGAAGGTGGCGCCGGAGCATGTCGCAACCGTGGCAGGCGCCTGAAGCGGTGCGGCTGTGCGTCGGCGGGACAGCGGCAGCGATCGGCAAGTCATGCCTGTTTTCGGTCGTGTGGATGAATTTGCGCTTCCAGACCGGTTTTAAGCCCTCCTGGTACATCAAACGGCGGACTTTGCAGGACCGGCCAGGACACCGCGGTTGGCCAGCGCCGTCACCATACGGCGGCTGCCGTAGCTTTGATGACTTGCCGCAAACGCAGCACGCACATGAACGCTGGCTGCGCAAACAGTCGGAGTCGCCGCGCGGCGCTTCGCTTCGTAGAAACCGGATCGGCTAACGCCCAACACGCGGCAGCTGCGCGAGACAGGAATGGCCTTCGTTTGCAGATCGTCGATGAGTCGAAAACTCACATTCGGTGATGGTCGATCGTGGCTGATCGCTAACGATCGGCCAGCCACTTAGCCCCCAGACCTGTTGTCGCGCAAGGTGCCTTCCAGACGGCGCACACACATCTTCAGTTTCTCGACCTCGCAGGTCGCAGCTTCCTTATCGCGCTCGGCGTTGAGCAGCGCGATCTTCGAATCTTCCAGTTCCTGCTCTGCAATCTCCCTGGCCGTCACGATCTCCCTGGCACCGAAGCCGATGCGGGCGAAGAATTCAGCGATTGGGTTGTACTCCTTCAGTTCAGTAGCACGCATTTGCTTCTCTCCTTGACGTAGATGTCTTTACGCATTTTCCTCGCCTTTGACGTAGGATTCTGCCACTCGAGTGCAACCACGACGTTAGCAAGAATCGGTTTGTCGGCGTCGAATTGCGTTGGCATAGACCTGACGGCTATGATCGCAAGCCTACTCCCTGGCCGATAACGGAACGGGGCCTGCCGTCTGCTCGCGCCATTACCGTCCTTAACAGCATCAGTGTTTCAACGGTAACTTTCCGAGCATTGCGGTCAGCTTAATACTACAGCGATACTTGTCTTTATAGCAATCATTTGTGTAGACTTTCGGCCATAGAAGTTGCTTTCCCAGTGTCAGCGATGGCTTCATGGCGGCCTTTTGTGTCCATGTAAGGGCGGGTTCATAGCGCTTGGAACTGACCTGCCCAGCCGCCATTCGACACTCAGTTATATACTGGCATCAACATCAGTGCAGTGGCCACTCATGCGCTCTCGCAGGTATGTGGCCGCGGACCTGATACAGCGTTGATTTTCAGGACCCGTCGCCATAGGCGCGGTCGAACCTGCAGATCAGTGCACAGAAATCAAGAACATGGAGACAACATGCACCGCAGCCCAAGCTATGTACATGGAGCACACGATGTGCCGCTCATCGGTAAAACGATCGGTGCCTTCCTTGATGACATCGCAGAACGCTACGGTGACAACGACGCGCTAGTGGTGCCGCACCAGAACCTGCGCTGGAACTACGCGGAGTTGAACACGCGGGTTACCCATCTGGCGATATCCTTGCTACGGCTAGGGCTGCGCCCTGGCGATCGCATCGGAATCTGGGCGCCGAACCGTGCGGAATGGGTGCTTGTCCAGTTCGCCGCCGCCCGCGCCGGGTTGGTGCTGGTGAATATCAATCCCGCCTCCCAGCGATCCGAACTCGAGTACTTACTGGACAAGGTGCAGTGCTCCGCCCTGATTCTTGCCCCTGCGTTCAAATCAGGCGACTATATCGCGATCGTGGAAGACATCGTGCCGGAAGTCCTTGACAGCGAGCCAGGGATACTTCAGTCACCACGCTTGCCGTATTTGCGGCATGTAATACGGATGGGCGCCGATAAAACGCCGGGCATGCTGAATTTCGACCATTTGCTCGCGCCGCCCGACGCCTCGCAGCTGGCAAACCTCGCGGCCATCCGTGCCACGCTCCAGTTCGACGATCCGGTGAACATCCAGTTCACGTCCGGAACAACGGGTTCACCCAAGGGTGTGACGCTCACTCACCACAATATCCTCAACAATGGCTTCTTCATTGGCGAGGCAATGAAGCTGACCAGCAGCGACAGACTCTGCATCCCCGTTCCGCTCTATCACTGCTTCGGCATGGTGCTCGGGAACCTTGCCTGCATCACGCATGGCGCCACCATGGTGCTTCCCGGCGAAAGCTTCGAACCGAAAGCGGTGCTGGAAACCGTACAGGCCGAACGCTGCACCGGACTGCATGGCGTCCCGACGATGTTCATCAGTTTGCTGGACCATCCCGATCTGGGCATGTATGACTTGTCGACTCTCCGGACCGGAATCATGGCAGGCTCGCCTTGCCCGGTCGAGGTGATGAACCAGGTGATCAGCAAGATGCATCTTGCCGACATCACGATCGCCTACGGCATGACTGAAACGTCGCCAGCAAGCTTTCAGAGTTCAGTGGGCGATCCGGTCGAAATGCTGGTCAAGACAATCGGGCGCGTCCATCCACATCTGGAAGTCAAGCTCGTGGACGCGGATGGACGAATCGTCCCACGCGGCGTCATGGGAGAACTTCTCATTCGCGGCTATTCTGTCATGCGCGGATATTGGGGCGATGAAGAGAAAACGCGGGAAACGATCGACGCCGCGCGCTGGATCCATACGGGAGATCTCGCGGTCATTGACGAGCAGGGTTTCGTTTCCATCGTCGGACGCGCAAAGGACACCGTGCTTCGCGAGGGCGAAAATATCTATCCGCGTGAAGTCGAAGAATTACTCTACAGGCATCCAAAAGTCCTTGACGTGCAGTGCGTGGGTGTTCCGGCTCACGAATCCAGGGAAGAACTCTGCGCCTGCATCATATTGCGACCTGGTCAGGCAGCGGACGAGGATGAGATCCGCGAATTTTGCAAGGGGCAGATCGCGCAGTTCAAGATTCCACGATACATTCGCTTCGTAAGCGCCTTTCCCATGACAGCAACAGGCAAAATTCAAAAATACATCCTCCGTCAGCAAGTAACGGCTGCACTTGGCTTGGCAAGGTCATAGTGCCCTTGCCTGCTCAGGAGTGAGACGAACCTGTCAGCCGATCAGGCCGAGGTCGGTGGCCATCTGGTCGCGCAACATATACTTCTGAACCTTGCCGGTGACTGTCATGGGAAAGGCGCTAACGAAGCGAATGTATCGCGGAATCTTGTAATGCGCGATTTGCCCGCGGCAGAAATCACGCACTGCTTCCTCATCCGCGTTCTGGCCTGGACGCAGGATGATGCAGGCACAAAGCTCTTCTCCGTATTTCGGGTCCGGAACGCCAATGCACTGCACGTCCAGCACGGCAGGATGCCGGTACAGGAACTCCTCGACTTCGCGTGGATAGATGTTCTCGCCACCCCGGATGACCATGTCCTTGGAGCGTCCGACAATCGAAGCGAAACCATTTTCATCGATGACTGCCAGGTCGCCAGTGTGCAGCCACCTTGCTGCATCGATCGTCTCCCGGGTCTTTTCCTCGTCGCCCCAATAGCCGAGCATGACCGAGTATCCACGCGTGAGCAGTTCGCCCTTCACGCCGCGGGGAACAATACGTCCATTGCCGTCGACGATCTTTACTTCGAGATGGGGATGAACGCATCCGATCGTACTGACACGCAGGTCGACGGGATCGTCGACGGAACTCTGGAAGGATACCGGCGAGGTTTCAGTCATGCCATAGGCGATCGTGATCTCCTTCATGTGCATCTTGCTGATGACCCGACTCATCACTTCAGCCGGGCAAGGCGAGCCGGCCATGATCCCGGTACGCAGTGTCGACAAGTCGTAGTCCGCGAAGTCGGGGTGGTCGAGAATGGCGATGAACATCGTCGGTACTCCATGCAAGCCAGTACAGCGCTCCGCATGCACTGTCTCGAGGACTGCTTCGGGATCGAAGCTATCGCCGGGGAACACCATCGTTGCACCATGCGTGACGCACGCAAGATTGCCAAGTACCATTCCAAAGCAATGGTATAGAGGTACCGGAATGCACAGCCGGTCTTCACTCGTCAGCTTCATCGCTTCACCGATGAAGAATCCGTTGTTCAATATATTGTGGTGGCTTAGCGTCGCCCCCTTCGGAGCGCCGGTCGTACCGGAAGTGAACTGGATATTGACCGGGTCGTCAAACTGGATTCCGGCCTCGACTTTTTCCAAGGCGCCAAGCACCTCTGCGCCGGGCGCCTCGAGCAAGCTGTCAAAATTATGCATGCCCGGCGTTTTCCCGGCCCCCAGGCGGATGACATGGCGCAGGTGCGGCAGCCGTTTCGACTGCAATGATCCGGGCGTGGAATGGTGAATTTCCGGCACCACATCCTGGACCATCGCGATGTAGTCGCTCGATTTGAACGCTGGCGCGAGGACCAGCGCACTGCACTGAACCTTGTCGAGCACATATTCAAGTTCGGAGCGGCGATAGGCGGGATTGATGTTCACCATAATGAGACCAGCCTTTGCAGTGGCAAACTGCACCAGGACCCATTCGACGCAATTCTGCGACCAGATGCCAACCCGATCACCTGGGTGGAGCCCGATCTTGAGCAAACCGGCGGCAAGAGCGGTTACCCGTTCATTGAATTCCCGGTAAGTCCAACGGATGTCCTGGTACGGAACAACGATGGCGTCGTTGTCCTCGAAGCGCCTGGCAATCGCGGCAAGATAGGTCCCGATGGACTCACCGATCAACGGCACGTTGTGCGCACCGTGCACGTAGCTCAAACTTTGCTGCATATTGTGTCTCCTTCTTGTCGTAATTAACGCGGATCAAGATTAGCACCGGGCTTTGGGGATGATTGTTCACTGGATGACAATCTGGTCGCTTTCTTGAGGTCTGCGTCCGCAGCCGTTATCGATCAGTCCGAATCCCCCTCGGAAGCGAACGCGCGTAAAGCCTGGATATCGAGTATCCGGAGCGAGCCATAACTCGATTGCAGCACCCCTGCCTCCTCCAGGCGGTGTAGCGTGCGGCATACCAGTTGGCGCGACACACCAGCGAGGAACGCAACTTCTTCTTGGGAGATCTGGAGCCTGGTTGCCGTTCCAGGATAAAGCTGCGTATTGAATAGTTCAGCCAGGCAATGCGCCACGTGCCGTTCAGGCGTGGACGAACGAAAGTGCTCGAGGCGGATGACAAATTGCGCGAGTCGCGCGTTGAGCTGGTCGATCAGGAAACGATTGAACGGGAAGCTCGTTCCCAGCAACCAGTGAAACGTTGTGGCAGGTACCAGCGCCAGCCGGCTCGTCCTTAATGCCACCACGTCATAAGGACGCAATTCGTTTTTCAACACCGATCCTTCGCCAAACCAGCCGCCTGCGGGGATGCCGATCAATGAGGTAGTCCGACCGGCACGCGTCACATTGGACACTTTTACCAATCCATCGACCACGCCATACCAGTACTCCGAGAGCATGCCGCGGTGGCACACTGTTTGCCCCGCCTGCACGGTCAATTCGGAAGTCTCGCTTTGTACCCGCTGCAGTTCCTCTCCTGTCAGGCCTCTTCCCCACAACGAAGAGGCAATGAATTCTTTGGTTTGTGCACACGACATCATCTAGACCCGTTGAGACATTGCTAGTTCAGAAAACTTGATTCAAGCCAATCATAATGCCAGTTGGATTGAAACCCGGGGTGGCAACGGCACCGACAAGGTCGCCGCCATTCGGCAAGCTGTACGTCGCATTGCTTTGATTGAGCATCTTTCCCCAGCTAATGTACAAGGTGGTGGCGTCCAGCAGCTTGTAGATATACGCCATGCCGACCAGTTCCGCATCCTTGTTTGGTATCAGCGACTTGTCGTCCGCCTTGGTGTAGCTGGCGAGGATAGTGCCGCGACCGACAGGCGCAGCGGCGCTGGCACTCCAGCCGGCTACCTTCGACAGGGCCTTGGTGCCCTGTTCATAGCCTCCGCCAGCAATCCTGCCGTTCACATAGGTAGCATGAATCCGCGCGATGCCAAAGTCGTAGTGGGCGCCAAGCTGATATCCCTTGCGCGTCGCGAGTCCGGTTTCGCCCAGCGACGGCGCAAAACTGGCATTACGCACGTGCCATGCAGTGGCTGCTGCTTTCAACGGCCCGCTTGCATAGAACACGGCAAGGTCGCCACCGCGGCCAGCCTGGTCGGTGGTCGAACTTGTGCTCGTCCCGGATACCGAACTGACGTTGTTGCCGACACCCGTCGTCAGGGTCAACTGTGTGGTGATGCCCTTGAGTTTCGGCGAAAGATAGACCAGGGAGTTGTTCAGCCTGGTCGGCATGCTGGCGACAACTGGCAGGAAGGTGCCCGACGATCCGAACAGTCCCGCCCCCAGCGCCGTACTTTCGGAAACGGAAGCCAGGTAAGAACCGGCGTACTGGCGGCCCACGGTACTGGTGCCGATCGGAAGCTTCAAACCGGCGTAGATCTGGCGCGAAAAGATTTGCGTACCTGCGCCTGTCAGGGCCCCGGTAGATGCGACCGTATTGTTGATGCCAAGGACGGGTGTACCGGTACCGACCGTGCCTGTGTTCACGGACAGTCCCGCCTCCATCAAATACACGGCCGTTATATCGTTGACTAGCTTTTTTTCGCCCTTGATGCCCAGGCGCGATGCCGTGTAGCCGCCAGAGCCGATATTCGTCTTGCTGCCGAAACCGCTATCGGTATGCGTCACATCCACGTCCGCGACACCATAGATCGTCAGGGCCGGAATGGCAGGGCCTGCCGGCACGCCCGCCTGCAAGCCCGAACCCCTGCCGGGACCACCGGTCTGGACTTCCTGCGCTTTTTGCGCCTCCTGGGTCGCCAGGATCTTCTGGATCAGCAGCCTTTGCTCCGCCACCTCGCGACGCAGCGCCTCAATCTCCGTCTCGGCGAAAGCCGGCGCCGACATCGTCAGCACCAACACACCGAATGCCAGTGGCGTCAAAGTAAAGTGGAAAAGTTGCTTGTTATAGATCACGACATGTCTCCTGATTTTTTGTTTGCCTTGCAGGCTTTGAATTCGATATAGCGCGCGCAGCACGGCCGAGCCGGAACCTGCTCCTCGGGGCTGAGCTCACATTGGATGGGTCGGAACTGGAGTGGTCGCTTGGCCCCACTCCAGTGCGGCCTGGGTCAGCGCACCGATGCGGACCGTTGATGGTCGATCAGGGCAACGGCGGCCATCGCGATCACGGCTGGCACTGCGATTGCCATGAAGTTGTGTTGTAGAGGTAGACTCATCGCCACCAAGGCGCCGATGACGATCGGTGCCAGGATTGCACCGCTGCGGCCTACGCCCGAAGCCCAGCCAATACCGGTGGAGCGGACCGACATCGGATAGAACTGCCCCGCATAGGCGTAGCAGACAATCTGCGTGCCGATCGTCGTTGCACCGGCGAGCCCGACAAGCACAAACAAGGCTGCGGTCGGGATGCGATAGCCCAGCAGGCTGATCGACAGGCCGGCCAGCGCATACATGCAGATCAGTACCCTCTTGATGTGGAAACGGTCTGCCAGCCAGCCACCGCCGATTGCACCGAGCATCGCTCCCAGGTTCAGCACAAGCACGAAGGTCAGCGCTGAGCCAAGACTGTAACCCGCGCTCGACATCAGCTTTGCGAGCCATGAGCTCAGTGCATAGACCATGAACAGGCACATGAAGAAGGATGTCCAGAACATGGCCGTGCTGAAGCCGCGTCCCTCCTGGAATAGCTCACGGATCGATGCGCTGTTCGCTTTATCTCCGGCAGGCAAAGCAAACTTGTCGTTCGCATGAGGCACGTAGCTCGGTTCCAGGCTGGAGAGCGTCTTCTTGAGCTCCCCGATACGATTCGACTTGATGAGAAACGGCATCGATTCGGGCAGTGACTTCAGGATGAATGGGATCAGGAGAGCCGGTGCGCCAGCCGCCAGGAAAACCACCTGCCATCCGAAGGCTTCGATCAGGCCTTTTCCAAGTACCGCGGCCAGCATGCCACCCACCGCGTAGCCACTGAACATCAGGGTCACCATCGTGCTGCGAATCTTGCGTGGCGAGTATTCGGTCATTTGTGCCACGAGATTGGGCATCACGCCCCCAATACCGAGGCCGGCCAGGAAGCGCACGATGCTGAACCATACCGGGTCCTTGATCAGCCCTGCAACCGCGGTGAATACGCTGAACAGCAGGAGGCAGAGCACGATGGTTGGACGCCGGCCGATGCGGTCGGCAATGGTGCCCAGGAAGATGGCGCCTATCATCATGCCGAACAGCGCAGAACTGACCATGAAACCTGCCGTCGTGGCATTGACGCCCATATCCTTCATGATGGAGGGCAGTGAGATCCCCACTACCGCAAGATCATAGCCATCGAAGATGATGATTAATGCGCACCAGAACAGAACTTTGCCGTGAAAGCCATTGAATTTGGCGTTATCCGCCAGTTTGTAGATGTCGATGGTTTGCATGCTTGTCTCGCGTTTTATAGGTTTAGGAGTTGGACGCCTGCATCACAGCGCCCGAATCGACCTTAACACCCAACTTTCGCGAACATTGTCATCCCCGTACCAATTGCGGGTCATCGCCCTCGCGTCGTACGCTGGGTCCCTGCTTTGCCCCAGCCACTTCCAGAAAATTATTCGTTTTCACGGACCTGTCGGCTTCGCGTGAAGCCTGCGCTGGACCCCGTCTTGCACAGGACCCAGCCCTTTTTAATGGTTCATCACGGATTTCCGGGAAACGCGGCTTTGATCTTGAGGAAAAAGAAGTCGCTATCCCGGTAGCCATAGGCCATCCGCTTCATCACCTTGATACGGTTGTTGATGCCCTCGAGCTGGCCGGTATGCATCGGCCAGCGCAGCCGCGCTGCGATGCCTCGCCAGTAGGGTTTTAACTTGGTGGCGAATTTCCTTAGCGGCTCGATCCCGCTGTCGTTTGCCATCTTCAGCCAGCTTCGCCAGGCGCG
>NZ_KB908165.1 GCF_000382345.1 Massilia niastensis DSM 21313
CCAGGCTTTTGATCCTGCCGAGGCGCTACGCCTGATGAGGAGGCTGGAGTTGATCCACACTCCCAAGCATGGCAGTTGGCTCAACATGGCCGAATCGGAACTGAGCGCCGCTACGCGGCAATGTCTCGGACACCATATCGATGAGGTCGATGCCGTGGACCAGTTGGCTCGACAATGGGCCAGTCGCCGCAACCTACGCCAGACCGGTATCGACTGGCAATTCCGTACTGCAGACGCCCGGATCAAACTCAAGCACCTGTATCCGAAAATCGAAGTGTGATGCTGTACTAGTCCAGTGGACTAGTTTCCGCCGAGATCATCGAGCGCGATATCGACACCGATAACGATCACCGCGTGGACGGAAATCCGTCCACCCTACCCAAGGCGCTTGAGCGCCTGGTCGATCGCCCCAAAGATCGACTTCCCCTTCTCATCCAGCATCTCGATCCGGATCGTATCCCCGAAGCGCATGAAGGGTGTCGACGCCGCCCCGTCCGCGATCATCTCCAGGCAGCGCTTCTCCGCGATGCACGAATACCCCCGGCGCGCATCCTTGTTCGACACCGTGCCCGAGCCGACGATGCTGCCGGCCCGCACATTGCGGCTCTTGCACAGGTGCGCGATCAGCTGCGGGAAATTGAACGCCATGTCGTCTCCCGCATTCGGCTGTCCCACCAGGTGGCCGTTCCAGACCGAGCGCAGCGGCAGATGCAGCTTGCCGCCGCGCCAGGCGTCGCCCAGGTCGTCGGGTGTCACCGCGACCGGCGCGAAGCTGGTGGCCGGCTTCGACTGCAGGAAGCCGAAGCCTTTGGCCAGCTCGTCCGGGATCAGGTTGCGCAGCGAGACGTCGTTGACCAGCATCACGAGCCGGATGTGCTGGCTGGCTTCGTCGGGCGTCGCGCCCATGCTCACGTCGCCGGTGACGACCGCCACCTCGGCCTCGAAATCGATGCCCCACTCCTCGTGCGCCAGCACGATGTCGTCCACCGGTCCCAGGAAATCGTCGCTGCCGCCCTGGACCATCAGCGGGTCTTCCCGGAACGAGGCCGGCATCTCGGCATTGCGCGCGCGCCGCACCAGCTCCACGTGGTTGAGATAGGCGGAAGCGTCGGCCCATTGGTAGGCGCGCGGCAGCGGCGCCATGCAGCGCGCCGGATCGAAGTCGAACGGACGGCGCGCCCTGCCCTCGTTCAGCTGGCGGTACAGCTCGTCGAGCTGCGGGGCGATGAAGGTCCAGTCGTCGAGCGCGGCCTGCAGGGTCGGCGCGATGCCGTCGGCGATGTGGGCGGTGCGCAGGTCGCGCGCGACCACGGCCAGCTGGCCGTCGCGGGTACCGTCGTTGAGGGTGGCGAGTTTCATGATGCAGGCTCCTGGTTGGCAGCCCGCTATTCTACGGCCCGGCTCAGTACTTGAACACGACGCCGGCGCCGATAGTGCGCTGGAAGTAGTTGTAGTCGATCATGCTCTGGCCATAGCCCGAGAACCAGTGCAGGTAGCCACTGAGCGGGCCGGCCACCGGGAAGGCCCAGCCGAGCTGGGTGGCGCCCTTGTTGGTATGGAAGTTACGGCGCAACATGGCCGATACTTCGTGGCCGCCGTCCAGCCGCCAGGTGCCGGCCAGCTCGCCGCGCCCCATGTAGTCGGTGATGTCCGGGTTGTTGTCCTCTTCGAGCGATTCATTGACCCGCTTCCAGACCTTGGCCGTCACCGTCAGCGGGCCGCGCTCCAGGCCGACCTGGGCATAGAAGCGGTTCCAGCTGCGCGACAGGCTCGACGACTGGCCGTTCGACTGGTGCACGAAGCCCAGGTTCAGGAAACGCAGGTTGGCGCCCAGTACACCGACGTTCAGCGGCGTCACCAGCATCAGCTCGGGCTGGTAATTGGTTTCGCGGAACGGGCTCGAGGCTCTATGGTTGCCGGCCTGCCAGAAGCTGTTCTGGGTATAGCCGAACCACAGGTCGACCGGCTTCAGGAACATGGATTCGATCAGCTTCATCTTGAAGCCGAGCTGGAACTCGAGCTCGCCCTTCGACAGGCCCGTGGTCAGGCCGGCTTCATCGCGGAACGGCTCGTAGGGCGCCTCGTTCGGCCGGTAGGTACGGGTGCCGATCAGGTAGTTCGGGTGATGCGGGCGGAACACGAAGGTGCCGCGCTTGTCGCGGGCGTCCAGCTCCCAGTGTCCGCTCAGGCTGTATTGGGCGGCCGCCTCGACGGTCGGGTCGACCGAGGCGGCGGCGTCGGTCTCGGCGCTGCGCGGTCCCGGGAAGGCGCTGGCGGACTGGGCCGGCAGTGCTTCCGGGACGGCGGTCGCGGCAGGCGCAGTGGATGCGGCCGGAGCGGCCTGCGCCGCGGCGAGGCGGTCGAAGCAGGCGAGGCGTTGGGCGTTGTCGGCGATCGGCGCGCAGTCGGCCAGGTGTTGCGGAAGACTCTGGGCCAGGGTGGGAAGCGCGATCAGGAGGGGGACGAGGGAAAGCGTGGTTCGATAGACGTGCATGTTTTTTTGAAAAGACTATTGCGCGGCGGCCCATCGCGGGCGCGCCGTCGCCCGCCAGTGTCGCGGAAAAGTCTTATCGGTGTCGCACGTGACAGAGGACGCAGTCTTACGCCGCCGGTACCAGCAGGTCGAGCTGGGCCTGCTCCAGGAAGCACCACTCGCCTTCGCGGATGCCGAGTGCATCGAGGGTCAGGCCGCCGATCTGCGAGCGGTGCAGCGCGCTGCAGTGGTTGTCCGCGGCCGCCAGCATGCGCTTGACCTGGTGGTACTTGCCCTGCTCCAGCACGATCTCGAGCTGGTGCTCGCCGCGCTTCACGCACGAGACCGCGCGCAAGGGCGCCGGCTCGTCGTGCAGCTGCACGCCGGCGAGCAGCCGTTCGACCAGCGCATCGGTCACCGGTTCGGCGGTCGTGGCCTGGTACACCTTGGGCACGTGGCGCTTGGGCGAGGATTGCGCGTGGATGAAGGGGCCGTCGTCCGACATCAGCAGCAGGCCGGTGGTGTCGTGGTCGAGGCGGCCGACCGGCTGCACTTCGCGCCAGCTGAACTGTTCCGGCAGCAGGGTCAGCACGCCGGGGTGATGGCTCGGCTTGCGCGAGCATTCGTAGTTGGCGGGCTTGTACAGCGCGATATAGACATGCTCGCGGTAGCGCCACTCTTCGTCGAACACGGTCAGCACCAGGTCGCCGGTCTCGAACGTGGCCTTGTAGTTATCCTGGATTTCGCCGCCAATGGCGACGTCGCCGTCCTCGATCAAGGCGCGGCAATACTTGCGGGTGCCGAAGCCCTGCGATTGCAGGATACGGTCTAGGGACAGTTTACTCATGGGCCGAGACTTTAACAGAAGCACCTTGCCCGTGAAAGCCGCAGCGCATGTCCGTGTGGCATGCATTCGTTCATTTGACGGGCGTCAAGCTTCGGAAATTTCCGATTGATAGACTTCAATGCGTTAGGAATTTGCCTAATCGACCGCGGTCACCGCCGCGTCCGTCAGGTGTTTCAAGCAGAGGAAACCACCGTGAACAACGACCTCGACACTGCAAGCATGACACTGCACGCTGCCGATGCCCACAAGGCGCGGCTGCGTTTGGCAAGTGAACACGCTTCGCTTTTCCCTACCCGGCTGGCGCTGGCGCGCTGGACCCATGGTGGCGACCTGCCGCACCTGGCTCCCGGCGCCCCGGCGCGGCGCGCGGCCTGGTATGCGGATGCCGGGCGCGACCTCCAGGCCTGGCTCGAGCATGGCGGGTTCGCCCAGCATGACGAACCGTGCGCCTGGCCGATGCCGCCCCTGGCGCCCGTGCCGCCGGCGCGGGACGGAGATACCGAACAGTTGGGAGCCTGCACGTGAGCCGCTCAGGATCGGCAGCCGCATGCCTTGGCTGGGCAGCGATGTGAGCGCTCGCTCAATGTCTCTGGGGTGAATGCGTGACCCAGGAATGGAAAACGACGGCCGAAGCCGCCGTTCTCCGCTCCCATTGGGAACACTACTGTGAGGAATAAAAATTCTCTCGAAACTGCACTGGATGCAGTGGATAGTGCTTCCGATGTGGACGATGACGAACAGGCTGAGTGACTATCATCCGCCGCGGCAGCAACTACATACATACTATAGACCACTGACTGCTGGATGCAAGCAAAAATCCCGTTGTTATGCCGGTAGGATGGACAGCTTTGCTGTCCACGCGGTGATCGTTAGCGGCGCCGGCACCCGGGTTCGATGTTTTCGCATTTAACGATCACCGCGTGGACGGGGAACCCGTCCACCCTACTGTAATTGCGGCCTAGGCGAATGAATGGCCGCCTTCACCGCGCTCTCGCCCACCGCCGCGCCGAATTTCTTCAGCACGCGCTCCGGCAGGTTCTCGTGGGCCGTGTAGTCGACGATGTCCTCGGCCTTCACGATGTCGCGGGCGACCGTGTCGACGGTGCCGAAGCCGTCGGCCAGGCCCATCTCCACCGCCTTCGCGCCGGTCCAGTACAGTCCCGAGAAGGTTTCGGGCGTTTCCTTCAGGCGCTTGCCGCGCCCGGCGCGCACCACCGAGATGAACTGCTGGTGGATCTCGTTGAGCATCTGCTGGGCATGCGCCTTGTGCTTGTCGGACTGCGGGCTGAACGGATCGAGGAAGCCCTTGTTCTCGCCGGCGGTCAGGAGACGCCGCTCGACGCCGAGCTTGTCCATGGTGCCGGTGAAGCCGAAGCTGTCCATCAGCACGCCGACCGAGCCGACGATCGAGGCCTTGTTCACGAAGATGCGGTCGGCCGCCGAGGCGATGTAATAGCCGCCCGAGGCGCAGATCTCGTCGACCACGACATACAGGGGCTTGTCCGGATAGCCGCGCTTGAGGCGCTGGATCTCGTCGACGATGATGCCCGCCTGCACCGGGCTGCCGCCCGGGCTGTCGATGCGCAGCACCACGGCCGCCGAACCCGAATCGGAAAACGCCTTGTTCAGCGAAGGAATCACGGTATCGGCCGCGCCGCTGCCTTCTGCTTCGATCTCGCCGTTAATTTCGATCAACGCGGTGTGACGGCCGAGGTTTTCGTCGCCGCCGGCATTGGTGGTGAAGTCGAAATAGGCCCACAGCGCCAGCAGGGCCACGATCAGGAAACTGAGCTTGAAGAAAATGCCCCAGCGCCGCGCCGAGCGACGCTCCTGCACGGAGGCAAACACCAGCTTCTCGAGCGTCGCGCGCTCCCAGTTGCTGATCGTCGGGTCGGCGGCAAGCCGGCTTTCGCCTGGGTGTTCGTTGCTGGTCTGGTCGGTCATAAATTCTGTCGTTATCTGAAATTCGTGGCGCTGTCCTATGCAGGCACATGAAACTGGTCGTTCGGCTGCCAGAAGATCTTTCCATCCTTTTCGATGACGGGAATCGGATGCAGCCGGCCATTACGGCAGGGACCGCCGGCGCACCTGCCGCTGGTGGGCAGGTATACCGCGCCATGGGTGGAGCACATCAGGTACAGGCCGCTGGATTCGAAGAACTGGCCTTCATTCCAGTCGAGCTCGATCGGGACATGGGCACAGCGGTTCAGGTAGGCATACGCCTGGCCGTCGTAGCGCACCACGAAACCGGTCGCCGGCTGGCCCCAGGCCAGCACAGGAAACCGGATACCGCGGCCGCCGTCGGCCAAATCGACGCCATCGCACACGAATACGCCGTCTTGTTCGCTCATCTATGCATTCTCGAGCAGCCAGGCATGCAGCTCGGGGATGGAACGCGCCGAGAACAGCGGCTTGCATGCCTGTAACTGCTGGACCGGATGAGCGCCGAATTCGACCGCGATGCCGGCCGCGCCCGCGTTGCTTGCCATCATTAAGTCATGCGTCGTGTCACCGATCATAACGGTACGGCGCAAATCCTGTCCCAATTCGCGTGTCAACTCTTGCAACATCGCAGGATGCGGTTTCGAGAATGTCTCATCCGCGCAACGGGTGGCGTCGAAGGTCGACAGCAGGCCGGCCGCGTTCAGCGCCCGGTTCAAGCCCACGCGGCTCTTGCCGGTGGCCACCGCCAGGAAATAGCCCTCGTTGGCAAGATCGGACAACATCTCGCGAACGCCCCTGAACAGGACGAGTTCATGGTCCTTGGTCAGGAAGTGATAGCGATAGCGCTCGACCATGCGCGGGTACAGGGCCGGGTCGATGTTGGGCATGACCGCCTGCATCGCTTCGGACAGGCTGAGGCCGATCACATGGGATGCCGAGGCATCGCTGGGTATCGGCAGGCCGAGGTCGCGCGCCGCCGACTGGATGCACTTGACGATCGTCGCCGTGCTGTCCATCAGTGTGCCGTCCCAGTCGAACACGACCAGGTCAAATTGTTTTCTTGTCATGTCATGCGGTGGCAGCAGCCACCGGCCTCTTATTAAATGTTGTCATGCGTTCCGTCGTAGCCGTGTAGGGTGGGCAGCTTCGCTGCCCACGCGGTGATAGTTAACAGCAAGATCACCGGGCGCGATATCAAATACGGCAACCATCACCGCGTGGGCGGGAAACCCGCCCACCCTACTTGCATTCATGCCAGTGCTTGCCCCAAGCTTACCAAGAATCGGTCGCACTCTGCCGGCAGCGGCGCGCGCAAGGTCATCTGCTGCCCATTGTCCGGATGGGTGAAGGTGATCTGCCAGGCGTGCAGGAACATGCGGCGCAGCGCGCCGCGTTCCTCGCCCGCCGCCTTCTGCAGCTGCTTGTTGAGCGCGAAATCGCCGTACTTCTCGTCGCCCAGGATCGGGAAGCCCGACGACGCCAGGTGGACCCGGATCTGGTGCGTGCGCCCGGTCTTGAGCTCGGCTTCCAGCAAGGCGAAGTCTTTCCACTTGCGCAACAGGTTGAACACCGTATGCGCTTCCTGGCCGCCGGCCTGCACCACCACGCGGCGCTCGCCGTCCGGCGTCGTGAACTTGTGCAGCGGCAACTTGATGTGCTGGCGCTTGTTGGTCCAGTCGCCATGCACGGCGGTCAGGTAGCGCTTGTCGGTCAGGCCTTCGCGCATCTGTTCGTGCAGGTTGGTCAGGGCCGTGCGTTTCTTGGCGATCAGCAGCAGGCCGGAGGTCTCGCGGTCGAGGCGGTGCACCAGTTCCAGGAACTTGGCCTCCGGACGCGCCGCGCGCAACTGCTCGATGACGCCATACGAGACGCCCGAGCCGCCGTGCACGGCGATCCCGGCCGGCTTGTCGATGACGAGCAGGTGGGTATCCTCGAACACGATCGCGAATTCGGCGCCCGGCGCGGCCTGGCTGCTGCTCTTTTCGGCCAGCCGGATCGGCGGGATGCGCACCACGTCGCCGGCGCCGAGCCGGTAGACCTGGTCGATGCGTCCCTTGTTGACCCTCACCTCGCCGGAGCGCAGGATGCGGTAGATATGGCTCTTGGGGACGCCCTTGCAGATACGCAGTAAATAGTTGTCGATCCTCTGACCGGCTTCCTCTTCGGTAATTGTGACAAACTGTGCCTGAAGCGCCGGCTGTGATGAAGGGGGAACACCATCGTTCTGTACAGCCATTCTCTTTGTCTTCCCAGAAATTCTCTCTAAGTCCTTCATTTTGAATATATAATCGACAGGCGGCGGTCAAACCTCTGCAGGTGTAAGAATTAAAACGATATTTTACACAGGGGCGCGCTCCATCGGCCCCGCATGAGTGCAAATTCGATGGAAAAAACGTGTACGCACATTCTTGCGCGAATCAGGGTTGCACCTGCAGTTGTAATCGGGTTGCGCGCGTGGATGCAGGATTGGATTGTTTGGATTTTTAAGGATAAATACCGGCAAGCCTGCCCTTCGGCTGCTCGCCGGTTGATGGCGTCGATAACGCTTGTCGTTTTCGCCCGACCCGATGTAAGCCTCATCCTGAAGGCTTGAGAGAGTAAGGCTGTTCTATCGCCTCGGTATCGAAGTCTTGGTTTGTTCGCTGGCTACGGTTTGGCTCGTTGTTGCATTCCGCCCTCCCGCCGCTGTGCCCACTCCGAAGGAGTGGCAAGTGGCCTGGTCGAGGTCGCGGCGTGCGGAGACAATGACGTTCGGCTCCATTTGCGCCCTGTTGCGGCGGCGACGCTGTGCGTCGTCGTGCCGCACGTCCGGGCATACCCCCCTCCAACGCTCCCTTCCCGCGTATATCCCTGTACTTCGCCGCCCGCAAGGGCGGCAATGACACGGCCCCCGGGTCGCGGAGTTTATAAAAATGAAACGTATGTTGTTTAACGCTACGCAGCAAGAAGAGCTGCGCGTAGCGATTGTCGACGGTCAAAAACTGATCGACATCGATATTGAGACAGCCGGTCGCGAACAGCGCAAGTCCAATATCTACAAAGGTGTCATCACCCGCATCGAACCCTCCCTCGAAGCCTGCTTCGTCAGCTACGGCGAAGACCGCCACGGTTTCCTCCCCTTCAAAGAAGTCGCCCGTTCCTATTTCCGCGAAGGCGTCGACGTCCGCAACTGCACCATCAAGGAAGCGCTGCGCGAAGGCCAGGAAATCATGGTCCAGGTCGAGAAGGAAGAGCGCGGCAACAAGGGCGCGGCGCTGACCTCCTTCATCTCGCTGGCCGGCCGCTACCTGGTCCTGATGCCGAACAATCCGCGTGGCGGCGGCGTCTCGCGCCGGGTCGAAGGCGAAGAGCGCCAGGAACTGCGCGAGACCATGGACAAGCTGGACCTGCCGCAGGGCATGTCGGTGATTGCCCGCACCGCCGGCATCGGCCGCACGGTCGAAGAACTGCAGTGGGACCTGAACTACCTGATGCAACTGTGGCGCGCGATCGAAGGCGCCGGCAAATCGGCGGCGGGCCCCTTCCTGATCTACCAGGAATCCTCCCTCGTCATCCGCGCCATCCGCGACTACTTCCAGCCCGACATCGGCGAGATCCTGATCGACACCGACGACATCTACGAACAAGCCCACCAGTTCATGAGCCACGTGATGCCCGACATGGTGCACCGCGTGAAGCGCTACAGCGACGACGTGCCGCTGTTCTCCCGTTTCCAGATCGAACACCAGATCGAGACCGCCTACGCGCGCACCGTGCCGCTGCCGTCGGGCGGCGCGATCGTGATCGACCACACCGAAGCGCTGGTGTCCATCGACGTCAACTCGGCGCGCGCCACGCGCGGCTCGGACATCGAGACCACCGCCTTCAACACCAACTGCGAGGCGGCCGAGGAAGTGGCCCGCCAGCTGCGCCTGCGCGACCTGGGCGGCCTGATCGTGATCGACTTCATCGACATGGAAGTGGCCAAGAACCAGCGCGAAGTCGAACAGCGCCTGAAGGACGCCCTGCACCATGACCGTGCACGCGTCCAGATGGGCAAGATCTCGCGCTTCGGCCTGATGGAACTGTCGCGCCAGCGCCTGCGTCCGTCGCTGTCCGAAGGCTCGCACGTGACCTGCCCGCGCTGCTCGGGCACCGGCCATATCCGCGATACCGAATCCTCCGCCCTGCAGGTGCTGCGCATCATCCAGGAAGAAGCGATGAAGGAGAACTCGGCCGCGATCCACGTCCAGGTCCCGGTCGATGTCGCCGCCTTCCTGCTGAACGAAAAGCGCGGCGAAGTGCTCAAGATCGAGAACCGCCACCGCATCACCGTGATCCTGATCCCGAACAAGCATCTGGACACCCCGCACTACAAGCTCGAGCGCATCAAGCACGACGATCCGCGCCTGGAAGACGCCGCCGCCAGCTACACGCTGGCCGAAACGGCCGACACCGACATGGCCTACAGCAAGCGCCAGAAGGAAGAGCAGAAGCCGCGCCAGGAAGCCGTGGTCAAGACCATCACCCCGGCCCAGCCGGCCCCGGTGGTCGACCGCAGCGAAGCCGCCAAGCCGGCCAAGCCGGTCGAGCCCGCCGCACCGGCCCCTGCGCCGGCTCCGGCCCCGGCGCCTGCCGAGACCGGGTTCTTCGCCCGCCTGCGCAACTTCTTCTTCGGCAAGCCTGCCGAACCGACCCCGCCTCCGGCTCCCGTTGTTGCCGAGAAGCCGGCCGCACCGGCGCCAGGCGAGCGTGGCGAGCGCAATGGCCGTGGCCAGCGTGCGCGTACCGGCACTGGCGGCCGCACCGGCGGCAAGCAGGGTGGCCGCGAGCGCGAGGACCGCGAAGTCGTCGCCAAGACCGCCCTGACGGAAGACAGCGCCAAGGCGCCGGAAGCCGAAGCACGTCCGCCGCGCCAGCCACGCCCGCCGCGCCAGCCGCGCGAGCCGCGTGAACAGGTCGAGACCGCCGCAGTCGCGGCGCCGCGCGCCGAAGGCGCCGAGCGTCCGGAACGCGCCGAGCGCAAGGAGCGTGGCGAACGCCCTGAGCGCGCACCGCGCCAGCCGCGCGAGCGCACCGAGCGCGCCACCCAGGTGGTGGAAGCCAAGGCCGAGGAACTGAACGTCATCCAGACCGTGGCCAGCCAGACCGTGGCCGTGACCACGACCGGACCGGAAGGCACCCAGGAAATCGTCGAGCAGGTGATCAAGTCGGTGACGACCATCGGCCCGAACGGCGAGGAAGTCGACATGGACGGCGACGAGCCGCGCCGCCGCCGCCGCCGTGGCGGCCGTAACCGCAACCGCCGCGATCGCGACCAGGCCGAAGGCATCGAGTCGGGCGAGGGCGCCGACGAGGCGCCGGCATTCGCCCCGGTAGCGGACCAGGAAGCCGCCAAGGCCGCCGCCGAAGCGCAAGCCACGACCGTGGCCAAGGAAACGGGTGCATGGGTGTTCCCGACCGCCGCGTCGATGGCCGCCGCCCAGCCGAAGGCCGAGGCAGCGCCTGTACCTGCGCCGCAACACATGTTCCCGACCAGCGCGTCGATCGCCGCCGCCCGTGCCGAGGCCGAGAAGGCTGCTGCTCCGGCGCCTGCCGCTGCACCGGCTCCAGCTCCGGCTCCAGTCCCAGCTCCAGCGCCTGCTCCGGCAGCGGTCGAGCCGGCGCCTGTGGCCGAAGCGGCTGCGCCGGTCGAAGCACCGGTTGCCGCGGCGCCTGCTGCTCCTGCTCCTGAAGCGGCTCCGGCTGCTCCGGCGCCTGTGGCGGCTCCGCTTGCCCCGGCTCCGGTTGCCGCAGCAGAACCGACTCCGGTGGCTGCTCCGGCCGTCGAGCCGGTGGCTGCTCCGGTAGCCGCCGCCGCGGCAGAACCGGTTCCGGCAGCCGCACCGGCCGTGGCCGCCGCCCCGGCTCCGGCTCCGGTTCCGGCAACGATGGACCTCGGCGACCTGCTGGCCCAGGCTGGCCTGCAACTGGCGTCGACCGACCCGGAAAAACTGCGCGCCGCGCAGGAAGCCGCCGCCCAGGCCAACACGCCGCCGCGCGTGGGACGCAGCCGCAAGCCGCTGCCGCCGCCGGTGGACGAGCCGCTGATCCAGGTGGATACGCGCCAGTAATTGGCTTGTGTGAGAAAGGGGGAGCTTCGGCTCCCCTTTTCTTTTGTAGGGTGGGCGGGTTCTCCCGCCCACGCGGTGATAACGATCCGCGCCGATCTCTATCACGATGATCTCGCATATAACTATCACCGCGTGGACGGGAAACCCGTCCACCCTACTGAGCAACAGGTAACCTACCCGACATATCAATCCGCTAATATAGCTCGCACCCAACCACACCCCGGCGCATGCACTCCCCCACCCCGGTCACTTTCCGCACCGCCCTGCTCTACTGGCTCAAGCTCGGCTTCATCAGCTTCGGCGGTCCCGCGGGACAAATCGCGCTGATGCACACCGAACTGGTGGAGCGCCGCCGCTGGATTTCCGAGCAGCGTTTCCTGCACGCCCTGAACTACTGCATGCTGCTGCCCGGCCCCGAAGCCACCCAGCTGGCGGTCTACATCGGCTGGCTGCTGCACCGCGCACCCGGCGGCATCGCGGCCGGCCTGCTGTTCATCCTCCCCTCGCTGGTGCTCCTGATCGCCCTGTCCTGGATCTACCTTGCCTTCGGCCACCTCGCCGTGGTGGCCGGCATCATGGACGGCATCAAGCCCGCCGTGGTCGCGATCGTGATCGCCGCCGCCTGGCGCATCGGCACCCGCACCTTGCGCAACGGCGCCCTGGCCGCGATCGCGCTGGCCGCCTTCCTTGCCATTGCCGTGTTCGACCTGCCCTTCCCCCTGATCGTGCTCGCCGCCGCGCTCGTCGGCCTGGCCGGCGCCCGCCTGTCGCCGCAGCGCTTCCAGCCCGGCGGCGCCCACCCGGCCGACCGCCGCCACTATGGCCCCGCCCTGATCGACGACGACAGCCCGACACCCGAACACGCCCGCTTTTCCGCGCGCCGCCTGGCCTGGGCGGTGGCGCTCGGCTGCGCCATCCTGCTGGCCGCCTGGCTGCTGCTGGCGGCGCTGGCCGGTCCCGGCGGCGTCCTGGCCCGCATGGGCTGGTTCTTCACCAAGGCCGCGTTGATGAGCTTTGGCGGCGCCTATGCCGTCCTGCCCTATGTGGTGCAGGGCGCGGTCGAGCAGTACGGCTGGCTGAGCGCGCACCAGATGATCGACGGCCTGGCGCTGGGCGAAACCACGCCCGGTCCCCTGATCATGATCGTGGCCTTCGTCGGCTTCGTCGGCGGCTGGACGCACGCGCTGTTCGGCCCCGCCGCGCTGCCGCTGGCCGGCATCGCCGGCGCCCTGGTGGCCGCGCTGTTCACCTTCCTGCCCTCCTTCGTGTTCATCCTCGCCGGCGGTCCGCTGGTCGAGTCGGGACGCGGCAACCTGCGCCTGACGGCCCCGCTCACCGCGATCTCGGCGGCAGTCAGCGGCGTCGTCGCGAGCCTCGCCGTGTTCTTCGGCCAGCACGTGTTCTTTGCCGGCGGGCAGCTCCGGCCGGCCGCGCTGGCGATCGGACTGGCCGCCGGCGTGGCCCTGCTGCGCTACCGCGTCGGCCCCATCAAGCTCATTGCCGCCTGTGCATTCGCGGGCCTCGTGCTATCGTATTGGCATGGCTGAAAAAACCATCCTGATCAATGACCTGCGCGCGCCCGCGCTCGCAGTCCCGGCAGCGCCCGAAGCACCCACCGGCCTGCTGCTCGACGCGCGCGGCCGGCCCCTGCACGACCTGCGCATTTCCGTCACCGACCGCTGCAACTTCCGCTGCGTCTACTGCATGCCGAAGGAGGTGTTCGACAAGGACTACGCCTACCTGCCGCACAGCGCCCTGCTCTCGTTCGAGGAGATCGCGCGCGTGGCGCGGCTGTTCGTGGCGCACGGTGTCGAGAAGTTGCGCCTGACCGGCGGCGAGCCGCTGCTGCGCAAGGACCTGGAGCGCCTGGTCGCGATGCTGCGCGCCCTGCCGACGCCCAGCGGCCGCCCGCTCGACCTCACCCTCACCACCAACGGTTCGCTGCTGGCGCGCAAGGCGCGCGCCCTGAAGGATGCGGGCCTGGACCGCGTCACGGTATCGCTCGACGCGCTCGACGACACGGTATTCCGCCGCATGAACGACGTCGACTTCGCGGTCTCCGATGTGCTGGGCGGGATCGAAGCCGCCCACGCCGCGGGCCTGGGACCGATCAAGGTCAACATGGTGGTCAAGGCCGGCACCAACGACGGCCAGATCCTGCCGATGGCGCGCCACTTCAAGGGCACGCCCTTCATCCTGCGCTTCATCGAATACATGGACGTGGGCGCCTCGAACGGCTGGAACATGGACGAAGTCGTGCCCTCAAGCGAGGTGGTGCGCCGCATTTCGGCCGAGCTGCCTTTGGCGCCGGTCGGCGCCAACTACGCCGGCGAGACCGCCGAGCGCTGGCGCTATCTCGACGGCGGCGGCGAGATCGGCGTGATCTCGAGCGTCACCCATGCCTTCTGCCACGACTGCACCCGCCTGCGCCTGTCGACCGAGGGCAAGCTGTACACCTGCCTGTTCGCCACCCGCGGACACGACCTGCGCGCACTGCTGCGCACCGGCCGCTCCGACCTCGAGATCAGCGGCGCCATCGCCCAGTTGTGGCGCGCGCGCACCGACAGCTATTCCGAGACCCGCACCATCAGCACGGCCGGGCTGGAACGCGGCGCACGCAAGGTCGAAATGTCGTATATCGGGGGTTGAGGACGGATGGATAGCAGCGCAATCAGCGGATTGATTCTGGCGGGCGGACGCGGCTCGCGCATGGGCAATGTCGACAAGGGCCTGCAGCCCTTCCGCGGCGCGACGATGGTGGCGCAGGTGCTGGCGCGGCTCGCGCCGCAGGTCGGCAGCATCGCCATCAACGCCAACCGCAACCTCGACACCTACGCCGCGCTCGGCGTACCGGTGTGGCCGGATGAAACGCCCGGCTTCGCGGGCCCGCTGGCCGGGCTCGAAGCCGGCCTGCGCCACTGCGGCACGCCCTTCCTGCTCGCCGTGCCCTGCGATTCGCCCTTCGTGCCGGAGGACCTCGCGGCGCGCCTGTGCGCCGCTTTACAGGAGAACGATGCCGATGTCGCCTTCGCCGCCACCCGCGAAGCGGGCATGCGCACCCAGGCCCATCCCGTCTTCTGCCTGGTGCGCGCCAGCCGCCTGCCGGTGCTGTCGACCTACCTGGCCGAGGGCGGCCGGCGCGTGGACGGCTGGTACCGCGACCTGAAGGCGGTCGAGGTGCTGTTCGACGACGCCGACGCCTTCCGCAACATCAACACGCTCGAGGAACTGCGGAGTCTCGACGAAAGCGGCCCGCGCAGCCTGGCGCAGGTGGCCAGCTGCATCGACGGCTACGATCCGGAAGCCCTGCCGGTGCGCGACGCCCAGCGCATCATCCGCGACTTCGTGCAGCCGCTGCGTTCAAGCGAGCAGGTGGCGCTGCGCTCCGCCCTGGGCCGCGTGCTGGCGCGCGACATCGTGTCGCCGATCGACGTGCCGGCCCACGACAACTCGGCCATGGACGGCTACGCGCTGCGCGGCGCCGACCTGCCTCCCGATGGCGTCGCCACCCTGAAGGTGATCGGGGTCGCCTATGCCGGCAAGCCCTCCGGACTGCTGCCGGGTCCCGGCGAATGCGTGCGCATCATGACGGGCGGCGTGATGCCCGACGGCTGCGACAGCGTGCTGCCGCAGGAATTCGCCGAACCGGCCGGCGACGACACGGTCGGCGTGCGGGCCGGCGCGATCCGCGCGGGCGACAACCGCCGCTTCGCCGGCGAAGACCTGAAGGCCGGCAGCGCCGCGCTCAAGGCCGGACGCGTGATCCGCCCGGCCGACCTGGGGCTGGTCGCCTCGCTCGGCGTGGCCGAGGTGCCGGTGCAACGACGCCTGCGGGTGGCCTTCTTCTCGACCGGCGACGAACTGCGCTCGATCGGCGAAGCGCTCGACGAAGGCTGCGTCTACGACAGCAACCGCTACACGATCTACGGCATGCTGCAGCGGCTCGGCTGCGACATCATCGACATGGGCGTGGTGCGCGACAGCCCCGAGGCGCTGGAGGATGCGCTGCGCAGCGCCTGCGAGAACGCGGACGCGATCGTCACCTCGGGCGGGGTCTCGGTGGGCGCGGCCGACTACACGAAACAGGTGATGGCGCTGCTGGGCGACGTGACCTTCTGGAAGATCGGCATGCGCCCCGGGCGGCCGCTGGCCTTCGGGCGCATCAGCTCGAACGGGCGCAGCGCCTTCCTGTTCGGACTGCCGGGCAATCCGGTGGCGGTGATGGTGTCGTTCTACTTCTTCGCGCGCGAGGCGCTGCTGCGCATGATGGGCGCCGAGGCCCCGCTGCCGCTGCTGCGCGCGCGCTCGAGCGGCGCGATCCGCAAGAAGCCCGGCCGCACCGAATACCAGCGCGGCATCGTCGCGCGCGGCGCCGACGGCGAGCCGGAAGTGCGGATCACCGGTTCCCAGGGCTCGGGCATCCTGCGCTCGATGTCGGAAGCGAACTGCATGGTGGTGCTGCACGACGAACAGGGCAACGTGGCCGTGGGCGACGTGGTGGACATCCTGCCCTTCGAAGGATTGCTGTAGGCTGCACGGCTGTGCCGTCCACTGAACTGTCCCCAAAAATTGGACACCAGTTTTCTGGGTCAGTCCGACTCCGCCCACCCTTGTATCTTGATCATATTGGTGGTTAGCTACCGCCAATCGAGGTGAAGACCAGCTTGAGCCCACCCTGAAGGCCCGACCTTGTAACGTAGATCAAGCCCTTCACCTCATTCTCACACCATATCCAACACTGGACGGTAGCCAAGGGCAATGACCCTGCATGCACAAGGAGAGTGAGTGTGATGATCGAGAATACAAGGAGAATTCATGTTTTACCTGGGTGTAGACGTTGCCAAAGCCAAGCTTGATTGCATGCTGCTCGATGGATCGAATGGCAAACTGAAATC
>NZ_KB908166.1 GCF_000382345.1 Massilia niastensis DSM 21313
AACGTGGAATACATCGAAGAGGACGTGGTGCGCCGTCCCTTCGCGCTGACCTCCCCGTCGACCGGCACGCCCTACGCCAGCGGCCAGCTGGTCCCGTACGGCATCAAGCTGGTCCAGGCCGACCAGCTGTCGGATGCCGGCGCCGGCAACCGCAAGGTCTGCATCATCGACTCGGGCTACGACCGCAACCATGAAGACCTGTCCGCCAACAGCGTGACCGGCGAATACGACGCCGGCACCGGCTGGTGGTACACCGACGAGAACCACCACGGCACCCACGTGGCGGGCACCATCGCCGCGATCAACAACAGCGGCGTCGGCGTGGTCGGCGTCAACCCGAACAAGCAGCTCAAGCTGCACATCGTGAAGGTGTTCGGCAAGGACGGCTGGGCCTATTCCTCGACCCTGACCTCGGCCGCCAACAAGTGCGGCGCGGCGGGCGCGAACGTGATCAGCATGTCGCTGGGCGGCGCCCGCAAGAGCATCACCGAGCAGAAGGCCTTCGATGCGCTGTACAAGAAGGGCGTGCTGAACGTCGCCGCCGCCGGCAACGACGGCAATACCGTGGTCTCCTACCCGGCCGGATACACCAGCGTGATGTCGGTCGGCGCGCTGGACGAGAACAAGCAGTGGGCCACCTTCTCGCAATACAACAACAAGGTCGAGCTGTCGGGACCGGGCGTCGGCGTGCTGTCGACCGTGCCGACCGGCGGCGGCACCGAATCCGCCCTGACCGTGGGCACGAGCACCTACGCGCCGGGCACGATGGACGGCTCGCCGGTCGGCAGCGCGACCGCGCCGCTGGCCGACTTCGGCATCGGCGACACCACCAACAGCGCCGTCGCCGGCAAGGTCTGCCTGATCCAGCGCGGCAGCATCGACTTCTCGGCCAAGGTCCTGAACTGCCAGAACAGCGGCGGCGTGGGCGCGGTGGTGTACAACAACGTCGCCGGCGGCTTCGGCGGAACGCTGAACGGCGTGGCCACCACCATCCCGTCGGTGACGGCGTCGGACACCGAAGGCGCCCAGCTCCGCACCCAGCTCGGCCAGAGCGCGACGGTGGCGGTGAAGGCCACCAGCTATGCCTACTATGACGGCACCTCGATGGCGACGCCGCACGTGTCGGCCGTGGCGGCGCTGGTATGGAGCCACTACCCGACCTGTACCGCGACCCAGCTGCGCACCTCGCTGAACAACAGTGCGCTCGACCTGGGCACGGCCGGCCGCGACACCAGGTACGGCTACGGCCTGGTGCAGGCCAAGGCCGCCTACGACCGCATCAAGTCGCTCGGCTGCGGCAAGTAATCCCTTTCCTGCCGTGAAAAGAGGTCGCCGCGGCGACCTCTTTTTTATTCAGGGTCAGGTCTGTCATTCGGACACTGACCGAGCACCTTTGTTCTATCTCAAAATGCTGGTGTGCTTATCCCAAACTCGTCAATACTCGGCTCCCATTGGTCACCGCAAACCGCGCAGCACGGACCATGTCGGAAAGATGAAAAAAGCCTCGACATACTTAAAACCGTTCTGAGATTTCGCAAAGCATGTGCGTCCATGTCCGAATGACAGACCTGACCCTGAATGCTCCTGCCGTGAAAAGAGGTCGCTGCGGCGACCTCTTTTTTTTACCTCTCCCGCAGGATCAGGCGCCGGCGAAATCGGTCGACAGCGACAGCGCGCGCCAGCGTTCCAGCTCTTCCGCGACGAAGCGGTGCTTGCCCTCGATCCGCGCCACCGCGTCGCTGCCCAGCGGCAGGCGCAGCGGCGGCTGCTCGGCGTTCACCAGTTGCAGGAAGGCCTGGGCCAGCCTGGCGGGGTCGCCCGGCTGCTGGTGGTTGGCGTCGCCGGCGAAGCGGCGCATCGCACCGACGGTGGCGTCGTAGTCCCCGATCTCGACCGCCGTCTTGCGCAGCGAGCTGCTGTCGAGGAAGTCGGTGCGGAAGAAGCCCGGCTCGACCACGGTGACGCGTACGCCCAGCGGCTCGAGTTCCTGCGCCAGCGCTTCGGTCAGGCCTTCCACCGCGAACTTGGTGGCGCCGTAGACGCCCCAGCCGTAATAGGCCTGGTAGCCGCCCAGCGACGAGATATTGATGACATGCCCTGCGCGCTGGCGCCGCATGTGCGGCAGCACGGCGCGGGTGACGTTCAGCATGCCGAATACATTGGTCGCGAACACCTGCTCGACGTCTTCCGGGCTGGATTCCTCGACCGCGCCCAGCAGGCCGAAACCGGCATTGTTGATCAGGATATCGATCCGGCCGAAGCGGCGCACGCCTTCGTCCGCGGCGGCATGCGCCTGCTGCGCGTCGGTGACGTCCAGCGGCAGCGGCAGCAGGTTCGGGTGCTCGCCGTGCTGGTCGATGACCTGCTGCGGATTGCGGGCGGTCGCGATGACGGCGTCGCCAGCTTGCAGCGCTTCCTTGACGAGCAGTGCACCAAAACCGCGGGCGGCGCCAGTAATGAACCAGGTACGCATGACTTTCTCCTATTTAGTGGGTGGCGATGGCTAAGCATCTGGTGCACACTTTATCGGCGAAGGACTCGTGTGATAATCCGCAGAATTCTCAATGGGTTTGTGAACGGATTTCAGCAATGAAAGACATCTCCCCGGTCGACCTCAATCTGTTCCTGTGCATCGCGCGCCACCGCAGCTTCACCCGCGCGGCGGTGGAGATGAACGTGTCGCCGTCGGCGCTGAGCCATGCGCTGCGCACCCTGGAGGAAAGGCTGGGGCTGCGCCTGTTCAACCGCACCACCCGCAGCGTCGCGCTGACCGCCGCCGGCGAGCGGCTGTATGCGCGCCTGGCGCCGGCCTTCCAGGACATCGCCGATGCGCTCGAGGACCTGAACAGCTTCCGCGGCAAGCCGAGCGGCCTGCTGCGCCTGAGCGCGGGCCGCATCGCGGCGCGCATGGTGCTGCTGCCGGTGGTGGCCCGCTTCCTGCGCGCCTATCCCGAAATGCGGGTCGAGATCGACGACAACGACGCCCTGGTCGACATCGTCGCCGGCGGCTTCGATGCCGGCGTGCGCCTGGGGGAGCGCCTGGAAGCCGACATGGTCGCGGTGCCGGTCGGCCCGCCGATGCGCTCGATCGTGGTCGCCAGTCCGGAGCTGCTGGCGCGCATCCCCGCGCCGCGCAGTCCCCAGGACCTGACCACCCTGCCCTGCATCCGCCACCGTTTCCCCAGCGGCGCCCTGTACCGCTGGGAGTTCGAGCGCGCGGGCGTCGAAGTGGAGACCGAGATCGACGGCCCGCTCATGCTCGGCGACGTCGGCCTGATGGTGGACGCGGCGCTGGCCGGCGCGGGACTGGCCTACGTGTTCGAGATGCAGGTCGCCGAGCACCTGGCCGCCGGCCGCCTGGTGCAGCTGCTGGCCGACTGGTGCCCGTCCTATCCGGGCATGCACCTGTATTACCCCAGCCGGCGCCAGATGCCGGCCACACTCAAGGCCTTCGTCGATTTCATCCGCGAAGAACGGCAGGCCTGAGGAGCAGGCCTGCGGACATGCCCTGTCTTACCGGCCGGACCGGGCTTCCAGCCCGTCTTCGGCCTGGCCGAGCTCACGCGACAGCAGGCTTCAGCGCGAGCAGCATGGTCTGCTCGACCAGCCCCGAATCCGGCCGCATGGGTTCGCGGACGCCCGTGTCGAGAAAACCGGCGCGCGCATACAGGCGCAGCGCCGCCCCGTTGGCGCAGTTCACACCGAGCCGCACGGCGCGGGCATCCCGTTCCCTGGCCCACTGCAGCGCTGCGTGCAGCAGTGCGGCGGCCACGCCGCGGCCGCGCGCCTCGGGCGCGACCCACATCTGAAACAGGTTGACCAGGGAAGCGTCCCCGGCGTCGACCTTGGCCCAGATCAGCCCGACCAGCCTGCCGTCCAGCTCCGCCGCGAGCGGACAGTCGATGCCCGATACCTCCGCCTTCGCCAGCCGCCGCTCCCAGGTATCCGGGCCATAGGCCTGTTCCGCCGCCAGCGTGCTGCCGAAGGCGTCGGGAGAATCGGCCAGCGAGCGTAGGCGGATCTCACGGTAGGCGGGCCATTCGTGCGGCACGAAACGGCGAATCACGAGCGGGGCTGGCGAGGGAGGCATGGCGTTTTCCTGCATTGTTGAAATATTCATTGTACTGAAGCACGACCGCTTTGGCGGCGGCGGAGGATATTTATGAGATGCGGATAAAACATTGCCATCTAGGCTAGCAAAGCTGGGATATGATTGTTGTATTAATCTTAATTATATTCCGTGGGGATGCGATGATCGTCGGGATCGACCTGGGGACGACCAACAGCCTGATCGCGATCTGGGAGAACGGCGCGGCCAGGCTGGTGCCTAACAGTCTCGGCGAAGTCCTGACGCCGTCCTGCGTCAGCGTCGACGGCGACGGCTCGATCCTGGTGGGGCGCGCCGCCAGCGAACGCCTGCAGACCCACCCGCATGCCAGCGCCGCCAGCTTCAAGCGCCTGATGGGCAGCGACAAGACGCTCCATCTCGGCCAGCGCGCCTTCCGTCCCGAGGAGCTGTCCGCCCTGGTGCTGCGCTCGCTGAAGGAAGACGCCGAAGCGGCGCTGGGCCAGCCGGTCCGCGAGGCCGTGATCACGGTGCCGGCCTATTTCTCCGATGCCCAGCGCAAGGCCACGCGCACCGCCGGCGAACTGGCCGGGCTGAAGGTCGACCGCCTGCTCAACGAACCGACCGCCGCCGCCCTCGCCTACGGCATCCACCTGCGCGGCGATGAAACCAGGTTCCTCGTGTTCGACCTCGGCGGCGGCACCTTCGACGTCTCGGTCCTCGACCTGTTCGAGAACGTGATGGAAGTGCGCGCCTCGGCCGGCGACAACCAGCTGGGCGGCGAGGATTTCGTCACCACGCTGGTGGAGCGCTTCTTCGAGATCGCCCGCGTGCCGGACCGGCTGCGCGGCGACGCGCACTTCATGCAGCGCCTGCGCGCCCGGGTGGAGGCGGGAAAGCGCATGCTCAGCACTTCGCCGTGCGTCACCATCCGGGTCGACGACGGCGCGCTCGACTACACGATGGAGCTGGACCAGGCGGACTTCGAGCAGCATTGCGCGCTGCTGCTGGCGCGGCTGCGCAGTCCGGTCGAGCGCGCCCTGCGCGATGCGCGCCTGCCGATCGCGGAGCTGGACAACATCGTGCTGGCCGGCGGCGCCACCCGCATGCCGGCGGTGCGGCGCATGGCCGCGCGCATGTTCGGGCGCTTTCCCGCCTGCGAGATCAACCCGGACGAGGTGGTCGCGCTGGGCGCGGCGGTGCAGGCCGGGCTGAAGATGCACGACGCCGCCCTCGACGAAGTCGTGATGACCGACGTCGCACCCTACTCGCTCGGCGTCGACACCACCATCCACCTCGACGGCGACAACTACTCGCACGGCCATTTCGATCCCATCATCGAGCGCAATACCGTGATCCCGGTGAGCCGGGTGAAACGCTATTACCCGCTCCAGGACAAGCAGACCGGGGTCGACCTGAACATCTTCCAGGGCGAGGCGCGGATGGCCGAGGACAACATCAGGCTGGGCCAGCTGAAGATCGCCCTGCCGTCCGCGCCCCGCGACGACAACGGCGTGGACGTGCGCTTCACCTACGACGTCAACGGCCTGCTGCAGGTGGAGGCGACCCTCGTCCGCACCGGCGAGGTGTTCTCGCTCGTGATCGAGGGCAATCCGGGCCTGCTGACGGAGGAAGAGATCCGGGAGTGCTTCGCCGCGCTGTCGGCGCTGAAGATCCATCCGCGCGAACACCTCGAAAACCGCACCCTGCTGGCGCGCGGGGAGCGCCTGTACCAGCAGCTGCGCGGGGTGGCGCGCGAGCAGATGGGCGCGCAGATCCTGCAGTTCGAGTCGGCGCTCGAGACCCAGGAGCGGCGCATCATCGCGCCCGCCGCCGCGCACTTCCGCGATGTGCTCGACTATTTCGAGCACCAGAATTTCCTGCTGCCCGACGACGACTGAAGACGCCATGGACGCCAGCCTGGATTTCCTCGCCCAACTCGAACTGAGTGGGGACGCGGATGCCCGCGACGTCCGCCGGGCCTACGCGCTCAAGCTCAAGCGGATCGACCAGCAGGCCGATCCCGAAGGCTTCCAGGCGCTGCGCCGCGCCTACGAAATCGCGCTCGACTGGGTGGAGTGGAAGACGCAGCAAGGCGGCGCGCCCGACGCGCCCCCTGAGGCGGCCCTCGAGGCGCCCCCTGATCCACCCGCCGCGCCGCCGGACGAGGACGAGCTGGCGGGCGCCGTCTTCGAGCTGTTCGCCGGGCAGGCCGATGCACTCGCCCGTACCAGCCGCCTGCACGACAGGGATGCCTGGAACGCGATGCTGTGCGGCGCGCTCGACGACGAGCGGCTGCTCGGCCTCGATGCGCGCATGTACTTCGAGCAGCGCATCGTGCTGGTGCTCGCCAGGGGCTGGCATCCCGGCCATGAGGCCTTGCTGGCGGCTGCGACGGAACTCTTCGGCTGGGCGGACAACCGGCGCGCCCTGGAGCGCTTCGGCTACCCGGGCGACGTGCTCAACCAGGCGATCGACGAACAGGCCCTGTTCGAGCGACAGCCCGAACCCGTACGCGCCGCCATGGCCGCTCTCATCGGGAAGCTGCGCGAGGACATCGTCCCGCCACCGGAGCTGCTGCCCGCACTGATGCCCGACCTCGAACGGGCGCTGGAACACTTCCCTGCCCTGATGAGCGTGACCGCCCACCCGGACACGATCGACACCTGGTACACGGCCTGGCAGGCCTTGCCCGCGGCCCGCAGCGGCAAGGCCGCCGACATCGAGGACCCGTCCGGGGCGCCGCGGCGCAGGATCGGACTGGGATGTTCGTCGGGTTCCCAGCCCGGGGCCGGGCCCGGCGCCTGAAGCGGGCCGGCGCTCAATCCCGTTCCCAGCTATCGCCTGCGGGCCGGGATCCGCGCCGCGCCGGCAGCTTGCCCTGGGTGCTGAAGCCGATCAGCCGCGCCACCACCGCCGCCAGGTACATCAGCCCGACCAGCATCTCGACGCTGGCCAGCGCCCGCGCGCGCACCGTCAGCGGAATCACGTCGCCGATGCCCGTGCTCGACAGCAGGGCGAAGCTCAGGTAATTCAGCTCGGTCCAGGTGCGCGGCGCGGAAGCGTTGACCGCCGCCGCGAAGGTGCCGGGCTGCAGTTCCTGCAGCAGCACGTACAGGTGGGTGAAGCCCCAGGCCAGCAGGGTGAAGGTGGCGCCGGCCGCGTAGAACTCGTCGACGGTGGCGCGCTGGTCGTCCATCATGTAGGCGATCAGGCTGAGCGCCGCATAGAAGTAGAACAGCGCTTCCAGCCCGGACGACCAGGGCAGCAGGTCGCGCCTCCCCAATACGATCTGCATCAGCAGCAGGATGATGATCGGGATCGCCAGCGCGACGCTCACGCGCACCTCGCCCGGCGTGCGCTTGACCATGCGGATCGTGAAAGCCAGCACCACGATGCCGAAGACGTTGAACGCGGTCTGTCCGGCCGGCGTGTCCTCGATGAACGGATACGCCAGCATGGCCAGCAGCTGCACCAGCAGCAGGATGGCGGACGGGTGGCGTCGCGTGTGGATGAACAGTCGCAGCATTCGCATGGTTCGTCGTCGGGAGTCTGGATGCCGCTATTGTAGGTTCATCGCGGGCTGAACAGCTCCCCGAACGCGTGCGCGGCCCCGGCGGGGTCTTCGCTGCCGTACACGCTGGTAATCGCCGCCACCATGTCGGCGCCGCGCGCCACCAGCGGCGCGGCGTTTTCCGGGGTCATGCCGCCGATGACGACGACCGGCAGGGTGAGCGCGGGACGCACCCCGTCGAGCAGCGCGGGCGGCGTGACGAAGCTGTACTTCTTCACGGGGGAAGGATAGAAGCCGCCGAAGGCCACGTAGCTGGCCCCGGCCTCCTGCGCCGCCCGCGCCAGCGCCAGCTCGCCATAGCAGGAGGCGCCGACGATCCGGTCCTTGCCCAGCAGCGCGCGCGCCTGTGCGATGCCGGCGTCGGTGTACCCGAGGTGGACGCCGTCGGCGTCGAGGTCGCGGCACAGGTCGAGGTGGTCGTTGATGACCAGCGGCCGGCCGTGGCGGCGGCACAGCGCCAGCAGCGCCGCCGCCTGCTCCGCGCGCAGCGCCGGGCTGGCGTCCTTGTGGCGGTATTGCACCAGCGCCGCGCCGGCCGCCAGCGCGGTATCGGTCACGGCGAGCAGGCGTTCGGTGTCGTCCCAGTTGGGGGTGACCAGATAGAGGCCTCGCATGTTTGTCCTTTCAGTGGGGTTGGAGGATGCGGCGCGGGATACGCTGTCCCGGCGCGATCGGGAATGCCTGCGCCAGCGTGCGGTAGGTGTAGGCCTGGGCGCGTTCGAGCGCGGCGCCCATGTCGTCGCCCAGCGCCAGCCGGGCGGCGATGGCGGCCGCCAGGGTGCAGCCGCTGCCGTGGTAGGCGTGCGGCAGGCGCGGCCAGCCCCAGCTGCGTACATCGAGGCCTTTGTTCCGCCAGCGGTTGACCACCAGGTGGCCGTCCTCGTGGCCGCCGGTGACCAGTACATGCTCGCACGGCAGCCTGCCGAGCGCCGCGGCTTCGAGCCCGTTCGGCGTCGCGATCGTCGCCAGCGCCAGCAGTTCGCGCAGGCAGCGCGCCGCATCGCCCTGCCCCAGCGGATCGCCATGGCCGCTGGCCAGCACCGGGTCGAGCACCACCGGCAGCGCCGGATGGCGTTCGCGCAGCCGGTGCACCACGCCGGCGATCGCCGCCGCGTTGGCCGCGTTGCCGGGGATGCCGATCTTGACGGCGCCGATCGCGCAGGACGCCAGCAGCGCCTCGGCCTGGCGCGCCACGAGGCCGCTGTCCACGGGCAGGACCTCGAACACGCGGTTGTTGTCCTGCACCGTCAGCGCGGTCGCGACCGGGAGCGCATGGGCGCCCAGGGCCGCGATCGCCAGGATGTCGGCCGCCAGGCCGGCGCCGCCGCCGGGATCGAGCCCGGCGAACACCAGCACGCTGGCCGTCATCCCGTGATCCGTCCTTCGACCGGGGACGAGGGCGAGGCCGCGAAGCGCTTCGGCATGCGGCCGGCCAGGAAGGCATTGCGCCCGGCCAGTACGGCATGCTTCATGGCGCGCGCCATGCGCACCGGATCGCGCGCGGCCGCGATGGCGGTGTTCATCAGGACGCCGTCGCAACCCAGTTCCATCGCGATCGCCGCGTCCGACGCGGTGCCGACGCCGGCGTCGACCAGCACCGGCACCGTGGCCTGCTCGATAATCAGGGACAGGTTCCATGGGTTCAGGATGCCCATGCCCGAGCCGATCAGCGAGGCCAGCGGCATCACCGCCACGCAGCCGATCTCCTGCAGGATGCGCGCCTGGATCGGATCGTCGCTGCAGTACACCATCACGTCGAAGCCATCCCGCACCAGGGTTTCCGCCGCCTCGAGGGTTTCCGGCATGTGCGGGAACAGCGTCTTCTCGTCGCCCAGCACCTCCAGCTTGACCAGCTTGTGCCCGCCCAGCAGCTCGCGCGCCATCTGCAGCGTGTAGACCGCATCCTTCGCGTTGAAGCAGCCCGCCGTATTCGGCAGGATGGTGAATTCGGACGGCGGCAGCACGCCGAGCAGGCTGGGCGCGTTCGGGTCCTGGCCGATGTTCACGCGGCGGATCGCCACCGTGACGATCTCGGCGCCGGCGGCCAGGGTCGCCGCGCGGGTTTCAGCCAGGTCGCGGTACTTGCCGCTGCCGACCAGCAGGCGCGAGCCGTAGCGGCGGCCCGCGATGGTGAGGCAATCGCCTTCGATGACGTCATTTACGCTAGTTACTTCATTCATTCCTGTCTCCTCGTCAGCCGCCGCCGATGGCGCGCACGATGTCCACCCGGTCCTGCTCCCGCAGGCGCCGCTGCCCCCACTGCTGGCGCGGCACCACCTCGCGATTCACCGCCAGCGCGATGCCCTGGCCCGCCAGGCCCAGCCTCTCCACCAGCGCCTGCAGCGAATCCCCTTCCGGCGCGCAGTAGGGCGCGCCGTTCAATTCGATCGCCGCCATCGCTACACCTCGCGGTACAGCTGCGCGCCGCCGCGCACGAATTCGATCGCCTTTTCCTGCATGCCCTGGGCCAGCGCGTCCTGGGCCGCCACGCCGCTGGCGGCCGCGTATTCGCGCACCTCCTGGGTGATCTTCATCGAGCAGAAGTGCGGTCCGCACATCGAGCAGAAGTGCGCGACCTTGGCCGAGTCCTTGGGCAGGGTCTCGTCGTGGAATTCGCGCGCCTTGTCGGGATCGAGCCCGAGGTTGAACTGGTCTTCCCAGCGGAATTCGAAGCGCGCCTTGGACAGCGCGTTGTCGCGCAGCTGGGCGCCCGGATGGCCCTTGGCCAGGTCGGCCGCGTGGGCCGCGATCTTGTAGGTGATGATGCCGTCCTTGACGTCTTGCTTGTCCGGCAGGCCGAGGTGTTCCTTGGGCGTGACGTAGCACAGCATGGCGGTGCCGTACCAGCCGATGGTGGCGGCGCCGATGCCCGAGGTGATGTGGTCGTAGCCGGGCGCGATGTCGGTGGTCAGCGGTCCCAGGGTGTAGAACGGCGCTTCGCCGCACTGCTCCAGCTGCAGGTCCATGTTTTCCTTGATCAGGTGCAGCGGCACGTGGCCGGGGCCTTCGATCATGGTCTGCACGTCGTGCTTCCACGCGACCTGGGTCAGCTCGCCCAGGGTCTTCAGCTCGGCCAGCTGGGCCTCGTCGTTGGCGTCGTAGATCGAGCCCGGACGCAGGCCGTCGCCCAGGCTGAAGGACACGTCGTAGGCCTTCATGATGGCGCAGATCTCTTCGAAATGCGTATACAGGAAGGATTCGCGGTGGTGCGCCAGGCACCACTTGGCCATGATCGAGCCGCCGCGCGAGACGATGCCGGTCAGGCGCTTCGCCGTCATCGGCACGTAGGCCAGGCGCACGCCGGCATGGATGGTGAAGTAGTCGACGCCCTGCTCCGCCTGCTCGATCAGGGTGTCGCGGTAGATTTCCCAGCTCAGGTCCTCGGCCTTGCCGTTCACCTTTTCCAGCGCCTGGTAGATCGGCACGGTCCCGATCGGCACCGGGCTGTTACGGATGATCCATTCGCGCGTCTCGTGGATGTGCTTGCCGGTCGACAGGTCCATCACGTTGTCGGCGCCCCAGCGGATCGCCCAGGTCATCTTCTCGACTTCCTCGCCGATCGAGGAGGTCACGGCCGAGTTGCCGATATTCGCATTGATCTTCACCAGGAAGTTGCGGCCGATGATCATCGGCTCGATTTCCGGGTGGTTGATGTTGGCCGGGATGATGGCGCGCCCGCGCGCCACCTCGTCGCGCACGAATTCCGGCGTGATCTCGGCCGGGATGCTGGCGCCGAAGGACTGGCCCGGATGCTGGCGGCCGAGCAGTTCGGCGACCCGCTTGCCCATCGGGCCGGAGGCGTGCAGGGATGCGATGTACTCCTTGCGGCGCATGTTCTCGCGCAGCGCCACGTATTCCATCTCGGGCGTGACGATGCCCTGCCTCGCGTAGTGCATCTGGGTGACGTTCCTGCCTTCGCGGGCGCGGCGCGGGGTGCGCCGGAGCTGGAAGCGCAGCGCCTCCAGGCCCGGGTCGCTCAGGCGCGCCTGGCCATAGCGCGAGCTCGGTCCGGCCAGCTCCTCGGTGTCGCCGCGTTCCAGGATCCACGGCAGGCGCGGCGTGTCCAGGCCGCAGCGCACGTCGATGGCCGCCGCCGGGTCGGTGTACGGGCCGGAAGTGTCGTAGACGAACAGCGGCGGATTGGTTTCGCCGCCGAAGCTGGCCGGCGTGGGCGACTGGGCGATTTCGCGCATCGGCACGCGGATATCCGGGCGGCTGCCTTCGATGTAGACCTTGCGGGAATTGGGAAACGGCGCGATCGCCGCCTGGTCCACCTGGGCGGTGGCGGAATCGAATTTCAGTGGTGCGTTCATGTGGCTCCTTTGCTTCGGAGCCAGCAAAGGAGTGTCCGGGTGCGGCGAGGCAGGCGCAAGGAGGTACGAAGGCGTGCGCCCGCTGCTTTATCCGACTGCTTCCCTTCGCTGGCATTATCCAGATCAGGTTCGGAGGGTATTTCTCACCCGCGTGTCATTGATGCGACGCGCAGGACCCCTAGCGTGTGCCGCCTTGCGGCAGCGGCCGAATTATACCGCCATCTACTCTATAATGGTTGTTTTCGCAAATTCACACCAACCACATCATGGAATTAGCCAAGTCTTTCGAACCAGCCGACATTGAACAACACTGGCGTGCCGAGTGGGAAAAGCGCGGTTACTTCGCCGCCACCATGGACGAGGGCAAGCCGTCGTTCAGCATCCAGCTGCCGCCGCCGAACGTGACCGGCACCCTGCACATGGGCCACGCGTTCAACCAGACCGTCATGGACGGCCTGACCCGCTACTACCGCATGCGCGGCTATAACACCGCCTGGATCCCGGGCACCGACCACGCCGGCATCGCGACCCAGATCGTGGTCGAGCGCCAGCTCGACGCCCGGAAGATCTCGCGCCACGACCTCGGCCGCGAAGAATTCGTCAAGAAAGTCTGGGAGTGGAAGGAACAGTCGGGCAACACCATCACCGGCCAGATGCGCCGCCTGGGCGCCTCCACCGACTGGCAGCGCGAGTACTTCACGATGGACGAAGCCCGCTCCGAGACCGTGGCCGAAGTCTTCGTGCGCCTGTACGAGCAGGGCCTGATCTACCGCGGCAAGCGCCTGGTCAACTGGGACCCGGTGCTGGGCACCGCCGTGTCCGACCTCGAAGTGGACTCGCAGGAAGAAGACGGCTCGATGTGGTACATCCAGTACCCGCTGGTCGACGGCAGCGGCCACCTGACGGTCGCCACCACCCGCCCTGAAACCATGCTGGGCGACGTCGCCGTCGCGGTCGACCCGACCGACGAGCGCTATACCCACCTGCACGGCAAGCTGCTCACGCTGCCGCTCACCGGCCGCCAGATCCCGGTCATCGCCGACACCTACGTCGACAAGGCCTTCGGCACCGGCTGCGTCAAGATCACGCCGGCGCACGACTTCAACGACTACGCGGTCGGCCAGCGCGCCGGCCTCGCGCCGCTCAACATCTTCACGCTCGACGCCAAGGTCAACGAGAACGCGCCCGCCCAGTACCAGGGCCTGGACCGCTTCGCCGCGCGCAAGCAGATCGTCGCCGACCTCGAGGCGCAAGGCCTGCTGGAACAGGTCAAGCCGCACAAGCTGATGGTGCCGCGCGGCGACCGCACCGGCGTCGTCATCGAGCCGATGCTGACCGACCAGTGGTTCGTCGCGATGAGCAAGCCGGCGCCGGAAGGCACGTTCAACCCGGGCAAGTCGATCACCGAAGTCGCGCTCGAGAAAGTCGCCAACGGCCAGATCAGGTTCGTTCCCGAGAACTGGACCACCACCTACAACCAGTGGCTGGGCAACATCCAGGACTGGTGCATCTCGCGCCAGCTGTGGTGGGGCCACCGCATCCCGGCCTGGTACGACGAGGCCGGCAACATCGTGGTCGCCCGCACCGAGGAAGAAGCCCAGGCCAAGGCCAGGGCCGCCGGCATCACCGGTGAGCTGAAGCGCGACAACGACGTGCTCGACACCTGGTTCTCGTCCGCGCTGGTGCCCTTCTCGACCATGGGCTGGCCGGAAGAAACCCCGGACATGAAGATGTTCCTGCCGTCGTCGGTGCTGGTGACCGGCTTCGACATCATCTTCTTCTGGGTCGCGCGCATGGTCATGATGACCGCCCACTTCACCGGCAAGGTGCCGTTCGAGACCGTGTACGTGCACGGCCTGGTGCGCGACTCGCAGGGCCAGAAGATGTCCAAGTCCAAGGGCAACACCCTCGACCCGATCGACCTGATCGACGGCATCGACGTCGAGACCCTGGTGGCCAAGCGCACCACCGGCCTGATGGACCCGCGCGCCGCCGAGAAAATCGCCAAGGCCACCCGCAAGGAATTCCCGGAAGGGATCCCGGCCTTCGGCACCGATGCCGTGCGCTTCACGATGGCGAGCTACGCTTCGCTGGGCCGCAACATCAACTTCGACCTGGGCCGCTGCGAAGGCTACCGCAACTTCTGCAACAAGCTGTGGAACGCGACCCGCTTCGTGATGATGAACACCGAGGGCAAGGACTGCGGCCAGCCGGACAAGGAAGACCTGTCGCAGGCCGACCGCTGGATCATCTCGCTGATGAACCGCGTCGAGCTCGAGGTGGCCAAGGGCTTCGCCGATTACCGATTCGACAATATCGCCAGCAGCATCTATAAATTCGTCTGGGACGAGTACTGCGACTGGTACCTCGAAGTGGCCAAGGTCCAGGTCCAGCAGGGCACGGAGGCGCAGCAGCGCGCCACCCGCCACACCCTGCTGCGCGTGCTGGAAGTGATCCTGCGCCTGGCGCATCCGGTGATCCCCTTCGTCACCGAAGCGCTGTGGCAGAGCGTCGCGCCGCTGGCCGGCAAGACCGGCGACACGATCATGCTGCAGCCCTACCCGCTGGCCAACACCTCGTTCATCGACGAAGGCGCGGAAGGCTGGATGGACCAGCTCAAGGCCCTGACCGACGCCACCCGCAACCTGCGCGGCGAGATGCAGCTGTCGCCGTCGGTGCGCGTGCCGCTGATCGTCGAGCCGGGCAATGCGGACGAACGTGCGCGCATGGCGGCCTTCGCCCCGTACATCCAGTCGCTGGGCAAGCTGTCCGAGGTGCAGATCGTCGACGCGCTGCCGGAATCGCCGGCCGCGGTGTCGATCGTCGGCACCACCAAGCTGATGCTGAAGGTCGAGATCGACGTCGCCGCCGAGCGCGAGCGCCTGTCGAAGGAAATCGCGCGCGTGCAGGGCGAGATCGCCAAGGCCAACGGCAAGCTGTCGAACGAGAGCTTCGTGGCGCGCGCTCCGGCGGCCGTGGTCGCGCAGGAGAAGGAACGCGTGGCGAACTTCTCGGCAACCCTGGCCAAGATGGAAGAACAGCTGGCCAAGCTGCCAGCGGCCTGAACCGGCTGGCCACATGAAAAAAGCGTCCGGCTTGCGCCGGACGCTTTTTTTTATCCCTGCCGGACATCGCGGTCGATGCCGGCCGGGCTGGATGAGGCGGCCGCCTTACCGGCCGACCGCTCGCCATATCCAGCGCAGGACTGCTTACTGTGCCTCGTAGGCGCCGATGTCGATGGTGCCCAGTGCCGGACGGGTGACGCCCTTGGCCACGTGCTGGTAGCTGGCGATAGCCTTCAGCGCGGCGGTGGACACGGCCGAACCCGTGTTCAGGGCCTGGGTCGAAGTCGGACGCAGGTCCCATGCCGACTTGTTGACGAAGCCCGCGGCGGTCGAGCGGAAGTTGGTCTTCTGGATCGCGCCGGTCTGGTTGGTGATCGAGCCGGAGCCGCCCGAGAAGATGTTGTTCTGCAGCGTGATCTTCTTGGTGACCTTCGAGTTCACCACCACGAAGGTGCCCGACGAGTGA
>NZ_KB908167.1 GCF_000382345.1 Massilia niastensis DSM 21313
AAGGAACAGGGACTCGACGCCGAACTGGTCAACTGGCGCGGCATCGTGGGCGCGCCCGGCATCACGCCGCAGCAGCGCAGCGCCCTGGCGGCGGCGATCGAGAAAACCGTCAAATCGCCCGAATGGGCCAAGGTCCTGAAGGCGCGCGGCTGGGAAGACGCCTACCTGCCGGCCGACCAGTTCGGCGCCTTCATGAAGGCCGACCAGGCCCACGTCAAGGAGATCCTGGTCTCGATCGGGCTGGCGAAATGAGCACGCGCGCCGCTTCCCACCGTCTCGGACGGGCCGGCGCCACCGCCGCCCCGGTGGCGCACAAGCTGCCCGCCTGGCGCGCTCCGCTGCTCGTCGGCATCGCCCTGCTGGCGCTGGGCGCCCTGACCCTGTTCGACGCGTTCCGGGTCGCCTCCGGCGTCGGGCCGGGGGTCGGCCCCTCGGCCGCCATGAAGCTGGTCGCGCTGCTGCTGGGCGGCCTGGGCCTGGCCCACCTGGTCCAGGCTGGCCGCCTGGCCAGGCGCGGGCTCGCCCTCGAACCGAAGGAAAGGGTCAACCTGGGCGCGCTGGCCTGGGTGCTGGGCGGGCTGGTATTCCAGATCGTGGCGCTGACCCTGGGCGGCGGCTTCATCCTGTCGTCGACCATCCTGTTCACCGCCACCGCCTGCGGCTTCGGCCGGTCCCTCAAGTCCTGGGGTCCCGTGTATGGCCTGGTCCTGAGCACCCTGGTCTATCTCTTCTTCACCAAAGCGCTGTCCCTGTCCTTGCCGATGGGTCCGCTAGAGCAACTTCTGGGGTAAACGATGGACACGCTCTCTCTCCTCGCCGACGGCATCTGGGTCGCGCTGCAGCCGGGTAACCTGCTCTTCGCCGGCATCGGCGTCCTGCTCGGCACCCTGGTCGGCATCCTGCCCGGCATCAGCCCCTCATTGACGGTCGCCCTGCTGCTGCCGGTGACCTTCAAGCTGGACCCGACCGGCTCCATCATCATGTTCGCCGGCATTTATTTCGGCAGCATGTATGGCAGCTCGACCACCGCGATCCTGATCAACACCCCGGGCGAAGCCGCCTCGATCGCCACCGCCATCGAGGGCCACAAGATGGCCCTGGGCGGACGCGCCGGACCGGCGCTGGCCACGGCCGCGATCGGCTCCTTCGTGGCCGGCTCCATCGCCACCGCCGGCCTGGCCCTGCTGGCGCCCCTGATCGTCGACCTGGCGGTGCAGTTCGGTCCCTGGGATTACCTGGCCCTGATGATGGTCGCCTTCGTCACCGTGTCGGCCACCTTCGGCAGCTCGGTGCTGCGCGGGCTCACCAGCCTGACCCTGGGCCTGTTCCTGGGACTGGTCGGCATCGACAAGCTCACCGGCCAGGCCAGGCTCACCTTCGAGGTGCCGACCCTGATGGACGGGATCTCGATCACGACGCTGGCGGTCGGCCTGTTCGCCATGGGCGAGGCGCTGCACGTGGCCTCGCGCTTCACGGGTATCGCCGAGAAAGTCGAAAGGGTCAGCGGCTCGCTGTGGATGTCGGTCAACGACTGGAAAGCCTCGTGGAAACCCTGGCTGCGCGGCACCCTGCTCGGCTTCCCGATCGGCGCCCTGCCCGCCGGCGGCGCCGAAGTCCCGACCCTGCTGTCCTACACGCTCGAGCGCAAGCTGACGAACAACCCGCAGCAGTTCGGCAAGGGCGCGATCGAAGGCGTGGCCGGCCCGGAAGCGGCCAACAACGCCTCGGCCACCGGCACCCTGGTGCCGCTGCTGGCCCTGGGCCTGCCGACCTCCGCGACCGCCGCCATGATGCTGGCCGGCTTCCAGCAATACGGGCTGGTGCCCGGACCGCTGCTGTTCGCGACCAACCCGGAAATGGTATGGGGCCTGATCGCCAGCTTCCTGGTCGGCAACCTGATGCTGCTGGTGCTGAACCTGCCGCTGGTGGGCCTGTGGGTCAAGCTGCTGGCCATTCCGCAAGCCTGGCTGTACGCCGGCATCCTGGTGTTCGCCGCGATGGGCACCCTGGCGGCCAATCCCTCGACCATGGAGCTGACCATGCTGGTGGTGTTCGGCCTGGCCGGCTACCTGATGCGCTGCTGGGATTATCCGGTGGCGCCCATGATCGTCGGCCTGATCCTCGGTCCGATGGCCGAGAGCCAGTTCCGGCGCGCCCTGCAGGTCAGCCTGGGCGACTACTGGGTGTTCTTCAAGCATCCGGTCTCGGCCACCCTGCTAGCGATCGCCGCCATCGCCCTGCTGGCGCCGCTGCTGTTCAAGGGCTTGCGCCGGTTCAGGGGCGGGGACGAGTAACACCGGCGGTGGAAACAATGTGTCTCATAGGGAATTGCATGGAAAAGGTGTGGCGCAATCACACCAAAAGACAAGGCAGTTCGACAGGAGACCAGCATGAATCCATTACCGGCGGCGGCTCATCACGCGCGCCAGCTGTTTTTCGACCAGGGCAGGCTGCCGGACGGATTGATACACGATGCGATCCTGCGCACCTCGGCCCCGGTCAACACCGTCGGGTTGGGACGGTGCATCGCCGGATGCAGGTAGTGCGCCGCCATGTTCATGCGCCGCCCTTCCCTGATGCTGGTGTTCGCGATCGAGCAGCCCCCGGGCCCTTCCACCACCGCGCCATTGTGGTCGGCATACGACGGGATCCCGATGCCGGCGGCGGCCTTCACCATGGCCGGGGCGATCGGGTTCGGATTGCGCGCCGGCTGCAACCACACCTTGCCGCCGCTGCCGCGGTAGTCCGGATCCGGCGCGCCCTGCCGGTTCTCAATGCGCTTGTAGATCGCCAGCACGTGCTCCTAGTTCCATTCCGGGTCGCCCGCTTCCGCCGCCCAGCGCCTTGCCCATGGAGAGCTTCAGGCTGCGGCCGTTCAGGTGGCGCTGCGGTGTCGACTGGTCGCCCCGGTCGCGGTCGGTGCCGAGGTTGGTGTACCACACGCCCGGGTCCCGGATGCTCGGCGCCTGGTCGTCGCCGCCGGCCTCCAGCAACAGGACCTTCACGTCCGGGTTCTCGGACAGGCGGCTGGCGACGACGCAGCCGGACGATCCGGCGCCGCAGACGATGTAGTCGTATTGCTGCAGCAGCTTCTTCGCCCGCTCGGCCTGGTTGCTGGCGATCGCCGCCGCCTGCTGCGCGATGGCGCCGGTCGAGCTGGCCGCGCATCAGGGCCTGTTCCAGGGCATTCACGCGCTCGCCGCGATCGAGCCCGTCCTCTCCGAAAGAAGTGGGTTTCATATGGTCTCCGTGGTTGTGGATGCCGTGCGTCGTAGCGGCACGGTCTTGCAGCAGGCATTTGCAAGACACGTGCCAGTGACGAATCGAACGGGAAAAGCGGCCACGGAGGGAGGGGTTGTCGCAACTTGCGACACTGCCGGGATGGCAAATTGATTCGGGTGTCGCACAATGCACGGCTTGCTTGCACCCGTGCCGGTCTACGCGAGCTGACCCGGTGTGTCAGAACGTGTGTCGCAGGCCGAGATTCCAGGCACGGTCGCCGGCGCCGGCTTCCGTGGCGTTGCCGACCGTGTAGGTTGCGCCCTTGCGATTGATAATCTTCGAATAGACCGTATAGATATCCGTGCGCTTGGACAGCAGATACCGATAGCCGAGGGCATACTGGGTAGCATCCTGGTTTGCCGCCATCCTGTCGTCCTTGTGGATAGCCGACGCCAGCAGCATGTGCACGCCGAATGGGACAGTCAGCCCGACCAGCGCATCCTTGCTGTCCCGCGACAGCGAGGCGGCGGTCGGCGCCGGGGTGACGCCGAACGGATTGGCCGGGTTGCGCAAGGGTGAGCTGAATGGCCCTTTGTTGATCCCGTAAGCGAGGTGAAGTCTGGCAGGCCTGAACGCGTAGGTGGCCGCCAGCAGCATGTTGCGCGCACTGCCTGCGCGAGCGGTGGCGGTGTCGTTATCCTTGTTGTGATATGCCCAGCGCACTGCCAGTGGACCCGCGGTATAGGCCAGCGCCACTCCTGCATGCCGGCCTGCGCTGCCTGCCCCCGGCATTTCACCGGCCGCATAGGCCAGCTCCATGGTGAATGGTCCCCATGCCGGCGACGCGTACTTGATGCTGTTGTCCAGGCGCCCGACGCTGCCGGCCGCCTGGATGAGATTTTTCGAGTCCCCCGCGGTACCGCTGGCAAAAGGATCCGCCAGTACCGTGGTCAGGTACTGGGGCGAATACTGGCGCCCCAGCGTCACGGTGCCAAGGCGCTTGCTGCCGATGCCGACAAAGGCCTGGCGGCCGAACAGCACCCCGCCCTGCCCCGATGCGCCGGTATCCGCATTGATTCCGGCCTCGAGCACGAACTGCGCAAACCCTCCGCCGCCAAGGTCCTCCGTTCCTTTGAATCCCAGCCTGGAACCTGCGGCCACGCCGCCGGTCAGCTTGCTGACGGAGGCCGTCCCTCCGCTTTCCCGCGACAGGCCCACGTCGACGATGCCGTAGACGGCGACCCCGGATTGCGCGAGCGCTGCGCTGCAGGCCAGCGCCATGACAGCGGCGGCTACGAGTGGCTTGTTCATTGTCTTGTCTCCTGATTGTCTTTATCGAATGGAGACCGATTGTAGAAATCGCGGCGCGCGGGCGTCTATTGACTTAAGGCGCGCAAGTCATTCCGATCCGGAATCTGGCGCCGCGCCGGTGGCCAGGGATTTGACAGCGTGCCGGAGTTCCTCGACCAGCTTGACGGCGGGCGCCGACAGGATGCCATGGCGGCGCCGGTAGATCGCGAAATGGCGCGGCACATGTGCGCACCCGATCATGAGGGGACGGATCGCTTCCGCCGTTCCCGCGGCGCTGATCAAGGCATCCGGAAGCCAGCTCAGGAAGCCGCAGCGCGCCACCAGGGAACGCATCACGCTGACCGAGCGGGTTTCCACCGCCGGTTGTGGCGGCACCAGTCCGTTGGCCAGGAACACCCGTTGCCACTCTTCGCGCGGTCCCAGCTTCTTCGGCGGCAGGACCCACTTTTCCGTGATCACGTCCGCCAGGTCCAGGCCCTGCCTGGCGTGCAGGGGGTGGCCCGATGCAGCGACGATATGGCACCCTTCCTGCCAGCCACTTTCGGACACCAGGGCCAGGTCCTCGGTTTCCGGCAGCAGGAAGGCCACGGCCAGGTCGATCTCGTTTTTGGCCAGCATGATCGCCAGCTCTTCGGTAATACCTTCCGAGACACTGATCTGCAGGCCAGGCCATTGCACCAGCAGCCGGTCGATCGCCTGCGGCAGGATGGTCTCCAGTGCACTTGCCACCGAGCCCACCCTGACCAGGCCCTTTTTCAGTCCGCGCATCGCCGCCATCTCGCCCATGGCATTGGCGGATTCCGCCACCAGGTGCGCGGCATACGGCTCCAGCACGGTCCCGTAGGAAGTCAGGGTCATCCCCCGCGTATGGCGCTCGAACAGCGGGACCCCGACCTGTTCCTCCAGCCGCTGGATGATGCGCGTCAGCGCCGACTGCGTGACGCACAGCGCGTCGGCTGCACGGCCGACGCTGCCGTGCTGGATGATCGCAAGGAACGCCTGAAGTTGGCCGAGGTCTCGTATCATGTGGCTAGGCTCGATGAGTGGTGCTGGTAGTTCTGCAATGATACCGTGCGGCCTGGCACGAGGCGCCGCCCGGTCAGCGGTTGACCTCGTTGGCGCGCAGGCCGAGCACCGCGGCCGCGCCTGCCGCCACGATCGCGGCCATCACATACAGCGCCAGGTTCGGGTGCGCGGCATGGGTCTTGAGCCAGCCGATGCCGAACGGCCCGACAAACCCCGCCAGCGCGCCCGCCGAGTTCAGCAATGCCAGTCCGCCGGCCATCGCGCTGCCTCCCAGGATGGCGGACGGCACGGGCCAGTACATCGGCAGCGCCGTGGTCAGTCCCGCGGTTGCCACCACCAGGGCCACCATCGTCAACGACAGGTTCGGCATATGGGCCGCGGCGATCAATCCCAGCGCGCCGGTCAGCATTGGCACGGCAAGGTGGTAGCGCCGCTCGCGCCGTGCGTCCGCCGAACGTCCCACCAGGATCATGACGACCGTCGCGCACAGATAGGGAATCGCCGTCAGCAAGCCGACCGTTCCGAGCGACCGGACGCCGGCTTCCTTGACCAGGGTGGGCATCCAGAACGCCAGCCCGAGATTGCCAAGCGCGATGCAGAAATAGATCGCTGCCAGGAGCCACAGGCGCGGGCTGGCCAGCGCTGCCTTGAACGAATGCGTCTGCTTGCCCTTGTCGTCGAGGTCGAGCTGCATCTGCAGGTGGCGCTTTTCCTGCGGCGTCAACCATGTCGCCTCCGCGATCCTGTCGGTCAGCAGGAACAGGCAGGCCACGCCCAGGATCATCGAGGGCACGCCTTCGATCAGGAACAGCCACTGCCATCCGCCCAGGCCCTGGACGCCCTGCATCGACTGGAGTATCCAGCCCGAGATCGGTGCGCCGATCACGGTGGAGACGGGCACCGCCGCCATCAGCAAGGCCACCACGCGACCGCGCTGCACCGAAGGAAACCACTGGCTGAGGTACAGCAGCACGCCTGGGAAAAATCCGGCCTCGGCAACGCCGAGCAGGAAGCGCATGACATAGAACTGGTTGGCGGTCGTCACCAGCATCATGCCGGCCGACAACATGCCCCAGGTGAGCATGATGCGGGCGATCCAGCGCCGCGCGCCGACACGCTCCATGATCAGGTTGCTCGGCACCTCGAACAGAAAATAGCCGATGAAGAAGATGCCCGCACCAAGGCCGTAGACTGCTTCGCTGAACTGCAGCTGCTGTGCCATCTGCAACTTGGCGAACGCCACGTTGACGCGGTCCAGGTAAGCGAACAGATAGCAGATCAGCAGGAACGGCATGACTCGCCAGACGAGCTTGCGGAAAAGTGGCTCATCGGCCTGGACGCTTGCGACGTCCGCATGTGATAGTTGCATGTCGGTCTCCAGATATTTTTAGAATGGGCGGATCAGGCAGCAGGGTTCAGGTCCGGTAGTCGGGCTCCTTGCGATCGAGCATCCGCCGCAGGGCAGCCCAGTCGCGGCCCAGGATGAAGTCGTTGGAACCGGCAAACTGCTGGGCGGCGTGTTCGCAGACCTCGTGCGGCGGCATCACCAGCTGGCTGCCGCTGCTGGTCGCGTCCAGCTGGATCTGGCACGCAAGCTCCAGGTAATACATCAGCTCGAACGCCTCCCTGACACCGGCGCCGGCAGTGAGCAGGCCATGGTTGCGCAGGATGAGTACGTCGTGCGGGCCGAGGTCCTGCACCAGCCGCTGCTGTTCGTCGAGATCGAGCGCGATCCCCTCATATCCGTGGTAGCCGACCCGGTTGTAGAAGCGCATCGCATGCTGCGAGATCGGCAGCAGGCCGCGCTCCTGGGCGGAGATCGCCACACCCGCCCTGGTGTGGGTATGGAACACGCAGCTGAGATCATGGCGCGCCTTGTGGATCGCGGAATGGATGACGAAGCCGGCGGGATTGACTTCCAGTCCGTCATCGTCCAGCAAGTTGCCGTCGATATCGACCTTGACCAGATTGGAGGCGCTGACCTCTTCGTACAGCAGGCCGAAGGCATTGATCAGGAAATGGTCGTCGCTGCCGGGGATTTTCAGCGAGATGTGGTTGTAGATCATGTCCGTCATGCGGTAATGCACGCACAGGCGATAGCAGGCGGCGAGGTCTTCGCGCGCCTGCCATTCCTGCGGCGAAACACGCTCGCGGACGGTCGCGCGGCGCTGCTCCAGGACGGCTTCAAGTTTTTTTGGGTCCATTCGACTCTCCAGGTGGCGACCAGGCGGCGCGGCATGCGTGCCTGGATGGAGGTCAAGTGTAGGAAGGCGGCGCTTTACTCGTCCATTGACTTATGCCGCGCAAGCCATTCCGGTCCGGAATGGGGGTGCTGGCCTGGCGGGCGGCGAGGCTGGCGTGCGCTGCCTATCGCGCCGCACCTGCAATGCAAACAGGCGCGACCGAAGCCGCGCCTGCAATGAAGACTGGATAGGACCGGTACAGCCGCTCAGCTGATGAACTTCACCTGTTCGTTGATCCTGTCGAGAATCGGCTTCTTGCGTTCGTTGAAGCGCGCCTTGTTCTGCTCGATGAGGTTATTGCCCTTGGTGTCGATCGAGATGATCAGGGGTCCGAACTCGTTGACCTTGTTGATCCACAGCGTTTCCGGCATGCCGAGATCCTTCCACTCGGCGCCCTCGATCTTCTCGACCTTGGTCGCCGCCAGCACGGCGCAGCCGCCCGGGAAGATGGCGTGCACCGCCTTGTTCTCGACGCAGCCGGCAGCGGTTTCCGCCCCCATGCCGCCCTTGCCGACCACCAGCTTCACGCCGGTCTGGGCGATGAACTCCTTCTCGAATTTCTCCATCCGCATGCTGGTGGTCGGGCCGATCGACACCATCTCGTACTCGCCGTCTTCCTTCTGGCGCACGATCGGCCCCGCATGGAAGATCGCCCCGCCCTTGAGGTCGACCGGCAGCTCGCGGCCAAGTTCGATGAGGCGGCGGTGCGCCACGTCGCGGCAGGTCACCAGCTGGCCGCTGAGGTAGACGACGTCGCCGATGTTCAGCTCCGCGAGATCTTCGTCCTTGATCGGGGTGGTCAGGATTTTCTTCACAGGACAGCTCCTTGGTGCGAGATGATTTCGTAGCTCAGGTCGGCGTTGATCTTGATGCGTCCGCGCCGGTGCGCCCAGCATCCGGTCGACACGGCCACGCCGATGGTCGACGGATGGCGCGCGGAGGATTCGATGTTCACGCCCATGACGCTGGCGTTGCCGGTCAGGCCCTGGGGTCCGAGGCCGACTTCGTTCAAGCCCTCTTCGAGCAGCTTTTCCATCTTCGCCGCGTTGGCGTTGCCGTGGCAGGAATTCACCGGGCGCAAGATGGCCTTCTTCGACAGCCGCGCCGCCGTCTCGGCCGAGGTCGAGACGCCGACGCCCACGAGCAGCGGCGGGCAGGCGTTCACGCCGCGCGAGGTGATCACGTCGAACACGAATTCCGCCACCCCTTCGTAGCCTTCGCCCGGCATCAGCACCTTGGCCGCGCCCGGCAGGGTGCAGCCGCCGCCGGCCATGTAGACATCGATCGTGGCGCTGTCCGAATTCGGTTCGATCTCCCAGTCCAGCCAGGGAATCTTCGAGCCGGTGTTGGTGCCGGTGTTCTTCTCGTCGAAGGTCTCGACGGCGTTGTGGCGCAGCGGCCCTTTTTTCGTCGCCTCGAGCGTGGCGTTGCGCAGGATGTCTTCCAGCTCGCCCAGCAGGGGGAACTTGGCGCCCGCGTTGATGAAGTACTGGATCACGCCGGTGTCCTGGCAGCTCGGACGGTCGAGCCTGTCCGCGGCCTCCTGGTTTTCCTTCATCGACTCGTACACGGCCTTGGCCAGCGGATGGGTCTCCTGCGAGCGCAGCTCGGCCAGTTTGTCGTGCACGTCGTTCGGCAGGCGCTTGCCGATGTAGGAGGTAAATTTCGACATCACGTCAGTCAGGGACTGGACTGCGGATTCGTTGTCGATGGTGGTCGTGGAATCTCTCATGGAATCTCTCGTGGTTGTTACGGCCGGCCCGAGGGGGAGCCGGCCATCGAAGGTCAGTCCGCCCGCCTTACTCGATGGTGACCTTGGCTTCTTTCACCAGTTTGGCAAAGCGCTCGGTGTCGGTCTTGATCTGGGCCGCCATCTCCGCCGAGCTGTTACCGATCGGTACGGCGCCGATCTCGTCCATGCGCTTGCGGAAGTCCGGCGAGTTCACGATCTTGACGATCTCGGCATTCAGGCGGACGACGACGTCCTTCGGCGTGGCGACAGGCGCCAGGACGCCGAACCAGGTGCCCTGGTCGAATCCCTTCAGGCCCGCCTCGTCCAGGGTCGGCACGTCGGGGAGCGCGGCCGAGCGCTTGATCGTGGTCACCGCCAGGGCGCGCAGCTTGCCCGCGCGGATATGGGACAGCACCGGCGTCACGGTGTCGAAGGACATGTCGATCTGGCCGGCCAGCAGGTCGATCGTCAGCGGACCGCTGCCCTTGTACGGCACGTGCATGATGTCGGTGCCGCTCGAAATGCCGAACTGGGCGCCGATCAGGTGCTGCCCGGTGCCGTTGCCGTTCGAGCCGAAGGTCAGTTTGCCCGGGGTCTTCTTGGCCAGCGCGATGAGTTCGCTGACGTTCTTCGCCGGGACCTTCGGGTTCACGACCAGCACGTTCGGGACCAGGGCCACGGTGCTCACCGGCGCGAGGTCGCGCTGGAAATCGTAGGGAAGCTTCTTGTAGACGCTGCTCGCGATCGTGTGGTGCACGGCGCCCAGCAGCAGCGTGTAGCCGTCCGACTTGGCCTTGGCGACGAAATCGGCGCCGATGGTCGCGCCGGCGCCCGGCTTGTTTTCGACGATCACCGGCTTGCCCAGGTTCTTCGACAGTTCCTGGCCGAGCGTGCGCGCGATCGCATCGGTGGTGCCGCCGGTGGCGAACGGCACGACGATGGTGACGTTCTTGGCGGGCCAGGCCTGCGCCATCGCCGCACCGCCACTTCCAAGTAGGACCGCGATGGCGGCGGTTTGCATGATGCGCTTGTACTGCTGGGCTTGCTTTTGCATGGTTGTCTCCTGATAGCGATGCTAAAGGGTTTGTCATCGCGGAACCTTCTTGTGCTGCCAGCGTCCGCGTTTTTCTTGTCACCGTCAGGATCGACTATACGGCTTGCACCAGCTAAAAGATGAAGCTAAAGTTGAACTATTATCAATCGTGAGTTAATAATGTCGACACCTATCAACGCCCATTCCGAGATGGCCTTCTTCAGCCTGCTGGTCCGTGCGGGCACCCTGTCGGCCGCCGCCCGCGAGATGAACGTCACCACGGCCGCGGTCAGCAAGCGCCTGAGCCAGATGGAGGCCCGCCTCGGGGCGCGTCTGCTGCACCGCACGACGCGCCGCATCGGCCTGACGGCCGAAGGCGAGATGTACCTCGAGAATTCGCGCCGCATCCTGGCCGACATCGAAGACATGGAGCAGATGATCTTCAGCGCAGGCACGGCGCCCAAGGGCCTGCTCAGGGTGAACGCCACCCTCGGCTTCGGCCGCAGCCATATCGCGCCGCTGATCTCGGCGTTCCACAAGCGCTATCCGGAAGTGGACGTGCAGCTGCAGCTGACGGTGAATCCGCCCTCGCTGGTCGAGGACGCCTACGATGTGTGCATCCGGTTCGGCGAACCGCCGGATGCGAGGGTGATCGCCAGGCGCCTTGCCTCGAACCGCCGCCTGATCTGCGGGGCCCCCGCTTACCTCGAGCAGCATGGCACGCCGCGCGTGCCCAACGACCTGACCCAGCACAGCTGCATCGGCATCCGCCAGGGGGAGGAAGGCTACGGCATCTGGCACCTGAAGTCGGGCCAGCGCACCGAGACGGTCAAGGTGCGCGGCTCCCTGAGCACCAACGACGGCGAAATCGCGGTCAACTGGGCGCTCGAAGGGCACGGCCTGATCATGCGCGCCGAGTGGGACATCGCCAAATACCTGCAAAGCGGGAGGCTGCGGCAGGTCCTGTCGAACTGGGCGACGCCTCCGGCGGACATCCATGCCGTCTATCCCTACCAGCTCCAGACCGCCGCGCGGGTGCGCGCCTTCGTCGACTTCGTGGCCGAAGCCTTTTCGTCGGCCACGCCGATGGGCCAGGAAGTGGCGCGCTGGCCGTCGAGCGAGGCGCCCCCTCCCGTATGACGAAAAGGCGCTGTCACCTTTGTATATGGAAGAGCCCGATCGCGGCCCTGAGCAATTGCTCCGCTGAACTGATGCGCCCGCCATCCAGCGCCCATTGCCAGCCGAGATAGTTGGGCAGGTAGCGCGACGCGACGCCGTGGAAGCGCGCCAGCCACTCGCGAAAGCGCCGGTGGTAGGCGTTGACGTTCTGCACGTGGAGCGCGCCACGCACCCGCTCGCCGGCGCGCGGGTTGACGGCGTGATGCGCGATGCCGGCTTCCCGGGCAAAGGCGCGGTAGGCGGGGTGCGAGTCGGTCACCAGCAGGACCTCGGGATCCAGCACCGGCCGCAGGTGCTGGTGCAGTTGGCGCGTGGTGACCGCGCCGCGTCCCGTGACATAGTCGACGGTCTGCCCCGTGCGAAATGAAAACGCCGTTCCGGCGTGACCGGAACGGCGTGCATGGGTGCGATCCGCGAGGCGGTACGACGGCTTAGAAGCTGTGGCGGACGCCCAGGTTGAAGGCGCGGTCGCCCGAGCCGGCTTCCGTATTGTTGGCCACGGTGTAGCCTGCGCCGTTCTCGTTGTCGATGGCGCCGTACACCGTGTACAGGGTGGTGCGCTTCGACATCGTATACAGGTAGCCCACGCCAGCCGAGCGCGCATCCTGGTTGCGGAAGGTCTTGTCGTCCTTGCGCATCAGGGTGACCACGACGTTGCCCGGACCGGCCGGCACCACGGCGCCCAGCAGGATCTCGTTCCCGTCAGTCGACGCCGTCGGGGCGACGCCGCCGAACGGATTGGTGTTGTTGCCCAGCGGAGCGCTGCCGAAGCCCTTGTCGACGCTGAACGCCAGATAGGCCTTGACCACCTTGAAGTCGTAGTTGGCGGTCAGCAGCTTGTTGCTGCCGTTGCCGCGCGTGACAGGGGTCACGCCCGGCGCCGCGGCGACGTCGGAATTCCTGTGGTTGTAGGCGAGGCGCACGTTCAGCGGGCCCGCCGCGTAGCCCAGCGAGGCGCCGTACTGGCGGCCGGCCTTGCTGCTGACCTGCTCACCGAAGCTGTAGGCCACGTCGGCGGTGAATCCGCTCATGACCGGCGTGGTGTAGATCACTGTATTGCTGGTCCGGACGTTGGTGCCGAAGTCCGGGAACAGGTTCTTCGAGCCGCCGGCGTAGCCGGTGCTGAACGGATCGCCGACCTGGGCCAGGGCCTGGTGCCAGGGCGTGTACTGGCGGCCGAGGGACAGCGAGCCGGCCGTGGTCTTGATGCCGACGAAGGCCTGGCGGTTGAAGATCGAGCCGGCCGCGTCGACTTCGCCGGTATCGAGACGGTGGCCATTCTCGAGCGTGAAGAAGACCGAGGTGCCGCCGCCCAGGTCTTCGCTGCCCCGGAAACCGATCCGCGAGTGCGAGCCGACGCCGCTGGTGAGCTTGTTCACGCTGCCGGCCACGCCGCCGCTTTCATGCACGTAGCCGGCATCGACGATGCCGTAGATCGTCACGGAGGTCTGTGCGACCGCGCTACCGCCGCAGCAAGCCAGGATGGCTGCCGCGAGGACCTTCTTGTTCATGTCTCCTCCTTGGTGTGAGGGCAAGCGCCCATTGTTAGTATGACTTGAAGATTGCACAATCAGTAACTACGATCCGCTTTTCAGGTTGTAAAAAGCGTCGCGCTGTGGATAACTGGCAACATTGCCCAGGTCTTCCTCGATGCGCAGCAGCTGGTTGTACTTCGCCATGCGGTCCGAACGCGACATCGAGCCGGTCTTGATCTGCAGGGCGTTCAGGCCCACCGCGATGTCGGCGATGGTCGAGTCCTCGGTCTCGCCCGAACGGTGCGAGATCACGGCGGTGTAGCCGGCGCGCTTGGCCATCTCGATGGCGGCGAAGGTCTCGGTCAGGGTGCCGATCTGGTTGATCTTGATCAGGATCGAGTTGGCGATGCCCTTCTGGATGCCTTCCTTCAGGATCTTGGTGTTGGTGACGAACAGGTCGTCGCCCACCAGCTGCACCTTCTTGCCCAGCGCGGCGGTCAGGATCGCCCAGCCTTCCCAGTCGCCTTCGTGCATCGCGTCCTCGATCGAGATGATCGGGTACTTGTCGCACCAGGTGGCCAGCATGTTGGTGAAGTCCTGCGCCGACAGGGACAGGCCCTCGCCTTCGAGCTGGTACTTGCCATCCTTGTAGAACTCGCTGGCGGCGCAGTCCAGGCCGATCGCGATGTCCTGGCCCGGCACGTAGCCGGCCTGCTCGATCGCCTGCATGATCAGCTTGATCGCTTCCTCATGGCTGGAGACGTTCGGGGCGAAGCCGCCTTCGTCGCCGACCGAGGTGGCCAGGCCCTTCGCGTGCAGGATCTTCTTCAGGGTGTGGAACACCTCGGCGCCGTAGCGCAGCGCTTCTTTAAACGAAGGAGCGCCGACCGGGATGATCATGAATTCCTGGATGTCCAGGTTGTTGTCGGCGTGCGCGCCGCCGTTGATGACGTTCATCATCGGCACCGGCATCTGCATCGCGCCCGAGCCGCCGAAGTAGCGGTACAGCGGCAGGCCGGCTTCCTCGGCGGCTGCCTTGGCCACGGCCATCGACACCGCCAGCATGGCGTTCGCGCCCAGGCGGCTCTTGTTCTCGGTGCCGTCCAGGTCGATCAGGGTGCGGTCCAGGAAAGCCTGTTCATTGGCGTCCAGGCCCATGATGGCCTCAAAGATCTCGGTGTTGATATTCTCGCAGGCCTGCAGTACGCCCTTGCCGAAGTAGCGCTTCGGATCGCCGTCGCGCAGTTCGATCGCTTCGCGCGAGCCGGTCGAGGCGCCCGAGGGCACGGCGGCGCGGCCC
>NZ_KB908168.1 GCF_000382345.1 Massilia niastensis DSM 21313
GCCTGGCGAAGCTGGCTGAAGATGGCAAACGACAGCGGGATCGAGCCGCTAAGGAAATTCGCCACCAAGTTAAAACCCTACTGGCGAGGCATCGCAGCGCGGCTGCGCTGGCCGATGCATACCGGCCAGCTCGAGGGCATCAACAACCGTATCAAGGTGATGAAGCGGATGGCCTATGGCTACCGGGATAGCGACTTCTTTTTCCTCAAGATCAAAGCCGCGTTTCCCGGAAATCCGTGATGAACCCGAAAAAAAGGCGGAGCACACGCTCCGCCTTTTTTTTTCGCGCCACGCCAGGTGGCGCCGGTTACATGATCTTGGTGCCGATCCACCACGCGACCGCAGCCATGAAGGCCGATGCCGGAATGGTGAAGACCCAGGCCCAGACGATGTTGCCCGCCACGCCCCAGCGCACTGCCGATGCCTTCTGCGACGCGCCCACGCCGACGATCGCGCCGGTGATGGTGTGGGTGGTCGACACCGGGATGCCCCAGAAGCTCGCCATCAGCAGGGTGAAGGCGCCGCCGGTCTCGGCGCAGAAACCGCCGACCGGCTTGAGCTTGGTGATCTTCTGGCCCATGGTCTTGACGATGCGCCAGCCGCCGAACAGCGTACCGAAGCTGATCGCCGCGTAGCAGGAGATGATGACCCAGGTAGGCGGCAGCGGATCGGTCGGAGCGGTGTAGCCGGCGGCGATCAGGAGCATCCAGATGATGCCCATGGTCTTCTGCGCGTCATTGCCGCCGTGGCCCAGCGAATAGCCGGCCGCCGACGCCAGCTGCAGGCGGCGGAACCAGACGTCGACCTTGCGCGGCGTGGACTTCACGAAGATCCACGAGACCAGCAGCATGATGGTCGAGCCCAGGATGAAACCCAGCAGCGGGGCCACCACGATGAACACCACGGTCTTGATCAGGCCGCCGGCGATCAGCGCGCCGGTGCCCGACTTGGCCACCGCGGCGCCCACCAGGCCGCCGATCAGCGCGTGCGACGAGGACGACGGGATGCCGTAGTACCAGGTGATGACGTTCCAGACGATGGCCCCGACTAGGGCCCCGAAGATGACGTAGTGGTCGACCACATGCGGATCGATGGTCCCCTTGCCGATCGTCTGCGCCACCTTCATGCTGACCACGAAGATCGCGATGAAGTTGAAGAAGGCGGCCATCGCCACCGCCGACTGCGGCTTGAGCACGCCGGTCGACACGACCGTCGCGATCGCGTTGGCCGAGTCGTGAAAGCCGTTCATGAAGTCGAACACCAGTGCCAGCAGCACCAGCATGCCCAGCACGTAAATGCTGATATGTAGAGATTCCATTTTGTTCTTGTTTTCCGGGCGTGTTACGCGTTCTCGACGATGATGCCTTCGATGATATTGGCCACGTCTTCGCAGCGGTCGGTCACGGTCTCGAGAATCTCGTAGATGGCTTTCATCTTGATCAGGTTACGCACGTCCGGTTCGTCGCGGAACAGCTTGGACATGGCGGCGCGCATCACATGGTCGGCGTCGGACTCGAAGCGGTCGATCTCTTCGCAGATGGCGACGATCTTCGACGCGTTGTCCATGTTGTGCAGCAGTCCGACGGCCTGCTGGACCTTTTCGCAGCACGACAGGCACAGCTCGGCCAGGCGCTTGGCTTCCGGCGTCACGGCGTGCAGGTCGTACAGCGAGATGGTCTGGGCCGCATCTTCCATCATGTCGAGGATGTCGTCCATGCGGGTGATCAGCTTGTGGATGTCGTCGCGGTCGAGCGGCGTGATGAAGGTCTTGTGCAGCAGGTCGACCGTGGCGTAGGTGATCTTGTCCGCCTGTTTCTCGAGGCTCTCCACGGCGTGCGTGCGGTTTTCCAGGTCGTCGAAGTTGGTCATCAGGCCAACCATCTCTTGCGCACCCTTCACGCACAAGGCGGCGTGCTGGTTGAACAGGTCAAAAAATTTGCCCTCGGTGGGCATCAGGCGTCCAAACATGTGTTCTCCGTTGTAGATCTCTTGGGACTTCGTCAACCGCTGCGCCGGATAGGCAGCGGCAATTGCAAGTAGGCAGCTTAATCGCCCTGGTAGGTGGTGAGGCTGCCGCTATAGTTACCGAACTTGGTGTACTGGCCGATCCAGGTAAGGCGAATCGCACCGATCGGGCCGTTACGCTGCTTGCCGATGATGATCTCGGCGGTTCCCTTCTCGGGCGAGTCGGGATTGTAGACCTCGTCGCGATACAGGAAGATGATCACGTCCGCATCCTGCTCGATAGCGCCGGATTCGCGCAGGTCGGACATGACGGGGCGCTTGTTCGGGCGTTGTTCCAGCGAGCGGTTCAGCTGCGACAGCGCGATGACCGGGCAGTGCAATTCCTTGGCCAGGCCCTTCAGGCTACGCGAGATCTCGGAGATCTCGGCGGCGCGGTTGTCGCCCGCCTTACTGCCCTGCATCAGCTGCAGGTAGTCGACGATGATCAGGCCCAGCTTGCCACACTGACGAGCCAGGCGGCGCGCGCGTGCGCGCATCTCGATCGGGTTCAGCGCCGGCGTCTCGTCGATGTAGAGCTGGGCTTCGTTCATTTTCTGGATGGCATGCGTCAGGCGCGGCCAGTCCTCGTCGTTCAGGCGGCCGGTACGCAGGCGGTGCTGGTCGAGCTGGCCGACCGAACCGAGCATACGCATCGCCAGCTGGGCGCCGCCCATCTCCATCGAGAACACGGCGACGGGCAGGCCAGCCTCGATCGCGACGTTTTCGCCGATGTTGACCGAGAATGCGGTCTTGCCCATCGACGGACGGCCGGCCACAATGACCAGGTCGCCCGGCTGCAGGCCCGAGGTCATGCGGTCGAGGTCGATGAAACCGGTCGGCACGCCGGTGATTTCACCCTGGTTTTCACGGCTGTAGAGTTCGTCGATGCGCTCGACCACCTGGGTCAGCAGCGGCTGCACCGGCAGCCAGCCCTGGGCGCCGCGGGCGCCCTGCTCGGCAATCGCGAAGATCTTCGATTCGGCCTCGTCAAGCATCTGCTTGACTTCCTTGCCTTGTGGATTGAACGCATCGCCGGAGATCTGGTCGGCGACCGTGATCAGCTGGCGCAGCACGCCGCGATCGCGGACGATCTCGGCATAGCGGCGGATGTTGGCCGCCGATGGCGTATTTTGCGCCATCGCGTTCAGGTATTGCAGTCCTCCGACCTCCTCGGCCTTGCCGAGCTGGTTGCAGGCCTCGTACACGGTGATCACGTCGGCCGGCTTGCCGGAGTTAATCAGGCGAACCATCTGTTCGAAGATGATCCGGTGGTCGTAGCGGTAGAAATCCTCCGCGTGCATGAAATCAGCAATGCGATCCCAGGCCGCGTTATCGCGCAGCAAACCACCGATGACGGACTGCTCTGCTTCAATGGAGTGCGGGGGGATGCGCAGGGATTCGATTTGCGGATCTGCTGGGGCGGAGTTCATGGGCGGCATTATACCTTGCTCCTGTCATACGGCTGTAATAATTGGAGAGTTTCCAAAAGAAAAAAGCCGGGAGAACCCGGCTTTTTTCTTTATACAACAATAGCTTATGCAGCTTCGCCCACGACGGCGACGGTGATCTCGGCGATCACGTCGGTGTGCAGCGCGACCGAAACCGGGAACTCGCCGGTGGTCTTCAGCGGGCCGGTCGGCAGACGCACTTGCGCCTTTTCAACCGGGAAGCCTTGCTTCGACAGGGCTTCAGCGATGTCGAAGTTGGTGACCGAACCGAACAGACGGCCATCCACGCCGGCCTTCTGGCCGATGGTGACGGTCATGCCGCTCAGCTTCTCGCCTTGGGCTTGCGAAGCGGCCAGCTTTTCAGCAGCAGCTTTTTCCAGCTCGGCGCGCTTGGCTTCGAACTCGGCCACGGCGGCCTGGGTAGCGCGGCGTGCCATCTTTTGCGGGATCAGGAAGTTACGTGCGTAACCGTCCTTGACCTTGACGACGTCGCCCAGGTTGCCGACGTTCACTACTTTTTCCAACAGAATGATTTGCATGTTTTTCTCCAGGAGATTCTGACTGTCGTAGCCGACGATTAAGCGTTGTGCAGGTCGGTGTACGGCAGCAGCGCGAGGTAACGGGCGCGCTTGATGGCGGTGTCAACCTGGCGCTGGTAGTGCGCCTTGGTACCGGTCAGGCGTGCCGGCATGATCTTGCCGTTTTCCTGGACGAAGTCCTTCAGGGTGTCGACGTCCTTGTAATCCACTTGCTCAACGCCAGCGGCGGTGAAGCGGCAGAACTTCTTGCGCTTGAACAGCGGGTTTTGCTGTTTGCGCTTCTCTTTGAGCTTAGCTTTGTTTTTGTCGAACTTTTTACCGAATGCCATTTCGAGGCTCCTGTATCTATCTAAATTGCCGGTTTAAGCGGCACTGAAATCAATGATGTGAAACACCAGGGCTTTGCTGTTGCGGTTCTTCCGTGCAAGGAATCCGGTGAACTGGTAGGCCGCGCCGAGTTCCGCGCTGCCGAACCTGCCCGAAATCTCTCCCGCGGCGAACGCGGGGACTTCGAACTCCACGAGCCTGTCTACACCGGCCTCTTCCTGGTGCGAGCTGTGCATCAGGATGGCGGACACGATCGGTACGCCGGCCGGGGTGTAGCGCAAGACATCACGCTCCGCGATGGTCGCGACGATCTGGAGCTGGTTCACTACCGGTTAAAACGAATTCCTGGGAAAAACTTAGGCAGCTGCGGCCGGGGCAGCGGCTGCTGCTTCTGCGCGGTGGCTCTTGGCTGCGTCTTCGCGCTGGACCGACTTCATCATCGGCGACGGCGCGGTTTCGGCCTTCTTCATCTTAACGGTCAGATGACGCAGGACGGCATCATTGAATTTGAATGCGGTTTCCAGCTCGACCAGGGTCTCGTTGTCGCACTCGATGTTCATGCAGATGTAGTGTGCCTTCGGCAGCTTCTGGATCTGGTAAGCCATCTGGCGACGGCCCCAGTCTTCCACGCGATGGATGTTACCGCCGCGGCTGGTCACCGTGGTCTTGTAACGCTCGATCATCGCCGGGACTTGCTCGCTCTGGTCCGGGTGGACGATAAAAACGATTTCATAATGACGCATGCAACACTCCTTGAGGACGTTTAAACAAATGCCCACCTCGGCGTCAAGACGAGTGTGGGAAGGGAAAGCCTTCGATTATAGCGCGAAAACCGCGGTTTTGGGAAATGCTATGTTGCCGCCGGCCCCACGCCGCCGCTCCGGCGCTGCGGCGCACATTTTTTCACCACATTTATCGTGTTTCCCCTTGCGCATACCAGAATACTGTACAAAAATACAGTCTGACCTTATAACTTCGCTGTAACCTTATCCATGATCAAGCTCACTGCAAGGCAAGAACAGATCCTCAACCTGATCAAGGATGCGATCGAGAACACCGGTTTCCCTCCGACCCGCGCCGAGATTGCGGCCGAACTGGGCTTCCGGTCGGCCAACGCGGCCGAGGAGCACCTGCAGGCGCTGGCGCGCAAGGGTGCGATCGAGATTTCGCCGGGCACCTCGCGCGGCATCCGCCTGGTCGGCGCCAGCGCCGAGCCGGTCATGATGCCGCCGCCCATGATGATGTCGCTGCCGCTGGTCGGCCGCGTCGCCGCCGGCTCGCCGATCCTGGCGCAGGAACACGTCGAAGCGACCTACAGCGTCGACACCGCCATGTTCGCGGCCCGGCCCGATTTCCTGCTGAAGGTGCGCGGCTGGTCGATGCGCGACGCCGGCATCATGGATGGCGACTTCCTGGCCGTGAAGAAAATCGACAGCGCCAAGAACGGCCAGATCGTCGTCGCCCGCCTGGGCGAGGAAGTCACGGTCAAGCGCTACCGCAAGACCGGGGAACTGGTGGAACTGCTGCCGGAAAACCCGGACTTCAAGGTCATCAAGGTCACGCCCGAGGACGAGTTCGCGCTCGAAGGGCTGGCGGTGGGCTTGATGCGCAGCTGGAACTGAGTAAATGACGGCCGCTGACGCGGCCGTTTTTTTTCGCAGGCAGGCTTACCTGGTCTTGGTCCTGATCGAATCCGAGGACGCCCCCGCCCCCTTGACCATCGCATTGTGCTCCGCCACATACGCCTCGGTCGCGCTGCGCCATGCCGCGAAATCGGCCAGGATCAGCTTGGAGCTCACCTTCGCCTCCTCCGCCAGGTTCTCGCGCACCCGCTCCAGGTGGGCATGCGACGCCTCGGTCTCGTCCTTGCTCATCAGCTTGGCGATGTCCGCCGGAATGCGCTTGGACAGCGGCGAAGCCGCGTTCAGGTTGGTCACGAACTTGTTGTAGCAGTTCTGCCACGCCGTCACCGACGCGCTGACGCGGTCGATCTCGTCATTGACCTTCGACATCGACGGAATGCGTGGCGCCGGGCAGCGGAATTCGCCCGACTTCAGGTCGGCGCCATCGTAGCCCTTGATCCAGTAATCGATGTCGGCGCGGCGCTCGGTGCGCTGCTTCATGACGTCGAGCGAGGCGATCGCCACCTTGTTGCCCTTGGCGGCCGCCTTGGTGAACAACTCCCTGGCCCTGGTCTCGTCCGGCACGCCCGCTTCGCCATACCAAACCATCTGGGCGAGGTGAGCCTGGGCTTCCGGATTGCCGGCATTGGCAAGCTTCGTGTAGAGCTTGATCGCGGTCGCGAAATCCTTCTTGGCGAATGCGGCGTGAGCGTTCTCGAGTTCGCCTGCGAAGGCGGTACCGCACAGCAGGAGGGACAGGGTCAGGCAGGACAGGGAGCGTTTCATCGGGCAAGCTTATGAGGGACAGTGACCGCCCATGATAGCGGTATTCGGCGGCTTGGCTCAACTGGCGAAAAAAAAGCCGGCTTCGAAGCCGGCCTGTGCTTACGCCTCGAGCGCCTGGCGGAAGTCCGCCAGCAGGTCGTCGGTATCCTCGATGCCGACCGACACGCGGATCAGCGATTCGGCGATGCCCATGCTGGCGCGGCGTTCCGCCCCCATCTCGAAGAAGATGGTATGCGCCACCGGGATCACGAGCGTGCGCGTGTCACCCAGGTTGCTCGCCGGGATGCCCAGCTTGAGGCGGTTCAGGTAATCGAAGCAGTCGATGCCATCCTTCAGCTCGAAGCTCAGCAGCGAGCCGCCCGAACGGAACAATTCCTTGACCAGGCCGTTCTGCGGGTGCGAGGCCAGGCCCGGATAGTGGACCGCCGCGACCCGCTCGTCCGCTTCCAGCATCGAGGCCAGCGCCAGCGCGTTGGACGACGCACGCTCCATGCGCAGCGCCAGCGTTTCGGCGCCGACCGCGATGTGGTGCGCGGCTTCCGGTCCGAGCGCCGCGCCGAAGTCGCGCAGGGCTTTCGCACGCAGCTGGGCCATGCCCTGCGCCTGCGGCGCCTGCTTGCGGAAATTCTGCGCGATGTTCGGGTAGGCGCTCCAGTCGAACAGGCCGGTGTCGGTCAGCGCGCCGCCCAGCGCGATGCCATGGCCGCCGATCGACTTGGTCAGCGAGTTGACCACCAGGCCGGCGCCGACCGCCTTCGGACGGAACAGGTAGGGCGTGGTCATGGTGTTGTCCACCACGTACAGGATGCCGCGCTCGCGGCACAGCCGGCCGATGCGCGCCAGGTCGGCGACCTGGGTGCGCGGGTTGGCGATGGTCTCGACGAACACCATGCGGGTGTTCGGCTGCAGCGCCGCCTCGACCCCGGCGACATCGGTCGCGTCGGCGAAGGCCACGTCCACGCCCTGCCCGGCCACGGTCTGCCACAGGCTGTTGGTATTCCCGAACAGGAAGGACGAGGAGACGATGTGGTCGCCCGCCTTGAGCAGCGCCTGGAACAGCGCGCCGATCGCGCCCATGCCGGTGGCGAAGCACAGCGAGGCCACGCCGTCTTCCATCTTGCTGATCTTGTCCTCGAGGGCGCCGACGGTCGGGTTGCCCTGGCGGCCGTAGCGGAAGCCCGGCTCCTTGCCCTGGAAGACCGACGCCAGCTGGCGCGCATCGCCATAGCCGAAGGCCACCGAGGTGTGCACCGGCTTGTGCAGGGAGCCCTGCTCGATCGCCTTGCGGCGGTCGTTGTGCAGGATCGTGGTGGTGAAGCCGTAGTTGGGGGTATCGCTCATGGGTTCGCGCTTACTCCGAGGTGACTGGCGGGTTCAGGTTGAGCTGGGTGCGCACCGCGTCCTCTTCCTTGTTCGACGGGTTGTGGCGCGCCGACTCCTGGCGGTCCAGGTATTCCGGGGTCACGTCGCCGGTCACGTACACGCCGTCGAAGCACGAGGCCTCGAAGTTCTTCAGCTCCGGGTTGACGTCCGAGATCGCGCGCTTGAGCGCGTCGACATCCTGGTACACGACGCGGTCGGCGGTGATCTCGCGGCACACTTCCTCGACCGTGCGGCCATGCGCGATCAGCTCGTCGCGGGTCGGCATGTCGATGCCGTACACGTTCGGGTACAGCACCGGCGGCGCGGCCGAGGCGAAGAAGACCTTGCGGGCGCCGGCTTCGCGCGCCATCTGCACGATCTCGCGGCTGGTGGTGCCGCGCACGATCGAGTCGTCGACCAGCAGCACGTTCTTGTCCTTGAATTCGGAGCTGATCGCGTTCAGCTTCTGGCGCACCGACTTCTTGCGCATGCCCTGGCCCGGCATGATGAAGGTGCGGCCGATGTAGCGGTTCTTGATGAAGCCTTCGCGGTACTCGACGCCCAGCTTCAGCGCCAGCTGGATCGCGGCCGGACGCGAGGAATCGGGGATCGGCATGACCACGTCGATCTCTTCGACCGGGATCTCGTTGCGGACCTTGTCGGCCAGGTATTCGCCCATGCGCAGGCGGGTCGCGTAGACCGAGGCGCCGTCGATCACGGAGTCCGGACGCGCCAGGTACACGAATTCGAAGGCGCAGGGATTGAGCGACGGGTTCTCGGCGCACTGGCGCTCGTGCAGCTTGCCGTCGTTGTCGATGAAGACCGCTTCGCCCGGCGCGATGTCGCGCACGAAGCGGAAGCCCAGGCCTTCCAGCGCCACCGATTCGCTGGCCACCAGGTATTCGGTGCCCTGCTCGGTCTCGTTCACGCCGAGGCACAGCGGACGGATGCCGAACGGGTCGCGGAAGGCCAGCATGCCATGGCCGGCGATCTGGGCCACCACGGCGTAGGCGCCGCGCACGCGGCGGTGCACCGCGGCCACCGCCTTGAACACGGCGTCGGCGCCGAGCGTGAAGCCGTCGGCCGCTTCCTGGATTTCGTGGGCCAGCACGTTGAGCAGCACTTCCGAATCGGAATCGGTGTTGATGTGGCGGCGGTCGATGCGGAACAGCTCGTCCCTCAACTGGGCCTGGTTGGTCAGGTTGCCGTTGTGCGCCAGGGTGATGCCGAACGGCGCATTCACGTAGAACGGCTGCGCTTCTTCCTCGCTCGACGAGCCGGCGGTCGGATAGCGGCAGTGGCCGATACCGGTATTGCCCTGGAGCGAACGCATGTTCCGGGTACGGAATACGTCGCGTACCAGGCCGTTGGCCTTGAACATCGAGAACATGCTGCTGTGATTGGTCGCGATCCCTGCCGCATCCTGGCCGCGATGCTGCAACAGCAGCAGTGCGTCATACAGAAGCTGGTTGACGGGGGAGTGCGAGACGACGCCGACGATGCCACACATGGTGTGCTCCTAAAAACTGGACTGCTTGATTGCTAAAAAGTGAATCTTAAAACCTTACGTGCTGGGCCAGCGCAACGGGCAGGAAGGGCCTGACGGTACGCGCGCCGGTTTCGGCCATCGGCGACAGCAGCGCATCTTTCCAGAAAGTCTGCTGCGGGATGGAAGTCATCCCGCACAATATGACGGCGGCGAGCACGATTACAATGCCGCGCGCCAATCCGAACAATCCTCCCAGGCCGCGATCGGCCAGACTCAGCCCGGTGGCTTCCACCAGGGCTCCAATGGCCAGCGATAGCAGGCCCATCAAAATACGCACGCCCAGGAACAGGATCACGAAGGCGGCGATCAGGCGCACGGTCCCGCCGGGCAGCATTTCCGGCAGCAGGGGCGCGAGTTGCGCCCCATAGGCGTTGGCGACCACGAAGGCCACCACCCAGCCCAGCAGCGACAGGATCTCCTTCACCAGTCCGCGCAGGGTACTGATGATGACGGACGAAACCAGCACGAACAGGACAAGATAATCGAAAATCGTCACGCCCGCTCAACCCTGCTTCAGAGTGGGACCATCGTGCCCGACAGGCCGATGCCTCCCAGCTTGGCGCGTACCTTTTCCGCCTCTTCCTTGGTCATCGGACCCACGCGCACGCGGATCAGCTCGCCGGATTTCTGGGTGAACGACGACACCCCGGCCGCGCGCAGGCGGCCTTGCAATTCAGATACCTTCTCCTGGCTCGCCAGCGCGGCGACCTGCACCACGTACTTCGGCGCCGGGCCCTGGGCCTGCGCGGACGGCTTGTCCTCGAGGATGGCCATGGCGCGCGCGCTGTCGTCGGCGCGGACCGGCTTCGGCTCGGCGTGGACGGGTTTCTCGACGGGCTTGGCCTCGGCCAGCTTGACGGCAGGCTTCTTCTCGGGCTCGCGTTTTTCCGGTTCGCGCTTTTCCGGCTCCTTGCGCGGCTCGGCCTTGGCGAGCTCGTGTTTCGGCGCGGGCTTGGGTTCGGGCTTCGGTTCGGGCTTGGCGGGCGCGGGCCTGGGGGCTTCCTGCCTGGTGGTCTCGACCGTCCTGACCGACGCCGGCTCGAGCGTCTTGAGCGGCGGCTGATCGGCCATCTTGAGCGGCGGCGGCTCGACCGTCTTCGGCGCGGGCCCCGGCGGCGGCTCGATGATTTCCTCGCCGCTGTCGACGGTCGCCGCGGCCGGCACAGGTTCGGCAGGCACCGGCAGAGGCGCCGCCTTTTCCTTGGACGGGATGTTGATGGCGATGTCGCCGGCCAGCGGCTTGGGCTCGGAATCGAGCAGCATCGGCAGGCCGACGGCGGCCGCCAGCGCCAGCGCTACGGCGCCGACCAGGCGGCGCCGTGCACGCTTCTTTTCCGGCAGCACCGGATCGGGGCCACGGCTGCCGCGACGGCCGCCCTCGCCTGCGCTGGACGCGCGTTTGGAGCGGGCGCGCTCGGTGAAGGCGGCATCGTCATCCTTGACGAAGTGACCGCTGTCCCGGACAGTTTCTTGCTTGTTTTTTTTGCCGAACGAGAACAAGCCCATGCGTTTCTGTTATCAGTGAAGAGAAGATTTGCGGGCCGCCATCACACCTGCGACCGTGTAGAACGAGCCAAAGACCACAATTCTATCATTCTCCCCTGCGCGGCTGACGGCATTCGCATAGGCATCGGCCGGATTGGCGAAGGCGGTGACGGAAAAATCGGCGTCTTTCGCGCCCGCGGGCTTGAGCGCCGCGAGTTTTTCAGCCAGCGCACTGGCCTTGGCCGAGCGCGGCGAATCGAGGTCGGCGACGCACCAGTGGTCGATGGATGGCAGCATCGGCGCGATCACGGCATCGATGTCCTTGTCTTCCATGATGCCGAACACCGCAAAGGTGTAGCGGTGGAAGCCCATGTTGCCGAGGTTCTGGGCGAGCGTGGCGGCGGCGTGCGGATTGTGGGCGACGTCGAGCACCTGGGTCGGGCGGCCCGGCAGCACCTGGAAGCGGCCCGGCAGCTCGACCAGCGCCAGGCCGGCGCGCACTTCCTGGGCGCCGCAGGGCAACTGCATGCGCAGCACTTCGAGCGCGGCCAGCGCGGCCGAGGCGTTGAGCAGCTGGTTGGCGCCGCGCAGCGCCGGATACGCCAGCGAATTGCGGCGCTGGCCGCGGCCGCCGTAGCTCCACTGCAGCTGGTCGCCCTGGTAGTTGAAATCGCGGCCCAGCAGCCAGAGATCGGCGCCGATCTCCTCGGCATGCCTGATCAGCGATTGCGGCGGCACGGGATCGCTGCAGATCGCGGCTTTTCCGGCGCGGAAAATGCCGGCCTTCTCGAAGCCGATTTCCTCGCGCGTGTCGCCCAGGTAGGCGGTATGGTCGATGTCGATGCTGGTGACGATGGCGACGTCGGCGTCGACCACGTTGACCGCATCGAGGCGTCCGCCCAGGCCGACTTCGAGGATGACGACGTCCATGCCCGCTTTCGAGAGCAGGTGCATGATCGCCAGGGTGGTGAACTCGAAGTAGGTCAGCGGCACGTCACCGCGCACCGCCTCGACGGCGTCGAAGGCCCCGACCAGCGCTTCGTTCGAGGCCATCTCGCCGTTGATGCGGGCGCGCTCGTTAAAGTCGAGGAAGTGCGGCTTGATGTACAGGCCGACGCGGTAGCCGCACTGCAGCAGCATCGCTTCCAGCATGGCGCAGGTCGAGCCCTTGCCGTTGGTGCCGGCGACCATGATCACGGGGCAGTCGAAGGCCAGTTGCATGCGCTCCTTGACGGTGCGGACACGGTCGAGGCCCATGTCGATATGGGTTTCGGCGTGGCGTGACTCGAGCAGGGCCAGCCAGTCGGGCAAGGTGGTCGGGAGTGTGGACATGGACGGGACTTCGGTGGAGGCGTGCGCTGGGCACTGGTGCGCAGCGCGAAGGCGCCGCGCACCGGGATCGGAATCAGGCGATGACTTCGGCTGGCTGGTTCTGCAGGAGGGCCAGAAGGCGCGCGATTTCTTCGCGCATCTTGCGGCGGTCGACGATCATGTCGACGGCGCCTTTCTGGACCAGGAACTCGGCGCGCTGGAAGCCTTCCGGCAGCTTCTCGCGGACGGTGTTCTCGATCACGCGCGGGCCGGCGAAGCCGATCAGGGCCTTCGGTTCGGCGATCACGACGTCGCCCATGAAGGCGAACGAGGCGGACACGCCGCCCATGGTCGGGTCGGTCAGCACGCTGATGAACGGCAGCTTTTTCTCGGACAGCTTGGTCAGCATGGCGGTGGTCTTGGCCATCTGCAGCAGCGACAGCAGGCCTTCCTGCATGCGGGCGCCGCCGGTGGCGGTGATGCAGATGAACGGGACCTTCTGTTCCAGCGCGATCTGGGCGCCGCGCGCGAAGCGCTCGCCGACGACCGAGCCCATGGAACCGCCCATGAATTCGAATTCGAAGCAGGCCACGACGACCGGCAGGCTCATGATCGAGCCGCCCTGCACGACCAGCGCATCGGTTTCGCCGGTGGCGTCCATGGCGGCCTTGAGGCGGTCCGGGTACTTCTTGCTGTCCTTGAACTTCAGGGTATCGACCGGCAGGGCTTCCTGGCCGATGTCATAGCGGCCGCCTTCGTCGAGCAGGCCATCGAGGCGCTCGCGTGCGCGGATGCGCATGTGGTGGTCGCACTTGGGGCAGACGTGCAGGTTGGACTCGAGGTCCGCGCGGTAGAGGACCGATTCGCACGACGGGCACTTGACCCACAGCCCTTCGGGCATCGTCTTGCGGTTAGCGGCATCGGAGCGCTGGATCCGGGGGGGCAGCAGTTTTTCCAACCAACTCATCTTTTCTCCTTTGCGGCAAATCTTACAGGTGGCGGTAGTGTAGCCGCTCGGCCCTCGCTTGTCGAATCCTTGCAAGCCAACAATTAACACCGCGACAACCCTAGCGCCACCGTGCGCAATGTAAGAAGTCAGTGTGCAACTTCCGAGGTCACGAATTCCGGTCCACCGATGCGCGTTGCCACGACGTTATACACCCAGGCCCCGAACACAGCCATGAGAAAGCCGCCGAAACCATACAGTACCGGGATGACGATCGCTACGCCAGCGGAAATGCCCGGAATGCCGATCAGGCCCGGGATCGCGAACACGAATGCGAACGGCAGCGACAATAATGCGTACAGCGGCAACGACCTTACCAGCTTGCATGATCGAGACACAGGTGATGTGCTTCTTCATGGGTTTCCTCCTCAACCAACGGAGTCCCAATTTACTGTGGCCAACACCAGTTCGAGCCCTGTTTCCACAACCCCACAATTGGTCTATAGCAAGCTTGCATCACAACGCCATTCCGACCATCTTGAAACAACCGCCCCTGCGTACGCCCACCAAACAATAGGGTCAGAGTCGAATTGTTTAACAACTTTTAGGAATTTCCTAATAATTCGACTCTGACCCTCATTATTCAATATTACGCGCATTGCCGAGTAATGAGGGTCAGAGTCGAATTGTTCAAAAAGTCCGGGAAATTTCCCGATAATTCGACTCTGACCCTAATGCGGTTAAGTTAAGCCGCCTTTGATCATTTGGCTGTTGTAAACGTGCAGCGGCTCTGTTAACCTGCGGTTCCGATGCTAGCCGATACCCTTCCACTTGTAACCGCAGATCTTCCCGCTCCTGATTGGCAACGGCTGGGTGAGCATCTGCCAGTTGAGTGGATCGAGCAGGCGCTCAGCCATACAGGTAAGGCGAGCATTCGACGAAGACGTTTGCCAGCACAGCAGGTAGTGTGG
>NZ_KB908169.1 GCF_000382345.1 Massilia niastensis DSM 21313
CTGGTGTTCGCCGCGATGGGCACCCTGGCGGCCAATCCCTCGACCATGGAGCTGACCATGCTGGTGGTGTTCGGCCTGGCCGGCTACCTGATGCGCTGCTGGGATTATCCGGTGGCGCCCATGATCGTCGGCCTGATCCTCGGTCCGATGGCCGAGAGCCAGTTCCGGCGCGCCCTGCAGGTCAGCCTGGGCGACTACTGGGTGTTCTTCAAGCATCCGGTCTCGGCCACCCTGCTGGCGATCGCCGCCATCGCCCTGCTGGCGCCGCTGCTGTTCAAGGGCTTGCGCCGGTTCCAGGGCGGTGATGAGTAAACATGGATATCACGAAGCGATGAAAAACTACTCTTCCCTGTCGCCCGCCTATCTCGACCACGACGGCCAGCGGCACCGCCTGGTCGACCTGCCCGCCCTGTTCGGCGAGCGCCTGTACCGCCTGCCGGTCGTCCTGCGGCTGCTGCTGGAAAACATCATCCGCAACAGCGCCGAGGAGGAGCGCCAGACCGGGATCGACGCCGTGTTCGGCTGGCTCGAACGCGGCACCAGCGATGCGGAGATCGCCTTCCAGCCCGGGCGCGTGCTGATGCACGACACCACCAGCACCCCGGCGCTGGTGGACATCGCCGCGATGCGCAATGCCCTCGACGAAGCCGGCTGGGATCCCGCCCTGCTCAATCCCGGCCTGCCGGTCGACATCTCGGTCGACCACTCGCTGGCGGTGGAATTCTTCGGCCAGCGCGACGCGCTCGATCGCAACCTGCAACTGGAAATGCGCCGCAACCGCGAGCGCTACACCTTCCTGCGCTGGGCCTCGAAGGTGATGAAGGGCGTGCGCATCCATCCGCCCGGCGCCGGCATCATGCACACCATTAACCTGGAACAGCTGGCGACCGTCGTCACCACCGAGGACCGCGGCGGCGAACGCTGGGTGGTGCCGGACACGATGATCGGCACCGACAGCCACACGCCCATGATCAACGGCATCGGCGTGCTGGGCTGGGGGGTGGGCGGACTGGAAGCGCAGACCGTCATGTTCGGCATGCCGACCATGCTGCGCGTGCCGGACGTGATCGGCGTGCGCCTGACGGGACGCCTGCAGGCGGGCGCGGTCGCGACCGACCTGGCCTTGAGCGTCACCCAGCGCCTGCGGCAGATCGGGGTATCGGGTGAATTCGTGGAGTTCTTCGGTCCCGGCGTCGCGACCCTGGGCGCCGGCGAACGCGCCGTCATCGCCAACATGGCGCCCGAATACGGCGCCACCACCGGCTTCTTCGCGATCGACCGCCACACCCTCGACTACCTCGGCCAGACCAGCCGGCCGGCCGGGCGGATCGCCCTCGTCGAAGCCTATGCCCGCCGCAACGCATTCTGGTTCGACCCCGGAGCGCAGCCGACCTACACCCGGACCATCGAGCTCGACCTCGACCAGGTCGCCATCCACGTGGCCGGCCCGAAGCGTCCGCAGGACCTGCTCGCCTACACGGAGACCGCCGCCGCGCTCGCCAAGCTGGATTTCCAGCCGGCCGCCGCCAGCGCCACGCTGCCGCGCCACCCGGTCGTCATCGCCGCCATCACCAGCTGCACCAATACCTCGGACCCGGGGCTGCTGGTGGCCGCCGGCCTGGTGGCGCGGCGCGCCCGCCAGCTCGGCCTGCGCGTCCCGGCCTGGGTCAAGACCTCGCTCGGACCGGGCTCGCCGGCCGCCGCCGCCTACCTCGAACGGGCCGGCCTGCTGGACGACCTGTCGGCGGTGGGCTTCGACATCGTCGGCTACGGCTGCACCACCTGCATCGGCAATTCCGGCGCCCTGGCCGAGCCGGTCCGGCAGGCCCAGGCGCGCGGCGCGATCCAGCCCGTCGCGGTCCTCTCGGGCAACCGCAACTTCCCCGGACGCGTGCATCCGGACCTGGATCTCGGCTTCCTGATGTCGCCGCCGCTGGTGATCGCCTTCGCCCTGGCCGGCAATGCCGAACTCGACCTGGGCCGCGACCCGGTCCAGCACACGCAGGACGGCAAGCCGGTCTACCTGCGCGACCTGTGGCCGGCCCGCGCCGAAATCGACGCACTGGTGCGCAAGGGATTGCGCGCCGAGGACTTCCCGCAAGCCTTCGCGCGCGCCAGCCTGAACCCGGTCTGGCATGGCCTGCAGGTGCCGGACACCGCCCTGTTCCCGTGGGATCCCGCATCGACGGCGCTGCGCCGTCCGCCCTTCGCATCCCTGGCGGAAAGCAGCCAGCTCGGTCACTACACCGCGTATCCGCTGCTGGTGCTCGGCGACGACATCACGACCGACCATATCTCGCCGGCCAGCGCCATTCCGGCGGACAGCTTCGTGGCCGACTTCCTGGTCGAACGGGGCGACGACCGCGATGACCTGAACGTGTTCGCTTCGCGCCGCGGCAACTGGGAAGTGATGGTGCGCGCGGCCTTCTACAGCAAGTCGCTGCGCAACCTCCTGCAGCCATCGGCGCCGGTCGGGCATGCGCTGCACGTGCCGAGCGGCGACGTCGCGCCGATCTTCGAGGTGGCCGAGCGCTACCGCGACGCAGGCCAGCCGGTGGTGCTGGTCGCGGGAGAACGCTACGGCACCGGCTCGTCGCGCGACTGGGCCGCCAAGGGCCAGCGCCTGCTCGGCGTGCGCACCGTGCTGGCGCTGAGCTTCGAGCGCATCCACCGCTCGAACCTGATCGGCATGGGCATCCTGCCGCTGCGCCTGCCCCCGGAGCTGTCGGCGGCGGCGCTGCGCATCGCGCCGGGCGACCGGATCGAGATCGACGCCCGGCCCGAGGCCCTGCAGCCGCGCTGCCGGATCCCGGTGCGGCTGCACCGCGCCGATGGCGGATGCGAAAGCTTCGACGCCGTGGCGGCGGTGGAGACGCGCCTCGAGATCGCGCTGCTGCGCCATGGCGGCGTGATTCCCTACATTCTGCAAACAACAATCGCCGAACAACGTCAGTCATAATATCGGGGTGGAGGCCGCCGGCCTCGAACCAGTACATATCATGAGCGTTGAATCATCCATCCCAAAGCAAATCGTCGCGCTGATCAAGGATGAAGCCTGGGGCGCCGGCAGTCACCTGCCGGCGCAGATGCTGGCGGATCGGCTGCGCGTGTCGCGCCAGCCGGTCAACAGCGCCCTCGCCCTGCTGCACGAGAAAGGCATCCTGACCCGCGAACGCAACCGCGGCTACTTCGTGGCCAAGCCCCTGCTCGACCCGCTCTCCGACATCGTCGCCGGCCTCGGCCTGGCCGAATCGGACGTCGTCACCAGCGTGTATTTCCAGATCGCGGACGATTTGCTCAAGAACGAGCTTCCGCTGGACTGCTCCGAGCAGCTGATCCGGACCCGCTACGGCCTGACGGCGGCGCAGACCAGCGCCGTGCTGGCCCGCATCGCCAACGAAGGCTGGGCGGAACGCAAGCCCGGCTACGGCTGGACCTTTTCCTCGATGCTGACCACGCCCGACAGCCTGCTGCAATCCTACCGCCTGCGCCTGGCGCTGGAACCGGCCGCGCTGCTCGAGCCGACCTTCAAGCTCGACCGGAAGGTGCTGGAGCAATGCCGCGCCACCGAACTGCATCTGCTCGACGGCGGCATCGCCACCGCGTCGGCCGACGAACTGCACAACCGGGGCGTGCGCTTCCACGAAAGCCTGGTCGAAGCCTCGGGCAACCCCTTCTTCATCGATACGATCAAGCGCGTCAACCGCGTCCGGCGCCTGCTCTCCTACCGTTCCATGAAACAGCGCGAACGCTATCCCGAGCATTGCCGGCAACACCTGCACATCCTCGACCTGCTCGCGCACGAGAAGAACGAGGAAGCCTCCGCATTCATGCGCGAACACCTCGCGCACACCCTGAACTCCCTGGCGAAGATCGAAGACATCCTCCAAGCCAAGGAGACCACCACACCCTGACCATCGACCATCCCATGACCCTGACCTCTTCGATTCAATCGGCCTTCACCCCGAGCGGCAAGCTGCGCGCGTCCATCAACCTGGGCAATCCGATCCTCGCCTACCGCGACGCGGCGGGCGAGGCCTGCGGCGTCTCCGTCGACCTGGCGGCGGAATTCGCCAGGCTGCTGGGCGCGGAACTGGAACTCGTGGTGGTGGACGCCGCGGGCAAGTCGGTGGACGTGATGGTCGGGGAAAACGCCGACATCGGATTCTTCGCCATCGATCCGCTGCGCGGCGAGCACATCGCCTTCACGGCGGCCTATGTGCTGATCGAAGGCTGCTACCTGGTCAAGGAAGATTCGCCCATCCGCGCCAACGGGCAGGTCGACCACGCCGGCAACCGCGTCGTCGTCGGCGAGGGCAGCGCCTACGACCTGTACCTGACCCGCAGCCTGGAGCACGCACAGATCGTCCGCTCGCCGACTTCCCCCACGGTGGTCGACACCTTCCTGGAACAGGGCGCGGAAGTCGCGGCCGGCGTGCGCCAGCAGCTCGAAGCCGATGCGCAGCGCCTGGGTGGCCTGCGCCTGCTCGGCGAGCGCTTCATGGTGATCCAGCAGGCGATGGGAACGCCGAAGAGCCGTGGTAGCGAGGCGGCGGCCTTCCTGGCCGGGTTTGTCGAACGCATGAAGGCGAGCGGCTTCGTCGCCGCCGCACTGGAGCGGCACGGGATCCAGGGCGCATCGGTGGCGCCGGCGGCGGGCCCGGTGTGAGCCGGGACGAGGCAAGCGCGGGCGGCAAGGCCTTGCCGCCCGCTCCCGCGCCGGCGGACGGCCCCGGCTCCGGCCGGCCGCGTCCCGCTTCGCTGGCCGACCTGTTCTTTTCGTTCACCATCCTGGCCCTGCAGGGTTTCGGGGGCGTGCTCGCCGTCATCCAGCGCGAACTGGTCGAGCGCAAGCGCTGGATGACGAACGAGGAGTTCATCGAGGACTGGGCGGTCGCCCAGATCATGCCGGGGCCGAACGCCGTCAACCTGTGCATGATGATCGGCGCGCGCTATTTCGGACTGGCCGGCGCCCTGACGGCGCTGGCCGGCATGCTGGCGCTGCCGCTGGTCCTGATCCTGGTCCTGGCCGTGCTGCATGCGCGGTACGCGAGCCACCCGGCCGTGGCCGGCGCCCTGCGCGGCATGGCCGCGGTGTCGGCCGGCCTGATCGCCGCCACCGGCCTGCGCATGGCGCCCGCGCTGAAGAGGAATCCGGTCTCGCTGCCGTGGTGCGCGGCGATCGTGGCCGGCGTCTTCGCGCTGCTGGCCTGGGTGCGGGCGCCGCTGGCCCTGGTCCTGCTCCCGCTCGGCGGCCTCGGCTGCCTGCTCGCCTGGCGCAGGCTCCGCTGATGAGTACCCACCAGATCGTGCTCGGCTGGCAGGACTGGCTCGACCTGTTCGCCCATTACCTGATGCTGTCGATGATGTCGCTCGGCGGCGCGATCTCGACCAGCGCCGACATGCACCGCTACCTGGTCGAGCAGCAGGGCTGGCTGACCCAGGCCCAGTTCAACGAATCGATCGCCCTGGCCCAGGCCGCGCCCGGCCCGAACGTGCTGTTCGTGGCCCTGATGGGCTGGCACGTGGGGCTGAACGCGGGCAGCACCACGGCCGCCGCGCTGGGCGTCTTCACCACCATGCTCGGCATCATGCTGCCGTCGACGGTGTTCACCTACCAGGTCGCGCAGTGGGGCCACCGCAACCGCGAGCTGCGCGCGGTGCGCGCCTTCAAGCAGGGCATGGCGCCGCTGGTGATCGGCATGCTGCTGTCCACCGCCTGGCTGCTGGCGACGGCCGGCGGCGGCGCCGGTTGGCGGCTGTGGCTGCTGGCGGTGGCGAGCGGGCTGCTGATCTGGCGCACCCGCATCCACCTGCTGTGGCTGCTGGGGGCCGGCGCCCTGCTCGGCGCGTTCGGATTAGTCTAGGACTTGACCAATAGCCGAAAAAAAAGCCCGCTATGTGCGGGCTTGAAGACTATTTTCTTGGAGGAGAAATAGTGGAGACAGGTGCATTATGCTGCGTCGCAAAATATTTATCCAATGGTAGTTCGTGATAGCAAGTATTCGCAAATCGAATATCTTGCATCATGACCAACTGCACCGGCCCGTTTGCCCCGCACGCACTGCATCAATGCCATTTGACAGGCATGAGCAGTTTCGACCGGAACCGGCGCGCCATGATGTGCCCGAACGTGCGCACAGGTCCTATCACCGCCACCACATGGCGTTCGTAGATCAGCAGGTACATCAGGCTGGCGATCGCTCCGCGCAGGTGCAGGTGGCGGTTGCCGATGGCACGCCTGAGGGTGCCTACCGCACCATAGCGGCCGAGGGAGACCAGGCTGCCGTAATCGCGGTACTGGAAGCCGGGCGTCGCCGCCGGGGCGCGGCGCGTCAGCAGCCTGGACAGGAAAACCGATTGCTGCCGTGCCGCCTGGGCGCTTGGCGGTATCATCGTTTTCTTGTCTTGGTGAAGCAGCGAGCAGCAGTCGCCCATCGCATGGATGTGCGGGTCGTCCAGGGTGCGCAGCTGCTCATCCACCAGGATCTGGTTGTTCCTGTTGAGCGCAACGCCCAGGTGGCTGCTGAAATCCGGACCTTTCACGCCGGCCGCCCATACCGTGATCGCCGCGGGGAATACCTGCCCATCCGTCGTGAACACCTCCTTGTCCGTCACCCTGGACACGGCGGTCTCGGTGTGGATCTCGATGCCGAGCGCCTTCAGTTTTTCGCTGGCGATCAGCGCCAGCGAAGGATCCAGGGACGGCAGGAGCTGTTTCGAACGTTCGATGATGCGAATACGGACCTGGGCCGGCGAATCGAGTGCGCTCAAGCGGTAACGCACGAGCGTGTCGACCGTGTGGCGCAGGTCGGCCGCCAGCTCGATGCCGGTGGGACCGGCGCCGACGATCACGATATCCAGCAAGGGCGCGTCGGATGCGGCCTTGTCCGCGGCATTGCGGGACTGCCCGCGCTGCCCCGCCGCTGCGCAATGGTTCAGGAAGCGCCTGCGAAACGCCTCGGCCTGGGCGACGCTGTCGAGGGAAAGGCAGTGTTGTTCCGCTCCCGGGATGGCAAAAAAATTGGTCACGGAACCGAGCGCCAGCACCAGGCGGTCGTAGGCGATGACGGTGTGCGTCTCCATGACATCCTGAAAACGCGAGCGTATCGTCAGGGATCGCGCCTCCCTGTCGATCCCGACCACTTCGCCGCGGACGAAATCGAAACCGTTGTCGAAGGCCTGCTTGGCATAATCGATGTAGTGGTTGCCGGGATCGATCGTCCCCGCCGCAACCGCATGCAATAGCGGCTTCCAGAAATGGGTGGCTGCACTGTCGACGAGAACGACGCGTCCTTTCTTTCCCGCTCCCGGTTGCCGTCCAAGCCGTGTCGCGAGATCGAGGCCGGCGACGCCGCCACCGACGATAACGATGGATTCCATGTTCTCTCCTTGTGCAAGTCCGAATAAGGAAAGGCTGGAGGCCTTTCCAGGTGAGGGCGAAGCTTGTCGTTACGCGAGGACGCCTGGAACGAAGGACGCCGGCCTTTCCGCCACGTCGATGCGCGCCGTCCTTGCGGCCTTGACCGCATGCGAGGAGGTCGCGACCACCATGGCGTCGTCAGGAGGAATGCCAAGCAGCCGCAATACGGTCGAATACGGCGCCTTGTGTCCATGCGCCTTGAAATCCACGCCGGTCAGGACAACGGAAAAGATATGGTGCGCGATGCCACCGAAGCGCCGCGTCAGGTACGGCTCGGCCTGCTCGTGAGGCAATTCGGTGATCAATGCGCAAGGCAGGCCATGATCGATCGCATCGTCCAGCAGCTGGTCGGCATTGCTGCCCGGGACAGGCTGCGCGAGGCCGAATTCGGAAAGATCAAAAATAATTGCTTGTGCCGACATAATTTTCTCCATTCGAGTTGCAGCTATGACATCAGGATGGTTCCACTATATTGCAGTGCAAGATAAAATAAAAATAAATAATCTTCACAAATTCATAAGGGAAAACTTATGCATCCAAGCAGCTTCAAGCAGTTGCAAGCCCTGGTCCAGGTAGCCCGCTACCAGAGCGTGTCGCGCGCCGCGGAAGCGATGCACGTGACCCAGCCTGCCGTGTCGCTGCACCTGAAATTGCTCGAGGAAGCCGCCGGCTTGCCGCTGACGCGCAAGCAGGGCCGCAACATCCAGCTGACGGCGGCCGGCGAGCTGCTGGTCAGCCACGCGGAGCGCATCCTGGCGCTATGGGAAGAGGCAGGCGACGAGATCGCCGCGCTGAAGGGGGTCACGAGCGGCACCTTGCGCATCGGCGCGGTCATGACGGCGGAACACCTGCTGCCGCCCATGCTGGTGCGTTTCACGCGGGCGCGTCCCCATGTCCGGATCAAGCTGCAGGTCGGCTCGCGCCCCGAAGTGATCGGGATGCTGAGCCGCGACGAGATCGACCTGGCGATCATGGGCACCCCGCCCCAGGAGTTCCCGACCAGTGCGAGCCGCTTCGCCCGCCATCCGATGGCCTTCTTCATCGCCCCGTCCCACCCGCTGATGACGCGCGCCGGGCTGTCGCTGTCCGACATCGTCGACCACAACCTGCTGGTGCGCGAGCGCGGGTCCGGCACGCGGGCGGCCATCGAGCGCCTGTACCAGGACGCGGGCGCCCCGCTGTCGATCGGCTCCGAGCTGTCGAGCAACGAAGCGATCAAGCAGATGACGACGGCGGGCCTGGGCGTGGCCTTCCTGTCCGTGCACGCCTGCACGCTCGAGCTCAAGAACCGCCTGCTGGCCGTCCTGCCCGTGCCGAACACCCTGGTGCTGGGGGACTGGCACGTCATGCACAAGTCCGACCGGACCATGCCCACCGTTGCCGCATCCTTCCACGAATTCATCGTCGAGCATGGACAGCAGGTGATCTACGATGAGCTGGAGAATGTGGCCTGGAAGCCGGAATGAGCGCCACGACCCGGCTCGCGCGGCGCGGCTAGTGCTCGCGCACCAGCCTGAACTCCTTGGCGTGACGATGGTAGTCGGCGCTGGCCTGCCTGACGTAGCGGGTCAGCGCGTCGCCGGTCAGCGAGAACGGATACAGTCCGGCCTGCGCGCGCAGCTGCGCGAACTCGGGCGCGGATTCCATGTGGGCGAAGGCCGCGACCCAGCGCCGGTAGTCGGCGTCGGGCACGTCCGGCCCCATCCACACGCCGCGAATCACCGGCCACACCACGTCGTAGCCCTGCTCGCGCGCGGTCGGCACCGCGGCCAGCACGCCCGGCAGGCGGCGCTCGGACAGCACCGCCAGTATCCTCACCTCGCCGCGGTGGGTGTTGACGACGGCCTCGGAGGCGTCGCCCGATACCGCCTGCACGTGGCCCGCCTGCATCGCGATGAACTGCTCGCCGCCGCCTTCCAGCGCGACGAAGCGCAGCTTGCGCGGGTCGACGCCGGCCTGGCGCGCCAGCAGCGCCATCTTCATCCAGTCCTGGCTGCCGATGGTGCCGGACATGCCGATCAGGACACGCCGCGGATCGCGCCGCAGCGCCCCGATCAGGTCGCCCAGCGTGCGGTAGGGAGAGTCGGCGCGCACGGCGACCATGCCGTAGTCGGCGCCGAAGGCCGCGACCCAGCGCACGTCGTCGACACTGGCCTTGCCGAACTTCCCCATGGCCAGGTTCAGCACCGAGCCGCCGGAAAACGCGACCAGGGTGTCCGGCTCGGCGCGGCGCTGCGACACCAGGGTATTCCACGCCACCGCACCGACCCCGCCGGGCAGGTAGCTCAGCTTCAGCCGGGGCGCGGCGGGACTGGCCTGCAGGCCCTTCTGGGCCAGCTTGCAGGTCAGGTCCATCGCCCCGCCCGGCTTGGACGGGATCAGGCATTCGGCGCCGGCCGCGGCGGCCGGCAGGCCGGCCAGGGCCAGGATGGCCGGCAGGAGGGTGCGCAGGATCGTCATGGCGCCATCATAGCCCCTCGCGTCCGGGATGTCAGAACCGGTGCTGGATGCCGGCGGTGACGCCGGTCTGCGTGCTGCCGGCGCCCGGATCGTCGCGCGAGAGGCCGACCAGCTGGCCATGCTCGGCCCTGGCATGGGCCGCCGACAGGTAAAGGACGGTGCGCTTGGACAGCGCATACATCGCGCGCGCCACCACCATGGTCGGGTCGGCGTCCAGGGCCGCCGGCAGGTTTTTGGTATTGATGTGGTAGACGGCGCCGGTCAGCGTGAGCTTGTCGACCTCGCGGCTGATCCCGCCCCAGTAGGTGTCGCCGCGCAGCTCGGCGGTCGCGGGCCGGCCGGCCTCGAGCTTGTAGCCGCGCGCGCCCACGGTGGCGCGCCACTCGCCGGCCCTGTAGTCGGCCGCCACGTGCCAGGCGCTGGTCTTGTCGCGGTTGCCGGTGGCCGCGACCGTGCTGCCGTTGACCTGCTCGTACGCCGCCATCGCGGAGAGTCCGTCGGCGGACCAGGAACCGCCGAGCGCATACTTGCGGCCGTCGGCCGAGCTGGCGGCCTGTTCGCCCAGGCCGACCGAGGCGCCGTAAGTGAAGTTGCCGGTGCTGCCGCTGTACTTGACCAGGTTGTCGAACGCGGTCGTCATGCCGTACTTCGACGGTCCGGTGGCGCTGCCGCTGGTGGCCCAGGAGTAGTTCGGGGCGAAGCCCATCGGGTCGAACTTGATCACCAGATCATAGGTGGTGGTGAAGGAGCGGCCGATGACCAGGCGGCCCAAGCCGCCTTCCAGGCCGACATAGGCCTGGCGCTTGAACAGCGGGCCATCGGAGGCGCCGGTGTCCATCAGGATGCCGCCTTCGAGGTTGTACACGGCCTTCAGGCCGCCGCCCAGGTCTTCGCTGCCGCGCACGCCCCAACGCGAGGTGTTCTTGCCGCCCGAGACCACGCGCACCAGGCGGCCGTCACCGGCGCCGGCATGGTTCAGGACCTCGACGCCGGCGTCGATCAGGCCATAGACCTGCGCGTTGGTCTGGGCATTGGCGGAATTGTTCAGGGAAAGCGCTGCCAGGACGGCGAGCGCGAGGGCCGACTTCTTCATGTTGTCTCCAGTGTTGTCATCGTTATGTGCTGCTGTGGTGGCGCCGACTATATGCGCGCCTGGCTTTCAATTCGCTTTCAGTGCGGCATGCCCGACTGTGGAAAATCCGTATCGGCCGGGCCCGGCCTTTCCGAAGCACGGGGTTTGCGCTTACACTGGCACGATGAGAATCCTGTTAGTCGAAGACCACGTCGAGCTGTCGCACTGGGTATCCAAGGCCCTGCGCGACGCCAACCTCACCGTCGAATGCGCGGCCACCGGCGCCGACGCCGACGCCCTGCTGCACACCCAGGACTACGCGCTGGTGATCCTGGACCTGACCCTGCCCAAGATGGATGGGCTGGACGTGCTGCGCCGCCTGCGCGCCCGCGGCGGCGCGCGCGCCGGCACGCCGGTATTGATCCTGACGGCGCGCGGCGGCCTGGAAGAACGGGTGCAGGGCCTGAACCTGGGCGCCGACGACTACCTGGCCAAGCCCTTCGAGCTGGCCGAGCTCGAGGCGCGGATAAAGGCGCTGCTGCGCCGGCGCAGCGGCAACGAGGCCCTGGTGCACCGCTGCGGCCAGCTCAGCTTCGACACGGTCTCGCGCATGTTCGTCTACTGCGGCGAGCCGCTGGCCCTGACGCCGCGCGAGCACGCGGTGCTGGAAGCGCTGATCGCGCGCCCGGGCCGCGCGCTGTCGAAGGAAAAGCTGTTCGACGAAGTGTTCGCGCTCGACGACGACGCCAACCTCGACGCCATCGAGCTGTACATCCACCGCATCCGCAAGAAGCTCGAACGCCGCCCCGACGGCGGCGCCGTCATCGTCACCCTGCGCGGGATCGGCTACCTGATGCAGGAACGCCCGGCCTGAGGCCGGCGCCGCCATGGCCCTGACGGCGTTCCTGCGCACCGCCCTGCTCCGCCGCGGCGACGCCGCGCCGGCGGCCGCGAAGCCGCCCGGCAGCCTGCGCAACCAGCTGCTGCGCTGGCTGATCCTGCCGCTGGTGGCGCTGGTCGCGCTGAACGCGATCGCGCTCTACCGCGACGCGCTGGAAGCCTCCGACATCGCCTACGACCGCTCGCTGCTGGCCTCCACGCGGGCGCTGGCGGAGCGGGTGACGGTGCGCGACGGGAAAGTGATGGCCGACGTGCCCTACGTCGCCCTGGACAGCTTCGAAACCGACACCCTGGGCCGGATCTACTACAAGGTCACGGGACTGGGGGGCGAAACCGTCGCCGGCTACGGCGACCTGCCGCCGGTGCCGAAGAACGTGCCGCGCTCGGACCTGTATCCGGCCCTGGTCCGCTTCTATCACGCCGACTACAACGGCGAGCCGGTGCGCATCGCGGCCCTGCTGCAGCCGGTCTACGACGATTCGATGCGCGGCATCGCCCTGATCCAGGTCGGCGAGACGCTCGACGCGCGCCGCGCGCTGTCGCGCCGCATCCTGGTCAACACCCTGCTGCGCCAGGCCCTGCTGGTGCTGGCGGTGGCGACCCTGGTGTGGTTCGCCGTGCGCCTCGTGCTGCGCCCGCTGATGCGCCTGAAGAACGAGGTCGAGACGCGCGCGCTGTCCGACCTGTCCGACGTCGACCAGGCCCTGGTGCACAAGGAAGTGCGGCCGCTGGTGGCGGCGATGAACGGGACCATGGCGCGCATGCAGGGCCTGATCGCCAGCCAGCGCCGCTTCATCGCCGACGCCTCGCACCAGCTGCGCACGCCGCTCACGGTGCTCAAGACCCAGGCCGAGCTGGCCCTGCGCGAAAACGACCCGGCCGCGATGCGCGCCATCGTCGGCTCGATCGCCGGCACCCTTGATTCCACCATCCACCTGGCCAACCGCCTGCTGACCCTGGCGCGCATCGAGCATGGCAGCGGCAGCGCCCACAGCGGCCCGGTCTCGCTGGCGGCCGTGGCGGGCCAGGTCGGGCTGGAGCTGGCCCTGCCGGCGGTGCAGAAAGGGGTCGACCTGGCCCTCGAAGCCGTGGACGGCGAGGACACCACGGTGAACGGCCAGGAACTGCTGCTGCATGAACTGGTGTCCAACCTGGCCGACAACGCGATCCGCTACACCCCGGCCGGCGGCAGCGTGCTGCTGCGGGTCGGGCGGCGCGAGTCCGGCGTCCTGCTCGAAGTGCTGGACAGCGGCCCCGGCATCGCCCCGGCGGAGGTCGACAAGGTGTTCATGCCCTTCTACCGCGCCCAGGCGACGCTGGAAGCCAATCCCGGCGGGACCGGCCTGGGACTGGCCATCGTGCGCGACATCGCCAACATGCACGGCGCCACCCTGGCGCTGGACCGGGGGGAAGGCGGCCGCGGCCTGAAGGTCAGTGTGATGTTTCCGGCGCCGGCGCCGCGCTGAAAGCAAATTGAAAGCTGGACCGGCATATAGTTGGTGTAAACATAGCAGTACATAACACCACAACACTCGGAGACAGCATGAAGAAATCGGCCCCCGCGCTCGCCGTCCTGGCAGCGCTTTCCCTGAACAAGTCCACCAAGGCCCAGAACAGGATCCATGGGAGATTTGCCCGTGCGATTGCACTGGGCGCCGCCCTGGCCGCCGCCGCCCCCGCGATGGCGCAGGCGCCGCTGGAACTGAAAATCCTGGCGCCGGCCGCGCCGGGCGGCGGCTGGGACAGCGCCTCGCGCTCCCTGCAGCAGGTCATGGTCGCCACCGGCGCCGCCAGGAGCGTCCAGGTCCTCAATGTGCCCGGCGCCGGCGGCACCGTCGGCCTGGCCCAGTTCGTCAACGGCGCCAGGGGCGACGGCAAGCAGATGATGACGATGGGTATCACCATGCTGGGCGCCGTGCTCACCAACCGGTCCCCGGTCAACCTGGAGTCCGTCACCCCGATCGCGCGCCTGACCGCCGATCCGCTGGTGATCGTGGTCCCGGCCAGCTCGCCCCACAAGACGGTCAAGGACCTGGCCGCCGCCCTGAAGGCCGACACCGCGAAGGTGGTGTGGGCGGGCGGATCGGCCGGCGGCGCCGACCACATCCTGGCCGGCCTGGTGGCCAGGACCGCCGGCGGCGATGTCCGCAAGCTCAACTACGTCCCCTTCTCCGGCGGCGGCGAAGCCCTGGCCGAGATGCTGGGCGGGCGCGTCACCG
>NZ_KB908170.1 GCF_000382345.1 Massilia niastensis DSM 21313
CTGCGCCGGCAGCGGGTGCAGCGGAAGCGCCGCAGGCCGTTCGCCTGGCCGTAGCGGTGCGAGCGCGGGCAGCCGCAATGCGGGCACGCGGGAGGACGGGCCTGCTCGATCAGGTCGAGGCAGGGCCGGTCGAGGCCGTCGAGCCAGCTGCGCAGTTGCGCCTGCTGTTCGGCGGACAGGGCTAGCTGCTGCAACGCATCCAGTGCCTCGTCGACGTTCGGTCCTGCGGCATCGGCCTCGCCAGGCCGGCGCCGTGCCGGTATATGCCCGCCCATCGCTCGCTCCCCGCTGAGTTACCTCGACAACGGGTTGGACAGCGGCTAGCCTGATGGGTTTCCAGATTTAACGCGAACAGAGCCCTACCTGAAGGATATCGCGGCCATCGCCCGCCTGCCCCTACCGGTGGAGCCGGAATCTGCAATGCGATGGCGCACGACAGGTATACACTGATGCGCTCAGCGAAACCTGTCGGGGAAGGCCATGAACAGAAGAAAAAGGCTCACGTTTTGGGGAGCAGATGAGAACGATGATTCCTTGCCCCGGAGCGTGATCGAGGGCCGCAAGACCGTCACCGCCGACACGGTCGAGGACTACTATCGGCCTTATGGAGAATACGGTGACGGCAGCTATGCGCCTGGCGACATCATCGAGGTCTATGACCTGAAGCGCCATCTACGCTGCATCATCAAGGCCACCAAGGTCTATCCCATCAGGTTCGGCTGCATACCCGAGGAGGTCTGGAGAGGAGAAGCGTTCTCGAGCGCCGAGGAATTCCGCGAGTGCCACATTCGCGCCCTTTCTCACCTGCACCTGCATGACGATGTCGAACTGGTCACCCTGCATTTCGAACTCGTCGAAGTCATCCAGTAAGCGGCCGCACCGGCATCACCCGCCGATATTCCGGAACGGATCGAGCGCCAGGTCGATCAGCCGCCGCTCGCGCACGACGATCTCCGCCACCGCCGTCATCCCATAGCGCAGCGGATACTTCGTCTCGCCCACCTTGTAGGCATCCTGCTCCAGGGTCACCCGCCCCTCGTACACCGGCTGCTTGGTTTGCAGCGAGGGCTTGGTCGCCGGCGAGATGAACTGCAGCGTTCCGCGCGTCAGCCCGTAGCGCTGGTACGGAAACGCGTTGAACTTCAGCTGCACCGCCAGCCCCTCGCGCAGGAAAGCCCGGTCGTGCTCGGCGATCTCGATCTTCAGGATCGGCTTGGCGTTCCTGGGCGCGATCCCGCCCAGCGGCGCGTTGGCCTGGATCTTGTCGCCGGGCTGGGTCGAGGTCACGTCGGTGATCACGCCGTCCACCGGCGCGACGATCAGGAGGAAGTTCTCCTTGTCGATGTTCTCGAACTTGATGCGCGCCGCGGCCTCGGCCACCAGGCGCGCGGTCTGGACCTGCAGGCGCAGCTTGTCCTCGACGTTGGCCACTTCCCGCTCCGCCGCTTCCGACTGCAGCCGCAGGGTGGTCAGCTGCTGGCCGCTGGTCTCGAGTTCCGACCGGGCCTGGGTCGATTCCAGGCTTTGCCTTGCCGCCAGCTCGGACATGCGCGATTGCGCCACGCGCATGGCGTTTTCCGCCGCCAGCAGCGCGTTCCTCTTGCTGTCCACCTGCAGTTGCGAGACGCCGCCGCCGCCGGCCATCGCGAACAGCCGCGCATACTTGTCGGCCTCGTCCTTGGCCGCGTCGCGCGCGCGCCTGGCGTCCTCGAACATGGTGCGGGCTTCCTGCTGCTGCGCCACCTGGCCCTGCGACAGCCTGCTGGTGCCTTCGGCGAGCCGGCGCTGGTGCTGGCGCTGTTCCACCTCGGTCGCTTCCTTCAGCGCGGCGGCGCGGCGTTCCATCAATGCCTTCTTTTCAGGGAATTCCGCCCACTGGCGCTCGGCATCCTCGAGCTGCAGGCGCGCCTCGAGGGCGTTCTTGGCCGCCTCGATGGCGCCGCGCGCGTAGATCCGCGCCACCACGTCGCCCTTGTTCACCGGCTGGCCCTCGGCGATGTAGATGTTGCTCAGTTCGCCATCGATGGGGGCGTACAGGCGCCGCACTTCGGACGCGGGCACCAGGGTGCCGCCGGCCGTCACCAGCACGTCGGCGTGGCCGAAGAAGGACCAGACCAGGGCCGTGAGGACCAGGCCGACCATCGTGTAGACCAGCGCCTGGGTGAAGCGCCAGGGATCGGCGGTGAGGATCGAGATCCCTTCGGCGCTATGGTCCTCGAGCGCCTCGGTCAGTGGTGTCAGGCGTTGCGGCTTCATCTTGGCCCCTTGCCAGTGCGAGCTTGCGTACATCGCTGAGGGCGTCGGCGTAAGCATCGTGGAACGCCGGCACATATGCGGAGATGGTCACGAAGGCGCGCTGGTGCGCTTCGTTCTGGTCTTCCCATTGCTTCAGGAATTGCCGGACCCTGGCCTCGTCGGCCGGGTCGCGGAACGGCGCCGAGGCCCCGCCCCGGCCGGCCACGAAGGTCTTCAGCTGCACGATCGCATCGAGCTCGGCCAGCAGGGGCGCGAGCTCGGGGTTGTTGCGGGCCTGTTGGCGCATGGCGGCGACCTGCCCCGCCGCGCCCTGGAACTGCCCCGCCTTGAGCGAGGCCATCCAGGCCGGCAGCCTGGCCTTGAGCAGGGCTTCCGCGCCCAGCGACCTCAGCCGGCTGTTGCCCGGGTCGTCCGCCAGCGCGGCGCCGGCCACCGCGGCCGCCTGCGCGTGCGCGCCGCTGGCCAGCAGGTCTTCCACCTCGCTCTCCGCGCCGCCGATGCGCTGCAATCCCCAGCCCAGCACGATGGCCAGCGCCAGTGCCGCCGCGCCCCAGAGCCGCATCCGCCCCATGTCCAGCCGCCCCTTGCCGCCGAAGGCCGTATACAGCCCCGACACCATGGCCGCGGCCTTGCCCTGGGGGCGGGTCGATTCCTCGTCCTGTGCGCCCCCCGCAGGGTCCGCGGCGGCTTCCGGCGTCTCGTCCCGGACAGGCGCCGGGTCGACGCAGAAGATGTCGAGGAAGGAATCGGCGGCGGCGACAAAGGTCGTCTTGTCGGCATCCGCGGCGGGCGGGGCACTCGCCACGCCGATGCGGGTCAGGGTCGGGTCGCGCGGCGCCGCCTCGCGTTGCAGGGCGAGGCGGTAGACGAAGTGGCGTCCGCCGAACGCGAGGACGTCGCCGTCGTGCAGCGCGACCGCATGTTCCTCGAGGCGGTCGCCATTGACGAAGGTGCCGTTGGTGCTGCCCAGGTCCTCGACGTAGAGCTCGCCGCTCTTGAGGAAGAGATGGGCGTGGCGGCGCGACAGGTAGTTCACCTGCTCCGGGTTGCTGTCCTTGTAGCGCGCAAAGGTGTCGTCGGCCTTGCTGATCATGAAGGGAAATTCGGTGACGACGATCGGCTGCAGGTGCGCGCCGTCCCCCTCCGGCGTCAGGGTCAGGCTGGACAGCCTGGCGTGCGGCGGCTGCATCGCGGCCTGTTCCAGCTGCACGCGGAACGAGAGCGTCTTGCCGAGGCCGAGCAGGTCGCCGCTTTGCAGCGTGGTGATCGCCTGCCTGACGGCGACGCCGTTGACGGTGGTGCCGTTCTTGCTGCCCAGGTCGGCCAGGTAGACGGCGCCGTGTTCGCAGAAAATGCGCGCGTGCCGGCGCGACAGGTCGCCGGCCAGCTCGGGCGGATAGCCGTCGAAGGGCGCTTCCGTGCGGCCGATGGCGAACAGGGTGTCGTGGATATGGATCGGGCCGAGCTCCGGGTGCGACACCGGTTCCAGCACGATCATCCGCTGGGATCCGGGTGCGGTGCGCGGTGCGGCGGCCATCATGAGGGGGGCCATGGCCGGCTGCTCCTCAGTAGCGCGCCGCATTGCGCACGTCCACCGGCGGCCAGCCGCCGCCCAGCGCCTTGTACAGCGTCACCGTGTCGGACAGGATCTGCTGGTGGTTCGCCAGCAGGGCCAGCTGCGACGACAGCAGCGTGCGCTGGGCCTCGAACACCTCCAGCTGCGACACCATCCCTTCCTTCAGCTGCGCTTCCACCTGGGCGGCCACCACGCCAAGCTGCTCGGATTGCTGCTGCAGTTCGATGCGCTGGCGGCGGTGGGCGTCGAGGTTGATCAGGGCGTTCTCCACTTCCTCGAACGCGGCGATGACGACGCGCCGGTATTGCTGCTCGGCCACCTCGGTGCGCGCCTCGCTGGTCTTCAGGCGCGCCTTGACGCCAGGATCGAAGATCGGGAAGTTGATGCTGGGCAGCAGGCCGAAGGTGAAGGATTTCAGCAGCGAGCCGAGCGCGAAGCTGGAGGTGCCGCCGCGCCCCGTCAGGCTGACCGACGGCAGCTGGGCCAGCTTGGCCTGTCCCACCAGGTCATAGGCCACCAGCACGCGGTATTCGGCGGCGACGATGTCGGGGCGGCGCTTGAGGAGCTGGGACGGCAGGCCTTCGGGCACGGTGGGCAGCTCGACGCGCTGGCGCAGCGAGCCGGTGGGCACCTTGAACTCCCCGGCCGGCGCGCCGAGCAGGGTCGCCAGCGCATTGCCCGCCAGCGCGCGCAGGCGCCCCAGCTCGATCAGGTCGTTGCTCATCCGGTTGATTTCCGCGCGCTGCTGCAGCACCCGGGTCTGCGGCACCAGGCCCTGCCCCATCATCGCTTCGTAGGTCGCCAGGATCTCGCGGTTCTTGGCCAGGGTCTTTTGCTGCTGGTCGATCTGCTCGTCGAACTGCATGATCTGGAAATAGGTCGTCGAGACGTCCGACACCAGGGTGAGGTAGCCGGCGCGCCAGTCGGCCTCGGTGGCGTTGAATTCGGCGGTCTGCGCCTCGACGCCCTTGGCCACCTTGCCCCAGACGTCGATTTCCCAGTTGACCTGGGTGCCGAGGTTGAACTGCTTGGTGAATTTCTGCCCGGTGCTCTTTTCGAAGCTGGCGCCCGCCCCGGCATCGAGGGTCGGCAAGGCGCCGGCGCGCGCTTCGTCGATTTCCGCGCCCGCCACGCGCCTGCGCGCGGCCAGGATCTTGAGGTCGAAATTGGCGTTCAGGGCGCGCTCGACCAGGCCATCGAGGTAGGGGTCGCGGAACTGTTTCCACCAGTCCGGCGCGATCATCTCGGCGGGCGCGACCGGCAGGCCCTGCTGGCTGGACCATGCCCCCTTGGTGGGCGTGTCGGGGCGCTGGTAGGGCTTCATGCTGACATCGGCGCAGCCGCACAGCAGCGCGGCGGCCGTGCCGGCCAGCGCCCCGTGCTTCAGCCTCGAACTGAGCGTATCGTTCATGTGCTACCTCATGGCCAGCCCGGCCGTTACAGGAACCTCATGCGTTGGCGCGCGTCTCCCACCCTTTCGAATCCACGAACACCTTGAACAGCCGCTCATCCAGGTGGCCGGCGCGGCATTCCTCGGCGATCAGGTCGAGCGCGCGTTCGGCCGGGATCGCCTGCTTGTAGGGTCGGTCGCGCGCGGTCAGCGCGTCGTAGATGTCGCTGATCGTCAGGATCCGGGTCTGCAGGCTGATCTGCCCGCCGCGCAGGCCCATCGGATAGCCCGATCCGTCCAGCTTCTCGTGGTGGCCGTGGGCGATCGCCGGCACGCCGGCCAGTTCGCGGGTCCACGGGATCAGGATCAGGAACGAATAGGAATCGGCCACGTGGGCCTCGATCTGGCGCCTTTCCTCGGGCGTCAGGCACCCCTTGCAGATGTTCAGCGCGGTGTATTCGTCGTCGCTCAGCAGCCGGAACTCCGGGTCGTCGGTGCCGATGCAGGCGTGGCAGCGGATCGCGTCGAGCTCGGGCGGCGGATCGGTGTACGAGATCGACGGTTCGTTGGCGTGCACGATGACCTCGAGGAAGGCGTCGAGCCGCGCGCATTCGGCCTGCAGTTCCGCCTCGATGCGGTCGCGCTCGTGGCGGTATGCGGTCATGCTGAGCTCGCCCTGCAGGTGCCGTTCGGTGAGGTTGCGCCAGGCTTGCCGTTCGAGACAGGCGCGGGCGTAGCGGAAGCGCTGTTCCAGCAGGCGCATGTCGGCATGGTGCAGCTTCTTCTCCTTGCGCAGCACATGCTCGCGCACGCCGACCTTGCCGAAATCGTGCAGCAGCGCGGCGTAGCGGATCTCGCGCAGCTGGGCCGGGGTGAAGGCGGCGTTGCGCAGGCCGGGATCGTCGGCGTGCTCGATCGCCATGGCCAGGCTCTCGGCATAGCCGGCGACCCGGAAGGAGTGCCCGGCCGTGACCGGATCGCGCTCTTCGATCGCCTGCACCGATGCGCACACGAAGCCGTCGAGCAGGCCCTTGATGTCGGAATACAGCTGGAAGTTCTTCAGCGCCACCGCGGTCTCGGCGCACACGCCGCTGAGGATCTGCAGGTCGGTTTCCTGGAACGCGTAGGGGTCGGACGAGGTATCCACCTGGATCAGGCCGAGCACCTCGTCGCCCAGGATCAACGGCACGCACATGACGCTGCGGATCGCCTGCGCGACGATCGACTCGTGCGCCGAGAAGTGGCGGTCGGACAGGGTGTCGACCGACAGGATGGCGCGCCTGCGCACCAGCACTTCGTCGATGATGGTCTGGGACATGCGCATTTGCGCCGGGTCCTCGATCGCGCCCCCGCGGCGCCGCGCGGCCACGGGTTGCGGCGGATCGCGCTCGTTGGTGCGCAACATGATGAAGGCGCGCTCGGCCGGCGGGAACAGGTCGAAGATGAAGTTCATGATCTTTTCGATCAGGGTCTCCTGGTCGGTGACCGCGCCGAGCGCGATGCTGACCTGGGCCATCGCGTGCAGCTGGTGCACCGTCTTCTCGAGGTCGCCGCGGCCGGCGTTGCGGGTGTCGACGACCGGCGCGAAGCGGGTGGCGTCGACCGAGCTCGTGATCACGGTGGGCGCGTCGCCGCGCTCGGGCACCATCAGCGAATGAAAGACCAGCCGCGCCGACGCCAGCGCCAGTTCGTCGCCGTCGTGCAGCGGATGCCAGGCGCCGGGCGCCAGCCGCTCGCCGCACACGAAGGTGCCGTTACTCGAGTGCAGGTCTTCGACGAAGTAGGCGGCGCCGCGGCGCCGGATGCGGGCATGGCGGCGGCTGATCGTTTGTTCGGGAATGCACACGTATTTGTCGGACGCGAGCGCATCCTGCGGATCGCGTCCGAGCACCGCCTCGTCGTGCAGCGGAAATACCGCCGGCCTGGCCGAACCCGACCCCATCCATTCGATATAGGCCCGGACCGGGCCTGGCGGAGCGGAAAATGTTGTGTTCGGTTCCATGGCGAAAGTTCCTGGTGCGCACGACAGCGGCGATCTTCACTTGATGGTGATCGTGATCTTCCTGGAAGCCACGGGCGGCGTATGGGGAACGTGGTTTTCGTCGCCCATCAGCAACTGCAGCGTGTGCTTCCCGGGTGGCAACTCAAGCATCGTCTCGGTCTCGCCGGCGCCGAAATGCAAATGGTTGCGGTCTGATGGTATGACCTGTCCGGCGGGCGGCAGTTCAGTATCGATCAGGAGGTGATGGTGGCCGGTGTTCTCGGCGGCGACGCCTTTCGGCGCCACGCCCATGAAGCGCAATCCGAACCACACGCGAAATGGCTTGCCCGCCGGAAGCACCGCACCGTCGGAGGGCCAGCCGATGTAGCAGTAGGCATTGGCGGGGGCGTTGGCGGAGCCAGCCGTTCCGCTTGCCAGGGTGGCGATCAGGGCGGCGGCGGCGAACAGTAAGCGCATGGTCTTCTCCGTTGTTGTTGCGGTATCCGGCCGCGCCACGCCGGGCGCGCGGCCAGCCTAGCGCACCGTGATGGTGATCTTCTTCGACACGATGGGCGGATTGTGCGGAACGTGGTCCTTGTCCCCCAGCAGCAATTGCAAAGTATGGGTACCCGGCGGCAGCTCGATGCGGGCCTCGGTCTCGCCCGCGCCGAAGTGCAGGTGGTTGCGGTCGTTGGGAATCGGTTCCGTCATCGACGGCAAGCCGGTATTGATCAGCACATGGTGATGACCGGTATGGGGAACGTTGGTTCCCTTGGGCGCCACGCCCATGTTGCGCAATCCCATTCGTACCCAGAATTTCCCGCCGCTGATGACCTGGCCGTCGTACGGCCAGATGAAGTACACCTGTGCATTTGGGGGCGCCGGCGCGGGTCCGGCGCCGGCCGTGCCGGCCTGCAGGACTGCCACCAGCAACGCTGAGAGAACCAGACTGTGGCGCATGATGGAATACTCCAGTAAGGTCGTACTGAGGTGCGCATGAATAATCTTAAATCTGGCACACTCTCAGTCGGATCGCAAGACAATTCCGATCAAACGCAGCATGAAAAAGGAGCCGCTCATGTGGCACAAGCTTTTGATGGTTTGCGTACTGGCAGGGCCGGTTTTCGCGTGTTGCGCCGTGGCGCAGGAACGCATGCCCGGCATCCAGCTTGCGGGCGTGGTTCCCAAGAATAGTGCCGAGCAATTCGAGCTCGCGTTCTGGGAATCGATCAAGGATAGCAGCCACGTCAGCGATTACGAAGCCTACCTGAAGGCTTACCCGAAAGGACGATTCGTGGCTTTGGCGCAAGCCAGGATCGCCCGCCTGCGCGCGGGTGCGGCGCAGGCCCCGGCCACGGCGGCCGCGCCCGCCACGCCAGCGCGCGAACCCGCGCGCCCCGTGGCCCCGCCTCCCGTCAAGCAACTTCCCTCCAAGCCGGCGGCCCCGGCGGCAACGGCCGCCGCGCCGGCCGCGCCGCCCGCCAAGCCGGCCGCCGGCCGCAGCGAGATCCGGGATTGCCCGACCTGCCCCTCCTTGATCACCCTGCCGGCAGGCTCCTTCACCATGGGGAACAATGCCAGCGACCCGAGCGAGAAGCCGGCGCACGAGGTCGCCATCGGCGCACCGTTTGCGATCGGCAAGACCGAAGTCACCGTGGGACAGTGGAATGCCTGCGCGAACGCCAACGTCTGCGCCAGGATCCCGCAGGCCGCCAATACGCATGCCGATGCGCCGATGCGCGACGTCAGCTGGGACGATGCCCTGCAATACCTGAAGTGGCTCAGCGCCGCTACCGGCAAGCCCTACCGCCTGCCGACCGAGGCCGAGTGGGAATATGCGGCCAGGGGCGGCACGGCAACGACTTATTGGTGGGGCCAGCAGATGACCCAGGGAAAAGCCAACTGCAAGGATTGCGGACAACCCTGGACCAGCGAAGGGCCGGCCAATGTCGCCAGCTTCGGCGCCAATCCCTACGGCCTGTACGACACCAGCGGCGGCGTATGGGAATGGGTGAGCGACTGCTGGCACAACAACTTCAAGGGTGCGCCCGCGGATGGCCGTTCCTGGGACGAGCCGAATTGCCGGGTACGGGTGATCCGCGGCGGATCCTGGCGTGAAGGCGCCGCCTACATGGTCGCCTCCACGCGCTTCCGGTACGACGCCAGCGTGCGCCACGCGCAGAACGGCTTCAGGGTGGCGCGCGGCATGAAGTAGGAGGAAGCGCCTAGCGTTTGCGCGCCTTGGTGCTGATCGGCAGGAACTCGACCGCGATCCTGCCGGCGCCGCTGCGCGCACGGATCTGCTCCAGGCGTTTCGCCAGGTCGGCCAGGTAAGCGGCGCCCGGTTCGGACACCGGCCGCAAGCTCTCGAACATCGGCGTCGGCGTGCTCACCAGCACCACCAGTTCGGTCCCGAACGGACCGGCGATCCCCCACTCGCCCAGGCTGCCGACGGTAGCGGCATAGTTGGGCGGCGCCCGGTTCTCGCGCGCCCGCGGGTTCGGCAACAGGTGGGTGACGCTGCCGTCGAGCGCATAGTAATCGACCGCGATGAAGGATTCGCTCGCCGGCGTGGTCACGTCGACCATCAGCGAATCGCCCTCGGTCAGCATGGTCCCGCTGGTCCCGGCAAGGCGGATCGACGCGCTCCCGCCCGCCTGGCGGTGCGCGACCCAGTAGGGGGCGAAGGTCGAGATCACCGGGCACTTGTCGGGGTCGACCTGCTGGACATCGAGGTTCACCTTCGCCACGCCGGGCAGGGCCGAGAGCGCGTCCTTCACGCCGGCCGGGCCCACCGCCTTCGACAGGAAGCCCTTCACGTCGACCGTATCGCCGCTGAGGGTGGACAGCAAGGCCGAGCAGGGAAGCCGCGCCAGCGCCGCGGCGACCGCGGCTGGCGACGCCGGCTCGGGTGCGGCGGGCGCAGCCGGCACGGGCGCGGGCGGCGCCGGTTCCGCCACGGCCGGCGCCGGTGCGGCCGCACCCGGTTCGCCGGACGCCTGGGCGGCGGCCACCGGCGGCGCCGCGCCGTCCTGCGCCCGGCGCTGGCCTTCCAGGTAGGAGTAGTACCATCCGCCCACCGCCAGTGCGCCGAGCGCAAGGATACCCGCGGCCGACGCCGCCAGGCGGTAGCGCGAGCCCAGCCCGCTGGTACCGAAATCCTCGAGGAAGCGCGCCACCGTGGGCGTGCGCGCTTCGCGCTCCAGCGCGAGGCCGCACCTCAGCGCCTGCCATTGCGCATGCCCCAGCCTGGCCGGACGCTGCGGCTTCATGCCCGCGCCGCGCGCCTGCAGGGCCGACATGCGATTGAACGGGTGGCGCCCGGTCAGCAACTCGTAGGTCATGCACGCCAGCGCATAGATATCGTCGCGCGGGTCGGGTTCGCGCTGCTCGAGCATCTCGGGACTGGCATAGGCCGGCGTCAGCGCGCCGAGGCTGCCAGGGTCGAACACCGTGACGTCGACGTCTTCCTCGGTCTTCTGGAACACCCGCGCGATCCCGAAGTCGATGACCTTGACGTTGCCGGAATCGGTCAGGATCACGTTGCCGGGCTTGAAGTCGCAATGGACGAAGCCGCGCCCGTGCGCATACGCCAGCGCATTGCCCATGCCGGTGACGATGCGCAGCACTTCCGGGTAAGGCAAGCCGGTGAAGCCCGGCCCGCGCAGCACCTGGCTCAGCGCCTTGCCCTGCAGGTATTCCATGGTCAGGTAGACCATCGGCCCGTCGCGGTCGAAATCGTAGACCGACACGATATTCGGATGCGCCAGCGCCTGGGCCTTGCGGGCTTCGCGCTGCAGGGCGATCAGCGACTTGGGATGGCCGCGGAACTGGACGTTCAGCACCTTGATGGCGATATAGGGCTTGCGGTCGGAGGCCTCGAGCTTGCGCAGGTCGAGCGCCTTGTAGACGGTGCCCATGCCGCCGAAGCCGATGCACTCTTCCAGCACGAAGCGCCCGTTCAGGGTGTCGCCGACCCCTTTCATGCGTTCCGGCTCGGCCTCGAAGCGTTCGTCCAGCACGCGCGGCGGCAGCGATGGCTCGCGGACGGCGTGGGCGCCGGGCTTGGTCTGGACGAAGGTGTCGTCGCCGCCCATGCGCTGGCGCGCCGCGATCAGGCGCTCGATGCGATGCTGGACTTCCGTGTAGACCTCGACCGGCAGCGGCTTGCGCGCGTGCGCTTCGCTCAGCATCTCCAGCAGGCGTCCGGCGCTTTCGGGGGCGTTCGCCAGCAGGCGATCGAGCTGGGCGAAAAACTCTGGACGCTGCAAGGCGCCGCTCTGCAACTGCTGTATCGCGTGAGCGAAACTGTCCATGATTTTTGATTGTGTAAATCCAAAGCGGCTAGCTTGAGACTAGCATGAAATGCCCGAGGATCAAGCCTTTGCGGCATATCGAACGGGCCCTTCCGTTCCAGAGTGTTGCGCCGCGCCGAACAGGTCCGGAAATGTGTTGGATCGGGCCCGCCATCCCTCCCCTTGCCACGCGTTGACACTTCACTCACCTCGTCCTGAGCGCCCGTAAATTCTCTTGGTTTTTCAAAGACTTACCGGATCATCGTGTATTCCGGGAGCGGCTGGCACGCTTTCTGCTCAATGTCTATCGAGCGCAAACAAAACGCCTCAACCACACCACCCACTCAGGAGAAACCAGCATGAAAACCTTGATCATCACCGACCTGGCCCGTACCGAAGAACTGGACCGCAGCGCCATGGCGACCGTCCGCGGCGGCTTCAAGATGGGCGCGCCCTACTACTCGGTCGGCGACGTGAGCTACGCCCCCAAGTTCGACTCCTCGATCACGGCCACCCAGAACCTGGGCCAGATGCAGGAAGTCCTGACCGCCACCGCCAACGGTTCGGCTTTCCTGGCTGGCGTGCACGTCGACAGCGACGTCTCGCAGCACGGTGAGAACAAGATCATCCGCCGCTCCTGATTCACGCAAACACGCTTCGACCACTTACATCATCTCAAGGAGACTCACCATGAAAACCCTGACCATCACCGACCTGGCCCGTACCGAAGAACTGGACCGCAGCGCCATGGCGACCGTCCGCGGCGGCTTCAAGATGGGCGCGCCCTACTACTCGGTCGGCGACGTGAGCTACGCCCCCAAGTTCGACTCCTCGATCACGGCCACCCAGAACCTGGGCCAGATGCAGGAAGTGCTGACCGCCACCGCCAACGGCTCGGCTTTCCTGGCCGGCGTGCACGTCGACAGCGACGTCTCGCAGCACGGTGAAAACAAGATCATCCGCAACTCCTGATTCACACAAACACGTTTCGACCACTTACATCATCTCAAGGAGAATCACCATGAAAACCCTGACCATCAAAGACCTGGCCCGTACCGAACAACTGGATCGCAGCGCCATGGCCGGCGTACGCGGCGGCTGGAAAATGCTGGCCCATCCGTCCTACAAGATGGGCGACGTGAGCTACGCGCCGAGCTTCGACTCGTCGATCACCGCCACCCAGAACCTGCTGCAGCAACAGAGCGTCGCCACCGCCACCGCCAACGGCTCGGCCTTCATCAAGGGCGTGCACGTGGACAGCGATGTCTCGCAGCACGGCGAAAACAAGATCATCGGCTGATTTCCTTCGCAACCAGAGCAGACTGACTATACTTTCTTGGAGAATGCACATGAAAACCCTGACCATCAAAGACCTGGGCCGCACCGAACAACTGGATCGCAGCGCCATGGCTGGCGTGCGCGGCGGCTGGAAAATGCTGGCCCATCCATCCTACAAGGTGGGCGACGTGAGCTACGCACCGAGCTTCGACTCGTCGATCACCGCCGTCCAGAACCTGGGCCAGCAACAGGAAGTGCTGACCGCCACCGCCAACGGATCGGCTTTCATCAAGGGCGTGCACGTGGACAGCGATGTGTCGCAGCACGGCGAGAACAAGATCATCGGCTAAATGTTGCGGCTGCGCGGAGGCCCGCCCTTCGCGCAGCGTTCCATACCTCAACAAGGGAAGCACACCATGTCATCCATCGCTATTCAGGACCTGGCGCATAGCACCGAACTCGACAGCCGCGCCATGTCGACCGTACAGGGCGGCAACGCCTTCGGCAAGGACGTCAACGTCAATGTCAACGTGAACCAGCAGATCGCGCAACTCCAGCAGATCGGCGTCAACGTACTCAATAACAACGGCGTGATCGGCGCCGGCTTCGTCGGCCCCGACATCGAAGTGGCCGCCGCTTTGTGGGCCGAGAACAAGGCGGTATTCTGAGCATACCGCGCCCCAGCCCACCCTTCCATCCCAGCAATGGGATGGATCCCGTTAACCCTGATTATTCCCAGGAGGCAGCATGGCTATCATCGTCATCAAGGATTTACCGGAAAGTATGGAACTCGATCGCCAGGCAATGCTGGCGATTGCCGGCGGCTCGCGCTTTCGCGCCGGCGGCGCCCGCATTTCACGGCCCGCCGTGCGGCGGATCCGGCTGTTCGACCTCTCGCCCGGCGCCAGCGCCAGGCCGGCCGCGACCAGGCCGCCGACGCGCTGAGCAGCGCGCGCCTCACCCCGAACCGTTCAGTTGAAAGCTGAACGGTTTTTTTGGCTCAAGAACAATGAGGGTCAGAGTCAAATTATTGAGCAATTGCGCTCAAGATAACTAGGGTCAGAGTCTAATGCCGTTAAGTTAGGGATGGCGGTCGTCGGAGTCGGCGTTCTGGATAGCGTTGCGGTTTGGCTTTGGTGACCCGGTCGAACTTTCGGCCGGGTCGATACACATTCAGTTCGATAATCATCCTCTCGCGCATGCGTTTAAGTACACCTGGTAAGTTGCCCTGTGCATGCAAGGCGGCTGCGTGGGTCATTTCGTACTGAAACGCAGCCAGCGCGAAGACGAAGCTGATGCTATTCGGTGAGCACTTTGCCTGTTCG
>NZ_KB908171.1 GCF_000382345.1 Massilia niastensis DSM 21313
TGCATCAGCTGGAATTCGCCGATCGCCTGGCCGAACTGCTTGCGCTCGTGGATGTAGGGCACCACCACGTCCATGCAGGCCGCCATGATGCCCAGCGGACCGCCCGACAGCACGGTGCGCTCGAAGTCCAGGCCCGACATCAGCACGTTGACGCCCTTGCCGACCCCGCCCAGCACGTTCTCGACCGGCACTTCGCAATCCTGGAACACCAGTTCGCCCGTATGCGAGCCGCGCATGCCCAGCTTGTCGAGCTTTTGCGCGACCGAGAAGCCCTTGAACCCCTTTTCGATCAGGAAGGCGGTCATGCCGCGCGCACCCGCCTCGATATCGGTCTTGGCGTACACCACCAGGGTGTCGGCGTCCGGACCGTTGGTGATCCACATCTTGGTGCCGTTGAGCACGTAGCGGTCGCCCTTGAGCTCGGCGCGCAGCTTCATGCTGACCACGTCCGAACCGGCGTTCGGCTCCGACATCGCCAGTGCGCCGACGTGCTCGCCCGAGATCAGCTTCGGCAGGTAGGTGCGCTTCTGCTCTTCGCTGCCGTTGCGCTTGATCTGGTTGACGCACAGGTTCGAGTGCGCGCCATACGACAGGCCGACCGAGGCCGAGGCGCGCGAGATTTCTTCCATGGCGACGATGTGCGCCAGGTAGCCCATGCTGGCGCCGCCGTATTCCTCGCCCACCGTGATGCCCAGCAGGCCGAGCTCGCCCATCTTTTTCCACAGGTCCATCGGGAACTGGTCGGTGCGGTCGATCTCGGCGGCGCGCGGGGCGATTTCGCTTGCCGCGAACTGTTGGACTGCTTCGCGCAGCGCGGCGATGTCGTCGCCATGGTCAAAGGTCAAGCCTGGAAGATGCAGCATGTCGTCCTCACGGTGAACGGGGTTGGGCAGGTAGTCCGAATGATACTCGCGTGTGACGTTAACGTAAACGTCAATCAAAGGGCAAAAAAGGGGACCCGCCATGGGCCCACCCGGGGTGCATCAGGCCGCGTCGCGGCTGGTGTCGTTCCCGGACAGCAGGCGGCGGCATTCCTCTTCATGGGCGGCGATTTCTTCCAGCGCCATCTCGATGTCGGCGCGCTGCTGCTCCAGGGTCAGGCGCTGCTGCGCGAGCACGCCGAGGAAGCGGTCGATCTGGGCCGCCGTGTCCTTGGGCGACTCGTACATGTCGACGATGCTCTTGATTTCGGACAGGGTCAGGCCCAGGCGCTTGCCGCGCAGGGTGAGCTTGAGCCGGGTGCGGTCGCGCGGCGTGTACACGCGGTTGCGGCCGCCCACGCCTTCGCGTTTCGGGCTCAGCAGACCCTGGTCTTCATAGAAGCGGATCGCACGCGCGGTGATGTCGAATTCGCGTGCCAGTTCGGCGATGGTATAGGTAGCCATGAAAGTTCGGTCAAGAGAAACAAAACACGGAATCGCTTAGAATCAGGATCGACCTTGCCATTTCCGTTTACGTCAACGTCAATTGCATTGTAGCGCGCCCGCCTTCCACGAACACGAAAGATTTTCCATGAATCCGCTCGAATCCCAGCTGGCCTATCCTTTTGGCGACACCATTCCCGCGCCGGGCGCGCTGCACGAGGTGCTTCCCGGCCTGCGCTGGGCGCGCATGCCGCTGCCGTTCGCGCTCGACCACATCAACCTGTGGCTGCTGGACGATGAGCAGGAAGGGCGCCGCGGCTGGAGCCTGGTCGATTGCGGCGCCGGCACCGACGCCACCCGCGCCGCCTGGGAGCAGGTGCTGGCCGAGGGGCTGGCGGGGGCGCCGCTGGTGCGGGTGATCGCCACCCATTGCCATCCCGACCATGTCGGCCTGTCCGGCTGGCTGTGTTCGCGTTTCGCGGCGCCGTTCTGGACGACCACCGGCGAATTCGCCTTCATGCGCATGATGGCGGCGGCGCTGCCGGGCGTGGACGGCCCGTCGGCGATCCCGCATTTCGAACGCCACGGCCTGGTCGATACGGCCATGCTGGAGCAGATGCGCAGCCGCCGCAGTTACTACCCGTCGCTGGTGCCGGCCGTGCCGGAAGCCTATACCCGCCTGCAGGATGGACAGGAAGTCCGGATCGGCGGCCGCGCCTGGCGCGTGATCACCGGCTTTGGCCATTCGCCCGAGCATGCCTCTTTATATTGCAGCGAACTGAAGGTGCTGGTCTCGGGCGACATGGTGCTGCCGCGCATTTCGACCAACGTCTCGGTGTTTGCCGTCGAGCCGGAAGGCAATCCGCTCCAGATGTACCTCGACTCGCTCGGCAAGTTCGCCGGCCTGCCGGACGACACCCTGGTGCTGCCGGCGCACGGCAAGCCCTTCCGCGGCCTGCATACCCGTATCGCCCAGTTGCACGCGCACCACGAGGCCCGGCTGGCGGAGGTGGTCGAGGCCTGCGCCGAGCCGAAGTCGGCGGTGGACATCGTCCCGCTGATGTTCCGGCGCCAGCTGGACGCCCACCAGCTCAGCTTCGCGCTGGGCGAAGCCCTGGCACACTTGCACAAATTATGGCGCGATGGTGTACTGCGCCGCCTGCCGGGTGTGGACGGCGTCATCCGTTTCCAACAGGCCTGAACCAACTTTGTATCGTTTCTGGACAACAATTTTAGTAAATACATTCTACGGACGATCGCTGCATACCCGTGCGACATACATTATGCATTTCGACTATGCTGTTTTAGGGGTATGAACATTTCCTTGCGACGTGCTGTTCATGAGCGATTGCACAACCGCAAATTCTCTTAAAAAATCACATCTTTGTGACTTTTTAGGGGTATGATTCTCCCGAGGCTTCTCATCAGTAAGAAGCCGCTCGTCCGCATCCGCAAAAATTAGCAGTAACATATGAATTCAACGAACGAACGGGAGAGCTTCAGTGAGCGACTGCAGCAGGCCCTGAAAAACGCGCATTACTCGCCCGACAGTCCTACCCGCTTGGCCCGGGAATTTAATATCCGGTTCGAAGGACGTCCGATTACCGTCCACGCCGCCCGCAAGTGGCTGGTGGGCGAAGCCATTCCGACCCAGGAAAAGCTGCGCATGATCGCGCAATGGCTGGGCGTGCCCGCCGACTGGCTGCGCTTCGGCGGCGCCGAAGACGCTGCCGGCGCCGATTCGGCCGCCAATGGCGCGACCCGCTTCGAATCCGTCGACGTCAAGCTTATTGCAGATTTGCAACGTCTCGACGAACATCACAAGCAGCTGGCGCGCGAGTTCATCCGCATGCTGGTGCGCATGAACCACCCGAAGGCCGAGGCCAAGTAAGCGTCGGACAAGCGCCCCTTGTGGCGCACCAAACAGCACACATATGTGACGCATACGTGACGCACATGCGTGACGCACACGTGACGCATAGGTGTCGTACTTTCGTGACCCGGGTTCGCACAAACAGCCGGACCCGGTGCATAATCTGTTTCGGTGGCAGCAGTTTGCCGCCACCGGTCACGTAAGGAGCAGTTGCCGCATGCGAAACAACTACGCGAACACCGCCGAGCTCAAGGAATTGATGACCGCCCCGCCGATGACGGCAGCGCGTCATGCCGAGGTGCTGCGACAACGCAATGCCCGACGACGGATGCTCGAGGAAGCGCGCGAGTTGAAAAAAGCCGACGACAGCCTGTACGACGAAAAACGCTGACCCCGGCCATCGGGGCGCGCTGCCTGTCAGGCGTCCGGCGCCGCCTTCATGCCGCCCCAGCGGGCGGCCTGGGCATTATCGAGCCCAAGCAGGTCCACGACCCGGTCGACCGTGTGCTCGACCATCTCTTCAATACTGGCCGGACGGTGGTAGAAGCTGGGCAGCGGCGGAAACACGATCCCGCCCATCTCGGTAACAAGCGTCATGTTGCGCAGGTGCGCCAGGTTGAAGGGCGTCTCGCGCACCATCAGGACCAGGCGCCGGCGCTCCTTCAGGATCACGTCCGCGGCGCGGGCGACCAGGTTATCGGACAGGCCGTGCGCGACCGCCGCCAGCGTCTTCATCGAACAGGGAGCGATCACCATGCCGTCGGTCTGGAACGAACCGCTGGCGATCGAGGCGCCGATGTCGCGGTTGCGGTGCACGACGTGGGCCAGCGCTTCGGCGTCGCGCCGCTGCAGGCCGAGTTCCTGGTGCAGGGTGAGGGAGGCGGCGTCGGAAATGACCAGGTGGGTCTCGACACCAGGGGTGGCGTGCAGCCGCCGCAGCAGCTGCACGCCGTAGACCGCGCCGGTTGCGCCGGTGACGGCGACGACGATCCGGCGCTGGCGATCAGCCATTCTTCAGCAGGGTCTGCAGTTCGCCGGATTCGTACATCTCGTTCATGATGTCGGAGCCGCCGATGAACTCGCCACGCACGTAGAGCTGGGGGATGGTCGGCCAGTTCGAGTAGTCCTTGATGCCCTGGCGCACTTCCGCGTCTTCCAGCACGTTGACGGTGGCGATGTTGTCCACGCCGCATGCTTTCAGGATTTGGATCGCACGGCCCGAGAAGCCGCACTGCGGAAACTGGGCGGTGCCCTTCATGAACAGCACGACCGGGGTGTTGGTCACGGTTTCTTTGATCCAGGTTTGTACGTCGCTCATTTGATCTGCCTTCGGAGGGAAATGGGTGGGATGGCGGTATTCTATAAGAATTCGACATGATGGGCATGGCCCATCATGTCCTTGCCGCCGATGACGGACGAGGCACTTGCCGAACTATCCACATCAGGTATCATCCCCCGGTTCTCATCCGCCGTACGGAGCTTCCTGATGCAACAACCTCGCAAACGCGTGCCTTCGCCGAACGCGAACCTCGTGATCGCCGCCCTGCTGGGCATTCCCGGCCTGCTCAACATCTACTCGGGCATCGTGCGGCAGATCCCGGGCGATATCCTGTCCGGCCTCGCGGCCCTGGTCTACGCGGTCCTGCTGGTGCGCGACGCCGTGCACATCAAGAAAACCGGCGTCCCCGCCATCCCGCAGGCGCGCATGCTCCTGATCGGCTTCGGCTGCCTGGCGGTCTACCTGGCCGGCATCCTGATCAAGCACATGGCCTGAGGCCCGGGGCGGGTTCAGAGCCAGCGGCCGAGGCAGGCCGAGGCCGGGTTGCCGACGTATTTTCCATAGGCCGGCACCGGCACGTAGCCGTGCCGCAGATAGAAGTCCTGCGCCCGCCGGTTGACCTTGCGGGTGGACAGCCAGATCTCGCCATAGCCCAGCACCACCGCATACCATTCCAGCGCCGCCAGGATATGCCTGCCCGCGTCGCTGCCGGGACGTGCATACATGCGCTTGAGCTCAGCCACGTCGCCGTGCAGGGGGCGCAGGGCGCCGCAGCCGACCGGCGTGCCGTCGGCGCTGCGCGCCACCAGGAACACCGCCCGCGGCCCGCGCACGTCCTGCGGGTCGAACGAGGCCACGCCGCTGTCGCCGGTGATCGCACACAGGGCGGCGCCGAGTTCCGCGAGCAGCACCACTGCTTCAGGGCTGTCGGGATCGGCGCTGCCGAGCGTGATCATGGCCGGCTCCTTATTTGCGCAGCTTGGCGAAGGCCGCCGCCATGGCGCCGCCCGCCGCGGGGGCCGGGCGTTCCTGGCGCTGGTGCTGGGCCAGGCGCTTGCCGTCCGTCCGGTCGCCGCGCTGCTCGGGGCGCGCACCGCCCTGTGGCGCGCTGTCGGTCAGGCGCATGGTCAGCGCGATGCGCTTGCGCTTGGCGTCCACTTCCAGCACCTTGACCTTCACCACCTGGCCGGCCTTGACCACCGTGTGCGGATCCTTGACGAAGGTGTTCGACAGCGCCGAGATGTGTACCAGGCCGTCCTGGTGCACGCCGATGTCGACAAACGCGCCGAAGGCCGCCACGTTGGTCACCACGCCTTCCAGGATCATGTCCGGGCGCAGGTCGCTGATTTCCTCGACGCCTTCCTTGAAGGTCGCGGTGGTGAATTCCGGACGCGGATCGCGGCCCGGCTTTTCCAGTTCCTTCAGGATGTCGCTCACGGTCGGCACGCCGAACTTCTCGTCGGCATATCTGGCCGGATTCAGGCCCTTGAGCAGCGCGCCGTCGCCGATCACGGCCTTCATGTCGCGCTTGATGTCGGCCAGGATCTTCTCGACCACCGGATAGGATTCCGGGTGCACCGCCGACGCATCCAGGGGATTGGCGCCGTTCACGATGCGCAGGAAGCCGGCCGCCTGCTCGAAGGTCTTGTCGCCCAGGCGCGGCACCGCCTTCAGGGCGGCGCGCGAGGCGAACGCGCCCTTCAGGTCGCGGTAGGTCACGATGCTCTGGGCGACGCTCGCGGACAGGCCCGAGACGCGCGCCAGCAGCGGGGCGGACGCGGTATTGACGTCGACGCCGACCGCGTTCACGCAGTCCTCCACCACCGCGTCGAGCGAACGCGCGAGCTGGGTCTGCGACACGTCGTGCTGGTACTGGCCGACGCCGATCGATTTCGGGTCGATCTTCACCAGTTCGGCCAGCGGATCCTGCAGGCGGCGCGCGATCGAGACCGCGCCGCGCAGCGACACGTCGAGCTCGGGCAGCTCGCGCGAGGCGAATTCGGACGCCGAATAGACCGAGGCGCCGGCTTCCGACACGACGATCTTGGTCAGCTTCTGCTCCGGGTGGCGCTTGATCAGGTCCTGGGCCAGCTTGTCGGTCTCGCGCGAGGCGGTGCCGTTGCCGATCGAGATCAGGGACACGTTGTGCTTGGCCGCCAGCAGGCCGAGCGTGTGCAGCGCGCCGTCCCAGTCGTTGCGCGGCTGGTGCGGGTAGACGGTCGCGGTGTCGACCACCTTGCCGGTCGAATCGACCACCGCCACCTTGACGCCGGTGCGCAGGCCCGGGTCCAGGCCCATGGTGGCGCGCTGGCCGGCCGGCGCCGCCAGCAGCAGCGCCTTCAGGTTGCGCGCGAAGACCTGGATCGCATCCAGCTCGGCCTTGTCGCGCAGGGCGCCCATCAGTTCCGTCTCGAGGTGCATGAAGCTCTTCACGCGCCAGGTCCAGCGCGCAGTGTCGAGCAGCCACTTGTCGGCCGGGCGGCCCGCGCCCTTGATGCCGAAGCGCGCGGCGATGCGGCTTTCGCACGGATTGTGGGGCGCGTCCCATTTTGGTTTTTCCGGCTCGCTGTCGAGGCGCAGGGTGACGTCCAGCACCCCTTCGCGGCGGCCGCGCATCAGCGCCAGCGCGCGGTGCGAGGGCACCGCCGCCAGCGGTTCCGAGTAATCGAAATAGTCGGCGAATTTCTCGCCCTCGTCCTCCTTGCCGGCCACCACCTTCGAATCGACCACGCCGTGATCCTGTACATACTCGCGCAGCGACTGCAGCAGTGCGGCGTCCTCGGCGAAGCGCTCCATCAGGATCTGGCGCGCGCCGTCCAGCGCCGCCTTGGTGTCGGGCACGCCCGGGTTGGCGCCGCCGTCGGCATTGGTGAAGGCGTCGCGCAGGTAGCCCGAGGCCAGCTCCTCGGGAACCAGGCCCGGGTCGGCCAGCAGGCTTTCCGCCAGCGGCGCCAGGCCGGCCTCGATCGCGATCTGCGCCTTGGTGCGGCGCTTCTGCTTGTACGGCAGGTACAGGTCCTCGAGGCGGGTCTTGTCTTCGGCGTGCGCGATGGCCTCGAGCAGCTCCGGCGTCATCTTGTTCTGCTCCGTGATCGAAGCGACGATCGCGGCGCGCCGGTCTTCCAGCTCGCGCAGGTAGCGCAGGCGCTCCTCCAGGAGGCGCAGCTGGATGTCGTCAAGGCCGCCGGTCGCTTCCTTGCGGTAGCGGGCGATGAAGGGGACGGTGGCGCCTTCGTCGAGCAGGGCGACGGCGGCGGCTACCTGGGCCGGTTTGGCGGACAGTTCTTGGGCGAGGCGTTGTTCGATGGATGGCAGCATGGTGGCGAGTCAGAAAGTCAAGCGACCAATGATACGCCAACGAATACGATGCACCAGTCTTGACAGCCGCTCCCGATCTATGAGAGAACAGTCGGTTCACATGCACGCGCGCGTTCGCGGGCACGAGAATTGTCCGCTACGTGCGATTCCGAACAAAACGGAAATGCCCGTATGAAGGATAATGACTTTTATTGTCGTTTTTGATACGAACATAGAGACCCCATGCACACAGTCGATTACCCTCGCGAGAACGCCAGTGACGCACCACCGGTCCGCGCTCCCGCACGCGCTCCCGCCCTGCCTGCGCCGGTGGTGAGCTGGCTGCAGCGGGTCGAGGCGGCTGCGCATCCGCAGCCGAAACTGACCGCCGAGGTCACGGACCCGAAGGCTGCGCAGTACAAATTCGTTTATGTCATGGCCCCGACCAGCGGCGGCCGCCATGTCGCCGTCTGCCTGTGCAAGGCGCGCCTGCGCCCGAACGGCGACGTGGCGGCGGCCAGCCCGGTGAGCGAGGTGTTCTCGCTGCTGTCGGCGCCCCCCGCCTACCTGGAAGGCGACGACGTCGACCTGGTGCGCTTCTTCATCGCCATGCGCAGCGGCTCCTCGCAGGGCACCAGCGCCACCGAGCCGAAGGGCAAGGTGGGCGCCATCCTGCTGCGCATGCTCCTGGAGCAGGAAAAGCTGCTGTGGGCGAACTCCTGGTCGGACATGGCCAATGGCCTAGTCTACCCCCTGCAGGCAGGCCCGGTGCGCAAGGCCAACCTGGCGTGGCGCGACGAAGGCCGGGTCGCCAAGCTGGGATGGTCGGTGGAGCCGGCCAGCGGCGCCCCCACCCACAGCGCGGCGGACCAGATCGACTACATGCTGCCGACCGATCCGCCATGGTATATCGACAACCTGTCCTGCGGTCCGCTGGACCTGAATCGCGGCGGGATCGACATCTCGCTGGCCGAACTCCAGGCGCTGGTGGCCCAGGCCCCGGCCCTGACCGGCAACGACAAGAAGCGCGTCTCGCAGCTGCTGCTGGCGCATGGCCTGCAGCAGCTGATGCCGCTGCCGCAGCCGCTCACCCAGCGCCTGCGCAACGACGTCAAGCCGATCCCGCACCTGCTGCTCGATGCGGTGCAGCTGGCCGACGGCGGCGCCGCGCGCTGGAACGATTTCGCCGTGCTGTCGTATGACTACGACGGCCAGCGCGTCTCGTTCGACCCGGCCCAGCGCGTGGTGCGCCAGATCGGCGACGTCACCGAGATCATCGAACGCGATCCGAAGGCGGAAAGCGACGCGCTCAACAAACTCGGCGAACTGGGCTTCCGCAAGCCGGTGACCGCGCCGTTCAACGCGATGGCCGGCGCACAGCAGCTCGAAAGCCAGGCGCACTGGCTGCGCTTCGCCGAGAACGAGCTCGATGCGCTGTCCGACTCCGGCTGGCACGTGCAGAAGTCGGCCAAGTACCGCTATGACGTGGTGCCGGTCGAAGACTGGTACGCCGACATCGACGAGCCCGAGGAAGCCGGCAACGCCTGGTTCGAGCTGGAACTGGGCATCGTGGTCAACCGCAAGCGGGTGCCGCTGCTGCCGGTGCTGGTGCAGCTGATCCGCAGCGCGCCGACCGACTTCGACCCGGCCGTGCTGGCCGCCCATGCGGAAGCCGACCAGATGCTGGCCGTGCTGCCGGACGGCGCCCGCGTGGCGCTGCCGTGGGGCCGCCTGAAGCCGATCCTGTCGACCCTGGGCGAGCTGTATTTCAACGACAAGATCAAGAGCCGGGTGCGCCTGTCCACGCTCGATGCGGCGCGCCTGGAAGAACTGGCGCGCGGCCTGGAGCTGCGCTGGACCGGCGGCGAGCAGCTGCGCGAGACCGGCCGCAAGCTGAGCCAGTTCGGCTCGGTCAAGAAAGTGGCGCCGCCCGCCGGCCTGCGCGCCACCCTGCGCGACTACCAGCTCGACGGCCTGTCGTGGATGCAGTTCCTGCGCGAGTACGACCTGGGCGGCATCCTGGCCGACGACATGGGCCTGGGCAAGACCGTGCAGACCCTGGCCCACATCCTCACCGAAAAGGAAGCGGGGCGCCTGACCAGCCCGGCCCTGGTGATCGCGCCGACCAGCCTGATGACCAACTGGTGCGAGGAAGCGGCCCGCTTCACGCCCGACCTGAAGGTGCTGCTCCTGCAGGGCAAGGAGCGCATGGACCTGTTCGACCAGATCGACGGGGCCGACATCGTGCTGACCACCTATGCGCTGCTGCCGCGCGACGAGGAAAAGCTGCGCGAGCACCACTATCACCTGGTGATCCTGGACGAATCGCACTACATCAAGAACACCCGCTCGAAGGCGGCGCAGACGGCCGGCTCGCTGAACGCGCGCCACCGCCTGTGCCTGTCGGGCACCCCGCTCGAGAACCACCTGGGCGAGCTGTGGTCGCAGTTCCACTTCCTGCTGCCCGGCCTGCTGGGCGACGAGAAGGGCTTCAACACCCAGTTCCGCCATCCGATCGAACGCCAGGACGATCCGGTGCGGCGCATGCTGCTGAACCGCCGCATCCGTCCCTTCCTCCTGCGCCGCACCAAGGACCACGTGGCCAAGGAGCTGCCGGAGAAAACCGAGATGGTGCGCCGCATCGAGCTGTCCGGCCCCCAGCGCGACCTGTACGAAACGGTGCGCCTGGCGATGGACAAGAAGGTGCGCGAGGAGATCGACCGCAAGGGCGTGGCGCGCAGCCAGATCGTGATTCTCGAGGCGCTGCTCAAGCTGCGCCAGGTGTGCTGCGATCCGCGCCTGGTGAAGTCGATGCCGTCCAAGAAGAACACGGCGGCGGTGTCGGCCAAGCTGACCGACCTGATGCAGATGGTCGAAGACCTGCTGCAGGAAGGCCGCAAGATCCTGGTGTTCTCGCAGTTCACCAGCATGCTCGGCCTGATCGAGGAAGAGCTGGATGCGCGCGACATCCCGTACGCCATCCTCACCGGCGAGACGCGCGACCGCTCGGCCCAGGTGGCGGCCTTCCAGCAGGGCGCGGTGCCGATCTTCCTGATCAGCCTGAAGGCCGGCGGCGTGGGCCTGAACCTGACCGCGGCCGACACCGTGATCCACTACGACCCGTGGTGGAACCCGGCGGCCGAGAACCAGGCGACCGACCGCGCATGGCGCATCGGGCAGGACAAGCCGGTGTTCGTCTACAAGCTGATCGCCAAGGGTACGCTGGAAGAAAAAATCCAGCTGCTGCAGCAGAAGAAGTCGGAGCTGGCGCAGTCGATCCTGGCCGAGGGGGAGTCGCAGAAGATGGCGCTGACGCAGGAAGACCTGCAGGCGATCTTCGCGCCGCTGGCCGAGTAAGCGGCGCAGCGGAAAGACAAACGGCGGGCCGCGTGCCCGCCGTTTTTTTATCTGGAACCGGAATCAGGGAAGGGCGGGAGGATTGCTCCCACCCCGTGCTTACTTGTAGAAGGCTTCGACCTTGCCCTTGAGCTTGATGAGCATCGGCTTGCCCTTGCGGTCGAGGGTGCGGCCGGCGGCGACCTTGATCCAGCCTTCGCTGAGGCAGTATTCCTCGACGTCGTGGCGATCCTTGTCGTTGAAGCGGATGCCGATCTCGTGCTGGAACACGTCACGGTTGTGGAAAGGGCTGCTCGGGTCGATCGAGAGCCGGTCTGGGAGCGGGGGAAGGGTTGCGGTATCGTTCATGGTGCGCGAATTATCGCCCAAGTGCCCGCGTTGTGGCGCATTTGTTGGCGAATTGTGCGTACACTGGACACTGGATCGCTATAGGGATTAGAACGATGATACTGTGCAAATAGTGGACTCCGGCTATATACTGCCCGGTAACGTCTCGTTACAGTTTGCCTGCTCAACCGAAAGCCCTGATGAAAACCACGCCCGATGTCGCCCAGCTGGACGCACGATCCGACATGGGAGTACCGGCCGCCCAGTTCCGCGCGATCGCGGAAATCGGCGGCGACATCGCCTTCAGCATCGCCCTGCCGGGCTGCACGCTGTCCTACCTCAGTCCCGCATTTTCCGCGCTGCTCGGCCATGACGCCGCGGTATTCGCCGCGGCGCTGGCCGCCCGGCCCGCCCAAGGCCCGCTGGCGCCGCTGGCGCAGCGCCTGCGCACGCTGGCGGACGGCCGGCCGGGCGAGCGCCAGGCCCACGAACTGGAGGTGGCGGACGCGCAGGGACGCCCGGTGCCGCTGGACCTGATCGCCACCGTGGTGGCGGACGAAACGCCCGCCCTGGTCGGGCTGCTGCGCGACCAGTCGGCGCGCCATGCCTACCAGGCGGAGCAGAAGCGCTTCGCCAGCATGCTCAATCATGAATTCCGGACGCCGCTGGCCACCATCGACGGCGCCATCCAGCGGCTCGAGGCCAAGGCCGACAGTGTCGACGAGGCCACGCGCCAGCGCTACCGCAAGATCGGCGCGGCGGCGGACCGCCTGATCGGCATGCTCGACGAATACCTGTCGCCGGACCGCATGGCCTCGATCGGCAAGACGCGCCAGCCGAACACCATCAGCGTGGGCGAGCTGGTCGAGGGCGGCGCCGTCCAGGTGCGCGCCGCGCAGCGCGAGGCGCGGGTCGAGGCCGGCGACCAGGCGCTGTCGCTGCGGGGCGAGCCCGAGGGGCTGCGCCTGGCGCTGAAGGTCCTGGTCGACAATGCCCTGCTGTTTTCCCCGGCCGGCAGCCCGGTGCTGCTGGGCGCGCGGCGCAGCGGCGGCGGGATCGAGTTCACGGTGCGCGACGGCGGCGGCGGGGTGCCGCTGGAGGACGCCGCGTACATCTTCGACAAGGGTTACCGCGGCGCCAACGCCGCCGGCCTGCCGGGAAGCGGGCTCGGCCTGTACATGGCGCGCTCCATCGTCGACATCCATGGCGGCGCCCTGAGCCTGGCGCCGAGTGAGGGCAGGGACGGAGGCGGCGCCGAGTTCCGGCTCTGGCTTCCCGCGTTACATGGCCTTGAAAAACAACGACTTGCTTCAGCCAGTCCCAGCAGTGATAATCGGCCCGACGCTGCGGTAGAAGACACCGGGCAACATACGAATAACATGGCCGAACCATGACGCAGATATTGATTGTTGAAGACAATGGCGAATACGCCGACGACATGGCGGAATTCCTGAGGGAGCTCGATCACGACGTTGCCATCGCCAGGACCGCCAGCGAGATGTGGGCGGCGCTGACGCGCACGCCGGCCGCGGTGGTGGTGCTCGACCTCGGCCTGCCCGACGAGGACGGGTTCAACGTCATTCCGCGCATGCGCCAGCTGTATCCCGAGATCGGGCTGCTGGTGCTGACGGGCCGGGTCGCGTTCGACCACCGCATCCTCGGTCTGCGCCTGGGCGCCGACCACTACCTGACCAAGCCGATCAAGTTCCCCGAACTGGCGGCGCACATCGAGGCGCTGGACCGCCGCGTGCGTCCCCAGGACCCGGCGCCGGCGCCGAGCAAGTGGACCCTGCGCGTGAGCGCGCGCCAGCTCGAGCTGATGGGCAAGGTGATCGACCTGACCGAAAAGGAGTGCAACTTCCTGCACCTCCTGACCATCAACACCCGTCCCGTCCCGCGCCACGTGATCGTGGCCGGCATGGGCGGCGAAGACCCGGACGCCAGCCGCCGGGTCGACATGCTGGTCTACCGCCTGCGCAAGAAAGCCCGTTCCGGCCTCGGCCAGGACCTGCCGCTGCGCAGCGCCTACGGCGAAGGCTACAGCCTGTCCGCCGGCTTCACCCTCGCCTGACCAGGATCACTAGCCCAATAATTGGGGTCAGAGTTTAATGCCGTTAAGTTAGGGTTGGCGGTCGTCGGAGTCGGCGTTCTGGATAGCGTTGCGGTTTGGCTTTGGTGACCCGGTCGAACTTTCGGCCGGGTCGATACACATTCAGTTCGATAATCATCCTCTCGCGCATGCGTTTAAGTACACCTGGTAAGTTGCCCTGTGCATGCAAG
>NZ_KB908172.1 GCF_000382345.1 Massilia niastensis DSM 21313
AACTCACGGATGATTCGCATGCCTGACTCGTGCACTCGATGACAGTGATGGCCGCAGCCATTGCACACCATGGGGGCGGCAGGATCCCTGCGCAGATCGATCCACACTGCGCCCGGCCGGCGCTCCAATTTCGATGCAAAGAACCCTTCCCAGAACGGGAGGGCAAGATTATGATTCGTCATGAAAGCGGTGAGGATGAGCATTCTTTGTTGGTCGCACAACAAGTCTAGCTCGTCTTCACCGCTTTCCCTTTTCTGGCGTTACTTCCCGCTAATCCGTGAAGAACCTTTTTTTTGCCGTGCGCCGCTCAGCGCGCCGCGCTCACCTTCACCACGGCCATCTTGCTCATGCCCACCGATACCTGGGCGGCATAGGCGTCCGCCGCCCTGGCGGTCGCCGCGGTCGCGTAGCTGCTCACGCCGCCGAGGATGGCGGCTGCCAGGAAAATCGCTTCCATGTGTTTGAGGACGTTCATGATGTGCTCCTTCGGTGAGTGGCGGGACGCCGTAGCGTCTGTCGATGAATCCACTTTAGCCAAGCACATGCCCGGCCTCCAGCGGCGTGCGACGGGCTGCGAAAAGTGGCGCCTGAAGGGGCGTAAAACGGCGATATGCCGCGCTTGTGCGGCGCAGCACATCCATGGATTCGAGGGAGCTCCAGCCCCTGGGACAGGGCTGTGCGGACCCGGCAGGCACGCCGGCGGAAGCGGGTCCGCTCCGGGCGCCGTGCCGGGATTTACAGCAGGTTGGCCAGCGCCACGTACTGTTCGAGGCTGACGGTTTCCGGACGGACGCCCGGGTCGATGCCGGCTTCCGCCAGCTGCTGTTCGGTGAACATGCCGGCGACGCAGTTGCGGATCACCTTCCGGCGCTGCGAGAACGCCTTGGCCACCACCGCTTCCAGCTTGGCGCCGTCGCAGGGGAGCTGGCGCCGGGTCGGCACCATGCGCACGATGGCCGAGTCCACCTGCGGCGGCGGATCGAAGGCGGTCGGCGGGACGATGAACATCAGCGCCATGTCGTAGCGCCACTGCAGCATCACGGACAGGCGGCCATAGGCCTTGGTGCCCGGCTCGGCGACCATGCGCTCCACCACTTCCTTCTGCAGCATGAAATGCTGGTCCTCGACCAGGTGGGCGAACTCCGCCAGGTGGAACAGCAGCGGGCTGGAGATGTTGTACGGCAGGTTGCCGACCACGCGCAGCTTCTGCCCTTCCGGCACCGGGATCGCGCCGAAGTCGAACTTCAGGGCGTCGCCCGAGTGCACCGTGAGGCGCTCGCGCGGATAGGCCTTTTCCAGGCGCGCCACCAGGTCGCGGTCGAGTTCGACGACGTGCATGTGGTCGAGCTGCTTGAGCAGCAGCGCCGTCATCGCGGCCAGGCCCGGGCCGATCTCGACCATCGCCTGGCCGTGGCGCGGCCCGATGGCATCGATGATATTGTTCAGGACATGGTCGTCGGTCAGGAAGTTCTGGCCGAAGCGCTTGCGTGCTACGTGTTTCATGAATGCTTTCTTGTTAATTCGCTCACGCCGCGCGGCGTGCGGCCACCATCTGCACGGCGGCGCGGATCGCCTCTTCCATGCTGCCGCAATCGGCCTGGCCCAGTCCCTGGGCCGCGAGGTCGAGCGCGGTGCCGTGGTCGACCGAGGTGCGGATCACCGGCAGGCCGAGGGTGACGTTGATGCCGCGCCCGAAGGTCGCGTGCTTGAGCACCGGCAGGCCCTGGTCGTGGTACATCGCCAGCACGCAGTCGGCGTCCTGCAGGTACTTGGGCTGGAACAGGGTGTCGGCCGGATACGGGCCGCGCGCATCGATGCCGCGCGCACGCGCCGCTTCCAGCGCCGGCGTGATGACGTCGATCTCTTCGCGCCCCAGGTAGCCGCCCTCGCCCGCGTGCGGGTTCAGGCCGGTGACCAGGATGCGCGGCGCGGCAATGCCGAATTTCGATTTCAGGTCGGCGTCGATGATGCCGATCGTCCGCTCCAGGCCTTCGCGCGTGAGCGCGCCCGGCACATCCTTGAGCGGCAGGTGGGTGGTCGCCAGCGCCACCCGCAAATACGGCTGGCCATTGCCGGGCGCGCCGGCCAGCATCATCACCACCTGCGGGGTGCCGGTCTTCTCGGCCAGGTATTCGGTATGGCCGGAGAACGGGATCCCGGCATCGTTGATGGTGCTTTTCTGGAGCGGCGCGGTGACGATCGCGTCGAACCAGCCGGCCCGGGTGCCTTCGAGGGCCAGGTCGAGCGTGGCCAGCACGGCGCGGCCGTTCTCGGCATCCAGCTGGCCGGGCACCACGTGGGCCGCCAGCGGCACGTCGACCACCGCCAGCCGCTCCTTGCCGAAGTGCGGCAGGCCGCCGTTGCGCAGGGCCTGGATCGACAGCGCCGCCAGGCGGATCGCGGGATCGATCAGGCTGGCCGTCAGCGCCAGGAAGGCGGCGTCGCCGACCAGCACGCAGTCGGCCTGCTCGCGCAGCGCCCACGCCGCGCGGATCGCGATCTCGGGGCCGATGCCGGCCGGCTCGCCGACCGTGACTGCCAGCACCGGCCGCTTGGACGACGGGCCCATGGGCTTACTGCTCCTCGCGGAATTCGACGTAGGCGCGGTCGCGCACCTGGCGCAGCCAGTCTTCCATCGCTTCCTGCATCTTGCGGTCGCGGACGACCTGGCGCGCGACGTTGCGTTCCTTCTGCTGGGTCACGTCCTCGCTCTTGCGCTCCACGACCTGGATCAGGTGGAAGCCGAACGGCGACTGCACCACGTCCGAGACTTCATTCGGCTTCAGGTTGTTCATCGCGTTCTCGAACTCGGGCACGGTATCGCCCGGGTACAGCCAGCCCAGGTCGCCGCCCTTGCTGGCCGAGCCGTCCTGCGAGTGCAGGCGCGCCAGTTCCTCGAAGGTGCCGGCGTTGTTGGCCATCTTTTCCTTCAGCTCCAGCAGCTTGCGCTTGACTTCACCCTCGGTCATGGTCGGGGTGACCTTGATCAGGATGTGGCGCGCGCGGGTCTGCTGCACGATCGCCTTGTCGTTGGCCTCGGCCAGCGAGCGTTTGTTCGACAGCTTCAGCAGGTGGAAGCCGACGTTGGTCTTGATGATCGCGGTGACCTGGCCCGGCTGCAGCTTGCGCAGCTCGTTCGCGAACAGCGGCGGCAGGCGGTCCGGGTCGCGCCAGCCGATCTCGCCGCCCTTCAGCGCATCCGGCGCGTCGGAGTAGGTCGATGCCATCTTGGCAAAGTCGGCGCCGGTGCGCAGCTGGCGCGCCACTTCCTCGGCGCGCGCGCGGCGCGCCGCGATCTGTTCGGGCGAGGCGTTCTCGGGCACGCGCACCAGGATCTGCGAGATCTCCATCTCGACCTTCTCGGCGGCGGCGACCTTGGCGGCGGCCAGGTAGGTATCGATCTCGGCTTCCGAGACCTGGATCTTGCTGTCGACCTCGTGCTCGCGCAGGCGCTGCATCATGATCTCGTTGCGGATGTCCTCGCGGAACTGCGCGAACGGCAGGCCTTCCTTTTCCATCTGGTTGCGCATGTCCTGCACCGACATCTTCTGGCCTTCGGCGATGCGACCGATGGTGGCGTCGAGGGTGCGGTCGTCGACGCGCACGCCCATTTCCTTGGCCAGCTGCAGCTGGGCGCGTTCGACGATCATCGCCTCGACCACCTGGCGCTCCAGCGTGGACTGGTCGGGCAGCTGGACGTTACGCGCCTTCATGTTCTGCGCGGTCTGGGCGACGCGGCCGGCGACCTCGTTTTTCGTGATCACTTCGTCATTCACGACGACGTGGATCGAATCGACCACCTTGGCGCTGCTCGACGCCGGCGGCAGGAAGCCGCTGCCCGGCTTGGCGGCGGCGGCAGGAGCAGCCGCGGGAGCGGCCGCCTGTGCCAGCACCTGGCCGGCGGTGAGCGCGCACAGCAGCGCTGCCGCGAGCGACACGGCTCGCGTATTCTTGTGCAAACGGGTAGTACGCTTCATCTGGAAAGCACTCATTCAGGATGGTTCATTCACGGGCGGCCGACATTGGTGTTCAGCCGCGTATAGCCCGGGATGCTCTTGTTGAACGTCTCGAGCGGGTTGCCCAAGCCAAGGCGCGACAGGCCATTGAGCTCGAGCTGGAAGAAGATAGGCGTCGACGTGGTCTGGGACGCGGTCACGAAACGCTGGGCTCCCATCCGGAACACCCAGCAGTCAGCCTTGTATTCGAGACCGATCAGGCTCTCGATCAGCTTGCTGCCCTGGGGCTGGTTCACGGCCTGGCCGACCCCGTAGGAGCGCAGTGCATAGCTGATCCTGCCGACACCATACCAGCGCTGCGACAGCGGCCACTGCGCCGACAGGTCGATATTGCGGAAACTGTCACGTTGATAACGGTATTCCGCATTCACCACCTTCATCCGACCCGGTTGCCACTGTACCCCCGCATTCGAGCTGTACAAACTGCTTCCGGTCGCGTCGTATTGTACGCCGCTATCGAAGCTCCAGGTCTCGGAAATGCGTCCCGATGCCGCCAGCAGCACGTCGGAGCGGCTCTGGTTCACCGGTTCGTTCGGCAGGCGCACGCGCGGTTTGTCGAAATAGATGCGCTGGCCGAAGGCCAGGCGCAGGCGCTCGGCGCCGTCCGGCTGGATGTAGCGCGACACGAGGGCGGCGGTCAGCTGGTTGGCGTCGGAGACGCGGTCCAGGCCGACGTAGCGGTTCTCGCTGAACAGCTGGGCGTAGTTGAAGCCCGCGCGGCCGGTGTCGAACACCGGGATGTCGTCCTGGTTGCGGTACGGCGTGTACACGTAGAACAGGCGCGGCTCCAGGGTCTGGGTCGTGGCGCCGCCGAACAGCGTGGTCTCGCGCTCGAACACCATGCCGCTGTCGAGCGAGAAGCTGGGCAGGGTGACCGACGGCTTGGTCTGGCTGTTGGCGCCGCGCCGATCCGGATCGAGGTCGTACTTGCGGCTGTTGAGGATCAGCTTCGGCGTGATGAAGTAGCCCGGGCGCACCCACGGATAGCTGACCTGGGCCACCAGCGCGGCACGGTTGCCGCGTTCGAGGTCCGGGTGCCAGAAACGGGTCGCCTCGGCGTCCACCGCCCAGTCGAAGCCGGCCACGTCGTAGCGGCCCGCGTGGAAGTTAATCTGCGGCAGGCGGTCGTAGGGACGCGGCACCGTCAGGCTCGGGTTTTCCGCCGCGGCCGGGTCCTGCAGCACCTGGTAGTTCTGGGCGCGCGCCGTCAGGCTCCAGAACTGGCCGTAGTAGTCGGTGCGCAGCTCGCGCAGCAGCTGGCGCTCGGCGCTGGCCGAGACCGTGCGCGAGAAGTCGGACGGGTATTCGTCGTCGGACGCGCCATGCAGGTTCCAGCCGTACGACCAGTTCGGCCTGATCGCCTGGCTGTGCAGCGAGTCGGCGCGCCAGCGCGTGGTCTTGGTCTCGCGGTCGTCCGGCAGCACCTCGATGTGGGTCTCGCCGCTATACAGGCCGCCGCTGGTCTGGCCCAGGTAGCGGCCGGTCGCGCCCATCTGCAGGCCGCGGTCGAACATCAGGCGCGGATACAGGGTCAGGTCGCGGTTCGGCGCGATGTTGACGTAGTACGGCACCATCACCTCGGCCTTGCCCTTCGAGCCGAAGCCGATCGAGGGCGGCAGCCAGCCGGAACGGCGCTGGCCGGACAGCGAGAACGACAGCGCCGGCGTGCCGATGATCGGGACGTCCTTGAAGTAGATGATGGTCTTGCCGGCCGTGCCGACGTCGCGCCCGTTATCCAGGCGCAGCGTGCTCGATTTCAGGTACCAGTCGGGATCCGGGCCTTCGCAGGTGCTGTAGGTGCCGTCGCGGACCACGGCCACCTCCTCGCCGAGGAAGTCGATGCGCGAGGCCTGGCCCTGGCCGTTGGAGGCCTGCAGCTTGTATTCGGGACGCAGGACATAGCCCTTGCCGGTCTCGAGGTTCAGCTGCAGTTCGTCGCCCTTGTAGCGGTCGCCGAAACGCCACATCGTGACGTTGCCGGCGGCGGTGACCTCGTCCTCGACCCGCATGTAGCAGGCGGTATCGGCGGTCAGGCCGGTCTGTCCGCGCGTGATCTCGACGTTTCGCTCGAGGTTCAGGACCCGGTCGGGACGGCCGCTGATCTCCTCCGCGCGGATGGTGATGGGGAGTTCCTGCTCATCGGTCTGTGGCGCGGGGGGCACAGTCTGCGCCAATGCGGGCGCCGCGGCTACGGAAACCAGTGCGTAGAGCGCGAGCGTATGCCGCGGGGGGAAAGGTCGGGCCGTGTACCAGCTCATGGAAAATCAGGGGGCACCATAAAGGGCGGTATTTTTGGATTGAATCCCTTATTATATGGGAATTAGTGCGACACGTTCGCCAACGACGCCGGTTTTCGGCATTGATGTGAAGCAGGTGAAGGTAGTGTAACTCGTTGATTATTAACGAAAACTACTTGACCCTAGAGATGCAAATATATCTGCAGAGGGTCCGATACGATTGGACAGGAAAAAGGGGCGCACGCCTCAGAAACCTGTTCTGTTAGCTATGGAACCCGACGAAGTACTGCTGATCTGTTGTCAAAACACAACGGAGAATGTCCATGACTACGCGTGAATTTCTTTCACACATGAAGCAGGTTGCGAAGGACGACACCCGCCTATTCTTTGAACCGTACGTAGCGGTCTTCAAATGGGTAAAGCGCAAACCCGGCCCCTCCACCTGAAATCCTCATACATTCGACGCCACGAGGACCGCAATGGTCCAATTCGTGTTCTGGAAGCGGCTCCCGCCGCATCATCTCAAAATCAAGGGCGATAGCTCCTCGATATCTTGTCGCGCCAAGATCTTCCTAAGGTCATGGACTGCGACCGGGCGCACGACCGCTCGTCACCTACTCGAACATGCGTCACTGGCAACGGTGGGGTGTGAAGCTTCGATGACAATGTACCCCCGAGAATTCGGTGGCCTCTGCACGCGAGTGCAGGGTCAGATACTGCCAGCAGCGAAGGTGGTAAAGGGGCTAGGTGAGTGCTGCATGGGTAACGTAATGTGAATCATCGCTTGAACCCTCGTAAATATAGATAGGCGAAAGCTGCTTGCTACATCGCGCCTAAACCAAAACGGTAAGTGGTTGGTTATCTCTGTTGATTCTAGGGATACGTCGTCACAAACACCACCGGGGGAGAGATGGACCCTAAACAGCCAGTCGCGACACAACCTGTCGCGGCGATATCGTGGGGAACGTGGTAAGCCCGATCCTTCGCCGTCTGTTCGCAAGAGCGGTGCGGCAGGAAAATCGCAAGAGGATCTGAAGGAGGAGCGGGTATGGGAGGATGGAGAAAGCGAAGGCCGGGCTGTAATCGCCCGGATACGGATTCAAGATTTGTCCGGACCTGAAAGGGTGCAGACTTCCATCTGGTGCAATAGTCGTCAAACGCCTGCAAACACTCAACGTAAACAATCACCCTGAAGGGACCTGCGCCCCTACGGTCGCTGTGTCCTCAAGGGTCTTACAAGACGAGGAACAGCATGAAAGTAATCGAGAGTCATCCCGGTTCTGCGTCCTCGCACGCCCCTCGGGACTGGTCTGCCATTGATTGGCGGCTGGTACAGAGGAATGTGAGGGCGATGCAGCGCCGGCTGACGAAGGCGACACAGGAAGGCAACTGGCGCAGGGTGAAAGCCTTGCAACGGTGGCTAACCCACTCGTTCAGTGCGAAAGCGCTGGCCGTAAAACGGGTGACTGAGAATCAAGGCAAACGTACCGCAGGGGTGGACCAGCAATTATGGGACTCCCCCTCGCAGAAACTCGCTGCAATTGCGCAGTTGAAGAGACATGGCTACAGGCCCCTGCCACTTCGGAGGGTCTATATTCCCAAGACCAATGGAAAGATGCGCCCGTTGGGCATCCCTACCATGCGCGACCGGGCCATGCAGGCATTACACCTGCTGGCACTCGATCCGGTCTTGGAAACGCGGAGCGACCCGAACTCATACGGGTTCAGGAAATATCGTTCCACGGCCGACGCAATGTCACAACTCTTCCTCAATCTAAGCAAGAAGGACTCGGCAACATGGGTGCTCGACGCGGATATTGAGGGCTTCTTCGACAACATCAACCACGACTGGATGGCCAACAACGTCCTGATGGACAAGGCGATCCTCAAGAAGTGGCTGAAGTCCGGGGTAGTCGACCGGGGGCAATTAGTCAGCACCGAGGCCGGGACACCGCAGGGTGGCATCATCAGCCCGGCACTGGCCAACTGGACGTTGAATGGACTCGAAAAGGAATTGAAAGAGCATCTCATCGCTCGCTTCAGAACCCGCGGAGCCAAAGAACGAAAAGTGAACGTCGTGCGTTACGCAGATGACTTCGTGGTTACTGGCCAATCGAAAGAAACGCTGGAACATGAAGTAAAACCTTGGATCGAAGAATTCCTCGCAGTCAGGGGATTACGACTATCCGAGACGAAGACCCGAATCCTGCAAATCGAAGAGGGATTCGACTTCCTGGGTTGGAACTTCCGAAAGTACACAGGGAAGCTACTGATCAAGCCAAGTAAGAAGAACACGAAAGCGTTCTATGAAAAGCTCAGGAAGGTCATCGTCGACAACTTGGCGGCGACGCAGGAAAGCTTGATTCACCTGCTGAACCCGATGCTGCGGGGCTGGGCGCAATATCACAGCCCTGTAGTAGCCAAGGCGGCATTCACGAAAATGGAGTCGCGCCTGCACTGGCGGCTCTTCCGGTGGGCCATGCGAAGACACCCCAACAAGAACCGTGACTGGATACGCAGGCGGTATTGGCGTCCAGTCGGCGACAAGGCAAACGTGTTCATTGCGGACGTGACAACGAAGGACGGCAAGAAGGGCGTAAGAGAACTGTATTCGCTGCCGGATACGGCCATCGAACGGCACAAGAAAATCAAGGGGGAATTCCATCCCTACGACCCGCAATGGGAAGCCGAGGGTGAAAAACTCAGACAGGATCGCATGTTGAAGAACCTGCGCTACCGTCGCGAGGTGGCAACCCTGTACGTGGACCAACACGGCTTGTGCGCTCTCTGCGGATGCGAGATGGACATGGACACCGGATGGCACGACCACCACATAGAATACCGTGTGGCTGGGGGCTCCGATGCGCTAGGAAATCGCGTATTATTGCATCCAACTTGCCATGCCCGCGTGCATAGCCAAAATATCAAAGTTGTTAAGCCGGTTCCGGTATAGGAACTTTTATTAAGCTCGAGCCGTGTGCGGTGAAAGTCGCACGCACGGTTCCTAGGGGGGAGGAATTCCAGTAATGGGTCCCTCCTACCCTACCCTCAACCAACTGGATTCACCAGGCCGCTTCATGTCTTCTTTGTATCAAAATTCCCCCACCTCCGACGACCGCGATGCTCGCCTGGCGCAGTTGACCGAATGGCTGGCATCGACCGGCCTGGTGGAAGTCGGGACCGGCCGCCCCGCATCCTCGGATGCCAGTTTCCGCCGTTACTTCCGCTACGACGTCGTCCCGGCCATGCAGGACAGGCTGGGCGCGACCCTGGTCGCGATGGACGCCCCGCCCGAGCGCGAAAACGTGCCGGCCTTCATCCACGTGCAGGGCCTGCTGCAGGACGCCGGCGTGACCGCGCCCGCGATCGTCGCGCGCAATGTCGACAGCGGCTTCCTGCTGCTGTCCGACCTCGGCACGACCACCTACCTGCAGCGCCTGGACGCCGACAACGCCGCCTTCATGTACTCGGACGCGGTCGACGCCCTGCTCAAGTTCCAGCTGGCGAGCCAGCCGGGCGTGCTGCCCGAGTTCGACCGCGCCTTCGTGCTGCGCGAGATGAACCTGTTCCCGGAGTGGTACCTCGGGCGCCACCTGAACGTCACGCTGGACGAGAAGCAGCAGGCCCAGCTCGACAAGGTATTCGAGGCGATCACCGCCAACGTGCTGTCGCAGCAGCAGGTCTACATGCACCGCGATTTCCATTCTCGCAACCTGATGTTCCTCGACCAGGGCAATCCGGGCGTGCTCGATTTCCAGGACGCCGTCTACGGCCCGGTCACCTACGACCTGGCCTCGCTGCTGCGCGACGCCTACATCCAGTGGGACGAAGAGATCGTGCTGGACTGGGTGGTGCGCTATTGGCAAAGCGCCAAGCAGGTCGGCCTGCCGGTCAATCCGGACATCGACGCCTTCTACCGCGACTTCGAATTCATGGCGCTGCAGCGCCACCTGAAGATCCTCGGCATCTTCTGCCGCCTGAACTACCGCGACGGCAAGCCGATCTACATGGGCGACCTGCCCACCGTCCTGGATTACGTGCGCAAGACGGCCAACCGCTACACCGAACTCAAGCCGCTGCTGCGCCTGCTCGACTCGCTCGAGGACAAGGCGCCCCAGGTCGGCTATACCTTCTGACGGAGCCTGCATGAAAGCGATGATTTTCGCCGCCGGCCGCGGCGAACGCATGCGGCCGCTCACCGACAGCTGCCCCAAGCCCCTGCTCAAGGTGCGCGGGCGGCCGCTGATCACCTACCACGTGCTGAACCTGGTGCGCGCCGGGATCACCGAGATCGTGATCAACCACTCCTACCTCGGCCACATGATCGAGGAAGAACTGGGCGACGGCAGCCGCTACGGCGCGCGCATCCAGTACTCGCACGAGCCGGCGCCGCTGGAGACCGCGGGCGGCATCGCCAACGCGCTGCACCTGCTGGGCGACGAACCCTTCCTGGCGGTGTCGGGCGACATCTACGCGCCCTACTTCGACTTCAGCCAGGTGACGGACGTGCTGAAGGACACCGACGTGCTGGGCAACGCCTATCCGCATGACCAGCGCGACATCGCCTGGCTGTGGCTGACGCCGAACCCGTGGCACAACCCGGAAGGCGACTTCGCGCTCGACATGTACACCCTGAGGAACGACGGCCCGGCCAAGTACAACTTCGGCAACATCGGCGTCTACCGGCCCGAGATGTTCGACGGGATCAAGCCGGGCGAGGTCGTCAGGATCGGCCCCCTGATGCGCAAGTACATCGACCTGGGTCGCATCGGCGGCGAGCTGTATGAGGGTCCATGGGTCAATGTCGGCACCGTGGGCCAGCTGGAAGAACTCAACGCGCCGCTGGCGGCCAAGACCGGATCATGACGCCCTACGCCGAGCGGCGTGCGCGCCTGGCGGCGCGCATGCAGCCGGGCGCGGTCGCGGTGCTGGCGACCGCGCCGGAAGTGCTGCGCAACGGCGACAGCGACTATCCCTACCGGCATGACAGCTACTTCTACTACCTGACCGGTTTCACGGAGCCGGACAGCGTGCTGGCGCTGGTCGCCGCGCAGGGCGAACAGCCCGCGCGCGCGATCCTGTTCTGCCGCGAGAAGCACCTGGAACGCGAAATCTGGGAAGGTTTCCGCTACGGCCCCGAGGCCGCGAAGGCCGAATTCGGCGTCGACGAAGCTTTCCCGATCGGCGAACTGGACGCCCATATGGCGCGCCTGCTGGCCAACGCACCCTCCCTGTACTACCCGCTGGCGCATGGCGCGGCGCTCGACGCCCAGGTCGGCGGCTGGCTCAAGGCCGTGCGCGCGCAGGGCCGCAGCGGCGTCACCGCTCCTGCCACGACCCATCACCTGCTCGACATCCTCGACGAGATGCGCCTGCTGAAGGACGCGCACGAAGCCGGCGTGATGGGACGCGCCGCCGCCATCTCCGCCCAGGCCCATGTACGTGCCATGCGCGCCAGCCGGCCCGGGATGTTCGAGTACGAGATCGAGGCCGAGCTGCTGCACGAGTTCCGCCGCAACGGCGCCCAGTTCCCGGCCTATACCCCGATCGTCGCCTCGGGCGCGAACGCCTGCGTGCTGCACTACAACGCCAACAATCGCCGGGTACTGGACGGCGAGCTGGTGCTGATCGACGCCGGCTGCGAACTGGATGGCTATGCCTCCGACATCACCCGCACCTATCCGGTGAACGGCCGCTTCAGCGCGCCGCAGCAGGCGCTGTACGAGCTGGTGCTGCAGGCGCAGGCGGCCGCCTTCCGAGCCATCATGCCAGGGCGCCCCTACAGCGCCATGCACGACGCGGCGGTGCAGGTGCTGGCGCAGGGCATGCTCGACCTGGGACTGCTGGACAAGGCGAAGTACGGCTCCGTCGAGAACGCGATCGCCGAACGCGCGCACCTGCAGTTCTACATGCACGGCACCGGCCACTGGCTGGGGATGGACGTGCACGACGTCGGCGCGTATCGCGACACCACCCTGGCCGACAAGCCTTCGCGGCCGCTGGCGCCGGGAATGGCGCTCACGGTGGAACCGGGCATCTACGTGCGCCCGGCGCCGGGCGTGCCGGAACAATTCTGGAACATCGGCATCCGGATCGAGGACGACGTGATCGTCCGCGAGGACGGCTGCCTGATCCTGTCCGCGGCCGCGCCCAAGGCGGTCGACGAGATCGCAGCGCTGATGCGGGAGGCTTGATGGCGGACCGGATCCTCGACTACGACGTGGCGATCTGCGGCGCCGGTCCGGTGGGCCTGGCGCTGGCGGCCTTCCTGGTGCGCCGCGGCGTGCCGGGTCCGCGCATCGTGCTCATCGACGGCAAGTCGCTGGGCCAGGCGATCACCGACCCGCGCTCGATCGCGCTGTCCTGGGGCAGCGTGCAGCTGCTCGAGGACGTGCGCGCCTGGCCGCTGCCGGCCACGCCGATCCACGACATCCATGTCTCGCGGAGCGGCCAGCTCGGACGCAGCCTGATGGACCGCCAGGAACACGGCCTGCCGGCGCTCGGCTATGTCACGCGCTACGGCGACGTGGTCGACGCGCTGGCGCGTGCGTGCGAGCGCGATGGCGTGGCCGTGCTGCGCCCGGCGCGCATGACCGGTTTCGACGAACGCGGCGACGGCGTGACCCTGTTCCTGGACGATGGCCGCGAGGTCAACACCCAGGTCGCGGTGCAGGCCGAGGGCGGCGTATTCGGCCAGCAGGACGACAAGGCGCGCCGCCGCGACTACGAGCAGACCGCGCTGATTGCGCGCGTGACGGCGAGCCTGCCGCTGCCGCACCGCGCCTTCGAGCGTTTCACCGACGAAGGCCCGCTCGCCCTGCTGCCGCAGGATGGCGGCGACGGCCACCAGTACGCGCTGGTATGGTGCATGAGTCCCGAGCGCGCCGGCGCGGTGCTTGGCCTGGACGATGCGCGCTTCCTGGAGCAGCTGGGCGACGCCTTCGGCACCCGCCTCGGCCGCTTCACCTCAAGCACGCCGCGCGTCTCCTTCCCGCTTGGCCTGAATGCCGAAGCACGCGCCACGACCCGGACGGTAGCGATCGGCAACGCCGCCCAGACCCTGCATCCGGTGGCCGGCCAGGGCCTGAACCTCGGCCTGCGCGACGCCGCCGTGCTGGCGCGCCAGCTGGGCCGTGCCGCCAGGCCGAGCGCCATCGCCGCCTTCATGACCGAGCGCGAGCGCGACCGCCGCCTGACGATCGGCCTGACCGACACGATGGCGCGCGCCTTCATCGGCGGCGGCCCGCTGCAACCCCTGCTCGGCCTGAGCCTCGCCGCCCTCGACATCGTCAAACCCGCCCGCCTGCTCCTCGCCGACCTGATGATGTTCGGCCGCCGCTAGCAGTGGGCAGGCCTTGACAGGCTAAAAGTAGGGTCAGAGTCTAATGCCGTTAAGTTAAGCCGCCTTTGATCATTTGGCTGTTGTAAACGTGTAGCGGCTCTGTTAACCTTCGG
>NZ_KB908173.1 GCF_000382345.1 Massilia niastensis DSM 21313
TCCATCGACTGCGCACGGGTGATGCGCGGCACCGATTCGAGTGCGAAGGCCTGCAGCCGGGCGGAGGCCATGGCGGCGGTATTCTCGCGATCGAAGGGATCGAGCATCCCGATCAGCACCGCACCGGCTTTCATCTGCCCCCGCTCGCCCGCATCCGGTGCGCGCACCTTGAGCACGATATCGGCGCCGAGCGCCTCGCCGGCGCTGCCGATCCGCGCGCCGGCCGCCGCGTAGGCCGCATCGGCCAGCGAGGCCTTTTCTCCAGCGCCCGCCTGGATGATGATCTCGTGCCTGAGCGCCAGCTTCTTGACGGTCTCCGGCGTCGCGGCGACGCGGGTCTCGCCTTGCCGGGTTTCTACGGGAATACCAATCTTCATGAACTCACCCTCTCTTCTGTCTGCATTCCATGGCGCCGCTTCGGAGCGCTTGCATTCGCAGTATAGGAAGGCGAATCAGGCCGGCCTATGCCGAAAAACGCCAATCGGCCTGCGCGCTTTGGTCATCGCATCCGTCCCGCTGGCTGCCTATACTTGCCGCAAGGAGGAGCAAGATGAGACGCAGCCAGGTAAGGGAATTGAAGCAGGCCGTGAGCACGCACGGCGATGCCGCCGCGATGCACGAATTGTTGAACCGCTCGGTCAGGTTCGGGCACAAGCGGCTTGCCCTGCTGCGCTGCCTGCAGGCGGAACGGATGGGCATCGCCGTCGACGGCGCGATCCTGTCCTACTGCCGGCGCGTCGCCGACGCCATGGCGCCGGACGCGCTGCAGGACATCATGCGCCGGGCTGCCGGCTAGCCGTGGCCGGGCAGTGAACAGGTGCTGCGGTACTCGCCGGGATTCGCGCCAGTCCACTTCTTGAAGGCGCGGTGGAAGGCGCTGGCCTCGGAAAACCCCAGCTCGCAGGCGATGTCGGTCACGCTGCTGCTGGTATGGCACAGGTAGTCGATGGCGATATCGCGGCGCAGCTGGTCCTTGATGTCCTGGTAGGATGACCCTTCGTCGATCAACCGGCGGCGCAAGGTCGATGGCGTCATGTGCAGCCGTTCGGCCAGCTGCTCGAAACTGGGCCATTCGTCGCGGCCTGCCGCGCGCAGCCGGCGCCGGATCTGGGCCGCCAGCCCGTTGGCGTTCTTGTACTTGAGGATGATATTGGCCGGCGCCTGGCGCACGAACTCGCGCGCCGTGCGCGCGTCCTGGATCACCGGCAGGTCGAGGAAGGATGCCTCGAACACGAGCGCCGTGCGCGGCTGCCCGAACTGCAGCGCGGACGAGTACATGCGCCCATATTCGGCGCTGTGCGCCGGCTCGGGGTAGGAGAAGGATGCCTTCGCGACGGGAATGCGGCGTCCGACCAGCCAGCACGCGAGTCCGTGCTGCATCATCAGGAGCGTCTCGCAACCGAACGCCGCGCTCTGGCGCCGGCCGGGCGCATGCGCGATCTCCAGGCTGGCATGGAGATCGCCGCTCTCCAGCCGGCATTCGAAGTCGTCGAGCATCAGGTTGAAGACCCGCGCCATGCGCAGCATGGCCTCGCGCAAGCTGGCGCAGTGGACCAGCGACTGGGTCAGCACCGCAAAGCTGCCCACCTTCATGCGCCGCGTATCCTGGGCGAACAGTTCGTCGTCCAGCGCGGCGGCCACGGCCAGCCACAGTGCGCTGAAGTCCCGCGGCGTCACCCTGGCCTGTGGCGTGTGCAGCAGCGACGGCGCTATCCCTGCTCCGCGCAGCAGCGCATCGGCGTCGAGGCCCCGTTCGATGACGGGTTCGACGGCCGAGCGGACGAAGTGAATCGAAATACTGCCGTTTTCCATGATCTCCAGCCCATCCGCCAAAAACTAAAAACAGTTCAACTTGTTTGTTATAGTATGCGTATTCGGGAATCCGCACAATCGCCCGGGCCATCCCGGTGACCATTTCGTGCATGTTGCGTGGATGGATCGGTCATGGCGCAGGCAAGGCGAGGCTCTTATACTCGATTCAGAAAAATCCAAGGAGACTACTATGGCGTCAACCAACAACTCCGCCGCACCGCGGCAGGTCGATGTGCTGGTCATCGGCAGCGGCGCATCGGCTTTCACGGCCGCGCTCACCGCCCGCAAGGCGGGGCTGGACGTGCTGATGGTGGAAAAGGACGCCGTATTCGGCGGCACCTCCTGCTTTTCGGGCGGCGTCATGTGGATTCCCGGCAACCGCCACTCGCCTACGCTGGGTCCGGATTCGCTCGAGGCGGCGCGCACCTATATCCAGCATGAGACGGGCGCCCATTACGATCCGGTCCGGGTCGATGCCTTCCTCAAGAATGGCCCGGCCATGATCGATTTCCTGGAACGCGAAACCGAAGTCGAATGCTATCCCTTTGCCTATCCCGACTACCACCCGCCCTACCCCGGCCACGCCAGCGTGCGTTCTCTCGGCACCAGGGATTATCCGGTCGGGCGCCTGGGCAAGCACCGCAAGCTGTTGCGCCAGGGCCTGAACCAGATGAATTTCATGGGCCTGGCGGTCGGCTCCAACGTCGAGATGAAACAACTGATGAGCGCCGGACGCTCGATGGCCGGCGTGTTCTTCGTATTGCGCAAGTTCTGCGCCGTGCTGAAGGATATCGCGCGCTATGGCCGGCCGGACCCGTGCACGCGCGGCCGCGCCCTGATCGCCCGCCTGGCGCGTTCCGCCTTCGACTCCGGCATCGATCTGTGGCTGAGTTCTCCGGCGACGCAACTGGTGTATGTCAATGGCAAGGTCGAAGGCGCCGACGTGCAGACCCCGGACGGCGCCGTGCGGGTGCTGGCGCGCAAGGGCGTGGTGCTGGCCAGCGGCGGCTTCCCGCACGATACGGGGCGCACCAGGGCGATCTATCCGCACAAGGCGGCCGGCCGCGCGCACCACAGCCTGGCCTCGCCCGGCAACGTCGGCGACGGCGCCCGGATGGCGGAATCGGTCGGCGGCTCGGTCGACACGAATGTGGTGCAACCGGCAGCCTTCATGCCGGTGTCGGTGATCCCGGGCCGCGCGGGCTCGGCGGCCCTGTGGCCCCACATCGTGGACCGGCAGAAGCCCGGCTTCATCGCCGTGACGGTGGAGGGCAAGCGCTTCTTCGACGAGGCGGCGCCCTACCACGACTTCGTGCCGGCCATGGCCAGGGCCTGCGCCCACCTGCCCGACACGCATTGCTACCTGCTGTGCGACCACACGACGATCCGCCGCTACGGCCTGGGCTTCGTCAAGCCGGCGCCGGTGCCGCTGGAGCGCCATGTGCAATCCGGCTACATCCTGCGCGGCGACACGCTGGCGGAACTCGCACGCAAGGCCGGCATCGATGCGGCGGCACTGGAGCAGACCGTCCAGCGCTTCAACGTGAACGCGCGCATGGGAACCGATCCGGACTTCGGCCGCGGTGGCGACGTCTACGACCATTCGCAGGGAGATCCGGAGCACAAGCCGAATCCCAACCTGGGCCCGCTCGAGCACGGCCCCTTCTATGCCCTGCGCCTGCTGCCGGGCGACATCGGCACTTTCTCTGGCATCCGCACCGACGCCAGCGCGCGCGTGCTGGCCGCCGACGGCGCGCCGATTCCCGGCCTGTACGCGGCCGGCAACGATGCGCTCAACTTCATGGCCGGCGCCTACGCGGGCGCCGGCGGCACCCTCGGCCCCGGCATGACCCTGGCCTACATCGCGGCGAAGCACATCGCGGCTGCCGCCACGGCGCCGGACCAGGTCCAGGAAGAGCGTCGCTATGGCTGAGCACTGGGACTATATCGTGATCGGCGCCGGTTCGGCCGGCTGCGTCATGGCCGAGCGTCTCTCGTCCGATCCCGACAAGCGCGTCCTGCTGCTCGAAGCGGGCGGCCCGGATACCAGCCCCCTGATCCACATGCCCAAGGGGATCGGCAAGCTGGCCTCGGACCCGGACCATGCCTGGATCTACCCGGTCGGCCAGCGCCGCCTCCCCGACCTGCCCGCGACCGAAGCCTGGGTGCGCGGCAAGGGTCTGGGCGGCTCGTCGTCGATCAACGGCATGATCTGGGTGCGCGGACAACCCGAGGACTACGACGCATGGGAGCGGCGCGGTTGCGTCGGCTGGGGGCGCAGGGAGATGAACGCGGCCTTCCAGGCGATCGAGGACCATGAGCTGGGCGCCGGTGGCGAACGGGGCGTCGGCGGCCCGGTCCATATCAGCACCGGCAAGTACCGCTATCCCCTGGCCGAAGCCCTGATCGCCGCTGGCCAGGGCATGGGCCTGCCGCGCAAGGAAGACCTGAACAGCCCGGGCCAGGACGGGATCGGCTACTACGCCCACAATATCCGCAACGGACGCAGGCAAAGCGCCGCCGTGGCCTTCCTCAAGCCGGCGCGCACACGGCGCAACCTGGAGATCCGCACCGGAGTCCTGGTCGACCGCATCGCCTTCGAGGGCAAGCGGGCGACGGCTGTCGAGACGATCATCGGCGGGCGGCGGCATCGCTTCGCGGTCGGGGGCGAGGTGATCCTGAGCGCCGGCACCATGGCCTCGCCGGCCATCCTGCAGCGCTCCGGCGTAGGCCCCGGCAACCTGCTCGCTTCGCTGGGCATCCCGGTGGTGGCCGACCGCGCGGGCGTGGGCCGGCACCTGCTCGATCATCTCGGCTTTTCCATGCCCTACCGGCTGCGTGGCGCGGCCGGCAACAATCCCGAATTCCACGGCCTGGGCCTGGTGAAGAACGCACTGCGCTACTCCCTGACGCGCAGCGGACCGCTGGCCACCGGTCCGTTCGAGGTGGGCGCCTTCGCGCGCTCGCGTCCGGGACTCGCGCGGCCGGATCTCCAGCTGTTCGGCAGCGCCTTCACCTTCAAGCCCAAGCGCAGCAGCAATCCGAATTTCCCGGTCCAGCAAGGCACGGTCGAGCGTGAGCCGGGCTTCACGGTCTATTCGCAGCTGCTGCGTCTGGATAGCGAAGGCAGCATCGCGATCACGGCGGCGGACCCGCAGGCCTCGCTGGCGATCGCTCCGAACTGGCTCGCCAGCGCCACCGACCAGGAATCGGCCGTCGCGGCGGTGCGCTACGTGCGCCGGCTGATGGCACAGCCGGCCATCGCCCGCTTCATCAGCCACGAGATCGCCCCGGGCGCGGCAATCGAAAGCGACGCCGCGCTGCTCGACGTGTTCCGCCGCCTCTCGCGCTGCGGCACCCACGCGGTGGGGGTGTGCCGCATGGGCGGCGCCGAGGACGATGTCTGCGATCCCCAGTTGCGCGTGCGCGGCGTGCATGGCGTCAGGGTGGTCGACTGCTCGGTCATGCCGGGCCTGGTTTCCGGCAACACCAATGCGCCGGCCATGGCGCTCGCCTGGCATGCGGCAAGCATGATGGACAAGGAGAGACGAGCATGACGATCACGGAACGCCCGCTCGGGCGCAGCGGCCTGTCGACCACGCCGCTGATGTTGGGCGGGAATGTCTTCGGCTGGACGGCCGACCGCGCGGCCAGCTTCGCCGTGCTCGACGCCTTCGCCGATGGCGGCGGCAAGCTGATCGACACGGCCGACATGTACAGCAACTGGATCCCGGGCCTGGTGGGCGGTGAATCGGAAACCATGATCGGCGAATGGCAGGCCAGCCGCCGCTGCCGCGACCGGATCCTGATCGCCACCAAGGTGGGCCGCGGCCAGGGAGAATACGCGGGCCTGGCGCGGACCACGATCGTCCAGGCGGTCGAGGGCTCGCTGCGGCGCCTGCGCACCGATTACATCGACCTGTACTTCGCCCACCTCGACGACCTCGCCACGCCGCTCGAGGAAACCCTGCGCGCCTTCGACGACCTGGTCGCCGCAGGCAAGGTGCGGGCGCTGGGCGCCTCGCATTACGGGCCTGAACGCCTGCTGGAGGCGCGCGCGCTCGGCGATTCGCTGGGGCTGGCGCGCTATGAAGTGCTGCAGCCGCGCTACAACCTGATGGCACGCGCGAGCTTCGAAGGTCCGCTGCAGCAGCTATGCGTCGACGAGCGCATCGGCGTCGTGCCGTTCTACGCCCTGGCCAGCGGCTTCCTGACCGGTAAGTACCGCAGTCAACGCGACCTGTCCGAAAGGCAGCGTGGCGCCGAGGTGGAAAAGTACCTGAATGCCTTTGGGCTTGGCGTACTGGACGCGCTCGACACCGTGGCCGCGCAAACCGGAGCGACCCAGGCGCAGGTAGCCCTGGCCTGGCTCATGGCACAACCGGGCATCACCGCGCCCATCGCCAGCGCCACGTCGGCGGTCCAGGCGGCCGAACTGGCGGCGGCCATGCGCCTCGACCTCGATGCGGTCCAGCTTGCCCTGATCGGCGATGCCAGCGCGCCCGGCACGGCGCCCCAGCCATCCTGATGGCGCCGGCCATGGCGCGGGACCAGCGCGTTCACGGCATTGTTCATCGAACCTGGCCTCTAGCGCGCGCCGCTCCTGATGCTGTATTTCTCCATGCGGTAACGCAGGGTATCGCGCGACAAGCCCAGCATTCTTGCCGCCCGCGTCACGTTCCACTCCGTTTTTTCCAGGGCGGTGAGCAGGTATTGACGCTCCATGCCCGCGAGATTCAAGGTCTGGTCGTCGTCCGGACGATCTGGAACGGCGAAAAGCGCGCCCTGCTCTTCCCCGCCCGACGCCGCCGGCAGCATGAGCTCCTCCAGGGTAATGGCATGGTGCTGGGCCATCAGGGCAACCTGCTCGAGCTTGTTACGCAGCTCGCGCACGTTTCCCGGCCAATGCCAGCCAAGCAGCGCCTGCTGCGCCTCTGCGGTGAGAAGTAGCTCACGCTTGCGGTAACGCGCTCCATGCATGGCGAGGAATGCGTTTGCGAGCAGGAGGATGTCCCCATCACGCGCCCGCAAGGGCGGTACGGGCAGCTGGACCATATTCAGCCGGTAGTACAGGTCGGACCGGAATTTACCTTCAAGTACGCGACGCTCCAGGTCCTGGTTGGTCGCCGCGATGACACGGAAATTGATGCGCTGCTCACGCAAGCCGCCGAGGCGGCGCACCTTCTTTTCCTCCAATACTTTCAAGAGCTTGCTTTGCACCGCCAGTTCCAGCTCGCCGATCTCATCCAGAAACAGGGTTCCGCCGTCCGCGGCCTCGATCAAGCCGAATTTCCTTTCACGCGCGTCCGTGAATGCACCGCGTTCGTACCCAAAGAGCTCGGCTTCGAGCATTTGCGGCGGGATGGACGCGCAATTGAGTTCGATAAAGGGTTGGGCCTTGCGCGAGCCCTCGAAGTGCACCGCCCTGGCCACGACTTCCTTGCCCGTCCCCGTTTCACCGGTGATCAATACCGTCGGCAAATCATCGTCCAGCAAGGTGCATTCAGCCGCGGCGAGGCGCCTGATTCTCTCCTTGAGTGCGAGCATCGGCGGCGACTCGCCCAGCAGGTTTTTCAGTTCACTCCGGTTAGCCTGCTGGGCTTGCATGTAACTGAGCGTTTTCTCCACACGCTCTTGCCCGAGTGCGCGATCGACGAGCAGCTTGAGTTCGCTGAGCACGACCGGTTTGCACAGGTAATCGAAGGCCCCCAGCTTCATCGCCTGAACGGCGACCTCGACCGTTGCGTTGCCTGTGATCATGATCACTTTTACCAGGGGAATTTTGCCACGTATGTGCGACAAGACTTCCAAGCCATTCATCTTCGGCAACTGATAGTCAAGCAGCACCACATCGGGCAGGAATGCATCGAGTTTCCCGATGCCCTCCTCCCCCGTGTGCACGGCGACCGCTTCATACTCGTGGCGCTCGAGGTAGGTCTTGATATTCTTGGCCAGGATCAGTTCGTCCTCGATGATCAGTATGGCGCGTGGCATCGCTCAGGCACTCAGGAAATGCAGCGTGATCACGGTACCCCGGCCGCGGGTGCTTTCGATGTGCACGCGGCCGCCGAAACGCTTGACGATGCGCCGGACCAGGGTCAGGCCGACGCCGAGTCCCTTGGCTTTCGTGGTGAAGAAGGGTTGATATATTCGTTGCATGTCCTCCGGAGCGATGCCGACCCCGGTGTCGCTGATGTCGATGTCGACCTGCCCATGACCTGGCCTGGTGCTGCCGGAAATGACGATCGTTCCGCCCTCCGCCGGCATGGCCTCCAGCGCATTGCAGATCAGGTTGTTCAACACCTGCATCAGCGGCGATGCATTCGCCTGGATGCTGGGGAGCCCGTCCGGCAAGGACAGTTCGATGTTGACCTGGCGGCGCTTGATTTCCCGCGCAAAGCCGGCAAGGCACTGGTCGATGAGTGGCCGCGGATCGACTGCTTCGAGCCGGTAGTCGGGGAGCTGGGAATACGTCACTAGCTCGCGTATCCATTGCTCGATACGGTGGACTTCCGAAATGATGTCGTCGGCGGACTCGACACCGACGGCGTTGGGCGCGTCCTGCCACAGCTCGGCAGATGAGCGGATCGACGACAAGGGGTTGCGTATTCCATGCGCAACCGCCGACGCCATTTCACCCAGGGCTCCCATGGTTTCGGATTCGATCAGTCTTTCCTGCTGTGAACGGATCAGCCGGTCGGCGCGCCGAACGATCCAGAACAGGACCAGGTAGAGGAACAGGCCGACGCCGAACGAAATCATCCAGGTCAGCATGGTGCCCTCATCGATTGCCTCGGACAGGGCCGTGGGGATGCGGTACACCTCGACCACGCCGATCACGGCATGGGTGCCGGCATCGCGCAACGGGATATACATTTCCACGAAACGCATGCGTGACTTGCCGAGGTGAAAATGCTCCGCTTTTGCCTTGCCCTCGAGGCCGACTTCGCCGCTCTCGAGTTCGAGGTGCCCCTTCAGGGCTTCGGTCAGTTCCGGATTGTCGCCATATTTATTCCCCAGCCCTAACAGGTTCTCGCTCGACCACAGCAGGGTCGAGTCCTTGCCATACACGTTGGCGCGCGCGACGTCGGGCATGGCGGCGACGTGCTTCAGGAATTCGACGAGTCCCTTGCTGGCTTGCGGGCCGTCGAGCGAGTAGCCCTTGCCGAGTTCGATTTCCACCACATTCTGCACGAAATCCCTGGTCAGCTCGGCATCACGCTGGAGCAGGCGATCCGTCAGGAAGCGCGACATCAATGCCGCTGAGACCACTGAAGCAAGGCAAATCGCAATCAGGCTGAGCAACAGAAATTGGCGGATCAGGTTGAACTGGCTATCGGCGGCGGTGTCGATGCGATTCACGATGATAGGTTCCCGCAAGAGTGCAAGCAGCAAGTCGGTTCCAGGGCGGGCCGGCGCCGAAAGGATCAAGAACGCGCCAGCGTTCCGCGTCCATTCATCTTACTCCCGGCGGCTTCGTCATCGTATTTTTTTATTAACTTGTTGCTGGCCACGCCAATCCCAGGCTGGGTGGGGGAAAACGCCCAATTGGTGGGGCAAATCGCCCAAACCGGCCTTGCCGGATTCGGTGACATTAGCGCGGCCCATGCCTGGCGCCCCTGCAGCACCTCGAACCAGGGATGGCACAAAGCTTGCTCATGTCGCTTGCATAGCACCGTAACCCCAATAACCTCTCAGGAGATGCAGATGAACCCCGAACACCTTGGCGCTTGTTCTCCCATCCATCCATCGACCCAGCAGCGGCGACGGACCTCCGTTCGCAGATCGCTTGGATTCCTTGCACTGCTCCTGTTATCGGGCTTTGCCGGCCAGGCCAGCGCGGCGTCCTCCGACGGTTGCGAAGGCGGGGGATTCACGGTATTGGGATTGCGGGCGCCACAGGATCGCACCATCGCCGCCAATGCGCTCGGCAGCGGCAATGTCATCACCGTGCGCGGGAAATACGTCGAGTTCGATATCGACAAGGCGACCTTCGGCATCCGCAACTATACCTTGACCGGCGCGGCGAATCCGCTCGACATTACAGGCGGCAGGCGTACGCCCGTCTTCGAGAGCAAGTTGCCGAATCACCGTGGCCTGGTCCTGACCGGTGGGGTAGAGCTCGAGCTGAAAGAGCAGGAACTGGTGATCCTTCGCGAAGGGCCGGGACTGACGATGAAGGTCCAGGCGAAGGATTGCGCGAATGGCGGTTTGTTCCAGATGGAGCCGGAGCGCGCCGACCAGACCCGGACCCTGTTCACGCACGTGCTGGCCGAAACCGCCTTCTATTTCGACAATGGCAATTTCCGGCAACGCGAAGGGGATGTCGTCCCCTACAAGGACACAACGGTCGTCGTCCCAGCGCGCATCAACTTCGGGAACGAGTTTTCGCGCAAATTCGTCGGGCGTGATAGTCCGCAGGTTGCAGACCGGCTGGACGAGCCCACCTGCGTCAACCAGATACGCACGCGCACCGGCGCGCTCGCGACTGTCCTGCATTGCGGCAGGGTGTCGCGATGGATGGTGGCCAGCGGCGGCCGCATGGGCCAGGTCATGGGCGAGGATGCCGTCGAGGTTGCGCCGCCGGCCACCGTGTGCGTCAAAAAATGCCAGGCGCGAAACCGGGTACGGGGTCAATCCGTGGTCCTCGGCTTTCCATTCCCGATTCCGATCGAACAGCGGCTGAAGCGACCGCTTCCCTGACCCGCCTGTGTGGGCTTTATTCGATGCATTGAGTTCAGCGAGGCTGAATGCAGGGTATTTCATTCAATAGATCGAAAATGATCACCCTGCATTTCCAGGACTTTCACGGATGAATAATGTGAACGGCATGATCATTGGAATTCATATGGAATCACCTTTATTCCGATAATGAAGGAATAAGGACGGATTATTATCCAGCATATACCGGGAGTGAATCAGAGATGAAATCGAATGACAGCCCCAGCTAATTCATTTACACTGAATTGTGCCGTTCACCCCTGAACGCAACGCTCGGCACATTTACCCGGCTGCTCGCCGGGTTTTTTTATGGATTTGAAAGAAGATGTAAATTCCTTATTCCATTATCCGCTGATAATGCGAAGAAGCAGGCAAGGTGAAACAAGCAGCTCAAACAATCCCCCAAAATCTTTTGAGCAGGTTTCCCGGCGCTTTAATACGCCTGACAACATCCACGGCTACCCTCCTTTTTGCAAGCTTGTTTCGTATGATGTGAATAGGCTTGCTCAAATCTGTCCGGCCCCTGGTGGGGGCGTGCTCCGCGCCACGATGAGAGTCGCGCCTGTCGGCTCTGAAAACTCGACGGCTTCACAATAAGCTCGGGGAAAGCCTCAGGCCGGCATCAGCCTGCGGTCCTCCTGCGTTTCAAAGCTGGTCTGGTGCGCCGCGATGACCCAGGCGATCCGGGCCGTGCACATGGACACTGTCCTTGCCGGAACCGGTTCGTTCTTCACCTTGATTCACTTCACAATTGAATTCCGGAGAATTATAGGCCGCCTTTCACGGATTAACCTACAGCCATCCCGACACACGATCGCATCCGCCGCATGCCACTTTTCCCAAGGAGACTCCCCGTGAAGATCGTCGAAATCCGTGAACAAACCCTTCCCATCAGCTCGCCGATCCGCAACGCCTACATCGACTTCAGCAAGATGACCCTGAGCCTGGTGGCCGTGATCACCGACGTCATCCGCGACGGCAAGCCGGTGGTCGGCTACGGCTTCAATTCCAACGGCCGCTACGGCCAGGGCACCCTGATGCGCGAGCGCTTCATCCCGCGCATCATGGAAGCCGACCCGGCCTCGCTGGTCGACGGCGCCGGCGCCAACCTCGATCCGCACAAGATCTGGAACTGCATGTTCACCAACGAGAAGCCGGGCGGCCACGGCG
>NZ_KB908174.1 GCF_000382345.1 Massilia niastensis DSM 21313
CATTCGCAGCATGCGCTCCAGTCCAACTGGCGGACGGCCCCGCCCATCACCCTTCGGATAGTGCGGCAGCAGCGCGGCGACCAATGTCGCCCACGGCGTCACGGCCTCGATCTCGGCGAGAAAGCGGTCGCGTCGTGTCTGCTTCTTCTTCTGGGCGAACTCGGCGTCGGAAAAGGTCGATTGCTTCATCAGGTACATGCCAACATTGGATGCGCTATTGTGCCAGCTGAGCTCGCTGCCGTGGAGTGGCGCCGATTAAATCAGTGCTTCCTTAACCCAAGTAAACAAAAATGCGCGTCCGGGTCCAAAAACAGGCTCAAAATAATTGGGGTCAGAGTCAAATTATTGGCCAATTGCCCGGCGGATAACTAGGGTCAGAGTTGAATTATGGTGAATAGTGAGAATGTTAATGAACAATTCGACTCTGACCCTAGCAGCGAATTTGCGCCTGAAAGACCGTTGGTGTGCGGATGGGCGTTCTCTCCCTCGTCCTGCATGAGTGCGCAGGCGGTGGCAAAATGCGAGACTTCGCTGCAATGCAGCCCGTTCCAACCACGCGTGGAGATTCCGCATGACCGACACCACAAGCTACGTCCCTCCAGCCGTCTGGCAGCCCGCCCCGTCCGGCGGCGCCTTCGCCAGCATCAATCGCCCGGTGGCCGGCCCCACCCATGACAAGGAGCTGCCAATCGGAAAACATCCGCTGCAGCTGTATTCCCTGGGCACGCCGAACGGCCAGAAAGTCACCATCATGCTGGAAGAGCTGCTCGCCCTCGGCCATGCCGGCGCCGAGTACGACGCCTGGCTGATCAGGATCCAGGAAGGCGAGCAGTTCTCGAGCGGCTTCGTGGACGTCAATCCGAACTCCAAGATCCCCGCCCTGCTCGACCGCAGCGGCGAACAGCCGGTCCGGGTCTTCGAGTCCGGCGCCATCCTGCTCTACCTCGCCGAGAAGTTCGGCGCCTTCCTGCCGAAGGATCCGGCGGCGCGCACCGAGACCCTCAACTGGCTGTTCTGGCAGATGGCGTCCGCGCCCTATGTCGGCGGCGGCTTCGGCCACTTCTATGCCTATGCGCCCGAGAAGTTCGAGTACGCGATCAACCGCTTCGCGATGGAGACCAAGCGCCAGCTGGACGTGCTCGATCGCCGCCTCGCCGGCCAGCGCTACCTGGCAGGAAGCGACTACACGATCGCCGACATCGCCGTCTACCCGTGGTACGGCGGCCTGGTGCAGAACCGGCTGTATTCGGCGGCCGAATTCCTGTCGGCGCAGGATTACCGGCACGTGAACCGCTGGGCCGAAGACATCGCCGCCCGGCCCGCCGTGCGGCGCGGCCAGCGCGTCAACCGCATCCGCGGCGACGAAGCCAGCCAGGTGCCCGAACGGCACGATGCCTCCGACCTGGATTAGGCAGGCACCCCGAGGATCACGCTCGAGGCCTTGAACAGGGCGGTCGCCTCGACGCCTTCCGCGAGGCCCAGCACATCCAGGCTCTCGTTGGTGATCGTGGCGGCCACGCTGCCGCCGGCGGGCAGTTCGATGACCACTTCGCTGTTCACCGCGCCGCGCATGAGGCGCGCCACCCGGCCCCGCAGCTGGTTGCGCGTCGACAGGCGCGCGCCCTCGCCGTCCGTCATCACGATCACGGACGAGGCCTTCACCAGCGCGAAGGCCTGCCGCCCCACCGCCAGGCCGAGGTTCTCGGCGCTCTCGCGCGTCACGATGGCGACGATGGCCTGGCCGCCCGGGGTCTCGAGTTCGATCTCGTCGTTGACGGCGCCCTGCCGCACCCGCGACACGGTGCCGAAGAATTGGTTGCGTGCACTCGTCTTCATCTTGAATCTCCCCAGTAAGGCCAGGTCGTCCGCCAGGCTACCCGCCTGCCGGTTGAGCCGCTCGATAAAATCATTGTGCACCTGTTCGATCATCTGGAAATTCGCCACCAGTTGCCGGCCGCGAGGCGTCAGGCGCGTGCCGCCGCCGCCCTTGCCGCCGGTAAGCCGTTCGACCAGCGGCTCGCCCGCGAGATTGTTCATCGTATCGATCGCATCCCATGCCGCCTTGTAGCTCAAGCCGGCAGCCTTGGCCGCTTGCGTGATCGAGCCGAGCTGCCCGATCCGCGCCAGCAGTTCGACCCGGTTTGTACCGCCCAGGTTCTCACCGCCGATCGACATCCAGAGCTTGCCCTGCAAGGCGATATTCTTGCCGTCCTCATCCATTAAACATTCTCCGTATTGCCTAACGATCACGGCTTCGTTATATACTCGCATATATAGCGCATTCCGACTGCTTGGAGAGATCATGAGACACCTCGCCTTCCTGCTCGCCTCACTCGCCTCACTCGCCTGCGCGGCAAGGGCCAGCGCCGACGATATCCAGGTCGCCGTAGCGGCCAATTTTACTGCTCCGATGCAGAAAATTGCCGCTGAGTTCGAAAAAGAAACCGGTCACAAGGCCCGGCTCGCTTTCGGCGCCACCGGCAAGTTCTACGCCCAGATCAGCAACGGCGCGCCGTTCGGGATCCTGCTGTCGGCCGACGACGACACCCCGGCCAGGCTGGAACGCGAAGGCCAGGCCGTGGCGGGCACCCGCTTCACCTATGCGGTCGGCCGCCTCGCGCTGTGGTCGGCCAAGGAAGGCTATGTCGATGCGCGCGGCGACGTGCTCAAGGCGGGCGACTACCACCACCTCGCGATCGCCAACCCCAAGACCGCGCCCTACGGCGCGGCCGCGGTGACGGTGCTGAACAAGCTCGGCCTGATGGCCAGGGTCGAACGCAAGCTGGTGCAGGGCGAAAGCATCGCCCAGGCCTACCAGTTCGCCAGCACCGGCAACGCCGAACTCGGCTTCGTGGCGCTGGCCCAGGTCTGGCGCGACGGCAAGCTGGCCTCCGGCTCGGCCTGGGTCGTGCCCGCCAGCCTGCACGACCCGATCCTCCAGGACGCGGTCGTGCTTGCCAAAGGCAAGGACAATCCCGCCGCCAGGGCCCTGATGGCCTACCTGAAATCGGACAAGGCGAAGGCCATCATCCGCTCCTTCGGCTACGAAACATGATCCTGGCGGCGGACGCCGGCAACCTGGCTGCAATCTCGCTCACGCTCAAGCTGGCATCGGTCGTCACCGGACTGCTGCTCCTCATCGGCACGCCGCTCGCGTGGTGGCTGGCGCGCACCCGCTCGCGCGCCAAGACCCTGGTCGGCGCCGCGGTGGCGCTGCCGCTGGTGCTGCCGCCCACGGTGCTCGGCTTCTACCTGCTGCTGGCGATGGGGCCCGATGGCCCCCTTGGCCGCCTGACCGGCGCGCTGGGCCTGGGCACGCTCGCCTTCACCTTTCCCGGCCTGGTGATCGCCTCGGTGTTCTATTCCCTGCCCTTCGTGGTCCAGCCCCTGCACAACGCCTTCGAAGCGATCGGCGAGCGCCCGCTGGAAGTGGCGGCCACCCTGCGCGCCACTCCCTGGGACAGCTTCTGGTCGGTGGTGGTGCCGCTGGCCAGGCCCGGCTTCGTCTCCGGCACCATCCTCGGCTTTGCCCATACGATCGGCGAGTTCGGCGTGGTGCTCATGATAGGCGGGAACATCCCCGACCGGACGCGCGTGGTCTCGGTCCAGATCTACGACCATGTGGAAGCCATGGAGTACGCCCAGGCGCACTGGCTGGCGGGCGGCATGCTCGCCTTCAGCTTCGTGGTGCTGCTGGCCCTGTATACCGTCTATCCGCAATCGATGAAGGGAATCCGCCGATGAGCGGCATCCAGGCGCGCTTTCGCATCGACCGCGGCGCTTTCGTGCTCGATGTCGACCTCGACTTTCCCGAGCGCGGCGTGACCGCCCTGTTCGGCCATTCCGGCTCCGGCAAGACCACCTGCCTGCGCGTGCTGGCGGGCCTCGAGCGCGCACCCGGCGCGCGCGTGACCGTGGGCGGCGAGACCTGGCAGGACGAGGCGCGCGGCGTGTTCGTGCCGACCCACCGGCGCGCGGTCGGCTACGTGTTCCAGGAAGCGAGCCTGTTCCCCCACCTGAGCGTGCGCGGCAACCTCGAATTCGGCTTGACGCGCATCGCGCCGGGCGAACGGCGCTTCGAACTGGCGCCGGTGGCCGAGCTGCTCGGCATCGCGCACCTGCTGGAGCAGCGCCCCGCCCACCTGTCGGGCGGGGAGCGCCAGCGCGTGGCGATCGCGCGCACCCTGCTGGCCTCGCCCAGGCTGCTGCTGATGGACGAGCCGCTCGCCTCGCTCGACCTGAAACGCAAGCTGGAAATCCTGCCCTACCTGGAGCGCATGCACGACGAACTGGCGCTGCCGATCGTCTATGTCAGCCACTCCCCGGACGAGGTGGCGCGCCTGGCCGACCACCTGGTGCTGCTCGAGGGCGGCCGGGTGGCGGCCAGCGGGCCGCTGGTGGAAACGCTGGCGCGCATCGACCTGGCGCCGGGCTTCGACGAGGATGCGGGCGTGGTGATCGATGCGGTGGTCGACGGCCACGAGCCGCACGGACTGACGCGGCTGCGCTTCGGCGGCGGCATGCTGTATGTGAGCCAGCGGCGCGAAGCGCCCGGCAGCCGGGTGCGCTGCCGCATCCATGCGCGCGACGTCAGCCTGACCCTGGAGCGTGCGCGGGGGACCAGTATCGTGAACATCCTGCCGGTGGTGGTGAGCGAGGTCGGCGCCGGCGGCGCGGAGGGACAGGTGCTGGTGCGGATGCAGGTGGGAGACAGCGCGCTGCTGGCGCGCATCACCGAGCATTCGCGGCGCGAGCTGGGCATCGCGCCTGGAAGCCGGTTGTGGGCGCAGGTGAAGGGGGTGGCGCTGCTGGCGTAGGTGGTCGGCAAAAGCCGCCCACCCTACCCGCGCAGCGCCCTTTCCAGGTCGGCCAGCTCGGCCGGCTTGACCAGGTGCGCATCGAAGCCCGCCTCCAGCGCGCGCCGGCGGTCTTCGGGCGAACCGTAGCCGGTATGCGCCACCAGCCGGATCCTGGCCAGCGCCGGGTTCTGCTTGATGCGGCGCGCCACCTCGTAGCCGTCCACGCCCGGCAGGCCGATGTCGAGCACGATCACGCTCGGCTTGTGGCGCGCGGCCAGCATTTCGATCTGGCTGGCGTCGGCCGTGGTATAGGCCTCGTAGCCCATTTCCCCGAGCAGGAAGCCCATCATCTCCATGGCGTCGACATTGTCGTCCACCAGCAGCACGCGCATGCCGCCGCCGTCCGTGTCCGGCTCGGCCTCCACTGCCTGCTCCGGATGGGCGGCCCTGGTCACGCGCAGCACCGGCAACTCGACCGTGAAGGTGCTGCCCAGGCCGATGCCCGGACTGGTCGCCGACAGGTGGCCGCCGTGCAGGTCGAGCAGGTGCGACACCAGCGACAGGCCGATGCCCAGCCCTTCCGGCGCGCGGTCGGGCGGCACCGCCACCTGGGCGAACATGCCGAAGATGCGCGACAGGTTGTCCTCGGCGATGCCGATGCCGTTGTCGCGCACGGCGATGCACACGCGCCCGTCCTCGCGCAGGCTGACCGTGAGCGTGATCTCGCCGCCGGTGGGCGTGAACTTGGCCGCATTGTGCAGCAGGTTGCCGACCGACTGGGCCAGGCGCACCGGATCGCCCGCGACCCAGATCCGCCCGTCCGGCTTGACCACCTCGAGATGGTGGCCGCGCGAGGCGATCAGGGGCGCGGCGGTCTCGATCGCCTGGCCGATCACGCCGCCCAGGTCCACCTCCTCGTTGCGCAGCACGATCTTGCCTTCCGAGATGCGCGCCACATCCAGCAGGTCGTCCACCAGGTGCGCCAGGTGGTCGACCTGGCGCGTGATGACTTCGCGCGCGCGCGCCTGGCGCTCGCCCGACGCCTCGCCCGCCGCCCCGAGCAGCGCGGCCGCGTTGCGGATCGGGCTGAGGGGATTGCGCAGCTCGTGCGCCAGGGTGGCCAGGAACTGGTTCTTGTTGCTGTCGGCGGCGCGCAGCAGCGCTTCCATCTCGCGGCGCGAGGTGATGTCGCTGGTCACGCGCGCCACCCGGTAGACTTCGCCGCGCGCATCGCGCACCGGGAACAGGCGGTCGCGCACCCAGCGCGTCCGGCCATCAAGGCCGCTGATGCGGAATTCCTCGTCATAGTGCGGCTCGCGCACCAGCGCTTCCCAGCACGCGGTCATGTGCGCCCGCTCATCCGGGTGCACCGCCTCCAGCCAGCCGGCCGGATCCTGCCCGAGCGCCTCGGCGCTGCGGCCCCAGATCGCGTCATAGGCCGGGCTGACGTAGAGCAGCGCGCGGTCCGGCACCGAGAACATCCAGAACACGTCGTCGATGTTGTCGGTCAGCTGGCGAAAGCGCTCCTCGCTGTCGCGCAGGTCGACCTGGGTCTGGCGCATGCGCAGCAGCGCATTCACGTTGGCGACCAGTTCCTCGGCCTCGATCGGCGCCGCCAGGTAATTGTCGGCGCCGCCCTCGAGGCCGCGGATCTTGTCGGCGCGGCCGGTCAGCGCGGCCGAGGTCTGCAGCACCAGCACGCCGCAGGTTTCGGGATCGGCCTTGATGCGGCGGCACACTTCGATGCCGTTGATGTCGGGCAGCTTGACGTCCAGCAGCACCAGGGCCGGCACGGAGCGCTTGACGATCTCCAGCGCGTCGGTGCCGTTGGCCGCTTCCGTGACCTGGAATCCCGCGCTTTGCAGGATGCGCGTCTTGGCGTAGCGGGCGCCGTCGTTGTCGTCAACGTTGAGGATCTGGGTCGAGTGTGCTTTCATGATTCGTTTCCATCATTGGCCGTCGGGGACGCCGGCGGACGGCGCGGCACAGTCAGCGTGAAGGTGGAGCCGACGCCTACCGCGCTGGCGACGTCGACCCGGCCGCCGAGCAGGTCGGCCAGTTTGCGGCACAGGGGCAGTCCGAGCCCGGTGCCCTTGCTGCGCCGCTGCAGCGGATGCTCGATCTGGCTGAACTCCTCGAAGATGAGCTGCAGGTTGTCCGGGCTGATGCCGATGCCGGTGTCGGTCACCGCGAAGGAGATCGTGTCGGCCTCCTGGTCGAGCTCCGCCAGCACCCGCACCGAGCCGTGCTCGGTGAACTTGAGCGCGTTCGAGATGAAGTTGCGCAGGACCTGGGCGATCTTGCCCTCGTCCGACAGGAAAGGCTCGTCGATGCCGGAGGTCTCGAACAGCAGCTCGACGCGGGCTTCGTCGACCAGCGGACGCATCATGCCCTTGAGGGCGCGGAACAGGTTCTCGACCACCACCGGTTCGATCTGCAGCTCGACCCTGCCGGCCTCGATCTTGGCCAGGTCGAGCAGGTCGTTGACCAGCTCGGACAGGTCGGCGGCGGCCTTGGAAATATACTGGACCTGGCGTTCCTGCTCGACGGTGAGGTCGCCATCCATGCGGTCCAGCAGCAGCTGGGCCAGCGCGCGGATCGAGGACAGCGGGGTGCGCAGCTCGTGGCTGGTGTTCGACAGGAAGCGCGACTTCATCTCGTCGGCGAGGCGCAGGCGCTCGGCCTTGTCCTCGATCTCGGCGTACAGCGCCACGATGCCGCGGTTGGTGTCTTCCAGTTCGCGCGTCAGGGACAGCAGGTCGTCCTGGCGTTCGCGCAGCTCGGCCAGGGTGGACAGCAGCTCCTGGTTCTGCAGCTGCAGCTCGTGCAGCGTGTTCGACACCGGGCTCTCGGCCAGGCGCGCGCCGATCTCGGCCAGCCTGGCCGATCCGACCCGTTCGGAAGGCGGCAGCGCCTTGCGCACCGTGACCGTGGTCGCTCCCGCCAGGCCGGGATCGACCTCGCAGGCATCCATCAGGCGGTGCGCCGTGACGATCGCCAGCTCGTGCAGCGACTCCTGGGCGTCGCCGGGCGCCGACGGCGCCGACGGCATCGCGATCCGCGGGCCATTGCCGGCGCTGACCAGGATCTCGAGGTGCTGGCGCGCTCCCATCTCGCGCAGCTGGAACAGGGCGCGCCCGCCCGTGCCCTGGTGGCAGGCGCCGCGCGCGATTTCCGATACCGCGGTGCCGATCCGCACCTGGTCCTGCTGCGAGAAGCCCAGCAGGGCCGATACCTGGCGCGCGCGCTGGCGCACCAGCACCACGTCCTGGTCGCGGTCGAGGCCGACGCTGAGGATGCGCTGGACGGTCATCCGGCGACTCCGTGGCGGCGCACCACCAGCACCAGCGCATCGTCGCGCCGGCGGATGTAGTCGCGCATCAGGATGGCCGCGATCAGGGCCGGACTGCGGCCGGCCAGGCCGGGATAGCGTTCCAGGCCCCACTGGGTCTGGATCCCGTCCGAATGCATGATGCACAAGGCGCCCGGCGGGAACGGCAGGGCGAACTCCTGGACCTTGCGCATGTTGTGGCCGACGATGCCGTTGTGCGAGACCAGCGCGCGGCGCGCGCCGTCGATCACGCAGCCGCCGATGTTGCCGACGCCGGCGAAGCGCAGTTCGTCATGTTCGAAGTCGATGCGCGCCGCCGCCAGCGCGGCGCCGCGCGTGATGCGCAGCGCCTCGTGCGTCGCGTGCACCAGCTCGCCCGCCTGGCTTCCGGGGCGCTTTTCCAGCGCGCCGATCGCCGCGGCGGCCGCGCGCGCGGCTTCCGGGCCGTGTCCCAGCCCGTCCGCCGCCAGCAGGGTGGCGCCGCGCCGGCCGCAGCTCACCGCCCAGCCGTCGCCGCATTCGTCCTCGCCCGCCATCGGCGCCCACAGCGCGCCGACCTCGACGCCGCAAGGGTCCGGCGGCGGCAGGTCGCGCCACAGGCGCATGAAGAACACCGCGCCGCCGCCACGCTCCGAATACACGTCGAACTCGTCGGAAAGGCGGCGCAGCGCGCCCAGGCCGGTGCCGGCGGTGCCGGCGGTCGAGACCCCGTCGGTCAGGCTGTAGGCCAGGTCGTGGATGCCCGGACCCTTGTCGAGCGCTAGCACGTCGATGCCGACGCCGGCCGCCGACTGCGCCGGGCCGAGATGGATTTCTCCCTCGCCCGCATGCTTGAGGATATTGGTCGCGGCTTCGGTGATGATCAGCGCCAGCTGGCCGGCGCGGGTTTCGCTGTAGCCGAGCGAGTCGGCCAGCTTCTGCCCCGCGCGGCGCGCGGCGGCGACGTCGCTGGCATGGGTGATCGCGAGCACGCTCTGCCGGGTGAGCGAGCTGATCAGCGTTTCCATTTGACCACCATGACTGCCGTGCCCTCGTCCATGCGGCTGTCGATCGCGAATTCGTCGACCAGGCGCTTCGATCCGCCCAGGCCGAGCCCGAGGCCGCCGCCGGTGGTGAAGCCGTCGCGCAGCGCGCTGTCGAGGTCGGGGATGCCCGGACCGCCGTCGACGAAGATCAGGCCGATGCCCTTGCGGATACCGTCGGACAGCGCGTCCAGGTGCACTTCGCCGCCGCCGCCGTACTTGATCGTGTTGCGCGCCAGTTCGCTGGCGGCGGTGACCAGCTTGGTCTGGTCGACCAGCGACAGCGCAATCGCCACCGCACGTTCGCGCACCTGCTTGCGCAGTCCGACGACGTCCTCGTCCGACCGCAGCGGCAGGGTCACCCTTGCCGTGCGCTGCTGGCGGTGGCTATCCAGCAGTTCGGTCTCGAACAGGACTGCATTGGTATGCGCGTCAATCATCACCCGAAGCTCTTTCCTAGCAGGGCCATGCCCTTCTCTACATTGAGCGCGGTCTTCACGCCGTGCAGGGTCAGGCCCAGCTCGACCAGGGTGATCGCCACCGCCGGCTGCATGCCCACCACCACCGTCCTGGCGTCGAGCACGCGCGCCATGGCGGCGGTGTTGCTGATCATGCGGCCGATGAAGGAATCGACCAGGTCGAGCGCCGAGATATCGATCAGGACGCCCTTGGCGTTGTCGCGCACGATGCGTTCGGTCAGGTCGTCCTGCAGGGTCATCGCAAGGCGGTCATGCATGTCGACCTGGATCGTCACCAGGAGCAGGTCGCCCATGCGCAAGATAGGAATCCGTTCCATGCGCGATCTCAGGCGGCGTGCTTGCTGACGACGGCGGTGCCGGTGCGCTCCAGCGCGACCAGGAAGGCGTCGGCCAGGGTGGCCTTGGTGACCACGTCTTCCAGGTTGACGCCGAGGTGCACGATGGTCTGGGCGATCTGCGGACGGATGCCGCTGATGATGCAGTCGGCGCCCATCAGGCGCGCGGCCGCGATGGTCTTCATCAGGTGCTGGGCCACCAGGGTGTCGACGGTCGGCACGCCAGTGATGTCGATGATGGCGATCACGGCGCCGGTGTCGACGATCTTCTGCAGGATGTTTTCCATCACCACCTGGGTGCGGGCCGAATCCAGGGTGCCGATCAGCGGCAGCGCCAGGATGCCGTTCCACAGCTTGACGACCGGGGTCGACAGCTCGAGCAGCTCCTGCTGCTGGCGCACGATGATCTGGTCCTTGGCTTTCTGGAACACTTCGATCGTGTACAGGCCGAGCTTGTCCAGCAGGGTGTTGATGGTCCAGGATGCCGACGCCAGCAGGTCCGGCTCGTCGGCAAACGCCGCGCGCAGGTGGCCGAACACCGGCTGCTTCAGCGAGAAGATGAAGGTGGCGGTCTCGCTCGGGGTCGAGCCCGTCTTGGCGCGGGTCGAGGAGATCTCGCTCAACAGGTCGCGCACTTCATCCCATGAACGGTGCTCGGTGTTGTCCAGCACGCCTCCCCGGGTGGCGGCCGCGAAAGCGGCGATGAACTGCTGACAGTGGTTACGCAATTGTTCGCGGGAGGCGCTCGTACCGCGCACCGCCAACGCTTCCAGCTGGCCCAGCCACTCGGCGCCGATCGCCGACTGCTGCTCCTGGAGCATCTGGCTGAGACGGGTTGCGTAATCCTTCGTGGTCATCTGTCGTTTCCTTATCGAATTATTGATGGCGCCGCATCGTCACGTGGGTGTGCACCGGACTGTGCAGGCGATATTCTGTTAAACAACCAACTATACCATCTCACCATGTGTGGATAGGCCATGGCACGATTGTCGTCAGGATATTTTTGCTTAGAAGTTCGTCAATGGCGCGCACGAATGGCTTGGCGCACAGAAATTTGGCGCAAAGAGAAAGGAGCGCGCACTTCTTCGGCGCGGTGGGAAGCGAAAGAGCGCGCGCGCGGCTCCCTCCTTTGCGCGATACCGGGCCAGGTATCGCGGCTTAGACTATCCAGGATCGCATGGCGAACTCGCTCCGGGAGAACGATATGAAAACGCAACAGCGCCCCTCCGACAAACCGAAGAACCGGGCCGTTGTCGCTGACAAGCGGAACCAGCAGCAGCATGACGACGATGCGCTGGACGAAGCCCTGGACGAATCGTTTCCGGCCAGCGATCCGGTGGCCATCGATGTCACCTCGGTCGAGCCGGCCGAACGTCCGCGCAAGCGACGCTCCTGAATCCCGCCCCTCACCACGCCAATGAAAAAGGCGCTGTCACCTTTGCGTATGGAAGAGACCGATCGCGGCCCTGAGCAATTGTTCCGCTGAACTGATACGTCCGCCGTCCAGCGCCCATTGCCAGCCGAGATAGTTGGGCAGGTAGCGCGACGCGACGCCGTGGAAGCGCGCCAGCCATTCACGAAAACGCCGGTGGTAGGCGTTGACGTTCTGCACGTGGATGGCGCCACGCACCCGCTCGCCGGCGCGCAGGCTGACGGTCTGGTGCGCGATGCCGGCTTC
>NZ_KB908175.1 GCF_000382345.1 Massilia niastensis DSM 21313
GTCTTCCGAGGTCCATTCCTCGGCATTTTTCCCACTACCTGGCACCGCTGTTCCTTGATTACGAAGTTGACGGCGCCAAGTATAAAGGGTCTGCTCCGTGATCCCGCTCTCGCGGGCCAGCTCCGACACCGGCCTGTTCTGCGGCGGCATCATCTGCCGCAACAGCGCTTCTTTCCGTTCTGCTGAATACTGCTTCACACGATCTCTCTTGCCCGTCCCCGATATCGTTTTACTTCATCAGGTGACGCGACAACTATTCTGACACCGGGGGAGATGACACTGGATAGGGAACGGGCTGTCGACTATTTCACTGAACAATTTCGTAAAATGCTGCTGGAAAACTTGAACGACCATATCAAGAACTTCGATCATTATTTAGGCAGTTAGCGGCCAAGAGCGGACAGACGTTCCAATTAGATCTGCAATTGGCCAAGAGCGGACAATCGCCAACCGTACAGTGACGGAGACCCCACCTGACATGGCTCAGTTCAAATGGTGAGTGCCTTGAAAACCGACTTAGAACAGGCGCAAAAAGACGTGCAGCGGAAACTGGGCCGGTGCATGCTACGCTTGCAGCAATATGAGCGGCTACTGAAGGCTATGCTCGCCAGCATGAACCTGAAAGGTCCACCTGAGGACCTTTTGGCCGCACGAGAAAGACGAGCGGCGGATATGCGAAAAAAGACTTTAGGCACCCTCGTTAAACAGTTCACTGGCGAGCACCTATGCGCCGCGCTTGTGAACCAGAGGGTCGATCAAGAGGACGGAGCCGAGCCCAGCACTGTAGGTGTTCCCAGAGTCGAAATCAGCTACAGCTTTTCCTTATCATCTGAAGCCTACGAAGAGACCACGGCCTCCTTGGCTGAACTTGTCGATCTACGCAATGAGTTGGTCCACCACCTCATTGAGCGATTCGATATCTCCGAGGAGAACGAGTGCTATGATGCTTCACTGTACCTCGACAGGTGCTACTGGCGTATTGAAGGCGGCTGCCAGCAACTTAAAGCCTGGGCCATGGCTCTCGATGAGGTACGGGTAAAAGCTTCCTCGTTTGTGCAGTCTCAGACGTTTGAAAACGCTTTCGTACATGGTATCAATCCCGACGGAACGGTATCGTGGCAAAGAAGCTCGGTCGTCGCGGAGTTGCGCTTGGCAGAGAGGTCATGCCAGATAGAAGGATGGACCCCTTTAACCGCAGCACTTGAATTGATCAAAAAGAGAGACAGCGCACAAGTTCCGACCAGATACGGCTGCGTGACTTGGCGACAGCTTCTGAAACGCTCAAAGCAGTTCGAAATCAAGAGTATGGTCGAGCCAACCGGAGCAGGAAGGCAAACGTGGTATCGCAGCCTTGCCCGCTGAAGTTTGGAGCGGCCGAGGTGCCATTCTAATGGAGGAAAGCTACCGTGCGAACTTCCCTGTTCGGCCAAGAGCGGAATATCACTGATGAGATTCCACGGCAACTACGTAGATAAGCATGATGAAGCGCGATTTCACTTCTCTCGACTCTGCAATTGTTGAAACGCTCACTAGCCGTCCGTTCCGGCGTAATGAACTGTCTGAGGTTCCTGCTGTCCATAATCAGGCACTGCGCCTTAACATTCGTCGGGCTGGTGTATCGCCAAGTGATAGTGCAGATACCACGATTAATGAACGGTTACAGGCTCTTCGACGGAGCGGAAAGGTTGCGTACGATTTAGCGACAAGTCGCTGGTGCACCATCTAATCGTCGCGAGCTTCTCAGCTGAGCCTATGAACTACGGTTCGTCGAATCATGGATGTCCGCTTCGGGTCGAGAGCTGCCGGTCATGGTAGGCTGCTGTCGGCCAGGAGCGAACATCATCCATGTCGACCGCGCGCGACTATCATATCTAACGCACTGATTGCGCTACCTGGCGGATCGGGACTAATCTCCGTACGTAAACGGCACTGGCGCGCCGGCAATGTGGCCAGGAGCAGGCGCGACCTTCTTGAATGTCCTGGTTTGATACCCACCGAAGTAGGACAGGTAACTGCCCTCGAACCGCAAGGTTGTCAGAATGAAGCGGACGACGACCTCCCTCACTGTGACGACATGATCGTGAAGATCTCGTGCCGCGCCGGCCTTGGGCTGATAGTACCCCCGATGCACCACTTGATCTCTCGCCCGCTTGGCCTCCTTGATAAACTCTTCGGGAACGCCACTCAAGTCAACGCCCCAACGCTTGGCCAACAGCGAGATCTTGTCCATAAGCGATCGGCGCTTGAGATCGGAGAAGCGATCGTTTAACTCTTTAATGTAGGCCTTTTGCTCCTCATCATTGTCGCTCCACTCGGGCGCCAGCTCCTTCACTACGCTGCTCAGTTTCTTGCGGAGTTTTTCAAACACCTTATCTGGTAGGATCTTGGTGTCGTTGTCCGTCAAATTCGAGTCGATCAAGTTTTCCAACACTGTCATGGATGTAATCAGCTTGGACTCGCGGTAGTCCCCACACATGTGTCAGCAGCGGTTGTAAACTGATACAGGCAGCGATTGAAAACTGATACACCATTTTGAGAAGATGGCCGCTTTGCGGAGCGGCCTTGAAACCCAAAGAGGTGTACGTGGAAATTCAACTCCTGAAGAGACATGGGTTAAGCCTTCGGCAGATCGCCGCCGAGGTGGGCTGCGCAGTGAACACAGTGCGCCGGCATCTGGCCCTGGAGGCTGTGCCGAAGTACGAACGCAAAGTCAAACGCCAGACGAAGCTGGCGCAGTTCGAGCAGTACCTGAGGGAGCGTCAGCAAGCCGCACAGCCCGACGTCATTCCGGCCACCGTGCTGTACCGCGAGATTGCCGCGCGCGGCTATGAGGGCGGCATGAGCCAGTTGAGGGCGTTCATGCGCACCGTGCGCCCGGCGCCTCCTGCCGACCCGGTGGTGCGTTTCGAAACGGCGATGGGCGAGCAGTTGCAGGTCGACTGGGTCGAGTTCCGCAAAGGCAGCGCGCCATTGCACGCGTTCTGCGCGACGCTCGGCTTTAGCCGGGCCAGTTACGTGGAGTTCGTCAGCAACATGAAGGTGGAAACCCTGATCGCCTGCCACGAACGCGCCTTTGCGGCGTTCGGTGGCGTGACGAAGCGGGTCCTGTACGACAACATGAAGACGGTGGTGCTGGAGCGTGACGCCTACGGTGAGGGCGAGCACCGCTTCCACGCAGGTTTCCTGGACTACGCCAGGCATAGCGGCTTTGTCATCAAGCTGTGCCAGCCGTACCGGGCCATGACCAAGGGCAAGGTCGAACGGTTCAACGGCTACCTGCGTCGCTCGTTCTACGTGCCGCTGGCGAGCCGGCTTGCGCAGAGCGGCCAGAAGCTCGACGTCGTGACCGCCAACGTGGAAGTAGCCCACTGGCTGCGCGAGGTGGCCAATGCGCGCACCCACGGCACGACCGGAGAGCCGCCGGCCGAAGCATTGAAGCGGGAAGTGGAGCACCTGCAAGCGCTGCCGGCACCGTGGCGGGCGGACATCGCGGCAGCCAGGCCGCAACCAGCTTCTGCAGCACCTGCGGTGCCGCGGCCGGCGGCAGTGGTGGAGCGGATCGCGCTACCGTCGCCGTTGCAGCATCCGCTGCAGGTGTACGACGCGCTGCTGGTGCGGGTATCGGAAGCGGTGGCCGCATGAATCTGCAGCATGAGCGTATCGCAGCGTTGTGCGAGAGCCTGAATCTGCCGTTCGTGGCACAGGGCTACGGCGCCGCAACCCAGAAGGCTGCGAAGCAGGAGATGGCCTACAGCGACTTCCTGGAGGGGCTGCTGAGGGAGGAATTCGCCGGACGCAACGTGCGCAAACAAAGCACGATGACCCGGCTGGCAGGATTCCCGGCGGTGAAGACGCTGGACGATTTTAACTATGACTTCGCCAAAGGCGTAAAGCGCAGCCAGGTCGAGGAGCTGGCCGGCCTGGGCTTCGTCGAGCGGCATGAGAACGTGGTGCTGGTCGGCCCCAGCGGCGTGGGCAAGACGCACCTCGCTATGGCACTGGGCTACAAGGCCACCCAGGCGGGCATCAAGACGCGCTTCACGACGGCGGCCGACCTGATGCTGGCATTGACGACGGCGCATACCCAGAACAATTTAAAAGTGGTGATGCACCGCGCGATCAAGGCGTACCGGCTCTTGATCATCGACGAGATCGGCTACTTGCCGATGAACCGGGAACAGGCAAACCTGTTCTTCCAGGTAATCGCGGCTCTGTATGAACGCAGCAGCCTGATCGTGACCAGCAATCTGCCGTTCGGGCAATGGGACACGACGTTTGCGCAGGATACGACGCTGACCGCAGCCCTGCTCGACCGGCTGCTGCACCATGCGCATATCGTGCCGATTGCAGGCGAGAGCTACCGGCTGAAGCACCAGCGACAGGCCGGGATGATGAGGGGAAGCGATGTCGCAGAAATTGGCTGAACACGGACGGTGTTCGGCGACGGCGGTGTATCAGTTTTAAATCGCTGGCACGACGAAATCCGTATCAGTTTTCAATCGCCGTTGACAACATGGCGAACCACTGGATCGCAAAGTGGAGGTTTTTGACCTCAAAGGCAGGCTCGAAGTGAGACCGCACCGCGCAATCGAATATATCCTGCATATCCAAGTAGTGGAACACGGGTGTTTCTGAACGCTGCTGCCCGCTTTTTGAATAGGCCTCGATCACGACAACGTTCTCATGATAGAACTCGCGGATCGGAACGCCCAGCATCGCGCACGCCGCGAACGACATTACGTGGTGAATGTGGCGACATAACGCGTCCGCTTGTCGTCGCCACTCATCAACATCTGGCGGCGCGCTGGCAGCGCTTATCCGCAAAAATCCCGAAAGCTGATCCTTCCCGTTCATATCGGTTCCGCCGACCATCTGTATCACGCCGAGCGGACATGTCGCGCTGAGGATCTGAAAACTGTCAAAACCTTTCACCCGCCAGAGCAACACGGGAAGCGCTCCGCCCTTATGGCCTTGGGGATCGTCAACGTCCTTCTTGCGCGTCGCAGCCATGGTGATCCGCGTCAAGGAATAGGAAGCTTGCGGCCCCATGGTGCAGACATACCGGGGGGCCTCATCAGACGCCCTGTAACCTTCCGCTAAGACGTCTTGCGGCTTAAGGCTGGTCAAAATGACGTTGTCGCACTCAAATCGCGCTCTGTCGCCCGCCTCTCCCACCAACGTGAAGCGAGGGAACCGGCCCTGTTCAACTTTGTCGAAGTAGGTTTGAAGAAACGCAGTCTGCTCGTTTAAGGGGAGCCTCTCAAACTCAATGTGGGTGTGACCGGCTTTGTCCAGCCCGACAGTGAACGAGACGGATGCCTTGTGTTCCTCGATGCCCAACGTTCCTGTGAACGCCTTGGGCTCCATACACCATTCGCTCATTGAATTCTCCCTAGAAGGTGACGCTCAGCATAAGAGCGCCTAACAAAATCACTTACTTGCTCTAGTGGCAGCAACCTCGTATTCTAAGCGTCAGCTATCGGCCCAGGCTGTGTAAAAACGCTGGCCAGACGCAGCCACCGCCAAACCCGGCCCTCCAAAACGGCCGCTGCGGCGTTTTCGCAGGGGCAGCAATGGTAACCGCCCCCCTGAAAATGCGGCGTCACCGTGTTTTTACACAGCCTGGGCCAGAAGCGGACCCTGATGGCTGTCTGGGCAGTTCATAATACGTCAGTCGCTTGCACCGAGAATAACGATGAGTAAGCCAGTTATTACAATCGATGGAGAGTGCTTTTCCTCGCTTGACGAGTTCTATGAGCACTTTCAAGCGCGTGCGCTTAACGGTGCGAGATGGGGCACTAACCTCGATGCGTTCAATGACGTCCTACGAGGAGGTTTTGGCACGCCCGAAGATGGCTTCACTTTGGTCTGGAAACATCACAAGTTGTCAAAGGACCGACTTGGCTACAGCGAGACGCAGCGCGTACTGCGAAAGTGCGTGACAACATGCCACCTTGAAAATGTCGCTTCAGTCATTAATGAACTAAAAATGGCAGAAGCCTGTGAGGGTGCAACGGTTTTTGACTGGCTCGTCGAGATCATCAAAGATCATGGACCCGGCGGTTCGGAGCACGAAGATAATGTCGAGCTAATCTTGGATTAAAACTAGCCAGTAACGACTGCTATTACGCCTTAGACGAACGTCCGCAATGGGGCGGTTCCGGTCCTTGGGCGACCGGCGGCAGTCGGCCAAGAGCAGACGTCATCGACGACACTTAATAAGGACAAAAGTAAGAATGCCGACCCGGGAAGACATCGTTCTATTAGCCTCATATAACGCCTCCATGAATGCAAAGCTCTACTCAGCCGCGGCGTCCTTGCCGAAGGAAGTACTGAGTGTCGACTTGGGTGCGTTTTTTGGCTCGATACTTGGGACCTTGAATCATATTGTCGCTGGCGACACTATTTGGCTACGGCGATTTATGGCGCATCCCTCGGACTTGTTGTCGTTGAAAGCGATGGTCAAAATTCCAGCTCCAACTACTCTTGCGCACGTATTTAGCGACGATCTCGACGTACTGCTGAAACATCGTATCCGGTTGGACGCGATCATCGAGGCCATGGCGGCAGAGGTCTCCGATAGAGATCTCGTGCAACCGCTCCTATACAGGAACTCGCGTGGCGACTTTCAGAAAACTTTTGGGAGCTTGTTGCTACACCTGTTTAATCACCAGACACATCACCGCGGGCAAGCAAGCACACTGCTTTCCCAGTCAGGTGTTGATATCGGCTTAACTGACTTACTCGAATGGATACCCGACTACAGGAAGTAGCCGGGGCAAACGTCTGCAAAGGGTCGGAAGCGGCCACTCGACAATGGTAGCCCCGGTATTGCCGTTTTTCGGTAGCTCGACTACGCTGAGTCCTCGTGCCGGTCGATGCGAACAGTTGCCAGGAAAAATATGGGCCTAGCGTTCGAATTTCGTTATGAGCATGTCCAAAACAAATGGTTTTAGATCTGTTGACGTTGAGACGGCAGCCAGGATCACTGCAGCCGTCCTCCGTAAAGGAGGACGCGTTTTCCGCCTCCCTGAAATGATTAAGTCTAAGGACGAGTTCTTTGATGCTATTCGCTCTACCTTTCCGTTGGATCCACCATTGGTGAGTAACCGAAGCTGGGATGCGCTGTCCGACTCACTCTGGTCTGGCCTAAACGACCTTCCAGAAAAACCAATCTTAATTGTATGGTCGAACTCACAGTATATGGAGTCACGGTCGCCTGAGACTTATACTATTGCATCTGACGTTTTTCGTGACTTGGTTGAGTCACTTGCTGATCCCGAAATAACGGCAGGACCGACAAAGGATCTGATAGTCTTAAGAATCATTTAACGTGGCCACACACAAAAGTGAGCTCAAGAAATGATTCCCAGCGCATGTCGGTTTCGTATAGTTCACAGCCGGCCGAGAGTGTCCTTTAACCTATTTCGCTCTCGGTGGTAGCAGACGGCCCAATTAGGTCTGCAACCGGCCAGCAGCGGACGTTCCAATAAATTGCGAGAGAGCCAGGCAGATGAATGAAGAACTTGTGGCGGACATGGTGTCGTTCGAGGAGGACGATGCCATGGCGGTTTTCGCATTCTGCGCTAATGAGGGACAGTCCGCGGAATACTTGATGCTTCAATATCCTCTGCAAACGGACGAGCAAGACAGGCGTCTTCGCCTGGACGGTCTGTACATCGAACGAGATGACCAAGCGTTCGGGTGCTACCGCGGTGTCGAGTCGATAAGGAAGATCGGTGATCGCATCGAAATCGATTTGAATGCGGAAGGCAAGCGGCGGCTGAAAGTGGAGCGAATGGTCATTGTTCCTGTGCATTGGAGTCCGGAAATCGACCAAGGACTTGCCCGCCTCGCCGAATTGTCACGTGGCGAATACGACGTCCAGGTCAAATGAGGATTGAGCGTCTGCTGTGGGTCGGGAGCTGCCGGTCATAGCACGAAGCTTTCAGCCAAAAGTGGACATCTAGCCCACGTCAAGTTTGCTGTTCGAGATCCATGGTTTCGACATCGTCATCTGAAGCAAGTGGTTCCCGAATGTCTGGAGCCAAAGGTAGCCTGCAACACCTGCTGTCAGCGACGGAGGAAGATTGCCATCTTCGATGAAGTGACAAGTTCTGAGTATCCGACGAACGCAAGGTTCGTAATGAAGATGGACATCGTAAATCCAATGCCACCGAGCAGACCCGCTCCGCAGATATGACGCCAACTCACACCAGCGGCAATTTGCAAATGCCGAGAGCAACGGCTATGAAGCACATCAAGGTAATGCCTCATGGCTTGCGGATTAATCGTCACGCAGCGATGTCGATGCTATTTGCCGCAGCGAGCTCTGACCCGCCTGCGGACGCTGCCCAATAGCCACATCGAGGAATTGATGCCGCATCACTGGATATCAGCCGACTAATCTGAGGCGTCAAGGGTGTGTCCGGTGGGCGCTTACGGTCCGCTGGTTTCGTTATTCTTCTTCTCGTTCTCCTTCTCCTTTTCCTTCTTTCTTTTATCGTAATGCCACTTGATGGCGAAGAACATGCCCGTGCCCAACACGAGAACCTTGAATGTACCGAAGACTAGAGGGAACCAATCCATCATTTTGAGTATTTCCTGGCTATTACTTGACACTATCTATCATGAGGAGCATTACCTCAAAACGCTGCTTCAGCAGCTTCATTGTTTGTTCGAACCATCGGAAACGTTAGCGGAATGCCATGCAAGTATGGTCTTGCTGCACGTTCTGAAGCATTCTACGTAAAAGCAATTTTCATACATTGAGACAAAATGTCTCAGTTGAAATCCATGCAAGATGTTGATTTGATAATTTGGTTGCCGCGATTGGCCGTGCACGGCGGGCCGCGTTTCCTGCAGATTGCAGATGCCCTGCAGGCGGCAGTGGCGGATGGATCACTGAAACCGGGCGACTGCCCGACCCCGCAGCGCCAGCTGGCGGCGCAATTGGATGTCGACCTGACGACGATCACCCGCGCCTGTGACGAAGCCAGACGCGGCAACTTGTTGGAGGGCCGCGGCGCGCGGGGCACTTGTGTTGCGGCGTCAAAAGTCGAGTTGACCTCGGTTCCCGACCTGAGCATGAATACCACGCCGCCGCCGGATGGCGTGGACTTCGACGACATGTTGAAACAAGGACTGTCCCAAGTGCTGATGAGGGAAGATCATGCATTGCAGATGACCTACCACTTCGAGCCGACGAGTTATCCCGTTTGGTCAGCAAACTGACAGGCACGGTTGAAGTCGCAGGAACTGCTCTTCCTGTCGAAACCTATATTCGCGAGTTCGAGACCAAGGCAGCACAGTCCGCTCAGGGTCGGGAATTGCCGCACACTGGACGGCATGAATCAGCCAGGACCGGACATTCGATTGCGCCCAAAACGGTGGTTGAAGAAAACCCTGTTCCCGGCGTTCCCGCAGCCAAAAGCCAGAAACGTCCCCGTGATTTATTCAATCAATCATCGTTGACAACAGAAGAATATGGTCTAGGCTAAAAAAGGAAAGGGCCGCGTATTTGCTACCCGCGTGTAGATGAGCCGCCGATGACCTACCCGATTCGTCAGGTTAATTCATGCAAGCCGCTTTGCCTCGCGCTTGTCGTGCTCGCATTTTTCATGGCGACCCTGAGCGCTACCAACGCCTTCGCCGCCACGACGGCTGCGACCTTCACCCGAACCGATCATCCAATTCTTGGCAATACCCATATCGCCGCCGATTTTAATGGCGATGGCAGGCTTGACTTGGCTGGAAGCGGAGGCAATGCCGTACAGGTGCAACTGGCCAATGGCAATGGGACGTTCGCCGCCGCGCTTGCCTATCCGGTGGCAAGCTCGTCGCAGGACGTTGCCGCTGGCGACTTTAATGGCGACGGCAAGATCGATTTGGTGTCCACCATCAACGACCCGAAAATCGGTCTGTCTTTACTCCTCGGAAATGGCGACGGCACGTTCCAGGCACCGCGCAATTTTTCCAATACGTCGGGGCTTGATTCTCCAACGGTCGTTGCAACTGATCTGAATAATGACGGCAAGCTCGATGTCGTCATCGGTCATCAAATCGCATGCTATACCGCGCCGTGTATTGTCGGCCGCTCGATTACGCTCATGATGGGCAATGGCGACGGCAGCTTCCAGCCTAACCGCGACATCGATATCGGCATCGAGACGGCAAAAATAGCATTCGGCGACTTTAATCGGGATGGCAATAAGGATCTGGCGATTGCCAGTTCGCGTTCGCGAGTGACCATCCTGCTCGGCAATGGCGATGGCACGTTTGCGCAACAGCCTACGCTGACGCTCATCCCCGAGAACAATCTCGGCATGGATGCAACAGATATCGACGTCGCCGATTTCAACCGCGATACCTTCGAAGACCTGGTCGTAGCAATTGCCCTGAACGGTAGCCGCACCGCCATTCTGACTGGCAATGGGGACGGCAGCTTCCGCATCCCACCGCTATTGATCACCGAATCGAACCTCGCCGTTCCGCAGTACCAGGCGGTAGATGACTTCAACGGTGATGGTTTTCTCGACCTCGCGCTTGCACTGGGGGACGGTAGCTTCGGTCTAATGGAGATCCTTAAGGAAGCGCTGAATAAATAAGGTTTCCTTCGCGCCGGTGCGACAAACCGGTGCCGGCAGAGACGAGCGCCGAAATCAGCTATTTTTTGCGTCTATTCGACGCTGCCGAGCAGGTTTCGGCGTGTCGCGGCACGCGTTTCCCCATTCAGGACGGAGTTCGGGCGCGAGCGCTCCCAAAGGTACGGCCGGCAAGCACCAGATTGGCAAAGGCAAACAAGGTGAACAGCTGTGCAGTGTTCTTCGCCAGCCCGCGGTACCGTGTCTTCCGATGACGGAACAGGTTCTTC
>NZ_KB908176.1 GCF_000382345.1 Massilia niastensis DSM 21313
AGATGGTCAGCAGGCCGACCTGCACCGCAGTGAGCGCTTCCATCTCGACCCCGGTCTTGCCGATGGTCTCGACCTGGGCGCGGCAGTGCACGCTGCTGGCGGCGTCACTAAGAAAACAGTTCTTGGCCCACAAGTGGGACAAATTTGGGACAGGATTCCCCCTGTCTACGTACAAGTTTACGGGCTTACTCATCAAGGAGCAACCGGTAGTACTTCTGGTATCGGATGTTATCGTTTGCAGCAACACAGCGAAGCCTCTACACTGCAAGCGTTCTCTAATACTTGAGCAAAATAATGAAACACGCATTGCTGAACGGCAAGCCTGTTGAGGCCGAATGGGCAGCCGAACAATCCGATGACGCGTTTGCGGGACTGCGGACACAGTTTAGCTGCGTTGATTGCAAGGCTCAAGCCTATCTCAACAGAGGATCGCCGCATCAAGCGGCCTACTTTGCGTCAAAGAACCATACTGATGACTGTAACGAGGCGTATCAAGGTGCCAGTGGAAGCGACGCCGCCTTAGTCAAAGCGAACGCTATTGTAATCGTGGTCGGGGGCAGTAGCGAAGCTTCGGACGAGTTGCACAGAACGAAGGAAGGACGCTCTCCTCGTCGAACATCATTGTCTCAAGGAAATGAAGTCGGTGAAATCCCGACACGACGTGGTGCAGGTGCCATACTGCAAGAGCTTCTTGTACATCCTGAATTTGCTACCTCTTCAAAAAAGATTGTTGTTGGAAAAGTGGAAACCGTCGCCTCTGAATTTTTTGTGCCGTTCCTTCAGTTAGGCCCGCAACATATTGATCGCCTAATTGGTGTTTGGGGTGAAGCATCCTCTTTTCGTGAGCTAACTTCAATTGCTTTTCTGAACCGAGGTGATGAAAAAGTTGATATTCGTATACCCCAGTCAATTTTTTCAGAGTTGAAAAAGCTTTACCGGTTCACTTCGGCTAAGGAGTTGGCAGGAGCGAAATTCTTTCTGATTGGAACTTTTAATTTCCTTATGGAATGTCGCATCTCAGATGTGAAGCAAATCGCGCTTCAAATAAAGGCCATGTGAAAGGCAGGGTTGCATTAGATAGCATGCCAGATCGCATAAGGATTCTCAACGTTAATAATTGGAATTGGAATGCCAACTTGTTGGGCTGGAAGTATGGGGAACTGCAATGGCGGAATCTCACGCGAACACTACATATCAAAGTCTCTTTTCAAGTCGTCAGCGATATCCGTCGAGGGGTTTCCTTGGTGCAAAGGAACGGCACGTACAGTAGGCATCGAATCCTTAACGGCGAAGATTTTATGTCAAACGCATAATAACGGCCTTTCTCCCCTTGATAAGGAGGCCAGTGCGCTGTTTGACGCAATCCGTGAATGGTGCAGAAGAGAAAATATTCGTCCCAATACCTCACCACTCGCTCGCATTGCGAGGCCGCCTACGGTCGTTAATGCTAGATTGCTCGAACGGTGGTTCCTAAAGACGCTCTTAAATCTTTCACTTGGTCGTGATTATTTCATCGGAGTTCATGGCCTAGAAAAAGGAGTCGTCCCTCTCGACCTTGTTCAGATTTGCTTTGGAGAAATTCCATTCGACGGGGCAAGCGGAATGTATGGGGCTGCTCATGCGGGCATGATGATAGCTTCCCATGACACCGTTATGTTCGCGCCGTTGTTGCGCGAGGACCGAGTCTTGGGCGGACTTTTTGAGTTTCGCGGCTTCCGGTTTGTGCTCTCCCTGTTGCCGGATGGTCTCCAAACAATGCCTCAACTGGAGGGTGTGGACGCTGGTTGGCAACAGGCGAAACTCCTCCATCCAATTGAATTAATCCAGATGCAAATTTCTCACCTCATTACTGTTCCGGTAATACGTTTCAAGTGGTGAGTGCAAGGTTGAAAGCCGACGCGTTAGGTGGTGTGAAGAGCGCAGCACCACACGATAATTTCGGAGCCTTACTTGCAGACGCATGGAGTGGATGCACAGACCGCGTTTCGTATGCTGACGCCTGCGCAGCGACGCAAGATCCTGCATTGCTGCTATTAAAAAACTAAAATTTTTTTGGGGATTCATTGCTTGGCTGGTGTTCGGCTGGCGCTGGCCGGAATATCTGCAAGGTCGAGTGCGCTGCTGAACACCATAACCGCCAAACATGGCTATTGTGTTGCTAAAATAAAATATCTAGAGGATAGTTTTCCGGCATGGATAGCAGACTTTGAGTTGCCACCAGTACGAATGAGGTTGGGTGTCATTCTCCCGATAATCGCAGCGTAGAGGGCGCTTAGGCGGCTTTCAGGAGGCGGGAGATTGTTGACTTATTCCACACGCCGCCGTTCGCAGTGCTAATGCCACGGTTGGTCAGTGTGGCGGCGATCTGGTCAAGGGTCATGTGTTGGTTCTTCAACTGCTGGATCGTCGGCAGCACCCTAGCGGCGAACTCTGCGGCTTTGGCAGCGTTCGTAGCTTGCCCCTTAGCCTGTGCTTCTGCGAGGTTAGTACGGTTGCCAAGTGGAACGCCTCGAGCCTTCAGAGCGGCCAGTGCAGACTTGGTGCGTGCACCGATCATCTTGCGTTCCTTTTCGCCCAGTGCCGCATACATGTGGAGCACGAAGGGGTCAACGTCTGCCCCCAGTTCAGAGACGATGAACGGGACACCACGCGACATGAGGCCCGAGATGAACGCTACGTCACGGCTCAGGCGGTCCAGCTTCGCAACGATGACAGGACAACGGAGCTTCTTAGCTTTGGCAAGAGCAGAGCGAAGGCCTTCACGGTCATCGACGCCCAGCTTACCGCTTGTGACTTCTGACACTACTTCCATCACATCAAAACCTTCAGCAGCAGCGAAGGTGCGGATAGCTGCTTCCTGTGCGGCCAAGCCAAGACCAGACTTGCCCTGTTCAGAGGTCGAGACCCTTACTAAAGCAATGGCTGGCTTGTTCACAATTTGGCTCCGGCTGAAGTGTTGTTGTGATGATTATACGACCGTTTAGTGGTCGAAACAACGAAAAACTTGGTGGCCAGCAAGCAAGATAATGTAAAATTAAGCAACACATTGGGGAATAGCAATGCAAGCTACGTATTCATACTACGATTTCGAAAAGAGCCGGGAACGAATGGACGAGATTCTTGCTGGAGAAGACGCCAGTTACGAAGATCATAAGGGTATTCCCTCGCGAGATAATTTGACATTCACGAACGGTTTTTACGTAGATGTTACTGTTATGTTTATCGATATGCGTGGCTCCAAGAAATTAGCGGAAAAACATACTCGCCCTGTTCTTGCAAAAGTATATCGCGCATACATTTCTGAGATGGTAGCGGTTTTGAAAGATAACAGCTGCATTAACGAAGTTTATATAGAAGGCGATGGCGTGTGGGCTGTTTTTAATACCACTACAAAACCCGAAGTACAAAGCGTTGTCGATACTGCTGCAAGAGTTAAATCGCTCGCAGATGTTTTGAACGTCAAGCTCAAGCGGCGTGCGTATTCGGAGATAAAAATAGGCGTTGGCATTGAAGACGGCGAGTCGCTTTATATTAAGGCTGGCTACAAAGGAAGTAGTATCAACGAGGTGGTTTGGATTGGTCGATCGGTTGGCTCTGCGGCAAAGATGTGCGGGTTTGGTAACGCCACCGAATCTGATAAAACAGTGATGGCGTCGAAACGGGTTTATGAAATGTTGGATGGTACTTACAAGAATCTATTTGTCTGGAGTAGTTCCCGTGAATGCTATATGGGGAATTTCCATAATAGAGCGATGCAGAAATGGGTAGTGGACAATGAATGACCGTGCGGCTTTTCTCGCTGGATCAATAGCGGACATGCAGGCAACGATTCGTGCAGTTGATGTGAAAGTGGCGGCATTAGTCGTGTGCCTGCTGGCCCCTTTGCAAAATCTGCATCGAGTCTTCAAGCATTTGGCTCACTTCACTGAGTGGTCAATTCGTTGGCCTGCGATCCTCGTCGTCATACTTTTTCTGTTGACTTGGGTGGCAGCTTTTGTCTCGTTAGTGCGCGCCATTGCTGCGGCAGGGAATCCGGCTGCTTATATCAAAGGGGCGCAGGGGGCGAATAGTGCTTTCTTCCTCCCGGCACAGTTTAAATTCTCGCGAATTCATGCTATCGCTACACCGAAGAATTTACTTAGCATAGATGCACTAGCTGACGTTCATAATAACTTACCTCAAGATGCGGACGTTGAAGCTGCGCTCGTATTCGAGCAAATGAAACTGGCATATATCCGCGATCTTAAATTATTCCGACTTGACTGGGGTTTGAAGCTTTCTCTGCTATGGCTTCTGCTGGGCATCCTCATCTATATCGCTTCAAAGTTCGCGATAACTGAACCGCCTCAAAAAGAGACCGCCAAAGTTGCGGCAACAATTCAGGCCTGTAAAATCAGTACGTGCTATGTACCACCGGCCTGCTCTAACATAGCTAACCATTTTGGTTGCTTTCCGTAGAAATTGCTAAATTTAACCTTATACGTCGATAAGCACGAATCGTTGACTGTGTGTCTGCAATAGCGGAGGTTACGAACTCCGTTTTATCCATTCTTGTTGACCCACTCGTTCATGGTTGTATTAACGATGTAGCCAGAGTAGCAATTGTTTGTCCAGTCTTTGTTCAGAAGCTTCCGGTTCGATTCGTTGAGGTTGTCGTAGAAAACGTTCGACACAAACGTGCGGTTCGTCCATAACCGGCCACCAAGGTCGCACAGCTTGGCTGCCTCTCCGACGACCTTGCCGATCCAAACAACTTCGTTGACTCCAGAGGTACGATAGCCAGCTTTAATCAAAAGAGACTGGCCGTAAGCAAGTCCAATTCCAACTCCGACCGGAGTGTAATTTCTTCGATTGAGTTTGATGTTGAGAATGTCAACCAGAGACGATGCCTGAGCGGCAGTGGAGAACACCCTGTCAATATCGTTTTTTGTTGGCGTGTCAAATACCCCCCAGACCGCATCGCCTTCGATGTATATCTCAAATACATTCGAATCGCCGCGTAAGACGGCAACCAGCTCTGAGATGAAAGTGCGATACATCTTCGCCAATACTGGACGGGTGTGCTTCTCGGCTAAAACCTTTGACCCACGCATGTCGATGAATATCACCGATGCATCAACGTAGTAGCCATTGGTGAACGTCAACAAATCGCGGGAAGGGATCGAATTCCTGTCTTCATAACTGGCATCTGAAGAGTTTAAGATTTCGTCAATACGTTCAATGCTCTTTTCATAGTCATAATAAGAATATTTCGCTTCCATGAGATCTCCATCAGTTATTCTTTGTAATCTTAGCAAGAAACTAATGATGCCTCAATGAAATTGTTTGGCTACGACACGACAGTAGGGGAATCTTTCTCATTACGCAACATTGCTCTTAGAATCGCGTGTTCTAGGCGATGACAGTTGGCACATAGACACTGTAAAGACCCAAGGGTCGTAACGTGGTCAAGTCCCATATGCTGTACTTGAACATCCTTGTGGTGGACTTCAATGCAGGCCTCAGCCTGTGTAGTTCCGAAGTGGGCAACCGGGTCTAGGTTGCACTTTTCGCAGAACAGCTTCCCATGCTTGGCTTTGAATTGGCTTTTCTTGGCTTTGGCCGCAGCGGGCGAACGCTCCCGCTTCTTGTGAGTGACCAGCTTTGCACTGCCTTCTGTCCAAGACTCGTCTTCTAGATCGGGCAACGGAACTTCGAGAGCTTGCCCATCCTTAGGGATGATTCGATATCCGGCCTCCTGAATGATGCGGAAGCATGGAGATGAGATACCGGCAGTAAAGTGATAAGGTCCAACCTCGATGTCGAGCGCTTGCGTAGCAGCGATTCCGAACACTGCTTTGGGCGGTAAACGGTGACCTTCCTCGGTCAGAACGTCATAGTCCGTGGACAGGGCAAACGGATGATCGCTATAACCCGACAGGAGCAGTTGTACCGCTTCGAAGATGTGCTCTGGACGAACCTTGTTCAGATCTGAGGCTGGCAATCGTTGAATTGCTGCTGGCGTGGATACGACAGTGCTAGGGCTGTTCAACCGCCAACGAACTCGGACTGGAACCTCGTCTGTGATGTTCAGCGCCTCACCCAGCCCAGCGTAGGTGAACAGGTCACGTCCACCGGTCCGCCAGAAAACGTGGGTTTCAGCCCCAGAAGCTGTCATCCGCCGAATGGACGGCTGATGTCGGGTGCTACCAGTCCTTCCACGCCAGATGAGGTCAGGACCATCGAAATAGTTATCGTAATCGTGCCCAGTCTGTCCGGGGTTGCCGACGTTAGCAAAGATGAACGTTACCCCGTCCTTGTGTGGGTAACCAGTTGCCCAGTTGCCGGTAATGTCGCCGCCATCCCCGGCCTGCTGGCTGACCTGCTCTCGTTTGTACTTCTGTCCAACCGTGAAGTTGTACTGAGACATTGTATCTCCTCTTATCTGCCAAACTACTCGACTTCGGACGATACTAGTCCATTGCGTGTCAGTAGGAAATAATGCGTCAGAATACAACGACCCTGTTTCACCGCTGTCGATAGCGAAAGTTGTAAAAATTGACTTTAAGTTAGCGATCTGGCAATATGAACTTCTTTTCCTACTTCCAAGCCTCGTCATGCACACTTCTTTTCTTCAGTGCGCTAGTGCAGTCTGTGCACTTGCCCTATCGATGCATGCAAGCGCTGCGCTTATAGATCGTGGGAATGGGATGATCTACGATGACGCTACAAACCTCACTTGGTTGCAAGATGTTAACTATGCTCGTACCATCGGGTTACAAGGAGAGTTGCTGCGGGATGAGTGGGGGCGTACTCAGCCAAGCGTAGATCAAAATGGTCATCTGACTTGGAACGAGGCTATGCGGTTTGCTGAAGGGCTAACGTATGGTGGCTACGATGACTGGCGACTCCCGAGGCAAGGCACTGGTCCTGCCGTCCACGAAGACCGCCATTCGGAGTTGGCAGTGATGTTCTATTACAGCCTAGGCAATCAAGGTGCTTACATAGATGGAGTTTACAATCGTGCACCCTATGGCTTGCTTAATAAAAGTCCATTTTTGTTTGGCAACACCACAATTTTTTGGACGGGCGACATCGACCGCAATGGGTATACTTCGATTTTCGATATGAACCACGGTTTCTCAGGAGCAACCGATAGGAACAGCATCTTCAATCATTTTGGTGCTTGGCTGGTGCGTGACGGTGATGTAGCGACCTCTGTCCCTGAGCCTTCGGCGTTCTCGCTTCTCCTCTTGGGAGTCGCAGGCTTACTTACTCAAAAGCTGAAGCGAAAGCAACGGTAGAGCATCCTTGATGTTGGGCTAACGTGGTGGTAGCAGACTGTCCTAGGTCGCACGTATGTAACATCATTGAGCGCGAGAATCAAACATCTTAGTCTGGTCTGCACCCTAACCATGCGAAGGGCATTCTTATCGTTGTATTTCTGGCTGGCCGCGTATGCGGGCCTATGCTTGTGCCAATGGCACCGTTCTTCTAAGTCCCATAGGGACATTCCGCATCGACTCTGGCATACGACCAAGCCATAGGCTCCTCAGTCGTCTTTTCTGCTCTTTCTATTGGCCCGATAACCCGGGCCTATATCTGTGCCAATGGCACCGTTCTGTTAAGTCCCATAGGGACAAGTACTCAACATAGCTGTGCCGATGGATAGCACTATGCCCTTGGCACTTTGAAGTAGCACGAGAATCGTGCGAGAAGGGACAGGAGAGTAATTCGCACATTCGGCGTCACAGACTCGGGCCATAGGCCAGAACGATATATTCTGCGCTCATCGCGCTAGATGGTAGGGTGCCACTGGCACGAACATAGGCCCGAGGAGCGGGCCAATAGGGGAATGAGAGTACTGTGCCTTTCTAGGCCCTTGGCTTCGTCCCGCTTGGCCGTAGGCCAGAATCTAATTTCCGTGCCTATGGCACCAATTAAGTTCCGTGCCTATGGCACCAATCAATGAAGTGGTTGTACGCCAGCCTCGCTCACGCACGGCTTTTATATGTGTCGTTTAATCGGACCATAATCCAACCATCATCCTGAAATGATGGTGGACGCCACCCCTATCTCTTTTGCGGGGCCTCACAAGGCAGGCTAGGACTTCCAGACTGGTATCAACTCTGGAGGTACACTAGCCTCGCTCACGCACGGCTTTTATATGTGTCGTTTAATCAGAAGCGAACAGATCATCTTCCAAGTCAGCCCAACCGTCTTTGTTGGTCGCGTCAAAGCCCACTGTCGCGAAGGTACCTGTCGATTCATTCTGCTCTACTACCGCCAAGCTCCAAGCTTGCTCGACCTCTGCCGACGGCCTACATATCGAACAGCCTTGCTCGCTGCACGGCACGATACTGTGCACTGTCGTGTACGAATCCGCCGCATCGACGTGACTGGGTTCAGGCCATTCACTTTTCGCTGTACGCGCTGCTCGCTCGATGATGCGTATGCATTGACCTAGGCGCTGCGCATGACGTTCGGTACATGGGCGCGACAACAATCGCATGTACTTTAGGATGGACTCGGTTGAGATAACATCCAAGTTGCGAAGCAGAACAAGGGCCGTCTTGATGCCTAGCGGCTTTGCATTCTTGCCGTAGTCCAAACTGACTGCTCCGGTAGCGATGCTACCAAGACGAGGAAGCTTCGCAAGGGCATGCCCTGGTGAGCTAAAGCTTTGCAAGTAAGGCTTCAGTGCATTGGTGTGGATGATCGGTGGACGCCCCCTACGCCCAGGTTTGGCTGGTGACTTAGGGGAAGCCTTACTGGCTCGCCGTTTTGGTGCTGGCGCTGCCGGTACTACTGGTGCTGCTGGTGATGGAGGCGCATACGCGCTGTACTGCGGAGCCTCGTAGAAGTTGGAAGGCAGAAAAGGTGGGTATTCACCGTGTTGGAGGGGCAAGGCAGTAGGGGTCATGTGATTCCTTTACAAAAGTGCCGCGAGCGGCTTCGGTCGTCTTGTACATAGCAAGTTCCGTTGGGGTAAAAAAAAGCGGACTGTCCATTGTTGGGAAGCAGTCCGCAGTTGATGCGAGGAGTGGCAACAGTTAGCTGTCGCTGGCCTCGGAAACAGCATTCTCGCACAGGTTTACTGCTGAGTCAAAAAAACTTGACGCTGGATTGATTTTGTGCGTATAAAATCCAAAGGGTGGTCTGGGTCTTGTACAGGTGGGGTTGCAGCAGTGAAATTCGTGTATTGCCAATACTCACAAAAGCGGGGGTTTTTCAGAATGGGAGAGCACCGCGAACTAGCGCTTTTGTTAAGCTAAAACGCTCGTTACTATCGACCGAATAGACGATTGCCCACTGTAGCTCGGTAAACCCGCTAAAAGGGCTGTAGTGCGTTATCGGGTTCTTGGGTGAAGTGGCGCCTGTCTTTGCTCGTTTGTCGCTCTATGGCCCTGTAAGAGACTTGCTGCCGACGGGGCAATAGATCATTGATTTGCCCCGTTCTGCGGTCCTGTGCTAACCGAGCTTTTGTGCCATAGCTTCTGCTTTCGGGTGGTAGTACCTTTTGAGCATCTGTATGGTCTGGTGGCCAGTTACCGCCGCAAGTTCGATGACATTGGGTAGCTTCTCGGCCAAGTGGCTCGTGGCTGTGTGCCGGAGATCGTGGAAACGTAGATTGGTGATCCCGGCGCGGCGGCAAGCATCCACAAAACAATTGTGCATCGTCATGTGAGAGATCGGGAAGACTGGCCCGGCTGTTCCGCAGTTCGGTAGCCCTTCCAGTATCGTTACAGCTTTCTTGGAGAGCGGGACGGTTCGCGCTGTACCGTTCTTGGTAAGGGGAAGGTGTGCCGTCTGAGCCTCAAGATTAATGTTCTCCCATCGCAGCGATAGTAGCTCTCCGCGTCGCATTGCGGAGGCCAGCGCCAGCATTACCAGCGGAACCATCCAAGGACTTCTACGGCGGACTGGTTTGAGTTCATCAAGCAGCCTTGCCTCTTCCTCTTTGGTCAGCAGTCTCGTTCGTCCCGGTGGCGTTGGAGGCTTGCGAACAAGCGCACAGGGGTTCGCAGTTGGGAGGCCCCATTCTTTCCGAGCGTGGCTAATGATGCCCGAAAGGATGCTTAGCTCTCGGATGATCGTTCCTGCACCAACCGTTTTCAGCCGCTCATCGCGATAGCCAGCGATAACTGCTGGAGTCAGGTTCGCCATGCTGTAGCTTGCGATCTTCTGGCGAAGCATGAACTGGATGCCTTCGGTTTCGCGTTGCGCACCTCGTTTCGAGGGCGTTACCTCGTTCATATACCGCTGTAGTACGTCCGCAAGCAGGAGGTCTTTCGCAGACTGGATGCTCTGATGCGATCCTTGGTCCATTGCGGACTCAATGCTACGCGCCCATGTCTGGGCTTCCGTCTTGGTCTTGAACGAGGCTACCTCGTCCGGATAGCCCTTGCGTCGTACACGGGCTTGCCACTTGCCTGATCGTTGCCTGATTGATGCCATACGCCTTCCTATTGGGACAAGCGTGGGACAAGAACCAGTTTTCTTCGCTCTAGGTTGGGCTGGCGCTGCTAGGCGGCTATACGGTAAATTCAGGTCATGGTCAAGCTACTGACAAGTGTTTTTCCTGTCGGATCAATCACTTATCAAGATCAGCCGTCCAGTCGCCGCTCTTGCCGCCATGCTTTTCCAGCACCCGCACATTGGTCATGACCATGCCGCGGTCCACCGCCTTGCACATGTCGTAGATGGTCAGCAGGCCGACCTGCACCGCAGTGAGCGCTTCCATCTCGACCCCGGTC
>NZ_KB908177.1 GCF_000382345.1 Massilia niastensis DSM 21313
CGCCGAGGCAGTGGCGAACAACATCAAGGGCACCATGGCCCTGCCCCACCCGTACGGCCGCCTGCAGTTCGGCGCCGACCTGGAACTGCACTTCCGCACCATGATCGGTACCGGCGCCAACCCCAACGTGGCGGCCGTGATCGTGATCGGCATCGAGCCGCAATGGACCCAGCTCATCGTCGACGGCATCGCCAAGACCGGCAAGCCGGTGCAGGGTTTCGCCATCGAAGGGCATGGCGACCATGACACGATCTACCGCGCCTCCAAGGCGGCGCGCCAGATGGTGCAGTTCGCCTCCGAAAAGCAGCGCGAGGAGTGCAATATCAGCGAGCTGTGGGTCTCGACCAAGTGCGGCGAGTCCGACACCACCTCAGGCTGCGGCGCCAACCCGACCGTGGGCAATGCCTTCGACAAGCTGTACGAGGTGGGCGCGACCCTGGTGTTCGGCGAAACCTCCGAGCTGACCGGCGGCGAGCACCTGGTGGCGGCGCGCTGCGCCACGCCGGATGTGAAGGAACAATTCATGACCATGTTCAACCGCTACCAGGACATGATCAACCGCTACAAGACCTCCGACCTGTCGGATTCGCAGCCGACCAAGGGCAATATCGCCGGCGGCCTGACCACGATCGAGGAAAAAGCGCTGGGCAACATCCAGAAGATCGGCAAGAAATGCCAGGTCGACGGGGTGCTGGACAAGGCCGAGACGCCGACCGGGCCGGGGTTGTGGTTCATGGATTCGTCGTCGGCCGCGGCCGAGATGGTGACCCTGTGCGCGGCCTCCGGCTATGCGGTGCACTTCTTCCCCACCGGCCAGGGCAATGTGATCGGCAATCCGATCCTCCCGGTGATCAAGATCTGCGCCAATCCGAAGACGGTGCGCGTGATGGAAGAGCACATCGACGTCGATACCTCGGGCCTGCTGCAGCGCGAGATCAACATGGATGGGGCGGGCGACAAGCTGCTCGAGTGCATGCTGCGCACGGCCAATGGCCGCCTGACGGCTGCCGAGGCGCTGGGTCACCGCGAGTTCGTGCTGACCCGACTGTACGAAAGCGCCTGACCCGCTCCCCATAGCCGAAGCGTCATTCCCGCCGGTGGCGGGAATGACGCTCTTGCGTTCCCGGATTATCCCTGCCTCACCCGCACCGGCCTGCCCGCGAAATACTCCTTGATGGCCGCCGTGAACGCCATCCGGCTGTGGCGCGTCCGCTCCACCAGCCCCACGCAGCGCTCCACGCTCACCCCGCGCAGCCTGATCACCCGCAGCGCCTCGTCGTTCTCCCAGTGCGCATTCGCCAGCTGCGGCACGATCGAAATGCCGAATCCCTGGCGCACGATCTCCACGATGGCCTCCACCGAGTTCAGTTCCAGCTCGTCGCGCGCGCTCACGCCGCACTCCGCCAGCACCCCATCCACCAGGTGCCCGGTCCAGGTATGGCGGTCGAAGCGGATGAAAGGCGCCTCGCGCAGCGCATCGAGCGGTTTGCCGGGCAGGTCGAAGTGCGGACGGCGCGGCACGACCAGCACCATCGGTTCGTTGTAGAGCGGCGTCCACACCAGGCTCGACGCCAGCGCGCGCGGCGGCTGGGTGACGATCGCGGCATCGAGCTCGCCGCGCTCCACCTGGTGCACGAAGTCGCTCGACAGGCCGGCGAACAGCTGGACCTTGAGCGCCGGATACCGCTGCTTGAGCGTCCACAGCGCGTCGGCGAAGGCGCCCATCAGCGTCGAGACCAGCGCCCCCATCACCACCCTGCCGGACAGCTCGTCCTGGCTTTCCGGGTTCGCCAGCGCCTCGAAGCGCGCCAGCAGGTCTTCTATTTGCGGCACCGCCTTGCGCCCCGCCGTATTCAGGACTACCGAGCGCGGACCCCGATCGAACAGCACCTGGTTCAGCTCTTCCTCCAGCGCGCGCACCTGCAGGCCGACGGCGGCGGCGGTCAATCCGATCTCCTTTCCCGCCGCGGCAAAGCTGCCATGCCTGGCGACGGAAAGGAAGGTCCTGAAGCTGCGGATCGAGGCCATGTGCGTGGTGTCCGGAGGATTGATCGATGCAGGGAATAGTAAAGAATTCCTTTATCTCATACAAATAAAGATTAGCTTTATTTTGTAGGAGAAGTCCTCGACAATGACTTATCAAAGCTGAATTTTTAAGCAGATTATCAAGGTGATCTAGATGAATGAGAAGCTTGAAGTAAAGGTTTGGCGAGGCAGGGAAAGCGGCGAGTTCGTCACCTACGAGGTACCCCGGCTCGAGAGCCAGACCGTGCTCGACGTGGTGACCCATATCCAGCGCAACATCGACCCCGGCCTGAGCTACCGCTACGCGTGCCGGGTCGGGATGTGCGGCTCCTGCGCCATGAGCGTCAACGGCAAGGCGCGCTGGACCTGCCGCACCCACGTGTCCAAGGTCGCGAAGGAAGGCAGGCTGGAGCTGGCTCCCCTGTCCAACCTGCCGGTCATCAAGGACCTGGTGGCCGACATGACCGAGTTCTTCGACAAATGGGCGCGCGCCAAGGGACGCTTCAAGGGCGAGCGCACCCGCCACCAGGACTTCGCCCTGATCAAGCCCGACTCGAAGGAGCGGCGCGCGGCCGACGCCGGCATCGAATGCATCGGCTGCGCGATCTGCTATTCCTCCTGCGACGTGGTGAGCTGGCGCCCCGAATTCCTCGGCCCGGCCGCCCTGAACCGGGCCTGGACCCTGGTCAACGACGTGCGCGACGTGGAACGCGACGAGCGCCTGCTCGCGGTGGCGGGCGACGCCGGCTGCCACGCCTGCCACACCCAGGGCTCGTGCACCGAGCGCTGTCCCAAGCAGCTGGCGCCGACCGCCGCCATCTCCGGCCTCAAGCGCCTGTCGATCATGGCCCTGCGGAGGGAAAAATGAGCGACACCATCACCGAAATCCGGCTCTGGTACTGGCAGCGCCTCAGCGCCATGGTGCTGACTTTCTGCGTGCTGGTCCACCTGGCCATCATCATCTACGCGGTGCGCGGCGGGCTGTCCGGCGCCGAGATCCTGGCGCGCACCCACGGCAGCTGGACCTTCGGCCTGTTCTACACGGTCTTCGTGCTGGCCTGCGCCGTGCACGTGCCGATCGGGCTGGCGCGCATCATGCGCGAGGCGCTGCACTGGCGCGAGCCGGCGATCCGCCTGGCCGCGGGTTTGTTCGCGCTGCTCCTGCTGGTGCTGGGGCTGCGCTCCGTCTATGGAGTGGTACTGGCATGAACCATACAAACAAGCGCACCAACGACTATCGCGCCCGCAACCATCCGGCCTACTGGGCCTTCATGGTCAACCGCGTCGCCGGCATCGCGCTGGCCCTGTTCCTGCCGGTGCACTTCTGGGCGCTGGGCCATGCGATCCAGGGCGAGGCGAAGCTCGAAGGCTTCCTTCGCTTCACCGACCAGCCGCTGTTCAAGTTTGCCGAATGGGGCCTGGTGCTGCTGCTGGCCGCCCACACGGCCGGCGGCGTGCGCCTGATGCTGATCGAATTCGGCACCTGGAGCGGCCTGCGCAAGAACTGGATCGCCGGCACCGCCGGATTCGCCACCATGACCAGCATGGCCTTCGCCCTCGCGCTGGTCTTCTGACCAGCCATCGTTAGCCCGACATGAAAGGACCACACGCCATGAACATCGATCTGCCGGCCGTCGAGGAGGCCGCCAAGGAACTCTACATCCGGGCGCTCAAGATGCTGCCGCCCGATATCAAGGGTGGCTTCGCCCGCCTCACCGAGACCGAGACCCGGCCGCGCGCCCAGGGCATCCTGGCCACCATGGTGCAGAACATCCAGGTGGCCGAGGAGAACGAGAACCTGCTGTGCCAGGATACCGGCGTCCCCATCTATAACGTGACCATCGGGCGCGGCGTCGACGTCGACGGTTACGCGCTGAAGGCGGCCATCCGCAAGGGCTGCGAACGCGCCACCCGCGAGCATCCGCTGCGCTCCTCGGTCGTGCACCCGATCACCCGCAGGAACGAGCATACCTCGTGCGGGACCGAGGTGCCGGTCATCCACATCGACTTCAGCGACAAGCCGCATGAACTCGACATCCTGATGGTGCCGAAGGGCAGCGGCTCGGAAAACAACTCCTTCCTGAAGATGGCGATTCCCGCCGAAGGCATCGCCGCGGTCAAGGCCTTCGTCATCGATTCCGTGATCAACGCCGGCGGCAAGACCTGTCCGCCGACCGTGGTCGGCGTCGGCATCGGCGGCACCTCGGACCTGTGCGTGGCGCTGGCCAAGCGCGCCGCGATCCGCCCGCTGAGCAGCCGCTGCGGCGATCCGGAAGGCGCGAAGCTGGAAGAAGAGCTGTCGGCCGCGGTCAACCGCCTCGGCGTCGGCCCGCAGGGACTGGGCGGCGACTCCACCGCGTTTGCCGTGCACATCGAACTGGCCGCCACCCACATCACCATGAACCCGGTCGCCGTCAACATGCAGTGCCACTCCGCGCGCCGGGCGCGCGCGACCTTCACGCCGGACGGCCTCATTTACGGTTACTGACAGGGAGACGACCATGGCCCACTACGAACTCTCCACGCCGGTGACCGAAGAGCAGGTCCGGCAACTGCGCGTCAACGACACCGTCACGCTCGAGACCACCCTGTTCGGCATCCGCGACGCCACCCAGATCCACATGCTCGACCGCGGCCGCACTACCCGCTTCGACCTGCGCGGCCATGCCGTGATCCATACCGCGCCGAACGTGCGCAAGGTCGAGCGGAGCGACGCCTACCCGGCCGGCTACCAGCCGATCTGCATCGGCACCACCACCTCGGACCGCATGGAGCGCTTCACGCGCCCGCTGATGGAAGGCCTCGGCGTGCGCCTGATCGTCGGCAAGGGCGGCATGCGCGAAGGCTCGCTGGACGCCTTCCGCGACCTGGGCGGCGCCTACCTGGCGATCGTCGGCGGCACCGCGGCGCTCGAGACCACCTGGATCGAGCAGATCGAGGACGTCGACCTGGACGACCTGAACCCCGAATCGCTGTGGAAGTTCCGCATCCGCCACTTCGGCCCGCTGCTGGTGGCGATGGACAGCCATGGTGGCAGCCTGTACACCGAGATCAAGGCCGAGGTCGAGGCGCGCCGCGCCGACGTGCTGGCCAGCCTGGGAGTGATGAAATGAACCAGATCAAACGCATCCAGACCGACATCCTGATCCTCGGCTCGGGCGGCGCCGGCCTGTTCGCGGCCCTGCACGCGCACCAGGCCAATCCGGCGCTGTCGATCACGGTCGCGGTCAAGGGCCTGCTCGGCAAGTGCGGCTGCACCCGCATGGTCCAGGGCGGCTACAACGTGGCGCTGGCCAAGGGCGACTCGGTCGAGCGCCACTTCATGGACACCATCGAAGGCAGCAAGTGGCTGGCCAACCAGGAACTGGCCTGGACCCTGGTGACCAAGGCGGTGGAGCGCATCCAGGAGCTGGAAAACGAACTTGGCTGCTTCTTCGACCGCAACCCGGACGGCACCGTGCACCAGAAGGCCTTCGCCGGCCAGACCTTCGACCGCACCGTGCACAAGGGCGACCTGACCGGCATCGAGATCATCAACCGGCTGGCGGAACAGGTGTGGGCGCGCGGCATCCAGCGCCTGGAAGAGCACCGCGCGGTCGAGCTGATCAGGACCGCGGACGGCGCCGCGCTGGCGGGCGTGCTGATGATCGACATGCGCAGCGGCGAATTCGTCTTCGTGCAGGCCAAGTCGGTGCTGCTGGCCACCGGCGGCGGCCCGACCATGTACAAGTTCCACACGCCTTCCGGCGACAAGAGCTGCGACGGCCTGGCGATGGCGCTGCGCGCCGGGCTGCCGCTGCGCGACATGGAGATGGTGCAGTTCCACCCGACCGGCCTGCTGGCCGGCACCCATACCCGCATGACCGGCACCGTGCTCGAGGAAGGCCTGCGCGGCGCCGGCGGCTGGCTGGTCAACGGCCAGGGCGAACGCTTCATGCACAACTACGATCCGCGCGGCGAGCGCGCCACCCGCGACATCGTGTCGCGCGGGATTTACTCGGAAATGCGCGCCGGCCGCACCACGCCCAATGGCGGGGTCTACATCCAGATGGCGCACCTGGGCGTCGACAAGGTGCGCAAGCAGTTCAAGGGCATGGTCGAGCGCTGCGGCGACTGCGGCTTCGACCTGGCCGGCGGGAAGGTCGAGGTGGTGCCGACCGCCCACTACATGATGGGCGGGGTCGTGTTCCGGCCCGACTGTACTACCCACCTGCACGGCCTGTTCGCGGCCGGCGAGGATACCGGCGGCGTGCACGGCGCCAACCGGCTGGGCGGCAACGGCGTGGCCAACTCCACCGTGTTCGGCGGCATCGCCGGCGAGAGCATGGCCGCGTGGACCGCGCGCAACCCGGGTTTCCGCGCGCCGGACGAAGGCGCCATCGCGCGCAGCATCGCCGCCCACGAGGCGCCGTTCGCCCAGCCGGCCGGCAAGCTGGAGGCGATCCGCGAGGCGCTGTACGACTGCATGTGGAGCGACGTGGGCATCCTGCGCACCGCCGAAGGCCTGCAGCGCGCCCAGGCGCGGCTGGCGGCGCTGGAGGCGCAGCTGCTGCGCACCGGCATTCCGGACGGCGACCGCGCCTACGCGCTGAGCTGGCACGACTGGATGAACCTGCGCAACCTGATCGCGGTGAGCCAGGTGATCGCCGCCGCCGCCCTGCTGCGCGAGGATTCGCGCGGCGCCCACTTCCGCGAGGACTTCCCGCAGGCCGGCGACCTGCACGCCTCCAGCTTCACGGTGGCGCGCATCGAGCAGGAAGCGCTCACCCTGGCGCGCGAACCGGTGCGCTTCGAGCGCGTGCGGCCGGGACAGACCATCCTGGAGGAAGAAGCCGCGCCGGCGACCGTGTGAACCCGAGCCCGCCGGCAAGAGCAAAAATATATCAAAAAATAGCCAATTCATTCAGGTCATCTAGTTGAATTGCGGTGTAACTTAGGCTAGTATGAACTCTCGAATTTGCGTTAAGAGGTACACCGACACAGCATTCACCGGGGTAGCAACAACAACCACTGCGCCAAAAGCAGGGCCCCCGACACACTCTTGGAGGAGACATCCATGCAATTCAGATCCATCCTGTCGTATGCCGCCGGCGCCGTGCTGTTGACCACCTCCCTGGCCAGCCGCGCGGAAGTCGCCGAACTGAAGATCGCGGAGCAGTACGGAATCAGCTACCTGCCGCTGATGATCATGGAAGAACAGAAGCTGGTCGAGAAACACGCGACCGCCGCCGGCATCCCCAACCTCAAGGTCTCGTGGGCCAAGTTCGCGGGCGGTAACGTGATGAACGACGCCCTGCTGTCGGACAGCCTGCACTTCGCCGCCGGCGGCGTGGCGCCCCTGGTCACGCTGTGGGCCAAGACGCAGACGAACTACGGCGTGAAGGCGGTGGCGGCCCTGAATTCCATGCCGCTCTACCTGAACACCCGCAACCCGAACGTCAAGACCATCAAGGACCTCAGCGGCAAGGACAAGATCGCGCTGCCCGCGGTGAAGGTCTCGATCCAGGCGGTGACCCTGCAGATGGCCGCCGCCCAGGCCTTCGGCGACGGCCAGCAGAACCAGCTCGACAAGTTCACCGTCTCGATGAGCCACCCGGACGGCCAGGCGGCCCTGCTCTCGCCCAACAGCGAAGTGACCGCGCAGTTCAGCGCGCCGCCCTTCCAGTACCAGCAGCTGGAACAGCAGGGCATCCGCAAGGTGCTCGACTCCTACCAGGTGCTGGGCGGCCCGGCCACCTTCAACCTGGTATGGGCGACCTCGAAGTTCCGCGACGCCAATCCCAAGGTCTACGGCGCCTTCGTCAAGGCGCTCGACGAGGCGATCGCGATGATCAACAAGGACAAGAAGTGGGCGGCCGAAAGCTACCTGCGGATCGCCAAGGACAAGGACAGCGTCGACGACATCCTGAAGATGCTCAACGATCCGAACGTGGTCTACACCACCACCCCGCAGAACGTCGGCAAGTACGTCGACTTCATGTACAAGACCGGCTCGATCAAGGTCAAGCCGGCGTCCTGGAAGGACATGTTCTTCCCCAACGCGCACAACCTTCCGGGCAGCTGACAGGCGCCTGGCGTACCGAACACGAGCACTTCACGAGCATTTCTCGGCAAGAGCAAAAGGAAGGAAGCCATGGACATGATGCACACCCTGCAACCAGCGCCGTTACTCGACGTGCGCGACGTCACGCTGCAATACAAGACCAAGGCCCACCTGGTGACGGCGACCTACCGCGTCAACTTCCAGGTGTTCAAATCGGACCGCTACGTGCTGCTCGGCCCTTCGGGCTGCGGCAAGAGCACCCTGCTCAAGGCCATCGGCGGCTACCTCAACCCCACCGAGGGCGAGATCCGGCTGAAGGACAAGCTGGTGTGCCGCCCGGGCCCGGACCGCATGATGGTGTTCCAGGAGTTCGACCAGCTGCTGCCCTGGAAGACGGTCAAGGAGAACGTGATGTTCCCGCTGCTCTCGTCCGGCAAGCTGAAAGGCAAGGCGGCGGAGGAAAAGGCCATGCAGTACATCGAGAAGGTGAAGCTGGACAAGTTCGCCAACCACCATCCGCACATGCTGTCCGGCGGCATGAAACAGCGGGTGGCGATCGCGCGCGGCATGGCGATGGAGCCGGACGTGCTGCTGATGGACGAACCCTACGCCGCGCTCGACGCCCTCACCCGCCGCAAGATGCAGGACGAGCTGCTGCAGCTGTGGGACGAGACCCACTTCACCGTGCTGTTCGTGACCCACTCGATTCCCGAGGCGATCAAGTGCGGCAGCCGGATCCTGCTGCTCTCGCCCCACCCCGGCCAGGTGAAGGCCGAGCTGGCCAGCGTTCCGCGCGACGAACTGGACCCGAAGGCGGCCAAGGAGCTGGAAAACGAGATCCACCATATGCTGTTCTCAGACGAAGTCGAAGACAAGGAGGTACAACATGTCTAAGGATGCCGTTCTCTGGCCCCGCCCGTCCATCCACCGCGAGACGCTCGATTCCTCGGCCTTCGGCGTCGTCGAAAAGCCGCTGTCGACCTTCGAGAAGCTGTACAACTACAGCGTCGTGCGCAAGACGGCGATCCTGGTGTTCCTGATGGTGCTGTGGGAAGTCGGCGCCCGCATGCTGAACAACGAGCTGCTGTTCCCGACCTTCGTCGCGACCACCGATGCCTTCTTCAAGGGCGTTGCCAGCGGTGAACTGGTCATCAAGGTGTGGGCCTCGCTCAAGGTGCTGCTGATCGGCTACTGGACCGGCATCGCGCTCGCCGCGCTGCTGACCGCGATCGGCATCGCCTCCAAGATCGGCACCGACTTCCTCGAGACCCTGACCTCGATGTTCAATCCGCTGCCGGCGATCGCGCTGCTGCCGATCGCCCTGATCTGGTTCGGCCTGGGCAACGGCAGCCTGGTGTTCGTGCTGGTGCACTCGGTGCTGTGGGCGGTCGCGCTCAACACCCACTCGGGCTTCCTGGCGGTGTCCAACACCATGCGCATGGTCGGCCGCAACTACGGCCTGGGCGGCTTCTCCTACGTGACCAAGATCCTGATCCCGGCCGCGTTCCCGAGCATCCTCACCGGCCTCAAGATCGGCTGGGCCTTCGCCTGGCGCACCCTGATCGCGTCCGAGCTGGTGTTCGGCGTGAGCTCGGGTTCGGGCGGCCTTGGCTGGTTCATCTACGAGAACAAGAACATGCTCGAGATCCCGAACGTGTTCGCCGGCCTGCTGACCGTGATCCTGATCGGCCTGGTGGTGGAGAACCTGGTATTCCGCACCATCGAGAACGCCACGGTGCGAAAATGGGGCATGCAATCGTGAGGGAGACCGGAATGAAGATCGTGATCTGCGAGTTCATGGACGAGGCGGCGGTGGACAGCCTGCGCCAGCGCTTCGAGGTGGTATACGACCCGGCCCTGGTCGACCGGCGCGCCGAACTGGAGCAACTGCTGGCAAAAGCCCAGGCGCTGATCGTGCGCAACCGCACCCAGGTCGATGCCGAGCTGCTGGACGCCGCGCCGCGGATCAAGGTGGTCGGCCGCCTCGGGGTGGGGCTGGACAACATCGACGTGCCGGCCTGCGAGGCGCGCAAGGTGACCGTGATTCCGGCCACCGGCGCCAACGCCCTGGCGGTGGCCGAGTACGTGATCGCCTGCAGCATGCTGCTGCTGCGCGGCGCTTTCCTAGCAAGCGAGGCGGTGGCCGACGGCGCCTGGCCCCGGACCAGGCTGTCCGAGGGACGGGAAACCGGCGGCAAGACGCTCGGCCTGGTCGGCTTCGGCGGCATCGGCCGCCTGACCGCGCGACTGGCCAAGGGGCTCGGGATGCGGGTCGTCGCCTACGACCCGATGCTGGCCTGGGATGCACCGGTATGGGACGAAACCGGCGTCAAGCGCCTCGCCCTGGACGAACTGCTCGCGCAGGCCGACGCCGTCAGCCTGCACGTGCCGCTCACCGACGCCACGCGCGGCCTGATGAACGTGGCGCGCATCGGCGCCATGAAGCCGGGCGCGGTCCTGATCAACACGGCGCGCGGCGGCATCGTGGACGAGATGGCGCTCGCCGAGGCGCTGCGCCAGGGGCGCCTGGCCGGGGC
>NZ_KB908178.1 GCF_000382345.1 Massilia niastensis DSM 21313
CACTCGTACAAGTCATGCCTGATGACCATAGCAAGTCGGTCCCACCCCTTCCCATCCCGAACAGGACCGTGAAACGACTTTGCGCCGATGATAGTGCTGCAACCAGTGTGAAAGTAGGTTATCGTCAGGCTAGTTATAAGAAAAACCCCACCAGTGATCTGGTGGGGTTTTTTGCTTTTGCGCGCCGCTTTCGCGGTGCTCGATGATGGTTGGGCTGCGGTGTCCACACAGGCTGGCCTAACGCCTGGCGGCGCCATTGCCATGCCGGTCCAGCGGCCGATCAACTGCGAAGGCGGACATCCGCCGCCCTTCAGGTAGTAGCGGAGCAGGCCTGGAGCGGTCCTCAGACACCCCAGAGGATATCGGTCTTGTTATCGCGCGCCGAGCGCAGCATTTCCAGCAATGGGAAGGCCCGGGTCGGGAAGCTGACTTCCTCGATCAGTTCATGCTCGTTGTCCGGATCGTCGCCACGATGTGCCTGTACGTCCCGCGTTACCTGGTCCGTCGGAGGATGCCTGCGGCTCTCCTCGATCTCGCCTTCGACCACCTTGACTGCGTGGGGCGCTTCCTCGGCCGTGATCACTCCACGCACCGGATCCTTGTGCAGCAGGTCGAGGATGCGCTTGGCATGATCCTGGTACATCAGGACTTCGGGATAGGACTTGCATTTAAAGGTAAGTAACATAGCTATCTCGTTGTTCTGTTAGTAGCTAAACGATAACACTAATTAGGCACAGGGTCACCTTGCGCGCACTCGTGCGCCGTTCATGGCTGCGGGCGCCTCAGCAGCCAAGCCGCGCAGAGCGTCAGGCAGCCCACCAGGGCCGCCGCCGCCGCGCCCGCAAGCATCATTCCGGACGCTTCTCCGATGCTTGCCGACACCAGCAGCCCGGCCAGGGCCCCCCAGGACAGGCTGTTGAACAGCTCCAGCATGTTCACCACGAAACTGCCCTTGCCGCGTCCCTTGAAATCGGAACGCAGGCCCGGCCGGCCGCACCACATGACGATCAGCCCCGCACCGGTCACGGCCGCGCTCACCGTGAAGCAGACCAGCAGCCCGGCAAGCGGCAGGCGCCACAGCAGCCATAGCAGCGGCATGGCCACCAGCATGAACGGAGGCATGGTTGCCGCCGCCAGCTTGGCCAGCCGCACGGTACGCTGGGCCGCCGGCGATACCCGCAACAGGTCGGGGGCATCTTCCGCCGAGATGACGATCCATGCCAGCGCGCCCGTCAACGAACTGCACAGCAGCGTCAGCCCGGCGCCGATCGCCGGCGTCTGGATGTCCGATTTGCTGAAGATGAGGAAGCACAGCGGCAGCAGGTAGATCAGCTGCAGCAGCACCTGCGAAATCAGGTGCGGATCGCGCACGATCAGCCGCCACTCCTTGATGACGATGGTATCGAACAGGCTGCGCCGGAAGCGAAACCGCAATGGTCCCGCCTGCGGCCGGCTGGCTTTTTTGGATGAGGCCGCCTGCTGCAGGCCGCGCACGAAGAAGCGGTGCGTATGGCGCGCCGTCAGCACGAAGGCGAGCGCCGCCGCGGCGGCAAGCGCCAGCACCGGCGCCGGCTCGCCGGCGCCGGCCCGGCCCAGCAGCCAGAGCGGACTGTCGGCGGCCAGCGCGCCGTCCCGGGCCAGCAGGCCTGCGATCACTGCGCCGGCGCGGTCTTCCGCGGAGCGCGAGAAGAGGGAATACAGCTGCGACAGGATGAACAGCAGGGCGCCGGCCATCGCGCCGAGCACCTGCGCGACCACGCGCGTGCGGCGCGCGCCGAGCAGGCGCACCAGCGCCAGCGTCAGCAGCATGCCGGCGCAGGCGCACAGGCAGGCGAGTCCGATGATGACCGGATAGACGGCCAGCCAGCGGAACGCTCCCTGCGCCAGTCCCACGTGGGCGAAAGGCGCCAGCAGGAACAGGTAGATGGCGGCGGTTCCCGCCACCACGCCGGCCAGGCGCACGGCGAAGATGCTGTGCGAAGGCAGGGGCGAGGACAGCAGCAGGTCGAGGTCGCCCCGTTCGAACAGCGCCACCACGCTCGCCTTGATGGCGGTAGAGAGCATGAAGGTCGCGCAGGCGGCCAGCGTGAGCGTCAGGGCCACCAGGATGCGCGGTTCGAGGCTGCCGATGCCGGAGAGCTTGTCGACCGCCACCCATGCGGCCCCGTGCAGCACGCACCAGGCGATGCCGAACACGGCGAGCGTCGTATTGCCGGGCCTGCGGGCCGTGCCCGTCGCCTTGGACTGCGCGGCGCCGTACCAGAACAGGCGCAGCTCATGCCGCAGCAGCCAGCCGACGCTGCCCGGCGCCATGCTCATGATGCCGCTGTCAGCTGCAGGAACACGTCCTCGAGGCTGCCGCCGCGGGTGCGCGCGCGCAGTTCCGCCAGCGTGCCTTGCGCGATCAGCCGCCCCTCGCGGATGATGCCGATGCGCTGGGCCAGCCGTTCCGCCACCTCGAGGATGTGCGTGGTCAGGATCACGGTCCCGCCCTTGGCGACGTGCGACAGCAGCAAGTCCTTCACCTGGCGCGCCGCCGCCGCATCCAGGCCGGTCAGCGGCTCGTCCAGGATCAGCAGCTCGGGATCGTGGATCAGCGCGCCCGCCAGCGCGAGCTTCTGTTTCATCCCGCGCGAAAAGCCCTCGGTCAGCTCGTGCGCGTGCCGGTCCAGCTCCAGCCATGCGAGCAGTTCGCGCGCGCGCGGTTCGGCCTGCGCGGCGCCCACGCCCCACAGCCCGGCGACGAACTCGAGGTATTCGGTCGGCTTGAGCTTCCCGTACAGCATGGGCTCATCGGGCAGGTAGGCCATCTTCATCTTGGCCGCCGCGGGTGCGCTCGCCATGTCGATGCCGAGCACCTCGATGCGGCCGGCGTCCGGCGCCAGCAGGCCGGCGACCAGCCGCAAGCTCGTGGTCTTGCCGGCGCCGTTCGGACCGAGCAGGGCGTACAGTTCGCCGCGTCTCACCGTCAGGTCCAGGCCGTCGACGGCCGGACGCCCGAAATGCTTGCGCAGGCCGGTCAGCTGGAGCGCGGGACTGGCGTCATCCATGGAGATCTCACTGCAGCGCGAACGAGGATGTGAACTGCTCGGCCTGTTCCGCGGGCATGGAGCCGGACCTGCCGACCACGATGACCTGGTAGAAGCGCGCGCCGCGCGCCTCGAAGCGGCCGACCAGCTGCACCGGCTTGCCGTTGCCGGTGCCGGTCGCGCTCACCGTGAGCGCCCCCTTGGCATCCGGTTCGGCAGGGGAGTCCTCGGCGCCGATATTGCGCAGCAGGGCCTGGCGCATCGCGGGCAAGGCCGCCTGCGCGCTTGCCGCATCGGGGGCGGTGCCGCTGCCGACGGCGAAGGTCGTGCCCTTGACCTCGGCCGCCGTCATCGTCATCTCGACCCGCATGCCGTTCAGGTCGATCGGGCGGGTGAAACTGGAAGGCTTGGCCGGGAACAGCACCTTGTAGCCGCCCTCCTGGCTGCTGTAGTCGCGCCAGTTGTAGGTCGGGCTGCAGCCGGCCAGCAGCAGCGCCAGGGCCACGGCCTGGCCGATCCGGAAAAGTGTTTGTGGTCGCATGACAGGATGGTAACAGCACTCTGTCGTGCTGCCGTATTTCCTGGCCCCGGAGCCAACTCTGTTGTCAGAAAGTACCGATCAGCGCTTCTTTACAATAATTTAAACCCGGACGATCGGCTGCCGCATGGCGCCCTTTTTCACTGTCGGCCACTGCTGCGGAAGCTGCGTTTGATCCTGGGTGCATAGTCAATGTGGCCCGGCTCTCCAATACGGAGGAGCTAGCCCCGCTCTGTACTTATCGTATGATGCAGCAATGGCAAGCCCGCGCGGCAAGCCACTCCAGGACACACTTCATTGGGTAAGGAATATCATGAAACGCAGAGTCGGCTTCCTGTTTCCTCCGGGCTTCCAGGTACTCGATTTGATGGCGACGACCGTATTCGAGATCGCCAACAACATGTCTGCCGAGCCGTACTACGAGATGACGATGTTGTCCGAACACGGGGGTGTCCTGGCCAGTTCGTCCGGGGTCGGCGTGTTCACGGAAGCGGCCGACCGCACCGACTACGACACCCTGATCGTCGCCGGCACCATGCAGCCGCTGGCGTTCCAGTCGAGCGCGCCCTTCCTGGCCTTCCTGCGCGAAGCGAGCGCCCGCTCGCGCCGCACCGCCAGCATCTGCACCGGCGCCTTCATCCTGGCCGAAGCCGGCCTGCTCGACGGCCGCCGTGCGACCACGCACTGGGCGCTCGCGCGCGACCTGCAGCGCGCCTATCCCAGGCTGCGCGTCGAAGAGGACCGCATCTTCATCAGCGACGGCAGCCTGTGGACTTCCGCAGGCATGACCGCCTGCATCGACCTGTGCCTGGCCATGGTCGAGAGCGACCTGGGCAAGGAGGCGTCCAAGCACATCGCCCGCCAGATGGTCGTGTACCACCGCCGCAGCGGCGGCCAGTCGCAGTTCTCGGCGCTGCTCGAACTGGAGCCGAAGTCGGACCGCATCCAGCAGGCGCTGACCTACGCCAAGATCCACCTGCGCAAGCCGCTTTCCGTGGACCAGCTGGCCGAGGCGGCGAACCTGAGCACGCGCCAGTTCAGCCGCACCTTCCGGCTCGAGACCGGCCAGTCGCCGGCGCGCGCCATCGAGGTGCTGCGTGTCGAGGCCGCGCGCGCGATGATCGAAACCAGCAACCATCCGATCGACGTGGTCGCGCGCGAGACCGGGTTTGCCGATCCCGAACGCATGCGGCGCGCCTTCCTGCGCGCCTTCGGCCAGCCGCCGCAGGCGATCAAGCGCGCCGCGCGCGAGCAGGCTTCCGTGGCCGACTACGCCTGAGGTTTGCCCATCTTCACAAGCCGCTGAGCTGTGAATCACCCGCCGTGCAGCATTCTCCGGTACTGGATCGCCTCGGCGATATGCGGCGACTCGATATCGGCCTGCGCGGCCAGGTCGGCAATGGTGCGCGCCACCTTGAGCACGCGGTGATAGGCGCGCGCCGACCAATGCATGTGCTGCATGGCGTTGCGCAGCAGCTGCTCGCCGGCGCGGTCCCGATGGCAGTGGCGCTCGATCTCGCCGGCCGACAGGCGCCCGTTGGGCTTGCCCTGCCGGTGCAGCTGCAGCGCATGGGCGCGCGCCACCCGTTCGGCGATGTCGCGGCTCGGCTCGCCGTCGGGCTGGGCGCCGATCTGGTCCGGCGACACGGCCGCCACCGGCAGCTGGATGTCGATGCGGTCGAGCAGGGGGCCGGAAATCCGGTCCTGGTAACGCTGCACCACTTCGCCGGTGCAGCGGCACTTGCCGGAAGCATGGCCGAGCCAGCCGCACGGGCAGGGATTCATGGCCGCCAGCAGCTGGAAGCGGGCCGGGAAATCGGCCTGGTGGGCGGCCCGCGAAATCGTGATCTGCCCGGTTTCGAGCGGCTCGCGCAGGACTTCCAGCACGCGCCGGTCGAACTCGGTCAATTCGTCGAGGAACAGCACGCCGTGATGGGCGAGCGATACCTCTCCCGGACGCGGCAGGTTGCCGCCGCCGACCAGCGCCACGCCGGACGTGGTGTGGTGCGGACTGCGGAACGGGCGGCGGCGCCAGCGCGCGGCCGAAAAACTGCCGGCGATCGATTGCACGGCAGCCGATTCGAGCGCCTCCGCATCGCTCATCGGCGGTAGCAGGCCGGGAAAGCAGGATGCCAGCATGCTCTTGCCGGCGCCGGGCGGCCCGACCAGCAGCACCGAATGGCTGCCCGCCGCGGCGACCTCGAGCGCGCGCTTGGCGCGCTGCTGTCCCTTGACCTCGGCAAAATCCGGATAGCCAGGGGAGGGCGCGCAAGCCTGGCCCGGGTGGCGCGCGAGCCGGGGTGCGTCGGGCAGGTTGGAGAAGTGCGCGCATACCTCGAGCAGCGTGCGCGCCGGATAGATGACGGCATCCTCGACCAGTGCGGCCTCGCCGGCATTGGCCAGCGGCAGGATGAAGGCGCGCGGCCGGTCGCCGTGCTGGCGCTGCATGGCGAAGGTCATGGCCAGCGCGCCGCGGATGGCGCGCAGCTCGCCCGACAGCGAGAGTTCGCCGGCGAACTCGAAGTCGTCCAGGCGGTCGGCGCGGATCTGGCGCGAGGCGGCCAGGATGCCGAGCGCAATCGGGAGATCGAAGCGGCCGGATTCCTTCGGCAGGTCGGCGGGCGCCAGGTTGACGGTGATGCGCCTGGGCGGGATGTCGAAGCCCGAGTTCTGCAGCGCCGCCCGGACCCGGTCTTTCGACTCGCGGACCTCGGCGTCCGGCAGGCCGACGATCGCAATGGTAGAATCGGATACACCTAACAGAGTTGCCCCGTCATGAAGCCTACAGCGTATAGCTACATTCGTTTCTCACAACTGTCTCAATCACGAGGCGGAAGCCTTGAACGCCAGAGCATGACGGCCCAGGAGTACGCCGATAAGGAAGGGCTAACCCTTGACACAACGCTTAAGCTCCGTGACTTGGGCGTGTCGGCGTTTAAGGGCAAGAATGCTCGGGAAGGCGCACTGAAGGAATTTATGGAAGCGGTGGAGACTGGCAAGGTGAAGGCCGGGTCCTACCTTCTGATTGAGGATATGGACCGTCTTACACGACTGCCGGTGATGGAAGGACTGGCCGTGTTTCAGCGCATTCTGGCTGGCGGTATTGTTCTGGTAACGCTGAAGAATGGTATGAAGTACAGCCAGGAGTCGTTACACAACGACTGGACACAGCTTATGCCTGTTCTGTTCGATATGTCCCGTGGTAACGCTGAGAGTGAACGCAAGTCCTACCTGTTAGGTAAGGCTTGGAAGAAGAAGAAGGAGGAGGCCGAACGGCTCAAGCCGATGGGCGACAACGCTCCTATGTGGCTCGCCTACGTGAAGCACAAGGATACAGGGGAGGAAGAGTACGTAGAGATTGAGGAACGAGTTGCAATCGTCAATCGCATCTTCCAACTGTCCATTGACGGTTACGGGCACGGGGCAATTACGGCCATACTCAACAAGGAACGCATACCGCCTTTCAAGCGCCAGGGTACGGACATCAAGGATAACAAGCGCGTGACTTGGGGTACTACTAGCGTTAGTCGGCTGCTGGGGAATCGGGCTGTGTTGGGAGAGTACCAACCTTGGTCTATCGGTGGAAGTCTGCAAAAGCGAACCAAGGCAGGCCCTCCGATTCCCGGCTACTTTCCTCAGATTGTGAAAACAGATGTGTTCAACAGGGCACAGGAAGCAATCAAGGGACGCAAGATCAACCGGGCTACGAAACAGACGAAGAACTTCAACCTGTGGGCCGGTATCGGGGTCTGTGCTGGCTGTGGCGCTGCCATGACCTTGAATACGAAAGGCGTGTCGAGGCTCGATAAGAACGTACCCTTGACCTACCTGACCTGTTCAAACCGGGATAAGGGAGTTTGTGAAGAGACTGGTGTACGGTTAGATGCATCGGAACGGGTGTTCCTGGAGATTCTGGCGACTACTGGCAACCTTTCACTCGTACAGGATGACATAGCCTTACAGGAAAGCCAGCTCCAAGCAGCGCGGGGACGGCTGATAGCTGAACAAGGGAAGTTGGACGGCTTTATACAAGATTACGAGGCCACCGGCTCGCGCTCCGTTCTTGGAGCGATGACGAAGCAGGAACAGGCGGTGGACGACACTAAGAACGAGATTGCACGGCTTGAGGCTCTACTAGCCGCTAACACCGTAATTGATCGTCAAGCCTTCTTCGACAGGGTAGACCTAACGAATCGGGAGCGCAGGAACCAAGCTAACGCGCTCTTAAAGCGGCTTGACATCAAGGTAGCGATTAAGAAAGCTGGGAGCCGTTCAAAGCTGGCGTACTACAACGTCTACCAGCACGAGAAGTTAATTATGAAGTTACGTGACGAGGCTGGGAAGATCGACACGGGTTCCTACAGTCCTGATGTGACGATGCGGCTGCACGACCAGGGCGAGCTAAAAGAACACCAGCTTGAGTACAACGTGGGCTTCGGCTCTAAGAAGCTACCGAAGGTGCAGGGTAGGACATCGTAGGGATATCGCTTTTAACGCTAGTGAACTTAACTAGCAAATGCTACATTGTGTTTTTGCAACCTATCCTACTCGTCATGAAGCTTATCCTTCTCAGTGCTCTGTTTCTTGCTTCCGTCAACGGACATGCTTCGCAACCCGAAAAGAAAGCTGCAACGACCTTTTTGACTTGCTCGGGAACCATGCCCTACTGGACGGACGGTTGGGGACTGCCAGCGCAAGGACTGGACAACTCAAACGCCACGATGACGATTAAACTTTCGGATAATGGCAAGAAAGCAAGAGCCCTGTTCGTCAACTTGGGAGAGCAGGAGTTTGATCTGAAGACCAGTGACGAGTTCTATTCGAGCTGGAAGACAGTAAGCCTGTCTGTATTGGATGGACGGGTAATTGATATCAACCTTTCTATAAATCGAATTACCGGCAGTACAAATGTCCTATTTACCGTGGCGGACTCACCTAAAGACGGAGGCCGCTATGCGTTTTCCGGGCATTGCAAACCGGCGAAAGCAAAGTTCTAATAATCGAGCGATGGCGAGCGGATCGCTTAACCGCTCTGCCTGTCCGCCAAGATAGCTCGCCAATGGGCCAGAAATATCAACAGGAGCGGCCAGAGGGCCGACCAGGGGAAGGATGGGTTGGAGCTTGGTACGTCTCTAGCGGGCTGTAATCGCTCCCTAGGCACCCAGAATCACTCACCTGAATTCTTAGGGAAGCTACTTTGACCTACCGTCAGCGTCCTATACGCCTTCCTGCATCGCCAGAAGCCCCAGGAGGCGTTTTGAATGGATGGGTTGAGGGTTGGTAGCCAAATGACGCTGGACGGGCGCGTAGCGCCTCCTATCGCTTCAGGCTGATTTCTCCGCTTTCTCCTTCTTCAGGATCAGCTTGACCTGGGACTCACTGACGTTCAACGTGTCCGCAATCTTGGCGATGGTATATCCAATCGCACGGAGCTCCACAATCTTGGCGTTCGCCACCGTATCCGGCTTGCGGCCCTTGTACGTACCCTTTGCCTTCGCTACCTCGATGCCTTGACGCTGGCGCTCACGGCGAGTCTCGTAGTCCGCACGGCACTGGTACAGCGCCATCTTCAGCAGCATCGCCTGCATAGCGTCAATCACGATTCCCGTCATGCCTTCCTCTGCTTTGGGAAGGTCGATCAAACCAGGGACAGATACCTTCGCTCCCTTCGCCTCGATCTGGGCCATAAGCGCCTCTGCCTTGTCCATCGGGAGGCGGGTGATACGGTCGAGGTGTTCAGCAATGATGATGTCGCCCTTGTTCAGGTCTGCCAGCATACGCTGAAGCTCTGGACGCTGCTCAGACGTACCAGAGGCTTTCTCCGAGTAGGTAGCGACTACCTGATAGCCCTTTGCCTCGGCTTCAGCACGGAGGGAGTGCTGACGAGTCAGGTCTTGGGATTCTGTACTTACACGCTGGTAGATTCTGGCGATTGGTTTCATGGTAGGTTCTTTCTTGAATTCGTTAGGTTAAATTGAGTATACCCTATTTCACCTATCGTTTACAAGCGAACTCTAGGGCATGAGAAGGGCTGAATTGATGAGTTTCTGACTGTTCATTCGTTGACCACCCTATTTGACCCATCCATTGCTTCTAAGGAACCGTTTATACTTTCGTCACACTCACTCAGGAGGAATGATGGCAAGGAAACGTGAGCCGCTAGACGGGTCGCAGTACAGTCCCTGGCAAGTGCTTGAGGCGGCAAACGCCTACTACGCGCTGTCTACGGTGTTTACGTCGCGTCACCAGTCGCTCCAGGAGGGCCAAGAAAGCGACATGAGCGAATCGGTAGCGTCAGCGACGAACCGCATACTTGCACTAGAGCTTTATATCAAAGCGATACTGATTGCAGTTCCTCTTCCCGTGCCCATGAAGCATGACCTTTTGGAATTGTTCGCCGTAGTTCCTGAATGGATGCGTACCTCAGTGACTCGGAAGTTCGATGAAGCAACGAAAGCTGATCCAAAACGAATTTGTGCTCGTGTAGATACAGCGTTCCAGCTCAAAGGGGTGCATACGGAGGTGAACTTTCCACGAGAAAGTGTTGTCCTTGATCCTTCGTTGATTTCGCTATTGGAACGAAATAAGGATGGGTTTGCGAACTCTCGCTATCTCTTTGAAAACGCTCGCTGGGAGGAGGTAGCGGTATATAGATATGAGCATCCTCGGCTCGCTTTGATCTGCAAGATTCTTTGCGAAACGCTAGAAGAAGAGCTTGGGGACCATCCCCTTGATTACAAACGGGCGTTTTCGTTCTAAGGAAGCGCTGAATAAATAAGGTTTCCTTCGCGCCGGTGCGACAAACCGGTGCCGGCAGAGACGAGCGCCGAAATCAGCTATTTTTTGCGTCTATTCGACGCTGCCGAGCAGGTTTCGGCGTGTCGCGGCACGCGTTTCCCCATTCAGGACGGAGTTCGGGCGCGAGCGCTCCCAAAGGTACGGCCGGCAAGCACCAGATTGGCAAAGGCAAACAAGGTGAGCAGCTGTGCAGTGTTCTTCGCCAGCCCGCGGTACCGTGTCTTCCG
>NZ_KB908179.1 GCF_000382345.1 Massilia niastensis DSM 21313
GGACGATCGAGCTTGCGCGATCCCTTTTGCGATTCGAGCAGGAACATTTCGTCGGCCTCGGCAATGCCTTTTAAACTGCTTGGCCGGTCGAGTTTGGCCAGGTGCAGGAAGCGGTGGCGCCAGCGAAAGCTCGTATTCCGATGCACGCCCACCGCCTTGGCCGCCGCCCGGATCGACTTCGAGTCGAGCATGGTGTCGAGGTAATCGAGCCATTTCGAACGGTGCCGCAAGCGCGCCAGCGGCGTGCCGGTGAGGTCGTTGAAGGTGCGCCCGCACTGGCGGCAGCGGTAGCGCTGCAAGCCATTGGCATGGCCATGCCGGTGATAGTGCCGGCTTGCGCAGGCGGGACAGCACCGGTGCGCTGCCCTGGCTTGCTCGATCACCTCGACGACCCGGTCCAGGCCAACGGCCGGACGCAGGGCTTGCAGCACCTGTGCCCGCTGGGGCCGGGTCAGCCCGGGCAGCCGTTTCAGCCACCTCTTGAAACTCGGCGCTTTCATCCTGCCTCCGCCCTCGATGCGATAGGCATTGGACCAGGCAAAAGCTCAACAGTTCATAGCGGACCCACAGGATACGGTGACAGCGCCTTTTTTTTGGCGCTGTCACCGTGAATGCCAGTCAGTCAAGGTGGCAGGGTTCAAATAAAAGGGGCGCCGTGGCAACGCAAGCTGTAGCTGGATGCGTGGGCGGGAACACCCGCCCACCCCACATCCTTAACTGGCCGGCATTCACGGTGACAGCGCCTCTTTTCATGTCCTCGACCTGCCCTCCTGGCCGAGCCGGGCGATGTGCAGCAGGTTGGTGTTCCCGGCTGCCCCGAACGGCATGCCGGCCGCGATCACGATGGTCTGGCCCGGCTTCGCCAGGCCCTCGCGCAGCGCGGTCGCGCAGGCGAACTCCGTCATCTCGGGGACCGACTCCACCGTGTGCACCAGCACCGCATGCACGCCCCACGCCAGCGCCAGGCGCCTGGCCGTGGCCAGGCTCGGGGTCATGCCGATCAGGCTGGCCCGGGGACGTTCGCGCGCAATCCGCAGTGCCGAGTGGCCCGAGGTGGTGTACGCGGCGGTCGCCGCCACATTCAGCAGGTCGGCCGCGCTGCGCATCGCCAGGCCGATCGCGTCCTCGATCTCCGCCTGGGGCGGGCTCGCATTCGCCTTGATGCTCTCCGCGTAATACGGGTCCGCTTCGGTCTGGACGATAATCCGGTTCATCATGGTCACCGCCTCGAGCGGATATTTGCCCGATGCGGATTCGGCGGACAGCATCACCGCGTCGACGCCGTCGTAGATCGCGGTCGCCACGTCCGAGGCTTCGGCGCGGGTCGGCACCGGCGCGCCGACCATCGATTCCAGCATCTGGGTCGCCACGATCACCGGCTTGCCGAGGCGGCGGCAGACGCGCACGATCCGCTTCTGGATCGCCGGCACCTGCTCGGCGGGCAGCTCGACGCCCAGGTCGCCCCGGGCCACCATGATCGCGTCGGAAGCCTGGACGATCGCCTCGAGTTCATTGATGGCGGCAGGCTTTTCCAGCTTGGCGACGATGCCCGCGCGTCCCCCGGCCAGTGCCCTGACCTCGTGGATGTCCTCCACCCTCTGCACGAAGGACAGGGCGACCCAGTCGACGCCGAGGCCGAGGCCGAAGGCCAGGTCCTTGCGGTCCTTGTCGGTGAGCGCCGACAGCGGCAGGACGACGCCGGGCACGTTGACGCCCTTGCGGTCGGACAGCACGCCGCCGTTGATGACGGTGGTATCGGCATGCCCTGCGGAGAAGCTCTCGACCCGCAGCTCGATGCGGCCGTCGTCGAGCAGCAGCCGGGTGTGCGTCTCCAGCGCCGCGAAGATCTCGGGGTGCGGCAGCGCGACGCGGTGGCGGTCGCCCGGCCGGTCCGCGTCCAGGTCGAGCCGGAAGGAAGCGCCGGTTTCCAGCCCCACCGAGCCGTCGGCGAAGGTGCCGATCCGCAGCTTCGGTCCCTGCAGGTCCATCAGGATGCCGATCGGGCGCCCCAGGCTGCTCTCCAGGCCGCGCAGGATATCGTAGCGCTTCCTGTGGTCCTCGTGCGTTCCGTGGCTGAAGTTGAGCCGGAACACGTCCGCGCCGGCCCGGAACATGGCTTCGAGGGTGGCGCCGTCGGTGCTGGCCGGACCGACGGTGGCGACGATTTTTGCTTTGCGATTGCGATGCATGGCGGGACTCCGTAGCTGCTTGTGCGGTGATCAGGATAGCGCGAAAACCTTGGCCCCTGGTATCGGCCGATCGGCGCAAGTGCGACCTGCATGGCCGCCGGAGGGCTTAGAATAGGACGGTTGCCATGACCGCAGGAGCCACCATGCCTCACATGTTGCTGATCCACGAACCCGTCGGCCAGCGCGCCACCCGCAGCGAAACGGAAGGCCGCGCCGTGTACGAGCGCATGCTGCGCTGGGGCGAGGAGCTGAAGAGCCGCGGCCTGCTGCTGGCCGCCGAGTCGCTCGCCTCGCAGGAACACGCGGTGCGCGTCAGCGCGCCGGGCGGCCGGCCACGCCTGGTCGACGGCCCCTTTGCGGAAGCCAAGGAAATGGTGGGCGGCTTCTTCCTCGTCGACGTGGGCACGCGCGAGGAAGCCATCGCCCTGGCCCGGGGCTGCCCGGCCGCCGAGTGGGCCACCGTCGAAGTCCGCGCGCTTGTCCCCTGCTTCGAGCGCTAAAAATATTCTTTTTTTCGCGGCCATGTCGAATCCGGCCGCTCCCGTTCGTCGTAGGGATGGAAGCCGGCCTTGCCGGTTTGCCCCAAGCAACCAACAGGAGAACGACATGCGTTTCATGATCATCGTCAAGGCCACGCCCTCGACCGAGGCGGGTGTGATGCCCGGCGACGCGCTGGTGGCCGCCATGGCCGACTACCACCAGGAACTGGCGCGCGCCGGGGTGCTGCTCGACGCCAACGGCCTGCAACCGAGCAGCCGCGGCTGGCGCATCCGCCATGAAGGCGGACGCCGCAGCGTGATCGACGGCCCGTTTGCCGAAACCAAGGAACTGATAGCCGGCTATACCCTGATCCAGGTGCGCTCGCGCGAGGAGGCGCTCGAATGGGCGCGCCGCTTCCCCGCCCCGCACGGCGAAGGCGTCGACGCCGAGATCGAGGTGCGTCCGCTGTACGAGCTGGACGACTTCCCCTCCTCCGAAGGCCTCGAGCGCATGCGCGCACTGTAATTCCACTCCGTTCAATGAAAGGAAACACGATGAACACCCAGATCTTCGTCAACCTCCCGGTCAAGGACCTCGAACGCAGCAAGGCCTTCTTCGGCGCGCTCGACTTCGGCTTCAATCCCCAGTTCACCAACCAGAATGCGGCCTGCATGTTCGTCAGCGACGACATCTACGTGATGCTGCTGGTCGAGGGCTACTTCCAGACCTTCACCCGCAAGCCGGTCGCCGACGCCAGCAAGGCGACCGAGGTGCTGGTCTGCCTGTCGCGCCCCAGCCGCGTCGCCGTCGACGAGATGGTGTCCAGGGCGCGCGCGGCCGGCGGCGCGGTGCCGAACGAGGCCAAGGACCACGGCTTCATGTACGCGCATGGCTTCGAGGATCCGGATGGCCACATCTGGGAGCTGGTCTTCATGGAATCGGCGCCGCCGGTCGAGATCTGATGGAGACAGGGGTCGGCAGCGCCATCGCGGCGGTCTGGCGCATCGAGTCGGCGGCCATCGTCGCCGGCGTGGCGCGCATGGTGCGCGACGTCGGGCTGGCCGAGGAACTGGCCCAGGACGCCCTGGTCGCGGCCCTCGAGCACTGGCCGCGCACCGGCATCCCGGAGCGCCCCGGCGCCTGGCTGCTCACCACGGCGCGCCATGCGGCGCTCGACCGCCTGCGGCGCGACCGGCTGCTACGCCGGAACCTGGAACAGATCGGCCTCGACCTCGAGGCCCAGGAGGCGCTGGTGACACCTGATTTCATCGACAGCCTGGATGCGCGGCGCCGCGACGTGATCGGCGACGACCTGCTGCGCCTGATGTTCACCGCCTGCCACCCGGTGCTGTCGCTGGATGCGCGCCTCGCCCTGACGCTCAAGCTGCTCGGCGGCCTGTCCACCGGCGAGATCGCGCGCGCCTTCCTGGTGCCCGAGGCGACCATGGCCCAGCGCATCGTGCGCGCCAAGCGCAGCCTGGGCGAAGCGAAGGTGCCGTTCGAGCTGCCGGAGCCCGGCGAACTGGACGCGCGCCTCGGCTCGGTCCTGGAAGCGGTCTACCTGATCTTCAACGAAGGCTATGCCGCCACCTCGGGCGAGGACTGGATGCGGCCGGCGCTGGCCGACGAGGCCCTGCGCCTGGGCCGCATCCTGGCCGGGCTGGCGCCGCGCGAACCGGAGGCCCACGGCCTGGTCGCGCTGATGGAACTGCAGGCCTCGCGCATGCGCGCGCGCATCGATGCCGCCGGGCGCCCGGTGCTGCTGCTCGACCAGGACCGCTCGCGCTGGGACGGCGTGCTGCTGCGGCGCGGACTGGCGGCGTTGGCGCGCGCGGCCCGCCTGGGCAGCGCGCGCGGGCCCTATGTGCTGCAGGCCGAGATCGCCGCCTGCCACGCGCGCGCCCATCGCGCCGACCTGACCGACTGGGCCCGCATCGCGTCCCTGTACGGAGAACTGGCGGCGCTGCAGCCCTCGCCGGTGGTCGAGCTGAACCGGGCGGTCGCGGTCGGCATGGCCGAAGGCCCGGCCGCCGGCCTGGCCATTGCCGACGCCCTCGCGGCCGGCGGCAGGCTCGATGGCTACCACTGGCTGCCGAGCGTGCGCGGCGACCTGCTCGACAAGCTCGGGCGCCCCCTCGAGGCGCGCCGCGAATTCGAACGCGCCGCCGGCATGACCGCCAACGCGCGCGAACGCGACCTGCTGCTGGAACGCGCCCGCAAGCTGGGCTAAAAAAAGCTTCCTCACGTATGAGCGGCAAACGCCAGGGCATTCAGGGTCAGGTCTGTCATTCGGACATGGACGCACAACCCTTGCGAAACCTCAAAACGGCTTTAAATATGGCGGGACTTTTTCCCTCGTTCCGACATGGTCCGTGATGCACGGGTTTCGCTGACAGAGTGAGCCGAGCATTGACGGGTTTAGGATAAACAAACCAGCATTGTGAGATAGAGCAAAGGTGCTCGATCGGTGTCCGAATGTCAGACCTGACCCTGAATCCCGCGGGCCGGAGGGCGCGCGGGGCTCGCAGGTGGTTCCCGGATCAGCGGACGATGCAGTCGACCGCATTGTCCGGTCCCGCCCTTACGGACGGTAGCCGGGGATCGCGGCCTCGTCGACGGGGTCGATCTGGGACGGATGCAGGTTCCTGTGCGCGAACTCGAGGTAGACCTTGCGCCGCACGAAGACGTCGAACAGGTCCGGATCGATATGGCCGTTGAGCGCGAACTTGCCCAGGATGTGGAGCGACTCCGACAGGGTCTTGCCCTTCTTATAGGGACGGTCGCACGCGGTCAGCGCCTCGAAGATGTCGGCGATCGCCATGATGCGCGCCTGCACCGGCATCTGCTCGCGCGTGAGCCCGCGCGGATAGCCCTTGCCGTCCATGCGCTCGTGGTGGCCGCCCGCGTATTCCGGCACGTTGCGCAGGTGCTTCGGCCACGGCAGCGATTCGAGCATGCGGATCGTCACCACGATGTGGTTGTTGATGATCTTGCGCTCTTCCTCGGTCAGGGTGCCGAAGCGCACCGTGAGGTTGAGCACCTCTTCCGCGCTCAGGAAGTCCTGTTCCTGCCCGTCGGGGCCGATCCAGCGCTGGCGCGCGATACGGCGCACCCGTTCCTGGTCCGCCTCCGGCATGCCTTCGCCGCCGACGTTGGCCCGGCGCAGGAAGTCGCGGTCGGACCTCAGGCGCGCCTGCTCCGACGCCAGCCGGTCGCCGATCGCGGCGATGTTCGCGCCCGGCTCGCACTGCGCGCGCAGCGCGCGGATCTCGCAGTCGCGCAGCAGCACCTCGAAGCGGGTGTCGACCAGCCCGATGCGATCGAAGATGGTCTGCAGCTTGGTGGCCTTGTCGACCACGTGCACCGGGGTCGTGATCTTGCCGCAGTCGTGCAGCAGGCCGGCCAGCCACAGTTCCCTGCGGTCGCCGTCGCTCATGCGAAAACGGGCCAGCGGGCCCTCGCCGGTCTCGTGCACCGCCTCGGCCAGCAGCATGGTCAGCTCGGGCACGAACTGGCAGTGGCGGCCGGTGTACGGCGACTTCTCGTCGATGCCGATGTTGATCAGGTTGACCAGCGCCTCGAGCAGGCCTTCGAGCTGCCTGACCAGTCCCTGGTTGGTCAGCGCCACCGCCGCCTGCGCGGCCAGCGCCTCGATGAAACGCTGGTCGGTCTGGCTGAAGGCGCGGATCGCGCCGCTTGCCGGCTCCCTGGCGTTGATCAGCTGGAGCACGCCCACCAGTTCGCCTTCGTGGTCGGTCATCGGCACCGTCAGGAAGGATTGCGAGTGGTAGCCGAAGGCGGCGTCGAAGTCGCGCATGCCCGAGAAATTGAAGGCGTCGGCCTGGTAGACGTCCTCGATGTTGACCGACTGGTTGAAGTTGGCGGCGTAGGCCGCCACCGAGGCCAGGTTCTTGCCGCCTTGGCTGTCGTACAGCGGCACCGGCTGGATCTCGATCGGCTTGCCGCCCGTCCCGCCGTGGTGGATGCCGAGGGTGTCGTTGAGCGAGATGTGGAAGCACAGCTGGCGCCCATCCTCGCTCGGCCGGTACAGGGTGCCGCCGTCGGCGTCGGTCATCTGCTTGGCCACGCGCAGGATGCGCTCGAGCAGCGCCGGCGTGTCGCGGGTGTCGCCGAGGGCCACGCTGACTTCGGTGAGCTGATGCAGGCGTTGCGCGATTTGAGACGGATTCAACTCTTGCATGATGGCGGACGGCGCGGGATTGCTAGATCATTATTCTTGGGAAGTGTAGCGTCGATGCGGCTTGCTGCACAACAGATCAAGTGATTATCTGCAATTTTTGGAGCCTGGCGGACACAAAACCGCTATCATCGGCTGTTCTAAAACAACAAGTCTTCGTTCTGGCTGGGGGTGTCACCATGAAATTCCGCTTCTGGGGTGTGCGGGGCTCGATCCCTTCCCCGGGTCCGCGTACCGCGCGCTATGGCGGCAACACGACCTGCATCGAGGTGCGGTCCGACGACGACACCCTGATCATCCTCGACGGCGGCACCGGCCTGTTCCCGCTGGCCCAGCACCTGCTGGGACGCCTGCCGGTGCATGCGAACATCTTCATCACCCACAGCCACTGGGACCACATCCACGGCCTGCCCTTCTTCATGCCGCTGTTCATCAAGGGCAGCCGGGTGCGCCTGCACGGGGCCGTCGACGACGTCACCGGGAACGGCATCGAGCACGTGATGGGCGTGCAGCTGCAGAACAGCTACTTTCCGGTCAGCGAGGCCCAGATGGATGCGACCATCGACTACCGCACCCTCGAGATCGGCGTGCCGATCGCGGTCGGCGACACGGTGGTCGGCAACGTCCTGATGAACCATCCGGTCACCAACCTCGGCTACCGCATCGACTGCCACGGCAAGTCGCTGTTCTTCACCGGCGACCACGAGCCCTGGTACAACCCGCATGCTCCCGGCGATCCGCGGCACGCGGCCTTCGAGGAACACCTGGCCGGCCGCCAGCGCGAGATCGATGCCGCCATGCGCGGCGTCGACGCCCTGATCGTCGACTGCTCGTACACGCGCGAGGAATACCCGGCCAAGCAGGGCTGGGGCCACGGCACCTTCGACGCCGCCTTCGAGATGGCGCTGCGGGTGGGCGCGCGCACGCTGTACTGCACCCACCATGAACCGACCCGCGGCGACGACGAACTGGAGGCGGCCTTCGCCGACGTGATGGCGCGCTTCCGGGACCGCCTGGGCGCGCTCGAGGTGCGCCTGGCCTACGAAGGACTGGAAGTCGAACTGCGATGAACGACACCGATGCCGGCGCCGACCGGCGCCTGGCCTTCTGGACCCGGCTGCAGCAGGTCACCACCCGCATCCACGCCACCGCCGACGTCGAGGAGATCATGCTCGGCCTGGGCATGGACTTCTGCGACCTGTTCCACTGCGAGCGCTTCACCCTGTACACGGTCACGCCCGAGAAGGACCACATCGTCTCCAGGGTCAAGACCGGCCTGAGCTCGTTCCGCGACCTGCGCCTGCCGGTCTCGGCCAGCTCGGTGGCCGGTTTCGTGGCGCTGTCGCGCCGGATGGTCTCGATCGCCGATGTCTACGACGAGGCCGAGCTGCGCCGGCTGTCGCCCGAGCTGCAGTTCCAGCGCGGGGTCGACCAGCGCACCGGCTACCGCACCCGCGCGATGCTGGTCGCGCCCCTGCAGGCGGCGGACGGCGAGCTGCTGGGCGTGGTCCAGTTCATCAACCACCGCGACGGCGGCGCCTTCCCCGCCATGCACCTGGACGGCGTGCGCCAGCTGTGCGACACCCTGGCGGTGGCGCTCGGCCAGCGCCTGGGTCCGCAGCGGGTGCGCGGCAAGTACGACGCCCTGGTGCACGAGGCGGTGCTGTCGGCCGCCGAGCTGGAACAAGGCACCCGCGCCGCGCGCGCCCGCGACATCGACATCGAGGACCTGCTGGTCGACGAACTGCAGGTGCGGCGCGCCGCGATCGGCGCCGCGCTGGCGAAGTTCTTCCATGTGCCCTACGAGCCGTTCCGGCCGGAGCGCGCCAGGCCGGTCGACCTGCTGCGCAACCTGAAGGTCCAGTACGCCCTGGAGAACGGCTGGCTGCCGCTGGAGGAAGGACGCGACGCCCTGGTGGTGCTGGCGCTCGACCCCGAGCGCACCGCGGCCAGCCGCATCGCCGGCCAGCTGTTCCCGAAGGCGCGCATCGCCTACCGGGTCCACCCGGCGCGAATTCCGCCAGACCGCCGAGCAGTTCTTCGGCCAGCCGGGCGGCGAATCGGTGGGCGAACTGCTGTCGGGGATGGACGACGACGAGGGCGGCGAGTCCTCGTCCGAGGTGTCGGAAGCGGTCGAGAACGAACTGGTGCGGCTGCTGAACAAGGTGATCGTGGACGCGCACCGCCAGGGCGTGTCGGACATCCACATCGAACCGCAGCCCGGCAAGGGCAGGACCGGCATCCGCTTCCGCAAGGACGGCGTGCTGGTGCCCTACATCGAGGTCCCGGCCAGCTACCGCGACGCGCTGGTGGCGCGCGTGAAGATCATGTGCGACCTGGACATCTCGGAACGGCGCAAGCCGCAGGACGGCAAGATCCGGTTCCGCAAGTACGGCCCGCTCGACATCGAACTGCGGGTGGCGACGATTCCCTCGGCGGGCGGGGTCGAGGACGTGGTGATGCGCATCCTGCAGGCCGGCGAGCCGATTCCGCTCGACCGCCTGGGCGTCTCGGACGCCAACCTGGCGCGCCTGCGTCCGGCCATCGAGAAGCCCTACGGCCTGTTCTTCGTGTGCGGCCCGACCGGTTCCGGCAAGACCACCACCCTGCATTCGATCCTGCACCACCTGAACACGCCGGAGACCAAGATCTGGACCGCCGAGGATCCGGTCGAGATCACCCAGAAGGGGCTGCGCCAGGTGCAGGTCAACCGCAAGGCGGGGCTGGATTTCGCCAGCGTGATGCGCGCCTTCCTGCGCGCCGACCCCGACGTGATCATGGTCGGCGAGATGCGCGACCGCGAGACGGTCGGCACCGCGATCGAGGCCTCGCTCACCGGCCACCTGGTGCTGGCCACCCTGCACACCAACAGCGCGCCGGAATCGATCGTGCGCCTGATGGACATGGGCATGGACCCGTTCAACTTCGCCGACGCCCTGCTCGGCGTGCTGGCCCAGCGCCTGGCGCGCCGGCTGTGCCTTCATTGTCGCCAGCCCTACCACCCGGATGGCGGCGAGATCGATGGCCTGCTGGCGGAATACTGCGAAGACCTGGCCGGCACCGCGGCCTTCCGCGCGGATCCCGGCGCCGCCCGCGCCGCGGTGCTGGCGGGCTGGCGCCAGCGCCATGCGGACCAGCAGGGCCGCTTCACGCTCTACCGGGCGGTCGGCTGCGAGGAATGCAACCGCGGCTACCGCGGCCGGGTCGGCCTGCACGAGCTGATGCTCGGCACCGAGCGGCTCAAGCGCCTGGTGGTGGAGCATGCGCGGGTGGCGGCGCTGCTGTCGGCCGCGCTCGAGGATGGCATGCAGACGCTGAAGATGGACGGCATCGACAAGGTGCTGCTTGGTGCGACCGATATCAAGATGGTCCGGGCCGTCTGCATCAGGTAGCCGCCCGGGACGAAAAAAGGTTCTTCACGGATTAGCGGGAAGTAACGCCAGAAAAGGGAAAGCGGTGAAGACGAGCTAGACTTGTTGTGCGACCAACAAAGAATGCTCATCCTCACCGCTTTCATGACGAATCATAATCTTGCCCTCCCGTTCTGGGAAGGGTTCTTTGCATCGAAATTGGAGCGCCGGCCGGGCGCAGTGTGGATCGATCTGCGCAGGGATCCTGCCGCCCCCATGGTGTGCAATGGCTGCGGCCATCACTGTCATCGAGTGCACGAGTCA
>NZ_KB908180.1 GCF_000382345.1 Massilia niastensis DSM 21313
TGGCGAAGAACACTGCACAGCTGTTCACCTTGTTTGCCTTTGCCAATCTGGTGCTTGCCGGCCGTACCTTTGGGAGCGCTCGCGCCCGAACTCCGTCCTGAATGGGGAAACGCGTGCCGCGACACGCCGAAACCTGCTCGGCAGCGTCGAATAGACGCAAAAAATAGCTGATTTCGGCGCTCGTCTCTGCCGGCACCGGTTTGTCGCACCGGCGCGAAGGAAACCTTATTTATTCAGCGCTTCCTTATGCCATCGAAGGTGCTCCCGATGGCGAGCGTGTCGCAGTGTATCCTGAGGCCGCGGAGGCAGCAGGCGTTCGCTTCCGCGCGCCGCCGCGTACTGCATCGGCGGTTGAAGCCAAGGACTTTTCTTCGCCGACTAATCGCGGCGCCAGGAAATTTGTCGCCGCCAAAGTGAAAAAGCCGAGAAGTAAATAGGAATCCAGGCGCACCAGCGCCTGGAAGATGGCCCGACTCTCGATCACCGAGCTTCCTCGGAGAGCGTGCTGAACGTCATAAGCCTGCCGAACCGATCAGTTTCGGTAACTTTCCCGGTCGTCCCAGCCCCGGCGCAATGGCCCGCTCCCGCGTGTCGACATCCGGCACCTCGATCCAGGACGGATGCGCGTTATCACTGATCACCGTGATCGGCGTTTCGCTCCCCTTGCCGCTGCGCGGCGAGCGGCTGGTCACCGACACGCGCAGCCGGTCGCCAGGCTGCAGCGCGTAGGCGGTCGCCGAAAACGCGATGTCGAGCGCGACCGGGATGCCCGGCTGCAGCGGCTGCGCATCCGCCCGCAGGTGGGTGTGCCAGGGCACGCCGCCGGTGTCGTAGGGCGCGGCGCCGGTCTTGCGGTGCGAGGCGCGCAGGGCGGACGAGGCGATGACTTCCGCGCCGCCGCGGCGATGGATGGCTTCCAGGTAGACGTAGACATCCGCATCCGGGGCCGGGCTGGCGATCCACAGGCGCGCGCTCGGCCGTCCGACGATCTCGCGCCCCAGGATCTGGGCCGGCAGGGTGTAGCTGGCGCTGTAGGCTTCCACGCCCGCCACCGCATAGCCGTAGGCGATGATCGGCGCCACATCGGGCAGGCCGGCAAGCTGGACGCCTTTCGCATCGGCGCCCGGCGCGCGCTGCGCCAGGCTGCCGTCATGCCAGGGTGTGGGGCCGCCGCGCATGGCGGGATTGACGGGCGGCGTCTCCGGCGACAGGTAGTAGCGCGAGCGCCTTGCATCGCTCGGCCACCGGTCCAGCGCGCGCCATTCCGCGCCTTCCTCCGCGCGCTTGACCTGCACCAGCACCGGCGGCTCGCGCATCACGCCGTTCTCGATCCCTTTCAGCCAGTAGTCGAAGAAGCGCAGCCGCTCGATGTCCAGGCTGAAGCCGGGACTTTCGCAATGGCTCCAGCCGCCGAAGGCGAGCTTCTTCGGATTCGGGAGGTTCAGGTATTGAAGCACGCTCGGGGTGCCGTAGCCGTCGAAATAGCCGCCATGGAAATAGAAGCCGATGTCCTTGCGCAGCGATCCGAGGTGCGGGTAGAGGCTGGCCCGCACCCACCAGTTGGTGCCCGTGTAGGGATTGGGATCGTCGCGGAACGGACTCGCTGCAAAGAAGTTGCCGGTGTTGGTATTGCGGCGATGTTCGGCCAGCGCCTGCATCTTGAGGCTGTCGCCCTGGTCGCCGTCGACCGCCATGACCTGCTCGGCCGGCACCACATCGTCGAGCAAGCCCTTGCTGGCGATGCCGCCCGGTGCGAAGGAGTCGTACTGGTCGAGCATGGACGAGCCCACGAACACGGCCTTCACGAAATCCGATGGCGCGCGCGCCGCCTGGGTCGCCGTCGAGCCGTTGTAGGAGCAGCCGTTGACGCCGATCTTCCCTGTGCTCCAGGGCTGGCGGCCCAGCCAGCCGATGAGCGTGGCGGCGTCGCCGAGTTCATGGTCGTCGGCCGGACCGCTGCGGGTGCCGAAGGAGGCGCCCTTGCCGCGCACATCGGCGATGGCCAGCACATAGCCGTAGGCGGCCAGGCCAATGGGGAACTTGGCATACGGCTGCACCGAACCATCCGGCATCCTCAGGGCCCGGTTGTAGGGCGTGAACTGGAACACGACCGGCAGCGGATTGGTTTCGACGCGCCCCTTGCGCATGGGCCGGTAGACGTCGATGGCCAGGCGTGTGCCGTCGGCGGCCGGCACATGGACCGAAGTCCGCTGGACGTCGTCGTACAGCGGCGCGCTGTAGCCCTGGTAGCGTCCCGGTTCGGAGATGCGTGCGGTCTGCGGACGCGGCGCGTCGGCCGCCGCGGCGCCGGCGCACAGGGACAGGCAGAGCGCCGCCGCGGCGGCACGCAGCGCCCGGCTCATGGCGCGAACGCCTTGTCGGCGGCGGCGCGCACCTGCGCGCGGTAGAGCGCCGCATCGCTCTCGCGCAGCCAGCGCTGGGCGAGCATCTGGCCGATGCGCCTGTCGGCGCGCGCCAGGTAGTCCGACTTGCCGCCCGGGTAAAGCCGCTTCAGGTCGGCGGCCGCCAGCGGATTTTTCCGCATCAGCAGATATTGCGGCACATAGGTCGCACACTGGCGCGCCGCCGGGGCGCCGTAGCGGGCCAGCGGCAGGTCGAGCGCGACGCTGCGCACCCCGCCTTTCGGGTTGCCGAATGCGTCGTGGGCGACGTGCTGCGACACGTCGAACTCCAGCTGGGCGCTCGGCGGCGGCGGCGTGCCCTCGGTCACCCAGCGGTCCAGGTTGTCCATGGTCGCCGTGAACAGCATCCGCAGCGGCACGTCGGTTTCGTCGAAGGAGCAGGCGGCGTCGGGACGGATGGCGGGGTGGCCGCGTTCGGCCAGCTGGCGCTGGTAGCTGCGCTCGATGCTGACGCCCAGGTCGCGGTGCGAGGTTCCGCCCACTTCATACAGCCGGTGGCGTCCCGGGCCCCGGTCGCGCGATTCGGCCTGCTTGCCGTTGTTGGCCTGGGCTTCGTTTTGCGAGAGGAGCTCGATCACGGGAACGTCGATCGGACGCAGCATCCGGCGCGGATGGCCGAGCGGCGGCGCCGGCGAGCGCGCATTGATCGGCAGGTAGCCCGAATTCTGCCAGGGGCTGGAGATGCCGATCATGTAGCCGTCGATCAGCGGCTTGCCGTCCGCCTGGCGGAACAGGTCGTGGAAGCCTTCGTTGATGTAGGTGCGCTGGAAGCTGCCCAGGAAGGACCAGCCGGAAGAGTAGACGCGCTTGATGTCCACATCGGCGAGGATCTTGCGGTCCTTCGCGCGCAGCAGTTTGGCGGTGTCGGCGAAGACGCTCCAGCGGATGCCGTCGTCGTCGGGCCAACTGATCGGCGCATAGCGCTCGCTGTCGAACCAGCGCATGATCCAGGGCGTGGCGACCGGTGCGTCCGGCGTGGAGCGCGAGCGGCTGCCCTCGTCGGTGCCGGTATTCACCGCGACATAGGCCGCGCCCGAGCCCAGGACCAGCTGCGAAGCCCAGTTCCACTGCACGCCGCCCTGGTGCGGGTGGATGCCGGTGAGGTGGACGATGCCGTTGAACCTGGCCGGGTCGCGCGGCCGGATCACCAGGATCCGCGTGGTGTAGGGCAGGCCGCTCTTCTCCAGGCGCGGCTTGCCCTCGCCCGACGCGTAGACATCGCCCAGCCCCGAGACGAAATACTCTTCCTCGACATAGCCCGCCGCCTCGATCTCGTCGCCGGCGGGCGTGCCGGGCAGGCCGCCGGGGCTGTAGATCTCGGCGGTGCTGGCGTAGGGCATGGGACCGGTCACGTTCCTGATTTCCGCCTGGGCGGAGGCGGCGATGAGCAGGCCGGAGATGGCAGAGGCGAGGATGCGGATGCGGGTCATTGTTGCGGCTCCAGTGGAACGACGGGAATGTCGATGAAGGATGCGGTGTCGCCGCCGGTCAGCAGGGTGACCGTGGGCGCCGGGCTGATGTCCATGAACGTGCGCTGGCGCGGATCGGCGCCGGTGACGACCAGGCGCAGGCGGTAGCCCTGCTTGACGATGGTCGATGTCGGCAGCAGGTCGAAGCTCAGCTGCGCCGGCACGCCCGGCCGCATCGGCGTGTGGTCCTCGCGGAAGCTGCGGTGCCAGGGCAGGCCCAGGTAGTCGTACGGCGCGGTGCCGAGCTTGCGGTGGCTGGCGCGCAGGCGGCCGTGGGCGCGGATCGCGCTGCGGCCGTCGGGCGCGACTTCCTCCAGGTAGGCGAAGGTGTCGCCGTCGCGGGCCGTGGTCGATAGCCACAGCGAGACCACCGGATGCCCGGTGATGCGCATGTCCTTCGCGAACGGCGCGGTCGAGAAACTCAGGCCGCGGCCGTACTGCGATTCGGGCCAGTAGGGCGTCTTGAGGGAGCCGGTGATGACCGAGTAATCGGTCACGAAGCTCGCCTTGCCCCGAGTAGGCTTCCGGGTCGCCAGGCTGGCGCCGCCCTTGGCCGCCGACAGGAAGTAGCGTGCCATCCGCGTGCCGGCCACCGGCCAGCGGTCCGACTTCGCCCATTCCTTGCCGGCCGGCGCGTTGTAGGTGTAGTAGTAGATCGAGGGATCGCGCTCGTAGCCGTTGTCGACGTTCTTCAGGTAGCGGTCGAAGAAGCGCAGGTGCTCGTCGAACATGTTGAACTGCTCGCTGCGGCAATGGGTCTCGGGTCCGATGATGGTCTTCACCACGTTGCGCAGGTTGGCGCGGGCCACGAACTGGTCGGCCGAGAATTCGTCTTCCCAGCCGGTCCAGCGCAGCATGACCGGGCCGTTCATCTCGATGGCATTGCGATAGGTCGACAGGCTGGACTCTTCCCAGAAGCGGCTGCCCAGCTTTTCCGACCAGTCGTCGCGGAAGGGAATGTCCTTCCAGATGTCGGCCATGATCGTGGTCTTCACGCGCTCCCGCTTGGCCGCGGCCATGATGCTGCCGTCGGTGTCGGCGTCGACGGGCATCGCCTCGGCGCCCATGTCGCGCGGGTCTTCGGGACGGGTGTGGTACTGGGCGGTCAGGCCGCCGCGCGACACGAAGTCGTAGCGGTTGAAGGGCGTGGCGCCCGGCGTGATCGCCTTCAGGTGCGGCGGCGCCGCGATCGCGGCGTTGTCCTGGCTGCCGCCCACGTAGGAGCAGCCGGTCATGCCGATGCTGCCGTTCGACCACGGCTGCTTCGCCAGCCATTCGGTGACGTCGTAGGCATCCTGCGCCTCGATGCGGTCCTGCATGCCGCGCCGCCAGCCGAAGGACGCGCCCTTGCCGCGCGTATCGACGATCGCCACGACGTAGCCGTACAGGGCCAGGTCGCGCGGCTCCATGTAGACGGTGCCGGAGCGCCGCACGCTGCCGTCGGGATTGCGGATGCCGCGCTGGTAGGGCGTGTGCATCCAGACCACCGGGTAGGGCGTGTCGGCCGGCTTCGCATCCTCCATCGGCCGGTACAGGTCGACCGCAAGGCGGGTGCCGTCGCGCACGGGAAGGTAGAAGGAGCTGCGCTGCCAGCCGGCGTACAGCTTCGGCGCATAGCCGGCGTAGCGTCCCGGCTCGGAGACGCGCTGTTCGGGCGGGGGCGGGCTGTGCGCCCAACCCGCGGAGGATGCCACCGTGCCGCCGAGCAGGAGTGATACGGCACACCAGCCCTTCCAATGCTTGCGCATGTTCTGTCTCCTCGAATGTCTTCATGAAGTGCCGTCTGGTACTCCCGTTTTAATTACAAAATATAATGGTTATAAAATAATTGCAAATGATAATTGGACTTCGCTCGTCGCTTTTGCGCTGGCCGTGCCCGCACGCGAAAGGCAGCACGATGCTAGAATTGCTTAGGACTCCTTTGCATGAGATCGGCAAGCATGACTATTCGACCTGACATCCCGGCGCCGGCAAGCACGATCGACGCGCTGCTGACCGGCCGCGCCGTGGTCATCGCGGGCGGCGGCGAGGCGGCCGTCGTGAGCGGCATCGACAAGCGTCCGCGCAGCGAGGCGCTGTGGCTGGCGCGCGACGGCCTGCAGGGCGACGAGCAGGGCGACCGCGTCTACCACGGCGGGCCGGAGAAGGCCTTGCACCATTACGCGGCCGACCACTATCCCGACTGGCAGGCCTGGCATCCCGCCAGCCCGGTGTCCATGGCGCCCGGCGCCTTCGGCGAGAACGTCTCCACGCGCGGGATGACCGAGCGCGACGTGCATGTCGGCGACGTGTTCCGCGCCGGCTCGACCCTGCTGCAGGTGACCCAGGGGCGCCAGCCGTGCTTTCGCCTGAACCTGCGGCTCGGACGGCCGGATGCGGCCCTGGCGATGCAGTCGCTGGGCCGCACCGGCTGGTACTACCGCGTGCTGCGGGAAGGCTGGCTGGCCGCCGGCGAGGTGCTGGAACTGGTCGACCGTCCCTGTCCGGACTGGCCGCTGGCGCGCCTGATCGCGGCGCTGTATCCGCCCGACCTGTCGACGCCGTCGCTGCCGGACGAATGGCGGGCGGCGGCCGGGGTCAGCGAACTGGCCGAGCGCTGGCGCCTCACCTTCGAGCGGCGCCTGCACACCGGCACGGTCGAGGACTGGCAGATGCGCCTGCAGGGGCCGGAGCACCTGCGGCGCTGAAGGGCTGCATGCGGGAAGGGCGGGCGGATGCTAAGCTTGTTCCCCCTTGTTTCCACCGTGGGCCGCGCATGCGAACCGGAGAGCTCCGGCGTTACCATTACTTCCTGATCCTGGCGCGCGAGCTGCATTTCGGCCGCGCGGCGGAACTGTGCTTCATCACCCAGCCCGCGCTCAGCCAGCAGATCGCGCGCCTCGAGGAAGAGGTCGGGGTGCGCCTGTTCGCGCGCGAGCCCGGCGGGGTCGCGCTGACCGCGGCGGGCGCGGTGTTCCGCGACGGCGTGCAGCAGGTGTTCCAGCTGCTCGAACACACCACCCGCAGCACGCGCGAGGCCGGCCACTTCCAGGACCTGCGGCTGTCGATCGGCTTGCGCGAATACGCCAACGTGGCGCTGCTGCCCGTGGCGTTGACACGGCTGCAGGCGCTGTACCCAGGCATCCGCCTGTCCAGTCATGAGATGGACGCCGAGGCGCAGGTCGGCGCGCTGCAGCGCGGCCAGATCGACGTCGGCCTCGGCGTCATGTTCGAGGATCCGGAAGCCGCGCTGCCGGCCGACGGTTCGATCAGCACGCGCCGCCTGATGGCCTCGCGCTGGCGCCTGCTGGTGCGCGGCGACCATCCTCTGGCCGGGCTTGAATCGGTCGATCTCGCGACCCTGGTGAGCCAGCCGATCATCATGTTCGCGCGCGACATCAACCCTTCGGTCTACGACGCCATCCAGGCCAGCCTCCGTCAGACCGGGAAGGCCGCCAACATCGTCTACGAGACCACCCAGGTGCAGGCCGGGATGCAGCTGGCGCGCGAAGGACTCGGCTGCATGCTGGGCACCGGCTACGTGATCGGCGCGGCCGTACACGGGATGAAGGCGATTCCGGTCAGCGGTCTGGCGCCGCTCCTGATGCACGCGTTCTGGCGTACGCACGAGGCGCGGCCGCTGCTGCTCGACTTCGTCCAGATCGTGCTGGAGGAAGCGCGCCGCTTCGCGCTCGGCGGCGTGGACGGCCGCCTGTGAGCGGACTTCAGCGGCGCGCCGCGGCCACGCCGAAGTCGAGCGCCAGTGCGGCGGCGAAGGCGGCGCCCGCCACCATGAAGATCACGCCGTGCTGGCCGCCGCTCCAGGCGAACAGCCAGGACAGGCCGTAGCCGGCCAGCGCCTGGAACAGCGCGAACACGGTGGTCGAGCGGCCCCAGGCGGCATGCTGGGCCGCAGGGGCGCCGGGCAGCAGCTCGTGCAGGCGGCCGATCATCAGGGTGGCCACGCCGGGCGTGAACGCGCCCAGCAGCAGGCTGGCGGCGCCCAGGGTCAGCGCATGCGGGAAGAGGGCCATCGCCGCCGCCGCGGCACCCGACAACGCCAGCCCCAGGCGCAGGCCGCGGGCGAAGCCGATCCGGTCCGCCGCCAGGCCGTACAGCATCGGGCCCGACAGCGCGCCGGCGCCGTACACGACCCAGTAGACCGCGCCTTGCGCCGTGCCCTGGTGCAGGCCGCGCGCGACGTAGTCGACCAGGAACACGGTGGCCGGCACCAGCCCGACCGCGACGGCCGCGTATTCGGCGTACAGCAGGCGCACCGCGCGCGGCATGCGGCCGGCGGGCGCGTTGGCGCCGGCCGCCGCATCGTGCGCGGGCCAGGCGCGCCAGGTCAGGATGGTGAACAAGGCCGAGCACGCGGCCAGTCCCAGCCAGGTAGCGGCCAGGCCGGCGCGCAGCAGGGCCGGGACCAGGGTGCCGGAGACGACGATGCCGGCGCCGACGCCCATGAAGATGGCGCCGCTGGCCAGGCCGCGGCGCGCCGGCGCCACCATCGGCAGCACGGTCTGCGCCGCCAGCACCATCACCACCGCGCCGGCGAAGCCGGACAGGAAGCGCCAGGCGAAGAACCAGCCCAGCGAGAGCGGCGCCGCGCAGGCGGCGAAGGAGAGGGTGGCGAGCGCCATCATGGCGCGCAGCATGGTGCGATGGGTCCAGCGCGCACCGAGCCGGCGTCCCATCAGCGCCCCGACCAGGTAGCCGGCGAAGTTGGCCGCGCCGAGATAGACCACGTGGCCGGGGGCGAACCAGTGGGCCTTGATCAGTTCGGGAATCAGGGGCGTGTAGGCGAAGCGGGCCAGGCCGATGGCGACCAGGCTGGCGCCGAGGCCGGCGAAGATGGCGAACGAGGCCGCCAGGTTGTCCTGGCGGCCCGCCAGCGAGGTGTCCGGGCAGGTCATGAGCACTCCGTTCCATGGTGAGGACGGCGGGAATACGCCGGTCCATGAGCGCATGGTAGAGAGCCTCGGCCGCGCCGGCCAATCACATTTGCATCGGTGGGCGATAAGCACGCGCTTATCGCCCCGTCGCGCACGCCAGCCACTGGCGCGTGTCTTGCGCTCCTGTGTAAAGGCTGCCATCGATTCGGATGTTCCCAACGCAAGGCTCTCGCCGTACACTGGAGGGGAGTCCGTCCCGGGGAGAGATGCCATGCACGCACTTGTCGCCATGCCGCGCGCGCTGGTCATCGGCGGCTCGCTGGGCGGGCTGCTGGCCGCGAACGCCTTGCGCGCGGCGGGCTGGGACGTCGATGTGTTCGAGCGCTCCGTGGGTGAGCTGAGCGGCCGGGGCGGCGGCATCGTGCTGCAGGCCGACGTGCTCCAGGCTTTCCAGTTCGCGGGGCTGGTGCACGATCCTGTTCCGGGGGTGCGCTCCATCGACCGGATCTACCTGAGTGCCTCCGACCGCGTGCTCCAGCGCAGTCCCATGCCCCAGGCCCAGACCTCATGGAATGTGCTGTACCGGATCCTGCGCGACGGCCTGCCGCCCGAGCGCCTGCATGGCGGCGCGAGTTTCACGTCCTACGAACAGGACGGGCAGCGCGTCACCGCCCATTTCGCGGACGGGCGCAGCGAGGCCGGCGACCTGCTGGTAGGCGCCGACGGGGCCAGGTCCACCGTGCGCGCGCAGATGCTGCCCGGACTGGAGCCTGCCTACGCGGGCTATGTCGCGTGGCGCGGCAGCGTGCCCGAGGCGCTGCTGCCGGCGGCGCTGCGCCAGAAGCTGGATGCATCCTTCGTGTTCCAGCAGGGCGACGCGCACCTGCTGCTGGCTTACCTGGTGCCCGGCGACGACGGCTCGGTCGAGGATGGCAGGCGGCGCTGGAACTGGATCTGGTACCGCCGCGTCGGGGCGGGCGGGCCGCTCGCGGCCTTGCTGACCGGGCGCGACGGACGCACGCACACGGCGTCGCTGCCGCCGGGCGAGGTGAGGGAAGAGCACGTCGCGGCGCTGCTGGGCGACGCGGTAGGGCTGGCCGCCCCCTCGTTCCGCACGCTGCTGGAAGCTACCGCCGCGCCCTTCGTGCAGGCGATCGTCGACCTGCAGACGCCGGCGATGCTGGACCGGCGCGTGCTGCTGCTCGGTGATGCGGCCTTCGTGCCCCGTCCGCACGCGGCGGACAGCACGGCCAAGGCGGCGGCCGATGCGCTCACCCTGGCGATGCTGCTGCGCCAGCGCGCGGCGGCGCCCGATGTCGGGCTGGCGCAATGGGAACAGCTGCGCCTGACCGCCGGCCACGGCATGGCCATCTCCGGCATCGAGCTGGGCGACCGGATCATGGGGCTGACGCGCACCTAGCTGGCAAGCCGCATGAAGTTGCAGTTCATCACTTGCCATTGCTGCTGAGCGCTGTGTATAATGCGGCCTCTTGCAGCTCACAGCAAGAATCGACCGAATCAGGAGAGGTGGCAGAGTGGTCGAATGTACCTGACTCGAAATCAGGCGTACGGGTGACCGTACCGTGGGTTCGAATCCCACCCTCTCCGCCAGTAGTACAAAAAAGGCTCCCGACGGGAGCCTTTTTTCTTTCCCCGGAGAGGAGTGAGCCGCCTGCGCGGCTCACGCGTGGGATTCGAAGCCCGGCGCCTGCAGGCGCCGGGGCGGCCTGCGGGATGTAGGCGAATCCCACCCTCTCCGCCAGTAGTA
>NZ_KB908181.1 GCF_000382345.1 Massilia niastensis DSM 21313
TTCAGCTTGCCGCCTTCGAGGCGCGGATCGACGAAGGTGCCGAGGCCCACCTTGGTCAGCAGGCCCGGGGTGCGCGCGGCGATATGGCGGGTCAGGTGCGACAGCGAGCCTTGCGGGAAGTTGTAGGCTTCGACCTGGTCCTCGAAGACCATCTTCATCATTTCCTTGCCGGTCTGGCCGAAGTGGCCGGCCACGGTGCGGCGGATCATGCCCGGGTGGGCGAAGTGCACCATGCCGCCGTCGCGGCTGTTGCCGACCGCGCCGCAGGCCCAGGTGGTGAGGGCGCGCGGGTGGCCGGTGTCGAGGAAGCGCCGCTCGATCCCTTTCAATACTTCTTCCGGGAGGCTGATCATGGCCAGCCCGCCCAGGAAAATCGTGGCTTCGTCCTTGATCAGGCTGCCTGCTTCGTCCGCGCTGATGATGTTCATGCAATCTCCTGCCGATATATTCGTTATGAATCATGAAGTTGGTGGCGACGCCCGGAGCCGTCGGGCTCAGCGTGACGGCGGGTGCGCGCCGCCATCGAGTCGAATCACTTCCCCGTTCAGGTAAGGATTTTCGATGATGTGGCCGACCAGGGCGGCAAATTCGGCCGGATCGCCTTCCCGTTTCGGAAATCGCGATGCCGTGACGAGGGACGCCCTGGCATCCGGCGACAGGTTGGCTTTGAACGGCGTATCGAATACGCCGGGCATGATGGCGCACACGCGAATTCCGTACGTGGACATGGCGAGCGTCAGGGGGCGCGTCATGCCGGCGACTCCCGCCGTACAGGCGGAGTAAGCGAGCTGGTTCGATCCGTTGTGCTGCGCATCCAGCGCCGCCGTGTTGACGATGACGCCCCGCTCGCCGCTTCTCGCGAGCGGCTCGTTGTCCATCATCTGCGCGCCCGCCAATCGGGTGACGTTGTAGGTGCCCACCAGATGGAGCTGCAGGATGCGCGTGAATTCGGCAGCCGAATGGGTGTCGTGCACACTGGCGCGCCGTGGCTGGCCCACGCCGGCGCAGTTGACGCAGATGTGAATCGCACCGAATGCATCGAGCGTTGCGCGAATGCCCGCCCGGACCGACTCTTCGAGAACGACGTCCACGTCGATATGGATCGCCTTGCCGGCATGCGCTTCGGCGAACGCCTGCCCGCGCTGGCGGTCGATGTCGAAAATGGCGACCCTGCCTCCTGCGGCGAGGATCCGTTCAGCCGTCGCCTGGCCCAGTCCAGATGAGCCGCCGGTGACGATGGCGACTTTTCTTTCGATGTTCATGTCGTTCGTGTCCTTTCGGGTGGTAGTGCCGGGCCGAGGCGCCTGCGCGCCTCTTTTTTGCAGTACAGGAGTGAGCGCCTTCGGTTACCGGCCCAGCTTATCGGATCGGGCTCGCTTCCAACGTCGTGTGAATAGAGGACATGCGCTGCGGTCAAGCTCCCCCAAACCTGTCAGCTATCGAGCAGGTTCCTGGGCTGCACTGGCGCGTACCCGGGCTGCAAGGAGGATGTCGGCACGCCGGGCAGAGGCATCGTGGGGAAGTTTTCAACGCGACCATTCGCGCATGGTCCATACGGACCGGACGGAAAACCCTTCCGTTTTGCGAAACACGGACTCGGCAATTTCGAGAACATCCCATCCTGTCGCGGTCATATGATCTGTCCAGAACAACTATCCACCACCAGGAGACAGCATGGTCATCAGGAGTCAGAAAGACTTTTTTGCCGGGCTCACGCTCGCCATCGTCGGCGGGGCGTTCGCGCTCGGCGCCCGCGAATACCCGATCGGCACGGCCGCCAGCATGGGGCCAGGCTATTTTCCGCTGCTGCTGGGCGTCCTGCTGGCCGTCCTGAGCGTGGCGATCACGCTGGGATCGTTCGGCAAGCCGGACGAAACCGAGAAAGTCGGCGCCATCGCCTGGAAGCCCCTGCTGTTCGTCGTCGGCGCCAACTTCGCATTCGGCATCCTGCTGGGCGGCCTGCCTTCCATCGGACTGCCGGCCATGGGGCTGATGCCGGCCATCCTCGCGCTGGTGATCATCGCCACGCTCGCCGGCTCCGGGTTCACGCTGCGCGGGACCATCACGCTCGCCGCCGTCCTCGCCGCAGGCAGCTGGCTGGTGTTCGTCAAGACCATCAACTTGCCGATCCAGCTCTGGCCGGCCTTCGTCACCGGCTGAAAGGGCGCATACCATGATGGATCTGATGAATCACCTCGCCCTGGGCCTGAGCGTCGCCTTCACCTTCGATAACCTGATGTATGCGCTGCTCGGCTGCGTGCTGGGCACCGTGATCGGCGTGCTGCCGGGCCTGGGGCCGACCGCCACCATCGCCATGCTGCTGCCGGTCACCTACGCGCTGCAGCCGCTGGCCGCGCTGATCATGCTTGCCGGGATCTACTACGGCTCGCAGTACGGCGGCTCCACCACCGCCATCCTGGTGAACCTGCCGGGCGAGTCGTCCTCGGTGGTCACGGCGCTCGACGGCTACCAGATGGCGCGCAAGGGCAGGGCGGGACCGGCGCTGGCGGCCGCCGGCATCGGCAGCTTCATCGCGGGCTCGGTCGGTACCCTGGTCATCGCGGCCTTCGCCGTTCCCCTGACCCGGGTCGCGTTCCAGTTCGGGCCTGCCGAGTACTTCTGCCTCATCGTGCTCGGCCTGATCGGCGCCGTGGTGCTGGCCTCGGGGTCGGCGCTCAAGGCGGTTGCCATGACCGTCCTTGGCCTGCTCATCGGCACGATCGGCACCGACGTCCACTCCGGCGTGGCGCGCTACGGCTTCGAGCTCCCCGAGCTTTCCGACGGCATCGGCTTCATCATCGTCGCGATGGGGATCTTCGGCTACGCCGACATCGTCAAGAACCTCGCGCGCACGGAAGAGAAGCGCGAGGTCTTCACCAGCAAGGTGGACCACATCTTCCCGACTGGCGAGGACTTCCGGCGCATGATGCCGGCCGTACTGCGCGGCACGACGCTGGGCTCGCTGCTGGGCATCCTGCCCGGTGGCGGGGCGCTGCTGTCATCGTTCGCCGCCTACACCCTGGAGAAGAAGCTGCCGCTGCGGCGCGGCGAAGTGGCCTTCGGCCAGGGCAATATCCGCGGTGTCGCCGGTCCCGAGTCCGCCAACAACGCCGGCGCGCAGACTTCCTTCATCCCGATGCTGACACTGGGCCTGCCCTCGAATGCGGTCATGGCCCTGATGCTGGGCGCGATGATGATCCATAACATCCAGCCGGGTCCCCAGGTCATGACCAGCAATCCCGAGCTGTTCTGGGGCCTGATCGCCTCGATGTGGATCGGCAATGCGATGCTGCTGACCCTCAACCTGCCGCTCGTCGGCATCTGGATCAAGCTGCTGAAGGTGCCCTACCGCTGGCTTTTCCCGGCCATCGTGCTGTTCTGCGCGATCGGCGTCTACTCGACCAACAACAGCATCTTCGACATCTGGACGGTCGGGCTGTTCGGGATCGTCGGCTACGGCTTCCTCAAGCTCGGGCTGGAGCCGGCGCCGCTGCTGCTCGGCCTCATCCTGGGGCCGATGCTGGAAGAGAACCTGCGCCGGGCGCTGCTGCTGTCGCGCGGCGACTGGAGCGTCTTCATCACACAGCCGCTGGCGGCCAGCCTGCTGTCCGTGGCCGTGATCCTGCTCCTGGTGGTGCTGCTGCCATCGATCAGGAAGAAGCGCGAAGAAGCCTTCGTCGAAGCCTGAGGAAATCCGCCCGCCCCATCGATGCCGGCCACACGGAGGAGATGGGGCGATCAACCGGGAGAAAGTCATTCACATCGATCTCGTCCAGCTCCGCACTTTCGTCGCAGTCGCGGAGGAGCAGCACCTGACCCGCGCCGCCGAGCGGCTCCATATCAGCCTGTCGGCCGCCAGCGCCCACGTGCGTTCGGTCGAAGAGCGCCTCGACACGATTCTGTTCGTGCGCGCCAACCGCAACCTCGAACTCACGCGCGCCGGCCACCTGCTGCTCGGGAAGGCCAAGATCCTGCTGAACGAGGCCGCATTGTTCACCTCGTTCGGGCGCGAGATCTGCGGCAAACTCGAGGGACGCCTCGTCGTCGGATCCAGCAGCGAGCCGGCGTCGAGCCGGATTGCCGAAGTGGTGCGCGCCCTGCGCGACAAGTACCCGCTGATCAGCGCGGACTTGCGGGCCCGGCCTTCGTCCGGCACGCGGCAGGGCCTGAAGATCGGCGAAATCGATATCGGCCTGATTCTGGGACGCCCGCTCGACGCCGGCTTCACCTACTACGAACTGACGAATGTCGCGTTCCGGGTCGCGGGACCGGTCGCCTGGAAGGAGCAGATCGAAGGCGCGAGCTGGGCGGAACTGGCGGCGCTGCCGTGGCTCACCCATTCCGATTCGAGCATGGCGTATTCCGTCATGCTGCGCCAGTTGTTCGATGCGCGCGGCCTGGAGCTCAATAGCGTTGCGCGTTTCGACAATGCGGCCGTCGGCCGCGCACTGCTCGAAGCCGGCGTCGGCATGATGCTGATGCGGGAAGAGCACGCCAGCCAGGGACTCCAGCAGGGTATCCTGGCGGTCTCGCCGATCGCGCACACCCGGTTCCCGATCTATATGGCCCATGTGGCCGGCCGCCGCAACGACCCCTTGATCCGCGCCTTCCTCGAAGCGGCCGCCGAGGTATGGCCCGGCCTGAGTCCCACGGCCGCGCATCCGGAACTGTTGTGAGCCGCCGGATGCTTCGCCAAACGAACAATCCGGTTCCCGAAAAAGGCCATGGACCACGTCAACAGCCGCGTCATACACTGCATGCGTCGCAGTCGAGTCGAGAAGCAGCGACCGCGCACCTTGCAGTTCTTCCTCCCCAACCTGATGAGAGAAGGTGAACATGTCCATGACGAGTGCTCCATCCTGGTCTCCCTCCGCCGCCCGGGTGGCGCAGGCCAACATGACTGCGTTCAGGCAGGCGGCCGAACGGCGCTGGCGGATTGCCTTGCCCGACTACGACGCACTGCATGCCTGGTCGGTCGATCGGCCGGAGCAGTTCTGGGCCAGCGTCTGGATCGACGCCGGCATCATCGGGACCATGGGCGAGCGGGTCCTGGTCCCGGGACCGAGCATGCCCGAGGCCAGATGGTTTCCGGAAGCGCGCCTGAACTTCGCGGAAAATCTCCTGCGCCGCTCCGGCAACGCCGATGCGCTGGTGTTCCGGGGCGAGGATAGCGTCAGGATCCGGATGTCGCGCGCCGAGTTGCGGACTGCCGTGGCAAGGTTCGCCGCCGCCCTGCGCCGGCACGGGGTCGGCAAAGGCGACCGCGTCGCCGCCTACATGCCGAACATGCCGCACACGGTCATCGCGATGCTGGCGGCGGCGAGCATCGGCGCCGTATTCACCTCGGCCTCGCCGGATTTCGGCGTGCGCGGCGTGGTCGACCGCTTCGGGCAGACCGAACCCAGGTTCCTGCTCGCCTGCGACGGCTATTTCTACGCCGGGAAGCGCATCGCTTGCCTCGACAAGCTGGCGGCGATCGCCGAGGCCGTGCCGTCTATCGAACGGATCGTGGTCGTGCCCTATGCGGGCGAGGCGCAGTCGCTGGCGGCGGTCCCGTGCGCGCAGTGGTACGAGGATTTCATCGCCGGGTCTGACCCGGACCCCGGGCTGGCGTTCGAGGCGCTGCCGTTCGACCACCCGCTCTACATCATGTACTCCTCGGGCACCACCGGGGTGCCGAAGTGCATCGTGCACGGTGCGGGAGGCGCATTGCTCCAGCACGTCAAGGAGCACCGCCTGCACTGCGATGTCAGGGAGGGCGACCGCCTGTTCTACTTCACTACCTGCGGATGGATGATGTGGAACTGGCTGGTCTCGGGACTGGCTTCCGGCGCGACCCTGCTGCTGTACGACGGCTCGCCATTCGCAGCGAACGGCCAGGTGCTGTTCGACTATGCCGATGCGGAAGGCATGACGCACATGGGCACCTCGGCGAAATTCCTGGAAGCGGCTGCGAAGATGGGCCTCGCACCGCGCGCGACCCACCGGCTGGACGCGCTGCGGGTACTCCTGAGCACCGGGAGCCCGCTGGTGGCGGAGGGCTACGACTACGTGTACCGGCACATCAAGCGTGACCTGCAACTGTCGTCCATCTCGGGCGGCACCGATATCATTTCGTGCTTCGCGCTGGGCGCCCCGGTCCTGCCGGTGTGGCGCGGCGAACTGCAGTGCCGCGGCCTCGGGATGGCGGTCGAGGTGTGGGACGATGAGGGCAGGCCGGTGCGTGGAGGGAAGGGAGAACTGGTCTGCACCAGGCCCTTCCCCTTGATGCCGCTGGGCTTCTGGGGCGATCCCGACGGCAGCAGGTACCGTGCAGCCTACTTCGGACGCTTCGCCGGTACCTGGTGCCAGGGCGACTTCTGCGAGATCACCGGGCACGGCGGCCTGGTCATCCACGGCCGGTCGGACGCGACCCTGAATCCGGGAGGCGTGCGCATCGGGACTGCGGAGATCTATCGCCAGGTCGAACGGCTGCCCGAGATCCTGGAGTCGGTGGTGATCGGACAGGATTGGCCGCCGGAGGCGCCCAGGGACGTGCGGGTGGTGCTGTTCGTCAAGCTGCGGAAAGGCATCGTGCTCGACGACGCGCTGGTCGCGAGCATCCGCGACACGATCCGCGAAAACACGACCCCGCGCCATGTTCCTTCCCACGTGCTGTCGGTGCAGGACATTGCGCGGACCCACAGCGGCAAGATCGCGGAACTGGCGGTGCGCAACGCCGTGCACGGCAGTCCGGTCAGGAATATCGAGGCGCTGGCCAATCCCGAGGCCCTGGCATTCTTCCGCAACCGCCCGGAACTGCAGGCCTGAGACGGGAGCCTGGGGCGGCCGGTCTTCATGGCCCTGGCCAGATCATGTACGGAAAATCGGGATAGTAGGCACAAGTCTATAATGAGCCCGTTCGTGTGGAACGCGACGAACGGAAGCTGCTTCTTATGGTGCTTGCCGCATACTATTATTGATTGGAGGTACATGCTATGAAAGCGACACGCGTTTGCGCTACCGTACTTGGCCTTGCCGTATCGGCCCTGGCGATCCCGTCCCATGCCGGCACCCCGTGCCCTGCGCTGCTCGGGGAACGCGCCCCCGAAGCAGCGGCGGCACGTACCATCGTCATCACCCCGGACACGAAGTACGTGAACGTGGAGGGGGGGGAAACCGTGAGATTCGTGGTGGGTGAACGTGCATTCGCCTGGAACTTCAACGGTTCCCTGATCGTCGACATGGTCGAACTGAATCGGGTCGTTCCGCCCGACATCCTGAACCACAAGGTAAGGGCTTTCGTCGCCCCGGACCCGCGCTACCTGGACTGACCGGGCGCGCCGCCGGCGTGGCCACCGCGCGTGAAGGCGCGGGCCATGCCGGCGACAAGCGACTCAGTCCGGCGGCGCATCGCTGAAACTGCCGATCGGCTGGCCAATGTAGCGCTTCGTCTGCGGCGGTTCCGCGCCGATGTGGAAGGCCAGGCGACGCTTGCGCAAGCCGATGTCGGCGGCCGTGAAGCGTTCCTGGCGGCGCTGGTGTTCGATCCAGTTTTCATCGAGGAAGTACTCGATGTAGCGGCCCGCCTGCGCGGTGTCGCGGAACAGGCCCCAGGACAGGGCTCCCTGGCGCAGGCGCGCCAGGCGGGTCTGTTGCATCACGGCGTTGAAGGCCTGGGCATTGGCCGGGTCGATCAGGTATTCGATGGTCACCATCACGGGCCCGTCATCGGGGCCGATATCGATCACGGGAGCGGGCGCGGCGCCTGACGGTGTCGCCGGGGTGAGATCCTCGTCGACCGTGCCGCCGGCGCCCCTTTTCCTGGTGAGCAGCAGCAGGCATGGCCCCAGCAGCGCCGCCGCGATGATGCTGGTCCGTACGTCGGTCAGCGTGGCGACGTAGCCCCACAGGGCCGCGCCCGCGGCGCTGCCGCCCATCAGGGCCATCTGGTAGATCGACATGCCGCGCGCGCGCACCCAGTCGGGCAGGGCAAGCTGCGCCACCACGGTCAGCGAGTTCGCCGTGCCGATCCAGGCCATGCCGGCGACCGCCATGGCCGGCACCGACAGCCACAGGGTCGGCGACAGCACCACCACGACCGCGGACACGGCGTGCACGCAAATCCCCAAGTACACCATGGTGTCGCGCCCGATGCGGTGGCGCAGGCGGGCGAGGTTGAGCGCCATGACCAGCGCGCCGCCGCCCATCGCCGCAAGCAGGGCCGTGAAGGTCCCGGGCCCGCCGCCGTGGACCTGGCGCGCGATCAGCGGCAGCAGCGCCGTCAGCGAGGTCGCCTGCAGGAAGAACAGGAAGATGCGCGCCAGGACCACCCGCATGCGCGGCGACTGTTGGACGTGCTGGACCCCGACGCGCATCGCGGCGAAAAAGCGTTCGCCGGGAAGGGCGCTGATCCTGGGTTCGGAGCGCCAGCGCAGGATCAGCACGCAGGCGAGCACCGACAGCCCCGCATTCAGCAGGAACACATAGGCGCTGCCGGCGCCGGCGAGCAGGGCGCCCGCAAGGACCGGACCGATCACGCGCGACATGTTCGCTGCGATCGCGTTGAGCGCCAGTGCGGCGGACAGGTCCTGGCGGGCAACCAGCTGGGGGACGATGGCGGCGAACACCGGCCAGCGCATCGCCATCGTGATGCCGTTGGCGAAGGTGAGCACCAGCAGCAGCGGGGCGCTCAGCGCACCGGCGAAGGACAACACGGCAAGCAGGACGGCGACCAGGCTGGCCCACACCTGGGTCAGGGCGAAAAAACGGCGCCGGTCGACGATGTCGGCCAGCGCGCCGCTCGGCAAGCCAAGCAGGAAGACCGGCAGGGTCGAGGCGGCCTGCACCATCGCGACCATCAAGGCATTGTCGGTCAGCGAGGTCATCAGCCACGCCGAGGCGACTTCGTTCATCCACATGGTCATGTTGGCGGCCAGCCAGGCCAGCCACAGCATGCGGAACACGGGTTGGCGCAGTGGCGCGAAGGTCGATTGGACGGCGCTGGGATCGTTCGGCAAGCGGTTGTTCTCCTTGGCGGATTGCGACGGGCCGGGTGCGTGCGCGGTGTGCGGGCCAGGCCGCGGGCGCACCATTGCCATGGAACCAGTATACCGTGTCATGCCGGTGCGCAGGCCGGGAGATCTTCGGTTTTGCGGCATACGGGCTCGGATAAATGAAGACCATCCCTGGTCCCGGGCGTCCTATGATCGCTTCGGTGTCAACCGACTGGAGAAGTCGAAAGGAACAGGTCATGGAATGCGTTTGCCAGCCCACCAAGGAAGACATCAGGAAGTGGCTTACCGAGCGCTGGCAACAGCGCTCTCCGATTCCCGATGCCGAACAAATCCGCCGCCAGTTGGGCTGGGATGTCGCCCGGCCCCACAGGCGCACACCCGAGACAAGCGGCGCCCACGAACGGCCGCACGGTCCCCGCCCGCGCTAAGGTCTTGTCGGGAGAATCATGGCTACCCTCGTCATTCGGCATCACCGGCGCCATCCAGCACCTGTCCGGCATGAAGGATGCGACGACCATCGTCGCGATCAACAAGGATCCGGAAGCGAGGATTTTCCCGGTGGCCGACTATGGCCTGGTCGCGGACCTGTTCGCGGCGGTGCCGCAACTGGCGGCCGCTCCAGGCTGGATCGACATGCGGGCCGAGGGGGCGAGAAGATGCCGGTCGTCCAGGATGAATGAGCGGCATGAAGAAGAGTGGCAATCAGGCGCCGATAGGCGCTTCAGACTGCTGACAAAGTCAAAAGCCCTCGCCAACGGCGGGGGCTTTTGATTTAATGTCATCATGCTCAAGACACCTTCTCCCTTCCAGCACGAGCTGGAGATGGTCACGCTGGAACAGCTGGTACCGCAAGACCATTTGCTGCGTCTGATCGACCGCCACATCAAGTTCGATTTCATCCGGGAACAGACCGCGCATTTGTACTGCGCCGATAATGGTCGCCCAGCACTGGACCCTGTGACGCTGTTCAAGATGCTGTTCATCGGCTACCTGTTTGGCATTCGTTCGGAG
>NZ_KB908182.1 GCF_000382345.1 Massilia niastensis DSM 21313
AAACCAAAGCATTGCTGTGCAATGTACATTCGCAGCATGCGCTCCAGTCCAACTGGCGGACGGCCCCGCCCATCACCCTTCGGATAGTGCGGCAGCAGCGCGGCGACCAATGTCGCCCACGGCGTCACGGCCTCGATCTCGGCGAGAAAGCGGTCGCGTCGTGTCTGCTTCTTCTTCTGGGCGAACTCGGCGTCGGAAAAGGTCGATTGCTTCATCAGGTACATGCCAACATTGGATGCGCTATTGTGCCAGCTGAGCTCGCTGCCGTGGAGTGGCGCCGATTAAATCAGTGCTTCCATAAGGGTCGCCGGGATCTATCACACAGCTGGCTTCAACTTCTTCTGGCCACTGTGGCACTTTACTCGTGCGCATGGCAATCAAGCGGAACAGGCTCACTACCAGGCAGAACGGAAACAATATCCAGTAAAGTATGAACGGAGCGCCAGCGATATTGGCAAAGACACGCTCCACGCTTACCCGCGGGCTTTCTCGGCACTTATCCACCGGCATGCAAAATTGTACCTGGCTCGATACGGCTTGGGGACCGTCTTCCATGTAGCGACGGATGAATTCCCAATGTGCGCGGACAAAGTCTTGATCTGAAAAATGCACTGCGCCGACAGCAGTATCTTGGGGATTCAACATGCCTACATAACTCAGGGCAAATGTTTCCTGAGTCGTTAAATTATCGGCCTCGAGAACATGTCCACGCACTTCCCACTCATCCCATTGCGGCATGTGCCCGAGCGTAAAAAAGATCTTTTCCCACGACGTAGACAGCACGGTTCCATCGGTTCGGAACACATGTACCATGCGCGTCTTCCGGTTAAAACGGATTGGATAATGGGTATAAGCGAATGATTCTTTACGCAAGAGCCATAGTGCCGCCCAATTGATACCGGCTACAACACACACCATGCCAATGCCATTAGCAAGTAAAACTGATTTATCGAGCGGCGATGACCCGAAACCCATTGCCTCCACGATCCACATTATGCCGCCCCAACCCATGGTTGGCGTAAACATCAGGAAAATTATTACAGCAAACGCAGTAATAAGACCCTTCCACCCAAACCACTTATCCACTGTTTCTAAATAGGTGGAATTCATTTTAATAACGCTTAATTGATAATGTGGCTCCACATTCAAGCGTAGGCGCTGTTCAAGATGCCGCCCTCGCTCTTGCTCAGAGAGCACACGACCAGCCCTGTATTTTGCAATCAGACCCAGGAAATCCATGATCACCTTTCAGTTTAATGCTTGCTTTAGCTGAGTCTGTTCGATCACCATATTTGGATAGCGCTGCGCCGACAATTTTCCCCATGGGCATCGCTCTAGCCAATCCTGCACTGGATTGTCTTTGACAAATTCAATGCAGATACCAATGCCGATCAAAAGAATTACCAAGATACCAATAACAGGAATAGTTGCCACCCCAAGAAACGCTGCACTAGCCGCTAAATTAACTAGTGCAGCTGTCAAACCAATGCCAACAATTGCGGACGCTCCATAGAGCCATGCTAAGCCAGGTTGACTTTCGGACATTGCTTCTCGAATCTTTAACGCATCAAGGCCAGCTACTAATATGCCGGCGAATATACCTCCAGCTCTACCGGAGATCCTTAGAAAGCTTGCAGTGTTTAGAGCGACGCCCTGGCCAAAACGCATTCCCAACTCGGCACGTGCTGCCAGAGCATTGCCGACCACCTCGGATAGAGTTCCAGCCAAGGCTGCGACCCCCGCATAACGGCGGCTGGTTGCATCGAGCTTTTCGTTCGCAAGACTTTTCTTTTCGTCTGCGATCAATTTCGTCAATGAAACCGTTTGCAGGATTCCAGCCACAATGCCGCAGCCAAGATTTTGGTTAATTACACTGCGCCAGCGCCCCAGGTTGAGCGCATCGATTGCTTCAACTGTTCTTGTACTCTGAACGAGCTGAGCGACATGTTGTTCTTCGCTAAGATTGCTCGCTATTCTTGCGATAGCATCTTTATCAGCGAGCAGCGCCCAACGCCTTTTCGTTGTGCCCTCCAGGGAAACTCCCTTTATCTCCAGCCGTCGGAGCTCAGCGGCGACGGCCTTTTTCATCTTCTTTTCGCCGAGCGGTTGCCCGCTGATTCGAATGAGTTCTTTAACCACGTAAGATTGGAATTGTCGCTTACTGCCAGTAATCTCCAAAACGACGACTGGATGGCCTGAGATCAAACCTGTCGCCATCACCGCCGCTCGAATTTTCACGTTACCCTCTAGGACTTTGTCGAACATGCGCGCTAGCGGGCCGCCTAATTGGGCAATCAAACGGGCAGCAGTATCGGCTGCATCTTGCGTGTACCGCTCTACTGAATTTGTGTAAACGGCAAACAGGCTATCCCATGAAATCTGACGCCAATTAATACTCGCAGTGGTTGCCTCATTAATCGACTTGGCAACCACCGACTGATTGAACACCATGGCTCGCAACAAAAGGTTCTTAGTATCGGAGATATCCCCGTCCAGCCATTCTTCGTATAACTTTGCACAGCACTGCTTGTCTTGAGTTGCAGTTAGACACCGCGTCACCACGGCCGTATACACCAGGCCGGCCTCCATGTGAGATCGATCGAAATTGCTCTCGAAATACTCAATCAAAGCCCGACTCTTCATCCATGCGACATGGGCTAGTGCGAGCGGAGCAATATGTTCGGCATCGAAGGCTTTAAAATTCTGATTGAATGGCCCAAGCCAAGCCTGCCGCTCCTCGTCTTCGAATTTTTCGTTATATTTCTCCCAAGCGTTCTTTCTCACACGCTCCAGTTGCGTCGGTGTTATTTTACGAATATCTTCTGTCTGCGCACGGATTGATTTAAAAAGCCCATGACCGATCGGGTTTGCGGCAACTTGCTGGTCAGCGAGGTGATCCGCTGCGGCAATTTCGCCAAGTTCGGCCTGCTTGCACACTGCTTCCTTGATCTGGTCGATCGCTACACTCGCTGCAAGTCTTCGCTGGTCTCCAGGATTCTTGGCAATGAAGGATTCGACCATTCCTTTCATCAAGCAAGCGAGTTCCTGGGCGATGCCCGCGGGATCCGGTACCGTGACGATGACGCCTTTGCCGGGTCGCATGGCATCGCACGCGTGTATGAGACGCTCTGCCTGGCCGTGCCGCGTCTCGTACTGAAACGGGCTGTGAACAAACGCTGTGTTGGCTTGTGCAGGCACCATTGCATACTCGGCCACCATGCCAGCAACGCCTGCAATCGGTCTATACCGTGCCGATTGCCCTTTCAGCACCGCCTGTACATCGATCTCCACCATGTGACGCTGTCGGCAGGGCCGATCTTCATGCGCTTTCCGCACCGCGTCAGTCCACAACACATCGCTGAAACCTATCCATACCGTCGATGCGTTCGTTGGATCGGACACGGTGATGCAGCTTGCGACGGCGCGATGCGACGTGTCCGGACAGTTGAACGGCTTCGAGGGAATCGCCGGCGCGAGCCCTGGAGTTTGCAACAACTTGAAAAAGTAGCCGTCCAGCGTCACGAAGTAGGTTTCCCAACGCTTTCTGGCTTCGTCAAACACATTGAGATAGCCGCTACGCAGCAAGCGTTTGGTGTAATGCGCTGTCTTTGGTGGCAGTTCGATCGACAAACCCGACGCCAATGGCGCACCGGCGCCGGCGGGTACGAGCGCATCGCGTACCAGTAACAAGGGGAGACCACGCTTGTGACAGAACTCACATTGTTTCGGTGGCGTCATGGCAGGCGTTCCTGATGGCGTTATCGGGCTGGCGCAGTGCGCTCCAGACCTGTTCTTCGATCAAGGCAAAGCGGTCGGACAGGCTCGATTCCTCGCCTGCCATCGTGTCTGGCCTGATGGCCCGCGCAACGACGGGATGCGCATCAAACATGGCGTTCGTCATCAGCCCGCGAACAGCAAACTCGACCAGATCCGCCTGCTCTACCAGGCCATGCTTTGCCCTGGCCCGTTCGATGAGTTGTTCGGCCAATTCGCCCTGGCTTGCCAGCGCTGCGGCCGTTTGTACGCCGGCGCCGTGCAGCACACGATTGACGATGCCGATCGTTTCGATCCGAGACCAGTCCCATTTCGCCGGGCCCACATGGGGCGGAACCGCCGTGTGCCCGACATCGCGCGGTTCCAGCGGGTGATCGCTGTCGCGAAGCACGGTCACCCACTCTCCGCCAACCCAGTAGGTGACGCTCTCCGAGCGGCCGAACCAGTACCGCCGCTGCCTCGTCGTGAGTACGCGTAACAGCTGGTGTAGAACACGCGGATCATGCAGGCGCAGCCAGCTATGGCACTTCGGCTCGGGAGACGCCAGCTGCATCGAATTCCAGTAGCGTGCAAACTCTGGCGCGCCCACAGGTGTCCGCACCAGCAGGCTTACCGGAGGCCACTGTGCGTTGAGACAGGCATCGCGCACGCACTTCGACAGGATGGATAGGTGATCGTCGCGGGTACTCCTCAGATCGATCAATTTCGGCATCAGGTGGGCGCTGGACGCCAGGCGCCGCGGCACCAGCGGCACGGCATGCATGCCGTCGGGAAGGTGCTCCACCATCGCGGCATCGACAAGCGCAAAAGCATGTTCCCGAATAATTTGCTGGGCAAGATGTTCGTTCATGACCAATCCCGATCAGGACAACGGGACCATGCTGTCACCTGTCCCAGCCGCACCAGCCGCCCGCAGTTCGCACAGCTTCAACTCACCGACCTTCGGAGAGTCCGCTTCCCTGGTGGCGCTCTTGGGTCCGGCCAACTCCTTGCTGCTCGCCTTGAACTCCACCGTTCCCGGCCCATGCATCTCGATGTTGCCTCCTGCAAGCCTGATGCAGGCCCCCTGTGCGGTCAGCAGCAGATGCTTGTTCGGCGCGGCGATTGTCACGGACTTGGCGACACTTGCAAGCGTGATCGCCTTGTCCGCAACGAACTGGGTCGGGCCGGACTGGCTTTGGCAACTCACTTTCCCACTGGCCGCGTGCAGCTTCACGCCTGCTTCCTGGTTCGGCTTGTCCTTGTTGCCAGCTTTGCCGTAGGTGAACAGGCTGATACCGCCGACCACGGCGGTCGCTACGCTGCCCTGCACGGCGATATTGATGTCCTGCCCGGCACTGAGACTGCCAGTACTTCCACTCACCAGCATGGCGTCGCCGACTGTCGCTGCGGCGATGCCCCCGGGAGCGGATAGCTGCAACAGTGGCTCGTCGTATGCTGCCGCCTTGCCTGCACCTCCGGCGCCCTGCCTGGCCTGGCGGCCGTCTGTACCCTGGAGGACCTCGATGGTATGTGCTGCCTGCTCCAGTGCCGGCAGCTTCGCGGGTCCAGGCTCCCCCTTGATCAGCGCCTTGTGCTCGTGCGCCCGGGTGGCCGATTCCAGTTGCAACTGGTGACTTTGTTCGATCTGGGCCAGGGCTTCGCGTGAATCGAGCTGCTGATCACTGCCTGCGCGTCCGGTCGCCGACAGCAGCATGCCCTGCGCTGCGCGCAGTACGGTTCCCTGCGCGGACTTCAGCTCGGCGCCCAGGCCGACCGCTGCAAGGCGCTGGTTGTCGCTTTGGTGCCGCAGGTGTCCAAGGTTCAGTTCGGCCGCTCCATCGTGCGCTTTCCGGTGCAGCTGCAGCGCGGTCCGTGATTCACCGGGACTGTCATCGAACACCAACTGGCCATATGCACCGCCCCCGGCCTGGCTGTCCGACAGGGCCTGGGTCTTGATCCCCGACAGCACGGCCGGATGTCCGTGTGCGCCGCTCGCGCCTGGGAACCATGCCGGCGCATTCCCGGTCGCCGCACCCGCTCCGTGGTTGACCCGGTTATGCTGCGCGTCGGCGTGCCCCCGGCCGTTGTACAGGCTTGCGATCACCACTGGCCGATCGATATCGCCCTCCAGGAAGTCGATCAAGACTTCCTGTCCGACGCGCGGGATGAAGGCCGTCCCCCAGCCGTCGCCAGCCATGGGAGTGGCGACGCGCACCCAGGTGCCTGCGGTCTCGTTACCCGGAGCACCGGTTTGGCCCGCGGACGCAGGATGATCGAGACGGCTGTGGCTCGCGGCGCCGCGCTGCCAGTGGAACTGGACCTTGATGCGATGGTCACGATCCGTATGGGTGGGCGCACCCGACGGCCCGACAACGATGGCGGTTTGCTGGCCGTGCACGTGCGGACGCGGGTGCAGCAAGCGTCCGCTGCCGTCCACTCGGCTGCTGCGATAGGGAACACTGGCGAGGATGAGGTCGGCGCGATTGCGGTAGAGCGGGCGTGCGTCAGGGGCAAGGCCGGGACCGGACAAGCTGCGGTCGGCGGCAAGGGTCGCCGCAATGACGCCCTTGCCCAAGGACTTCGTGACGTCGTCCAGCATCTCTGCGCTGAGATTGTTGTGCATCAGGTGCACCGCGCGCACGGTGAGGAAGGTGCGCGCGTCGTCGTTGCCGGCCCGGTCAAGCAAGGCATGTCCGCGCAAGCTAAATGTCGCGCCCGGCGCCAGCGTGCGCACGGTTCCTGCGCACACGTGCACATGGCGCTGCGCCTGGCTCGCCTGCAGCCTATGATTGGCCGCACGCTGGCCCTGCTGGCGCTCCGCGTAAGCGTAGACACCCGGCGTGTCGCGGCTGGTCAGCTGGATGCTCTCACCGTCGCCACTGGCTGCGCTTGCATGGCGGCTGCGCGCGATCCGGTAATCCCAACTGCCCAGCTCGACCGCATTCGGCACCAGGCGCGACTCGGTACGCCAGCGGTCGATGCTGTCCGCCTTCATGACGGCCCCCGGCTGCGTAAATGCGACTTCAGCCTGGATGCCCGGCCTGAAAGCGCCATTGTGGTCAGCGACCACCATCGTATGGCTACCCAGCGAGCGGCTACCCGGATCGCCGCTATGTTCGAAGAAGTAAAACAGACCCTCTTCGCACATCAAACGTTCGGCGAAGGCCAAGTCGCTTTCCCGGTACTGCGTGGTCAGGCTGCGCTTCGGATAGACGCTTCGATCGGCGATATCGAAACGCCATGCCGGCATCAACCCACCTTGCCGCAGATAGGGGCGGAACACCGACTCCATGATGTCAAGGACATCCATGTCCTGGAAAATGCGACTGTCACTACCGAGGGCAAGAAATCTGCTCCAAGGCTCGATGGTGAGTAGGTAGCGCGCAAACCCGCCATTCGCACCGCTCATGTCTGCCGCCGTAATGTAACCGTGGAAGGAGCGCATCGCGTCCCTGCCAAGGGCGGTAAGGAGTTGCAGCAGGGCCGGTTGGCCGATCAGCGATCTCAGCGGGATATGGGCGTCTGTCGACAGTGCTTCGATCTTGAATGCATACGCCCGGCTGATTCCCTCCTCGCCACGCACGCATTCGACCAACAGGTTTGCGCCGAGTGGCGTCGTCAACCTGAGCAGCCGTGTTTCCTGGGTAAAGCGGGAGAACGACGCCAGCATGCTGGACGCATGCTCGTCGGCGGCTGCCATTCGTGACATAGATCCTCCGGTAATCGCATGCCGCACATGACAAGTCGGCCCCGCTCCTCGTGCATGTGCGCAATGTAACTCAGCAATTACATTCGAAATTCGGAGTCGTGCTCTTGAGAAAGCTCACGCCCTATGACGCCTGTCCATAAACGGCTTGTGCATGGAAGAGCCTGCCACTCTTGCCGTAGCATATTCTTACAAAATCGGTTTTGAATCCTGCGTGCACACGGCGCTAGAATGAATCGTCGTCCCTTTGGGAGGCTGCCATGACATCGCAGTTCAAAGGCGCGGCGAAACGCCTTGTTATTTCGCTTTTGCTGGCTTGCGGCCTTGGAGGCTGCGCAGTCTACGGGCCGCCTTACGCCACGTACGACTCCTCATACCCTTACGCTTATGGCCAGCCGGCCTACGTGTATCCACCAGTCTCGCTGGACCTGGGATTCACCTATTTCGACCACGGCCCGCGTTACCACGGCGGGCACCGTTGGGGCCATCACCACGGCGGCCATCATGGTTGGCGCGGACATCACCGAGGACACGGCGGCGGACACCATCGAGGTTTTGGGCGCGGCCGACGCTGATCCAATCTATTTCAGGATGGGTCACGGAAAAGAAAAAAGGCTCCCGTCGGGAGCCTTCAGACTGCTGACAAAGTCAAAAGCCCTCGCCAACGGCGGGGGCTTTTGATTTAATGTCATCATGCTCAAGACACCTTCTCCCTTCCAGCACGAGCTGGAGATGGTCACGCTGGAACAGCTGGTACCGCAAGACCATTTGCTGCGTCTGATCGACCGCCACATCAAGTTCGATTTCATCCGGGAACAGACCGCGCATTTGTACTGCGCCGATAATGGTCGCCCAGCACTGGACCCTGTGACGCTGTTCAAGATGCTGTTCATCGGCTACCTGTTTGGCATTCGTTCGGAG
>NZ_KB908183.1 GCF_000382345.1 Massilia niastensis DSM 21313
TTTTTTACTACTGGCGGAGAGGGTGGGATTCGCCTACATCCCGCAGGCCGCCCCGGCGCCTGCAGGCGCCGGGCTTCGAATCCCACGCGTGAGCCGCGCAGGCGGCTCACTCCTCTCCGAGGAAAGAAAAAAGGCTCCCGTCGGGAGCCTTTTTTGTACTACTGGCGGAGAGGGTGGGATTCGAACCCACGGTACGGTCACCCGTACGCCTGATTTCGAGTCAGGTACATTCGACCACTCTGCCACCTCTCCTGATTCGGTCGATTCTTGCTGTGAGCTGCAAGAGGCTGCCATTATAGCGGCATATTCGAAAAATGGAAGGGCGAATTGCAGCAAGCTGCGATTTCCCTCCCCTTCTTCGCGTCAGGCCGCCGGCGCCAGGCGCTCCAGGCCGCCCATGTAGGGACGCAGCACTTCCGGGATCACCACGCTGCCGTCGGCCTGCTGGTAGTTCTCCAGCACCGCGACCAGGGTGCGGCCCACGGCCAGGCCCGAGCCGTTCAGGGTGTGCAGCAGTTCCGGCTTGCCCTGGGCATTGCGGAAGCGGGCCTGCATGCGGCGCGCCTGGAAGGCTTCGCAGTTCGACAGCGAGGAGATCTCGCGGTAGGTGTTCTGCGCCGGCAGCCAGACTTCGAGGTCATAGGTCTTGGCGGCCGAGAAGCCCATGTCGCCGGTGCACAGCGACATCACGCGGTACGGCAGGCCCAGCGAGGTCAGGATGAACTCGGCCTGGCCGACCATCTCTTCCAGCGCCGCATACGACTGCTCCGGATGCACCACCTGGACCAGCTCGACCTTGTCGAACTGGTGCTGGCGGATCATGCCGCGGGTGTCGCGGCCATAGCTGCCCGCTTCCGAACGGAAGCATGGCGTATGGGCGGTCATCTTGATCGGCAGCTCGTCGCCGGCGACGATCTCGTCGCGCACCACGTTGGTCAGCGATACTTCCGAAGTCGGAATCAGGTAGAAGTGCTCGCCCTCGCCCTCATGGCCGCCCTTCTTCACCGAGAACAGGTCGGCTTCGAATTTCGGCAGCTGGCCGGTGCCGCGCAGCGAATCGGCGTTGACCATGTAAGGGGTGTAGCACTCGGTGTAGCCGTGCTTGCCGGTGTGGGTGTCCAGCATGTACTGGGCCAGCGCGCGGTGCAGGCGCGCCATGCCGCCTTTCATCATCGAGAAGCGCGAACCGGTGAGCTTGGTCGCGGTATCGAAGTCCAGGCCGAGACGCTCGCCGATGTCGACGTGGTCCCTGACCTCGAAGTCGAAGTCGCGCGGGGTGCCGATCTTGCGCACTTCGACGTTGCCGGTTTCGTCCGTTCCCTGCGGGGTGCTCTCGTGGGGCAGGTTCGGCACCGCTTCGATGAAGCGCGCCATGTTCGCCTGCACCTCGCCGAGGGCCACTTCGTTGGCCTTGAGCTCATCGCCCAGCCCGGCCACTTCCGCCATCGCGGCCGTCGTGTCTTCGCCTTTGCCCTTGAGCATACCGATCTGCTTCGACAGCGAATTACGCTTGCCCTGCAGTTCCTCGGTGCGCGTCTGGATCGCCTTGCGTTCGGCTTCGAGGGCGCTGAATGCGGCCACATCGAGCTGGAACTTGCGCGTCGCCAGGCGCGCGGCGACGGTGTCGATATCTTTGCGAAGAAGTTGGATGTCTATCATGTCGGGTTGGACTTGCGTGTGTCGAAACCACAATTGTACCAAGCCGACAGCCTTTGTCAGCGAGATTCGGCAACCGCGTTGCCGGGCGCCCCGCCCGCCCTGGCCACCATCAGCTTTGGGCTGCTTTTTCGGCGGCGCTCAGGCGCGGGGCGCTGATCACGATCGTCTGCACGTGCGATTGTTCCAGGGCCGGGAACGAGGTCTCGACAATCTCGACCGGACGCTCGTTGGCGGTGGCGTAGCTGGCGACCAGGCCCAGGGTGGCGGCGGCGACGAACAGGGCTTCGAAGTTTTTACGGATGTTCATGGTGTTCTCCTTCAGGGGGTAGAAGTGATTCGGTATGGTGGTACTGTACCCACCGCCCCCTCGGGTCGCCATCGGCTTGCGATGAAGCGTGAAAAAGATGGAGCAGAATGCGCAAAACGCGGACCGACCGGATATAGGCGGCGGATCAGGCGATCAAGCGCGACGAAGCGGCGCCCCGCTCCGCCGCATCAGGCCGCATGGCTAGCCATGCAACGACGAGCAACGCCGCCCCCGCTTGTCAGGCGCGCCAGCAGCGACTCCCACCTGACGGGATAGGTTCCTAATGTGGGGCGTCATCGCGAACAGGAAGAACAGCCAGGCCGGCGTTTCATAGAAGAACATCTTCTCGTTGACGGGAATGAGGATCAGCAGCAGCGCGAGCACGGGGCCATTCGCCAGTACCATCCGGCCCAGCATCACGGCGAACGCCAGCGTGACGATCAGGCCGCCGCGGGTCAGCAGGTTGAACACCATCCCGATGTCCTGGTAATGGCAGCGCACGCAGGGATCGGCGCCGAAGCCCACGCCGATCAGCTTTTCTTCCAGGCTCATCGCCATCCAGATGTGCACGCCCTCGATCCGGTGCGACAGGCTGCCATCGTCGCGTTCGAAGAAGCGCTCTTCCAGGTGCGCCATGACACCGGAAACATGCATGTACACGAGCACCGCCGCGATCAGAACCACCAGATGGATCGCGCGCACCCTGGAGCGCCACAGGTAGCCGAGCAGCACGATCAGCACCGGCACGAAGTAGATCGACGAGCCGGAGTTGGTCACGAATACCGACATCACGGCCATGAAGCACATCAGCAGGAAGCGCACGCTGAAGGCCGAGGACAGCATCAGGATCGCCGCCAGGCAACCGATGTAGTTGGCGTAGGTGCCCGGTTCCACCTGCAGCCCCGGGAAGCGTGCGATGTTCAGGAAATCCTCGATGAAGCGGCTGTCGGAGCCGAAGATCATCTTGTGGAAATCGACGATCGGCCCGCCGATGAGGTGGAACAGCAGGGCCTGCAGGGTGATCACGGCGGCATTGACCAGGAGCAGCCAGGACAGTGCGGAGACGAACTCCTCGCGCCACGTGAAACTGGCCTCGTAGAGGAATACCGCCAGGGCCAGGTTCAGGACCACCAGCAGGACGAAATGGAAGGGCACCGGGTCGACCACCAGCGCATGGAAGGCCACCATGGCGAGCGCGACCAGCACCAGCTGCGATTCGACCCGCACGCGCATCCGGGTGAGGATGAACAGGGGAAGCAGCGCCAGCACCGAGGCGCCCGCCGCGAAGTATTTCGGAAACATCGACGGGTTGGGACCGCCCTGTTCGAACGGGGTGAACAGGAGGAACAGCGCGGCCAGCAAGGCCAGGAACGCGAGTCTGCTTCCTGGCCGCCGTCGTCGGAGATCGCGCATGGAGGCTCGCCGCAAGCATGGGCTGCCTCAACCGGCAGCCGGGTCCTCGTGGCGTGGCGCCGCGAAGGCGACCGCATCGGACAGCTCGGCCGCCGCCCTCCCCCGTTCGTGGCCGGCCAGGCGGAGGCCGAAGCGCGCATAGTTCGTCGCGGCGTTGAAGTGCTCGCTCCAGTACCAGCGCGCCGCGCGGCGCACCATGAGGGACGTGGCGCGGTCGTTGAAGCGCAGTAGCGCTGCCGCGATCGTGGCCGGGTCGGCATCGGCGGGCAGCAGCACGCCGGTGCCGGCATTGGCGATCTCGGCGCTGCCGCCGACATCGGTGGCGACCAGCGGAATGCCAGCCGAGCTCGCCTCCATCAGGCTGACCGGGATGCCTTCGCTGTCGCTGACGTTCAGGATCAGGTCGAAGGGCTCGTCGCGGTACAGGGCCATCACCCCGGCATGCGCGAGGTAGCCCTTGAAGATGACTTGCGCCCGCTCCCCGAGGCGGCTGGCGGCATGGGCGCGCACCTCGTCCAGCAGCGGGCCGTCGCCCACATGGGTCCAGCGCACCTGCAAGTCCGGGTTCGAGGCCAGCAGGTGGGCGATGGCGTCGACGATCAGGGACAGGCGCTTGCTCCTGATGACGAAGGAGCAGGAGACGATCGACAGCGGCCCGCCCTGCGGCTGCGCGTTCAGGAAGCCCGGCTCGTCGACGCCGAGCCGGGCGAGGTGGAACTTCGCGGCCAGGGCGGGAAAGCATGCGCCCAGGTAGCGGCTGCCGTGCTCGGAGATGCAGTAGATGTCGTCGATGCCGGCGACGATCCCGCGCCGCAGCCCGGCATACCCGCCCGGCCTGGTCTCGAGATAGAGGTCGCCGCGATGGGCGCGGCACACGATATGGGTTGCCGCACCCGTCGCCTTGCGGAACTGGAGCGCGCCCATGATCTCGGGCACCAGCCAGTAGAAATAGATGACGTCGAAGGGTTCTTTTCCCTGTCGCGCCTGGTCCGCCAGGAAGCGCTCGAACATGCGCGCCCGGTACACTGCGCGGACCAGCTCCTTGATGTTGTCCAGCTTGCGGCCGCGGGCAAGGAGGAAGGCAAGGTCGTCGGCCCAGCGGTATTTGACCAGCCCCAGCAGCAAGGAAGCGATCGCGCGCGGCCAGCGCAGCAGGCCCCAGCGCGTGTCCGCATAGCCGCGATTGACCGGAAGGCGCTCCGGGCGCGGCTGGGTGTCCGGGTCGTAGAAGCCCGGCGCCAGCTCGATGTGATCGAAGCAGCGGGCGACATGCTCGAGCTCGGCCGCGATGAATGCTTCACCCTGCCCGTACGGATACAGCGAGGTAAGCACCAGCATTCTCTTCGCCTTCATCCTGCACTCCCTTCGATTCCGGGTTCCGCCTGGCGCCGTGCGCCGGCCTGGGCAATGCGCGCGGCCATGATGCGCCGGTACATGCACACCGTGTAGCCGGCCGTCGCCGTGAACGCCACGCTGGACGCCAGGGCCGCGCCCTGCATCCCCAGGACCGGGATCGCCAGCAGGCAGCCGATGCCGTTGAGCGCGAGCGACAGCAGGGCTCCCAGGATGTTCACCCGCTGGCAGCCCATGCCTGCCAGGGAATTGGCGACGATGTTCATGTAGCTCCAGGTAATGATGCCCGGCAGCAGGATGATGAAGGGGAGCACGGAGCCGGCGTAGGCGCGCCCGAACACCCAGGGAATCGCGACCAGCGACAGCAAACCGGCCAGCAGCCCCACAAGCAGCGTGATCCGGAAGACGGAGCGGGCGATCCTGCCCACCATGGCCTGCAGGGCCGCGGGGGTGCTGTTGTGCGCGGCCGATTCGGGGAACACCACGACCGAGGCGGCGCTGGCGATCAGCCACAGCACTTCGGCGAGCTGGACCGACAGTGCATACTGGCCCGCCGAGGCCGGATCGAGCAGGAAGCTCACCAGGTACAGCGCCACCCGGTAGTTCAGGAAGGTGATCACATTGCTCAGGTGGGCGCGCAGCCCGAACGCGACCGCCTTGCCGGGCTTCAGCGCGGGTGCGCCGGCGGCCGGGGTGTAGCGCCGCACGCGGAGCTCGCCGGCCAGCCACAGCGCCGCCTGGCTCAGGATGTGGCAGCCCAGCACCGAGACGACGCTGACCGCCTGCGCGGCACCCAGCGCGACCACGCCCGCGCAGAAGCTCAGCGGCTGGATCAGCGCGGTCTTGTTATAGCTGGGATAGTCGCGCGCGCCCTGGATCAGCGCCACGGTCCAGGCCGCAAGCAGCATCATGGGAAACAGGATGCTGGCGTACAGCGCCGTGGACTTGGCCGTGCCGGGCAGGTAGCGCCCGGTGACCGCCTCGCCCGTCAGGCCCAGTCCCAGCGCGGCCAGGCCCCACAAGGCGAGCGCCAGGCGCCAGTTCATGCGGCGCATGGCCGCTGGACTGCCGAGCCCGCTGCTCATGTGGTAGACATGGCTGGGGGCGAGGCCCAGGTTGAGGACGGCGTACAGGGTCTGCGGCAGCAGCAGCGCGGTCGCCAGCAGGCCGTTGTCGTGCGGGCCGAGCTGGCGCGTCGTAATCCACAGCGCGACGAAATACAGGCTGCTCGACACGATCTGGCGCAGCAGGGTCGAGCCGATGGCGGCGGACAGGTCGAACCTGGCATCGGGCGTGCGGCCGAGGGAAAGCAGGTTTTTCATTTGGTTCAGCATGTTGCCCGTCTATCCTGTTCGGGTCGCGTCAGGTGATTATCCGTGCCCTCCCGACGCGTGGAACTGAGGAATATCAAGCGGCCAGGCGAAGAAACGAGTTGCCGAAATTAAACCTTCCAGACAGGAGCGAGGACTTTGGAGGAAGCGCAACATGCCCTGCGGCAGGATGGGATAAGGTCGGCTGCCCGGCTTGCCGTCACGCCAACTTGCCCGCCTGCGAGAAACCATGAACCTGCGCCCCCTGGCCTGCCTGCCGCTTCCGCTCGCCTTCGCCGCCATCATCTGCGCCTGCGCCCTGATGCAGGCCGACGAACTGCCGCAGCGGGCGCTGTACGTCGCTCCCGGAGGCGACGACGCCAACCCGGGCACCAGGCGCGCGCCGCTGCGCACGATCGGGGCCGCGGCCCGGGCCGCCAGCGCCGGCATCACGGTGCTGGTCGCGCCCGGCACCTATCCCGAGAACATCAAGTCCACCGCGAGCGGCAATGCCGCGGCGCGGATCCGCTATGTCTCGGCCGTGAAATGGGGCGCGAAAATCGTCGGCAGCGGCACCGAGGCGGCGTGGGAGAACCATGGCAGCCACGTCGAGATCTTCGGTTTCGACGTCAGCGGCAGCGGCCGCGCCGGCCTCCTCAACCATGGGTCCTGGGTGCGCATGGCGGGTAACCGCGTACATGACCTGGCGCTGTCCGGCGGCTGTACCGGCAGCGGCGGCGGCGGCATCGTCAATGCCAACTACCAGGCCTCGGACGGCGAGATCAGCGGCAATGTCGTCCACGATATCGGGGCGCCCGGCGCCTGCCCGGGGGTACAGGGTATTTATTACGCCAACCTGCGCGGCAGGATCCATAACAATATCGTCTACCGGGTTTCGGCCTGGGGTATTCACCTGTGGCACGCGGCCGACCAGGTCGTCATCGCCAATAACACGGTGTTCTCGAACGGTTCCGACAAGATCGGGGGCGGCATCGTGATCGGCACCGGCGATCGTCCCGGGGGCGTGGTGCTGAGCAATACCCAGGTCATCAATAATATCGTCGTCCACCATCCGCGCGCATCGATCCGGCAATACTGCTATCCGGGCGAAGCCTGCATTGGCGACGGCAATCTCGTGGCGAACAATGTGGTGTACGGAAATGGCGCGAACATCGAAATGCTGGTGGGAAAGGATACCGGCACCATTAGCGCCGATCCGCTGTTCCTGCATTTCCGTCCGGACGGCAAAGGCGATTACCGGCTGCAGCCTGGATCGCCGGCGCTGAAACGCGGACTGGCAGAGGCCGCGCCAGCGACCGATATCGACGGCGCGCGCCGCCCGCGCGGCGCGGCAGTCGATATCGGCGCCTACCAGGAACGCTGAAGCGGCTTTCGGCATCCTCGCCTTTGCGCCACTCCTGTCAACGTTATTTTTTTCTTATCGATTAATCCAGTGACGTACTCGCCTTAATTCCTCCGCTCTACCGCCCAGCCCCACGCTTTTATCATTTCTTCACAACCTATTTCGGTGAAGAAATTTCCTTGGGAAGTACTGATTTAATCGTCTGCCAATCTGCTGAGCTGTCACAATAGCGCATCCAATTTCCGAGTAAATCGATGACGCAGATGAGCTTTTCCGATGTCGAGTACGCCAGCAAGAAGAAGCTGACTCGACGCGACCGTTTCCTTGCAGAGATCGAGGCTGCAACGCCGTGGCCAACTCTGGTTGCGGCGCTGCTGCCGTACTATCCGAAAGGCGATGGTCGTGGCCGGCCGCCGGTCGGTCTTGAGCGCATGCTGCGCATGTACATTGCCCAGCAAT
>NZ_KB908184.1 GCF_000382345.1 Massilia niastensis DSM 21313
AAGTAATCACTGACCGAAGCCAGTGGCACCTTCATCAAACGCCCACACTTATCGACTGTTAATTGTTAAAGAACTGTGTTCGGTACTGCATTTTTGCTGCACTGCGAAGCGTTGTGTTCGTCAGCAGCAGAGAAGCGAGATTATGCGGTGTTTTGCGTTTTTCGTCAACTTCTTTTCTTTTCACCCTTTCGTTCAGTCCGCTTTGCGGTGCTGTTCGTCTCGGGCGAAACAAGACTATAACAAAACGATGACATAGCCCGCAAGGGTATTTGCTCTTCTGCGACACCTCTTGCAACGGTAGAGCATGCGCGTTCGATAGGCGTCATCTATCAAATCAGTAAAATTAATTTGCTTTTCACTATGAACGAGAATCACTATCATTGACCTCGCAGTCGTGATAACGCAGCAAAGAGGAGCAAGCCATGGTCGCCGCAGCCAAGAAAACCAGCCAGGTCGTCACCCACATGACCATCGCGTTCGCCATCGCCTATGCAATGACCGGTTCGGTCGTCTTCGGTGGACTGGCCATCGTCATCGAACCGGTGATCAATGTTCTCCTTCTTCCTCTACACGAGAAAGCATGGGCTGCCGTTCGTGCCAGGGCCGCAACCAAAGGTGACCGCTACATGAAGATCGCCGCCGAAAAGCTGAGCCAGACGATCATGCACATGGGTGTCGCTTTCGCTGTGATGTACCTTGCGACCGGATCGCTCGCCTTCGGAGGCATGGCTGCGGTGCTCGAGCCGATCTGTAATGTGCTCCTACTGCCGGTCCATGATCGCTTCTGGGACAATCTCGAAATGCGCTTGAACGGCAAGGCTTCCCTGGCCTGAACCGCGGACACGCCCTGGTTCAGGCCCGTTCGATGGCATCGAGCACCCATGCGTAAGCGATGCGCTCCTGCTCCATGCGCACGCGCTCTCCATATGCGTCGTCGCGCAGATCCTGGAACAGCCGGTACTCGTCGCCAGTCAGCCTCGCCAGATCGCCGGCATAGCGCTTGTCGATCTCCTCGCTTCCCCACAGGCGCCGGTGCGCATGCAGGGTGGCCGCATCCATCAATAAGGAACGTGTCTGGGGCAGGCTCGCACGCAAGCGGTCGAGGATCGCAAAGCCGTGGGTGTCGATATCGCCCCAATACAGCACCTCTTTCGCGCGCAGCCAATCCACTTGCGCCACGCGCTCGATGCCATAGCCCCCGCCAAACACGACCATGCTCGACGCGACATCGGGAAACGCGAGCAGGTTGACTTCATTCTCCGTGATGAAGACACGCTCTGTTGCGCAGCGCATCGCTGCGAATTGCGACACCGGCACGGTCAGGTCGGATAATCCATTGATGTAATGCGCCGGATCGAGCATGCGAAACCGGATGAGCGGTGGCTTCACCAGCAAGCCGTAGCGCATTTCGAACTGGCGGGCGCCCACCATTTCCGCACAAAGCGCTGCCGCAGGCAGGACCTGGTCGAGCAATTCGGACAGCAGCGCCTTGCGTGTCTCGATGAACTTGGTGTCGACACCCTCGATATCGAGCTGGCGCACATACACGGCGGGGCGAGGATGAGCCAGGAACCATGCCAGGATGGCGAGGATACGTCCCCACCCATCGGCGTGTTCGAGTAGCCTCAGCGGATAGGCGCTCACCCATGAGCGGAGCTGGGGAAAGGCATCGAGGGTTGCCTGTGCCAGCTGGTCGAAGCGGCGTGCGTCGGCGGCGCGTCCGATGAGGCGAAGGGCATCGGCATCGGTCTCGATCACTGCTGCGAAAGGCACTTTGTTGCGCCCGAGCTGGCGGTGATTGATCTCGCGCCAGGCCAGCGTATAGCCAACTCCCTGGTTGGCGCGGCTGCCCGCTTCCAGCGCAACGATCCAGCGGCGCACCGCGTCGAACTGGTTTCCCATCTCGACGACGCTCGGCTGCCGCAGGCGCAGTTCGATCGGAAACAGCGTGTCGCCGCCAAGACGTATCGACAGCAGCTTCCCCTGGTCCCACAACCGCTGCACGCCCGCGACGACATCCGCCGGCGTGGACCAGCGCGGTTCGCGCGTGCCGCTCATGCCGCCCGCGCGTTGCGTTCGGCCCGGTATTCCTCGATGCTCAGGTAGCGCAGCATCGACTGCCTTCCCTCCTCGCTGTGCACGAAGCCCAATCCTGCGACATAGGGCTCGATGACGTGAATCTTCTGCAGCGGCGTGACGATCAGCAGCTGCAGGTTCATGCGTCGGAACAGTTCCAGTCCGTAGCGCGCGGATTCGTCGGAACCGCGGCCGAATGCTTCATCGATCACGACGAAGCGGAAGGAGCGCGAGCGCACCGCGCCCCATTCCAGGCCGAACTGGTAAGCCAGGCTCGCCGCCAGCACCGTATACGCCAGCTTCTCCTTCTGCCCGCCCGACTTGCCGCCCGCGTCGGTGTAATGCTCATGTTCGCGGTCGTCCTCACGCCAGCGTTCGGAGGCCGAGAACACGAACCAGTTGCGCACGTCGGTCACCTTGCGCGTCCAGCGCCTGTCCATCTCGGCACTGCCTTCGCGCCCCCGGAAGCGCTCGATGATCCGCCGGACCTGCAGGAACTTCGCTTCCGTGTATTCCTCGTCCGCCGATCCGGTCAGCGCGCCTTCGGTACAGGTGCGCAGGTCCTGCTGGAAGTCGCGCAGGTCGGCGTCGAGGGTGGGTTCGGCTTCGAGTGCGATGTAGCGGTTCGGGTTGTAGTCGATGGCGTGCAGGGAGCCGTTGATGGTATCGATACGCTCCCTGATGGTCTCGCGCTCGCGCTTGAGCTGCGACTGGAATCCGGCGATCTCGCGAATCGTGTTTTCGTTCAGGAGCTCCTTGAACCGCACTGCGAAGCGCGGCAGGTCGTCCACTTGCAGCACTTCCAGCATGCGCCTGAACTCATCCGCCGCGTCGATATGGACATCCACTTCGCGCGCATCCAGCGGCCATGTCCGTACGTAGTCCTGCATCGCCGAGATGATGGCGTCGCGCAGCCGGTCGATCTTCCTGCTCTCGGCATCGATGCGCGCCTGGAGGAAGTCGCGTACGTCGCGTTCCCGGTTGTCGCAGGATTCGACGGTCAGCGTATGCTGGCCGAGGGCTTCGTCGCGCAGGGCGGGCAGGCTCGGGAAGAAGGCGTTGCGCGCCTCGCCGGGCAGCGCCGCGACCAGCCCGGCGCAGTCGGCGCGCGTCTCCGCGGCCTGGCGCAGCTTTTCTTCAAGCGTTGCGTACTGCTGGTTCGCGGCTGCATAGGCCTCGTCGCTGGACGCCTGGGCAAGGCCCAGCTCGCGGAACTGCTCCTGCAGGGTGCGCAACAGGTCGGACGAGACTTCCAGCTGCAGCCGTTCGCGCTCCAACTGGTCGATCGCCGCCATCAGCGGCTTCCAGTCGAGCTCCGCGAAATTGGCATACACCTCCAGCCGCTGCCAGAGTCCGAGCAAGGTGTTCTGCTCTTCGACTTCGCTCTTGAGCGCGAGGATCTGCCGCCGGTACGCCTGGATCCGGGCCGTCAAATCCCGCTCCTGCCTGGTCATGGCCGCGACTTTCGCCTCGTTGGTCCAGCCCAGCACATAACGCGAGCGGTCGTCGATCTGGTGGCGGTCGTCCTTTTCATGACGCTCGTTGCCCGCCTTGATTTGTCCATTGCGCGTGACGGCACGCTTCTCGCGGCGGAACTGCTCCATGTTCTCGCAACAGGCGTAGTCAAAACGCCTGCCAAGTTCGGCCTCGATCCATCCATAGAACGCGGAGTCCGGCTGGATGGAAAGCTTGCGCACCAGCGAATGCGGATGCAGGACGAGCGTCTCGGACGCGACCTGCGGCCGCACCCGGTAATACACCAGCCGGACACCGACATGGATGCGATCGACCCAGGCGGCGACCGCGGCGTAATGCGTTTCCGGCACCAGCAGCGACAGCCCAAACGCGTGCAGCAGGCGTTCGGCGGCGCCCTCCCAGGCACGTTCTTCCTCGCGCACCTGGATCAGTTCACCGATGAACGGCAAGGATGCCGGGGCGATGGACAAGGCTTCGCATAGTGCTTCGCGCGCAGCGAACATCCGGCTCGGAATGTTCGAACGGCGTTGCCGCAGCGAGTCGAGTTCGCCCGTCACCTCGCTGTACATCTTGCCCAGTTCGCGCACGCTCACGCCCGCCTCGGTCAGGCGATTGCTGGCATCGTCGCGCCGGGCCGTGCAGCCAGCCTGGCCGTGGGCGATTGCGCGACGGTTCGCATCGAAGGTTTCGGCGTCCGCCGCGCCGGGCAGCTCAAGTGCGGCCGCGACCGAACGGTACTGCTCCGCCCGCGCGTTTTTCTCCTGGCGTCCGAGTTCGATGCGGGCGATCTCGCTGTTGATCTGGTCGAGCCGGTTGCCGCCATTCGCGGAAATGGCCAGGGTCAGCTCGTCGCGGCGCCGGGCCTGGTCGAGCCGGGTCTGCTGCAGGCGTCCCAGGTTGGCCGCCGCGCGCGCATGCTCCGCTTCCAGGTTCGCGATGCGATTGTCCAGCAGTTCACCCTTGAGCTGGGCGAACCACGGCCGCAGTGCGTCACGGCAGCCGCGCAACTGCTCCACGTGCCGTAGCAGTGCCGCGTGGCGGTCGCAGTCCAGCGTCAAGGGTTGCAGGCGCTCGATCTGCGCCTTCGCCTTGAGTACCGATTCGTGCGCGCGATTCAGGTCATCGAAATGGGCGATCAGCGCATCGATGCGTGCCTGTACCGGAAACGGCTCGAGCATGTGTTCGCGCACGAATTCGGTGAGGTTGCCCACCGATTTCATCGAGACGGTCTGGTGGAACAAATCCATCGCCTGTTCGGTGGCGATGCCGAATTTGCGCCGGAATTCGGCACCGTAGGGTGGGAAGCTGTCGTACAAGGTCACGCCAGCCGTCGCCCGCAGGCGTTTGCGCAACTGGCTGATGTCGCTGCCGAAGCCGCTGAAGTTCTCCGAGATCGACAGGTCGGCGTCGGCCACGACATAGAAACGCTCGGGCTGGCCGCGCGGATCCTTCATGTGGAATACCTGGGCCAGCGTCACCGTCTGGTCGTAGCCTTCGTTACGGAAGACGCCAAGCAGCACCGAGTAGCTATGGTGATCACGCAGTGCCACGGCGCGCGCCGCCATGCCGCTGTCGCCGCGTTCGGACTTGTAGTGTCCCAGCACATAGGTGCGCAGGCTGCGCTCGCGCGCATCCGCGCCGGCTGCCTTGTTATAGGAGATCTTGTGGGCGGGGACCAGCAAGGTCGTCAACGCGTCGACCAGGGTCGACTTGCCGGATCCGATATCGCCGGTCAGCAGCAGGTTGTCGCCGTCGGAATGCAGCCGCCAGACGCGTTGGTGGAACGTCCCCCAATTGAAGATCTCGAAGCGGTGCAGGCGAAAGCCGGCCCGCTCGAGCCCTTCGGTGGGCAGGTCCACCGCAGGTGCTTCGCTGTCGGTGCTGCCTGGATCCTGTGCTGCATTCATGCCTTGCCCTCCTCGTCCATCGACGCCGCATGGTCGGCATAACTCGCCAGCCGTTGGCTGAAGTCTTCCAGCCACTGCGCATCGACGAAGGCCTTCAGGATGCGTTTCACTTCGAACTGCTGGTCCTGTCCTCGCAAACGCCGCAGGAATCCAAGCTCGATCACCTTGTTCAGGTGTGTATCGATGCGGTCGAGCAGGCGCGCTTCGTTGGCGGACTCCGGCAGGAACAGGCGTAACTGGTCGGCGACCTGTTCGCGGCTGACCACCAGCCGCGTGTCGCCACCGGTCGCATCGAATTCCGCCAGCTTTTTACGCAGCAGGACGAGGATGAGACTGACCGGGTAACTGAGCGCGCGACGCTGGACCAGGCGCGGTACTTCCGCCATTCCCTCCGCGGCAGGGCGCTGCCGCAGGTAAGCGTAGCCCTCGGCTTCGTCCAGCAGTAATTCCAGGGCGATCGGCGCGCAGTAGTCGCGGACCCGCATCTGCAAGTCGAGCAAGGCCTGCCACAGCAGGGTGTCGTCGTCACGGTACAGCACACCCTGGAACAGAGCGACCAATACCGGTCCAAGTCGGATGTCGTCGTTCATTCCTGGGGTGGGGCTTTCAAGGTAAAGAGAATCAGCGGGATTGTAGCCTGACGCACGCGTCCCTCGGCATCGGTCCAGTGGACCTGCTCGACGCGCTCGTCATCGATCATGCTGTCGAGTTCCTGCGTCGCCAGCTTGAGATAGGTCGCCAGTTCGGCCAGCCCTTGCGTGATCGGGAACTCGGCGGCCAGCACTGACAGCGACACTTGCGACCGCGTTTGCAAGGCACGCCGGATATTCGACTCCAGGCGTGCCTGATCCACGTACACCTGCTCGAACAGGGCGTCGGCGGCGAGCGGCGCATCGGATTCCTCGACCGCGACCGGCAGGATGGATGCCTTGAATGGTGGGTTGTAGAGCAGGCGCTCCATCGGCAGCTCGATGCCGGGGCCGAGCGCATCGATCTTCGCAAATCCGGTTTCGGGGTTGCGGTCCCTCAGCGACAGCGCCTGCTTTTCGACATCGCGGATCAGCTGCATGATGCGGCGGTTTTCCAGCCACGCCTGGTCGTCCAGGTAGCGCCGCAACTGTTCCGACAGGCGGGCGACCGTACGCTGCGTCACCTCGCCGGCCTCGAGCCAGTCGTAGTGGATACGCCGCAGACGGTTGTCCGGCTCGAGCTGGCGGACCGGCTCGAGTGCCATCACCTTTTCCAGCAGCGCACTCAGCTCGTCCTGTCGCGACGAAGACATCAGGAGATCCCAGAAAGCGCGGAAGCTCTTTCCTTCGTCGGAATCCTCGATCAGGTCGCGCTTGCCGAAGATGTCGTGCAGCAGTTCGCCCTTGCTGCCCTCCCAGGTGGCGATCCGTTCGCGCATGCCGCGGTCGAGCGTCCGGAAGTTCTGGTCGAGGGCGCGGAAGTCCGCCAGCAGTTCGCGCGCGGTGCCGGCCATCTGCAGGAAGCGTTCACGGATCTGGGTCGGATCCATCAGGTCGAGCCGCCCCTGCTGGATGCGGGCGATTTCAGCGTCGATGTCCGCTTTGCGCTTTTGCAGCTCGGCGATCCGGACGCGCGGACTCAGTTCCGTGCCTTCGCTGATCTGCTTCAGGAGACCGAATACGGTCATCAGGCGCGATTCGGTACCGATGAACGTGCGCTGGCCGAGGCCTTGCAGCCAATCCAGGGCGAGTTCGGCGGGCGAAGTCAGGTCGTAATGGGGGTCGTCCTGGCCGGGCGGATAGTATTTTCGCAACCATCCGCGCTCGTCCGACGCCCAATCGTCGAGGTAACTCCCCGCGTTCTTTGGGAACAGGGTCTCGCCCGCCGCTTCATGCAGGTGGAACAGGTGATCGTCCAGCTGGGAAGCCAGTTCCTGCCTGGAGATCGTGCGGATATTCGGCGTGATGAAGCTCCGATGCAGGAAGCTGGCGATCATCGGCGCATGGTCTGCGGCAAGAAGCCGCCAGGCGGGATGAGCACGCCGCTGTGTGATGAGCTGCTGGTAATCCATGCTTCATTGTGACCATTGATGACGCGACGCGCAAAACAAAAAAGCCCACTCAGATCACTGAGTGGGCTTTTTCTCTATAACTAGCCTGACGATAACCTACTTTCACACTGGTTGCAGCACTATCATCGGCGCAAAGTCGTTTCACGGTCCTGTTCGGGATGGGAAGGGGTGGGACCGACTTGCTATGGTCATCAGGCATGACTTGTACGAGTGCCGCTAGCTCATGCTGAGCGTCACTCTGAATCCGGAAGAAGTAGTTTCGGTAATTGTTGTGTCACACAACGCTGTAGTCTTGAACCTCAGGCATGACTGCCAAGGTTATAGGGACAAGCCGTACGGGCAATTAGTACTGGTTAGCTTAA
>NZ_KB908185.1 GCF_000382345.1 Massilia niastensis DSM 21313
TGGTACAACCAGGAACACAAGCACAGCAGCCTGAAATTCGTGACGCCGGCGCAGCGCCACACTGGTCAGGATGCGGCGATTCTGGCGTGCCGCGAGAAGGTCTATCGAGACGCCAGAAACAGCAATCCGGGGCGCTGGTCGCGCGGCACGAGGAATTGGAAGCTGGAAGACCAGGTCTGGTTGAATCCGGAACGGATTCGGCCAGAAGCACTACAGCAAGTAGCTTGAGGTGACGCGACAACTACGTTGACAAACGCCGCTCGATACGCTCGTTGGCCTGGTCCGCGCGTACCCAGATCACGAAGTCGACAGCGGAGTCATGTACCAAGGTGACCTTCCAGCACGTGTGGCTTCGCTCGAATCGACACCGCGTGCAGAGCAGACGTACCACCACGCCGTTCAGAACGTAGGTGCGCGGGCTGAGCTTCTTGACCTGGGCTTTGGCAGCGGCAGCGCATCTTTCCAGCTCAATCGCCATATCGCGTGTAATGCAGCGCATGCGGTACCTGGTGATCGTGCTGCGAGACACGGAGGGCCAGCTAATGCCCGCTAGTCCTATTGCAGAGGGTGATGCCATTAAAGCGAAAGGCATAGGACTTTACGGACGGGCCGCCGCTGATGTTGATCAAATCAAGAGTTACCTTGCCATGCTCGACGAAAATGTCTCTCAACACATCGAGCATTTCGTCGTTGGTCCACTGTTTTCGTCGACGCTGCCGTTCGATCCGCGCTTCATCTAGTTTTTCTCGCGACACGATTGCGCCGAATGCGTCCTCGACCTTTACCCACGTAGTCGGTGCATTCGGTCGGCGTGAGCTCTTGAGACGCTGTGTGCTGCGGTTAAACACGAGCGTGCCGGCATACTTGTCGTTGGTGAGGACCTGCTTGACGTGGAAGGGTGACCAGAGCCGGCCGAATTCGTTTTCAATTCCCTCCTCGTTAAGGCGCCGAGCGATGCCTGTATCGGTCAGGCCCTCTGCCAGATACATGTCGTAGATGCGCTTGACTACTTCGATCTCGTTTTCTGGGCCGAGGGTATAGGTGACGCGATCGGTGGGCATGTTCTTGCGTTCACCGAGTCCGAGCACGCTCTTGGTCTGCCCGGTTGCAGAGACGGCGATACGCCTTAGTCCATAGCCCGCCAAGCGTCCTTGCTTGAACCTGCCTTGGTATGACGACACTGTGCACCAAACACTTTCGCCGACAACTCCCGGCTGTATTCGGCAGCCATCGCACGCTTCAAGCCCTTCAGCACGGCGGCGAGTGGAGACCCATCGTTCGTAAATGGTTCCGCACAGTAGGCGACTGCAATGCCCGCGCGCCGGCAGGCGTACTCGTAATAGGCGCTCTCGTCCACATCTTGAAACCGGCCCCAGCGGCTCACGTCGTAGACGAGAACAACGTTGAAATCGGCGCGGCCGGACTGGATATCGTTCAGCATCTGTAGCAGCCCTGTACGGCCGTCCAGAGTCAACCCGCTTCGTCCCTTGTCTCGGTATATGCTTGTGATCCGAAAGCTATGCGCGACCACGTATTCTTGTAGGGCCACCTCTTGATGATCGGTCGAGTAGTTCTGGTGTTCGGTGGATGCGCGGACGTAGATGGCAGCGCGATCGCAGAATGGCTTCAGCATGCGTCCTCCAGGTCGGCTGCGACATCTCCAAACATTGCGCCAACTGAGCTGTACCTCGACGCCGAGTAATGGACGAGGTTCGGTGTCTTCAAGTAGATTGTTCTTGGTGGAAGATCCTTTGCAGGCACCAATAGATAGTCGATCGTGTTGAGCACAGCAGAGTCCATCCGCTCAATCATGATGAAGTCAATTCCCGGCTCTGTGGTGAGCCTCCAGTACGGTAGACCGCGCTTGGGGTTGCAACATACCGATACATCAATCCGTACCAAGAGATTGCCGTTCATGGTCAAGATGAATGGCTTGGATGCTCTTCCGACGCTTGCGCCTGCAGCCTGGGCATGCTTGACTACACAGTTGAGTAGCTCCTTCCGCCTCGCCGACAACTTCCTTTTTGTCTCGACCAATGCGAACGCCGGGCTGCGTGGCAGCCCGGCCGCATGATAGGCACGCGGCAGAGAGGCGAACTCTCGAGCAAACATTTTTGTGTCGGGCATTGTTGGGTCTGCTGCAATGATCTTTGAATTGATCATGCCGTGCTTCTTGTAGCAGACCTGCAAAAGATTGATCAGTTCAGAACCGGAGTATCGGTGTGTCCTGCGTGCTCGTTCGGCTTGAGCTTGGTCGAACATTGCCCGATCGATGATTGGATCAACTGCAGTAGCGTTGACGATCCATTCATCGCGCGCGTTGTGCTTACGCGGGGTGGAGAGCTTGCATGATCGTCTGTTGTACGCCAAGGTGCCGCAGTATTTAACGTTGGTGAGCAACGTTTTGAGCATATGTTGGGTCCACGGCCGCCCAAACTCGCTCGGGAGCCGCTCGCTATTCAGCAACCTCACGATTACGCCCTCGCTGAGTTGATCATGCAGGTAGAGGCTATAGATCCGACGAACGGTGGCCACTTCTTCCGCTGGGCCCCAGACAAGTATTACTCGGTCGGTAGCGGCGACCTTCGACTCTCGATGCTGCAGTATTGCTCTCGGTGTTCCGCACGCCTTGAGTGCGAGGCGTCTCAGTCCGTAGCCCGCATGTCCGCCTTGTTTGAAACCCATCTCGGTAAACCGAGACTGGGCAATGAACACTTTTTCAGAAAGATCCCGGCTGTACTCGGCAGCCATCACTCTCTTCATGCTCTTGAGTAGGGCGGCGTATGGACCGCTTTCGCCGTTGAACTTTTCGCCGCAGTAGACCACCTCGATCCCAGCGCGCCGACAGGTGTGTTCGTGGTATGCCGCCTCATCGATGTCCTGGAAGCGGCCCCAACGGCTGATGTCGTACACGATGATGTGGCTGAAATCGGGTTGGGCTGACTGGACGTCCCTCATGAGAGACAGCAGTCCGGCACGTCGCTTGATGTCGAGGCCGCTTTTCCCGTCGTCGACGTATTCGCGGATGATACGCATGCGACAGGCTGCAGCGTATTCCCGGATCTTGGCGCGCTGATGATCTGTCGAGTAATCCTGGCTTTCCGTCGACATTCGAACGTACATCACAGCACGGTTGGCGGAACACTCGACCATCCTGGCCTCCAGTGTTTGAGGTAGCTCAATACCCGACGGAGCAAACCGAAGACTATATGAGGATGAGCTACAACGCCGCACGGATGAGTATGGGAACGACGATTCTTGCAACTGCGCTCGAACTTGCACGCCTGCACGGCGTGCGATTTGCGGCGGCCTACCTATGTGAAGCAGGAATTTCTGTTGAGGTTGCTGTAGAGGTACTTGCGCGCGGCCCACGTGACCGACCTTTACACGCTGGTAGCAGCGTAGAGAATCGGCTTTGGCGCGATGTGTCGGAGGCGCCAATTCCTGCTGTTGACGCCCGCCTTAGGCCTATTGCGTCCGTCTACTACTGCGGCGATACGCATGGTCCGCAGTAGAGACATACTGACGACAACTAGATGCGGAAGTCGTCCAAGGTCTTCCCATCTGCCAACCCTTCTACGATCCATTTCGGCTGGCGTCCGCGGCCTGTCCAGGTCTGGGAGTTGTCCGCAGGATTTTTGTACTGTGGCTTCACCTTTTCTCCCTTTTGCTTCTGTTGTGGTCAAGTAATTTCGGACACGGCGATAGGTTCTTTCGCTGCCATGGTGCGTTCATAGACGCTGGGCGGCAGGTTGCTCAGTACTGAGTGCAGGCGCTCTGAGTTGTAGAACCCGACGATGTAATTGATCACGTCAAGCCTGGCTTCTGCATGGTTGGCGTAATTGCGCTGCCAAACGCGTTCCATCTTCAGGTTCAGCAAGAAGCGTTCGGCGACTGCATTGTCCCAGCAGCTTCCTTTGCGGCTCATACGGCAGACAAAGCCGTGTTCGGCCAGCAGGGCTTGATACCGGTCGCTTGCATACTGGCTGCCGCGGTCCGAATGAACGATCAGGCCTGCGGCTGGCCGGCGCTGCTGGATTGCCATGCGCAAGGCATCGCAAACCAGCGTGGACGGCATGCTCGGCGCCATCGCCCAGCCAACCACCTTACGCGAGAATAGGTCGAGCACGACGGCCAGGTACAGCCAACCGGCGCCGGTTCGGATGTACGTGATATCCGATGCGTAAGCCAGGTTGGGCGCTACTGGATTGAACTGCCGAGCAAGCACGTTCGACGCAACCGGTAGCCCATGCTTGCTGTCGGTCGTATGCACGAATTTGCGCTTCCATACCGGCTTCAGGCTGGCCTGACGCATCAGACGACGCACCTTGTAACGCCCGACCTGAAGACCGCTATTGGCCAGTGCCGTCACCAGCCTCCGGCTGCCGTAGCTCTGGCCGCTGCGCAGGAATGCGGCACGCAGATGCACGCTCGCTTTGCAAAAAGTCGGCTTGGCAGCACGATTCCTGGCTTCGTAAAATCCGGCCCGACTCACGCCGAGGAGGCGACAGGATTGGGCGACAGGAATGGCCTTCATTTGCAGCTCGTCGACGAGCCGGTAGCTCACTTGAGCTCGCGGGCAAAGAAGGCCGATGCTTCCTAAGAAACTCACCTCTCAGCTGCTGCCTCCTGTGGTTGCAGCGCGTAGCCAAATTGTGCGGCACGCCGGTGCAGCTGCTTGATGACCCTGTCACGGTATTGCTGCTCATAGTGGTCTGCGCCGGGATCGCGGTAATCCATGCCGTATCGCATCGCGTTGTAGAACAGGACGGCGATCTTGCGAGCCGTAGCCGTCACGGCCTTGGCATTGCCGATGCGGCCGGCGAGCCGTCGATAAAATGCACCCAGCGCGGTATTGCTGCGACCAACCGTGACGGCGGCGAGCCGCAGTGCCACGGTAATCCGGCTGCTGGTCTTTCGTGTGTATGACGACAGCACCTTGCCGCCGCTAATCTTGCAGCCTGGCGACAACGTGAGCCACGAAGTGAAATGCTTGGCGGTGCGCCAGCGACTGAGATCGGTACCGCATTCTCCAATCAGGCGCAGTGCCAGAAATGGCCCAATGCCGTGGATCTGTGTCAGATCGGTACCGGCAAGCTGGTACATGGCCGAACGCACGTCGAAGTTGGGGTCGCTCGGCATCTTGCTTCGGTGTTTGGGCTTCGGTAACGGTGCTTCCGGCACAGGCCTGTCGATATTCAGCCCCGCGACTGTGCGCTCGATCTCGACATCGCATTCATCGATGCACGTCTGATAGAAATCGTAGAGCGCAAGCGCCTGCTTCAGCGCGAAGACATGCTCGGTGTGGTGGTCAAGTAAATTCGGACACAACGATAGGTTTTTTTGCTGCCATGTTCCGTTCGTAGACGGAGGGCGGCAGGTTACCCAGAACTGAATGCAGGCGTTCGCTGTTGTAGAAGCCAACGATGTAGGCCGCGATATCGAGCTTGGCTTCGGCGTGGTTGGCATATTCGCGCTGCCAGACGCGCTCCATCTTCAGGTTCAGGAAGAAGCGTTCAGCGACGGCGTTATCCCAGCAGTTGCCTTTGCGGCTCATACTGCAGACGAAGCCGTGACTGCTTAATAGCGCCTGGTACTGGGCACTTGCGTACTGGCTGCCGCGGTCTGAGTGGACGACCAAGCCTGCACCCGGCCGCCGCTGCTGAACGGCCATGTGCAACGCGTCGCAGACAAGCTTTGCCGGCATACTCGGCGCCATAGCCCAGCCGACTACCTTGCGCGAGAACAGGTCGATCACGACCGCCAGATACAGCCAGCCGGCGCCGGTTCGGACATAGGTGATATCTGACACGTAGGCCTTGTTTGGCGCCGTGGGATTGAATTGGCGGGCTAGCACATTGGCGGCGACCGGCAAATCATGCCTGCTGTCGGTCGTGTGGACGAATTTGCGCTTCCAGACCGGTTTTAAGCCCGCTTGGCGCATCAAGCGACGGACTTTGTAGCGACCGGCCTGGACACCGCGATTTGCCAGCGCCGTCACCATACGGCGGCTGCCGTAGCTTTGATGACTCGACGCGAAAGCAGCACGCACATGAACACTCGCTGCGCAAACAATCGTAGTCGCAGCGCGGCGCTTGGCTTCATAAAAACCGGATCGGCTAACGCCCAGCACGCGACAGCTGCGCGACACAGGAATGGCCTTCGTTTGCAGATCGTCGATGAGTCGAAAACTCACTTCAGCTCGCGGGCAAAGAAGGCCGAGGCGGGTTCAACGGGTGAACGCAACACCTACTGCAGCGTTTAGTTTATCCGTTGGTGTCACGAATCCCAAAGTCTTTCGTGGTCGCTGATTTAGTTGTGACGCAATCTTGTTCAGCTCCGCTTGCGAATAGCCGTCCAGCCGGGTCCCCTTGGGAAAGTACTGTCGAAGCAGACCATTGGTATTCTCGTTCGTACCGCGCTGCCAAGGGCTCTGTGGATCGCAGAAATACATCGGTACATCGGTAGCAAGGGTGAACTTCTTGTGTTGAGCCAGTTCAGTACCTCGATCCCAAGTAATTGATCCACGTAGTTCCGTTGGGAGCTTCAGGACCCGTTTAATCAGTGCAGAGACAACGCTTTCAGTGTCCTTGCCCCGCACCTTCAGCAGTACCGTGAAACGCGAGTGGCGCTCTACCAGAGTAGCGATGTGTGTGTTGTTCGAACCGCTCAGTAAATCGCCCTCCCAGTGCCCTGGAATAGCTCTGTCCTCCACCTCCGCAGGTCGTTCGCGGATCGATACAGCATCGATGATTTGTCCCCGCGGCTGGCCTTTTGTAGTGGCGTTTTTTGAGCGACGCATCAGCCTTCGTGTGCGCAGATGCTTCATCAATTCTGCTTCCAGTACTCCGCGGGCCTGAACATACAGGCTGCGATATATGGTTTCGTGCGATACGTGCATCGCATTATTATCGGCGTACTGCAGCTTTAACCATCCAGCGATCTGCTGTGGCGCCCAATTCGATCGCAGCTTACTCGCCACCAACCGCCGCAGTTTGGCATTGGCAGCGAGGACACACTGCTTCGGGCGTTTCGCCAGCTCCCAAGCTCGTGCATCAGCCATAGTGGCCCGGTATTGGCTTGCACCACCGTGGCGTGCCACCTCCCGGCTGACCGTCGACGGCGATCGACCAAGAGCTGCGGCGATCTGCCGGATCGAGACGTCTGCTCGGATCCCGCGAGAAATTTCCTCTCTCTCAGCAAGTGTAAGTGCGCGTGCGGAACGAGTTCGTTCAGGCGGCATGATCCCACCGTGCGGGCGCACAATTGAATTAATCGACGCAGCGTGTCTCCCGAGAGACCGCCCGATTTCGCTTAATGATTCCCCATCTTTCCAGCGTTGCCAAAGGGACCTTTTTTGCTCGGCCGATAAGCCGGATGTTCGCTTCTGATTCAACTACCTTTCCTCCTGGCTGCATGTTAGACCAGAAGGTGTTGCGACGACCCATTGAACCCATCGATGCCTTCCTAAGAAACTCACCTCTACGCTGTTGTCTCCTGTGGTTGCAGCGCGTAGCCAAACTCTGCGGCACGCCGGTGCAGCTGCTTGATGACCCGATTTCGGTATTGCTGCTCATAGTGGTCTGCGCCAGGATCACGGTAATCCATGCCGTATCGCATCGCGTTGTAGAACAGGACGGCAATCTTGCGGGCTGTTGCGGTTACGGCTTTTGCATTGCCGATGCGGCCTGCCAGGCGTCGGTAGAAGGCACCCAGCGCGGTATTGCTGCGGCCAACCGTGACCGCGGCGAGCCGAAGTG
>NZ_KB908186.1 GCF_000382345.1 Massilia niastensis DSM 21313
CCGGGCGATCCGCTCGACTTCGAGCTGCAGGCCACCCTGCGCAACTACTACAAGAACCCGATGGCCACCGGCGAAGACCTGTTCTCGATGCAGGATGCGCGCAACCTGATCCGCTATGGCGGCATGCGCGCCGACCGCGACTGGCTGCAGTTCGACTGCGCCCTGAGCTACGGCCTGGTCGAGTACCTGCGCACGCTCGACATGCTGCGCGAGCACGGCTGGTCGCCGCGCCGCTGCATCCCGCACGGCGGCCACCAGATGTCGCTGAACATCGCGGCCGGCCTGGGCCTGGGCGGCAACGAATCCTATCCGGACCTGTTCCAGCCCTTCGGCGGCTTCCCGGACGGCGTCAGGGTCGACAACGGCTACATCACCATGCCGGACCTGCCGGGCATCGGCTTCGAGGGCAAGGCCGACCTGTACGCCGAGATGCGGAAGCTGTCCGCCTGAGCCCCGGCCGGTGATCAGGTCCGCTTGCAGTGCAGTTCGGGCGTCCCATGGCCCCACACGACGGTGGCGCTGCCCTGGTGCTCCCAGAACTGCTCGTTGCGCCCCGCATAGCGCGCCCCGCTGCCGCTCGGCTGGCTGAGCATCAGGGATTGCTCGCCGCCGCGCGCGGCGATCAGGCTGGGCGGGTCGGTCTTGAAGTGGGTGACCTTGACCGTGCTGCCGTCGTCGCAGGTGAAGCTGAAGGTTCCGCGCAGGCGCACCAGGTGGTAGGTGGCCTGCAGTTCGACCCGGCGCAGCACGTAGGCCTCGGCGATGCAGGCGTGCATGTCCTGCGCCTTCCAGCAATCCCTGACCCCGCGCCACCAGCCTTTCTGCTGCATGAGCAGCGCTTTGCGCTGCGCGGCGTCGGCCTTGGCCAGCGCTTCGGTGTAGACCTGGTCGAGCTGGCGATCGATCGCCACCAGTTTCGGGTCGGCGCAGATCGCCTGTTCCACCGTCCCTGCGGCCTTGACGCAGAATGCCGGCATCGTCGAGGCCTGCGCCCAGAACGGCGCGCCCAGGGCCAGCAGGGGGAGAAGTCGGCGGCTCATCGCGCGATCGCCGCCAGGTCGAGCTCGACCCAGGTCGGCGCGTGGTCGCTCGGCTTTTCGCGCGCGCGCACGAACTTGTCGACCCCGGCGCCGCGCAGCGCCGGCGCCAGGGTGGGCGAGAGCAGCAAATGGTCGATGCGCAGGCCCGCGTCGCGGTCGAAGGCGTTGCGGAAGTAGTCCCAGAACGTATAGATCTTCTGGTCCGGGTGCATGGTGCGCAGGGAGTCGGTCCAGCCCTGGTCGACCAGGCGGTGGAAGGCCTCGCGGGTCTCGGGCCGGAACAGCGCGTCGGTCAGCCAGCGTTCCGGCTTGTAGACGTCGATATCGGTCGGCATGACGTTGAAGTCGCCGGCCAGCACCGCCGGCACCCCGGCTTTCATCAGTTCGGCGCCACGCAGGATCAGGCGCTCGAACCACGCCAGCTTGTAGTCGAACTTGGGCCCCGGCGCCGGGTTCCCGTTGGGCAGGTAGAGGCAGGCGACCAGCACGCCCTGGTACGCCGCCTCCAGGTAGCGGCTCTGCTCATCAAGCGGATCGCCCGGCAGGCCGCGGTGGATTTCCTCGGCCGGACCGTCGCGGGTCAGGATGGCGACCCCATTCCAGCTCTTCTGCCCATGCCAGATCGGATGGTAGCCGGCGTCGCGGATCGCCTGCTCGGGAAACTTCTCCTGGGGCGCCTTCAGCTCCTGCAGGCAGACCACGTCGGGCTGGCGCTCCTCGAGGTACTGGAGCAGGGCGCCAAGGCGGCTGTTGATACCGTTGACGTTGAAAGTGACGAGCAGCATGTTGTCTCCGCAATAATCGTTAGTGTGATTGTGCAGGCAGCTTCGTGTGCCGTCGAGCGAAACACGGTGCTTATACCGCAACGAGCATTTTCTTATGGGAATTTATTCATTTTGCCGTATAAGTGCTTGCTATATACTGTTGAGCTCGAATATTTTGTCGTTGGAGCAGCATATGATCACTCGCCGTCACCTCATCCTGGGCGCGGTCGCCCTGTCCGCCCACCTGGCCGCCGGCGCCGCCCATGCCGACCAGCTGGCGGACATCAGGAAAAAAGGCGAGATCGTGTTCGGCGTGCTGGGCACCGACGAGCCGAACAGCTTCATCGACCCGAAGACCCGCCAGCTGGTCGGCTACGAGATCGACCTGGCCACCGCGGTGGCGAAGAAGATCGGCGTCAAGCCCGTGTTCAAGCAGCTGGCGGTGTCGGCCCGCATCCCCGAACTGCAGCAGGGCCACGTCGACATCCTGGCCGCCACGCTGACCCACAACAAGGAACGCGAAGCCCAGGTCGATTTCGCCGTGACCCATTTTGTCACCGGCTCGAAAGTCATGGTGCGCGCCGGGAGCGGCGTGACCGCGCTGCCCCAGCTGGCCGGCAAGAAGGTGGTCACCGTGCGCGGCGGCACCCAGGAAACGAATATCCGCAAGGCCGTCCCGAGCGCCGAGGTGGTGACTTTCGAGAACACCCAGCAGGCCTTCCAGGCGCTGCGCCAGGGCAAGGGCATCGCCTATGTCAACGACGAGTCCTCGCTGCTGGCCGACTACGGCAAGCTGGGCCCGGCCGCCAAGGGCTTCACCATCCTGCCGACCTCGATCGGCAACGAGGCTATCGCCATGGGCCTGCGCAAGGGCGAGAAGGGCCTGAAGGCGGTGGTCGACGCGACCCTGCGCGAACTGGAGGCGAGCGGCGCGGCCGAGCAGCTGTTCAACAAGTGGTATGGCCCGGGCACCCGCCCGAACATCGCCAAGCGCGCGTTCAAGATCAGCACCGACAAGATCTGAGCCCCGAGCCTTGCAGTTCTTCGATCCGACCCTCCTGCAGTCCGGCCAGTACCACGACTGGCTGGTGCAGGGCCTCATCCTGTCGCTCCAGCTGACCGCGGTCAGCTTCGTGTTCGCCCTGCCTTTCGGCGCCGCGGTGGCGCTGATGCGCACCTCGACCTCCGCGCCCGCGCGCGCCGTCGGCAGCACGATCGTCGAGGGCATCCGCAACGTGCCGCTGCTGGCCCACCTGCTGTTCTGGTATTTCGCCTTCCCCGAACTGCTGCCGGAGGGCGCGCGCGAAGTCCTGTACGCGAACAGCCCGGAAGCCGTGTGCGCCGTGATCGCGCTGGCGCTGTACAGCGGCGTGCACATGGCCGAGGACATCCGCAGCGGCATCCGCGCGGTGCCGCCGACCCAGCTGGAAGCGGCCCGTTCGCTTGGCCTGGGCCGCATTGCCGCGGTGCGCCTGGTGCTGCTGCCGCAGGCGCTGCGTGCTTCCGTGCCGCCGCTGCTGTCGCAGACCGTCAACCTGTGGAAGGACACCAGCGTGGCCACCGTGATCGGCGCGGCCGAGATGATGTACCAGGCCGCGCGCGTGGAGACCGCGAGCTTCCGCAGCGTCGAAGCCTTTGCCTTCGCGACCCTGGCCTACCTGTGCGTGTCGCTCCTGATCTCGCTGGCGGCGCACCTGGTCCAGCGCCGTTATCCGGTCCGTCCGGCCTGAGGTGGCGATGCTTGAACTGATCGATACCTACTGGCTGTACTTCCTGGTCGGCCAATATCCCGAGGGTCCGCTGGGCGGGCTGGCGCTGACCGTGCTGCTGTCCGGCGCCGCCCTGGTGCTGGCGATGCCGCTCGGCCTGCTGCTCGGCATCGCACGCGTGAGTCCCTGGCGCGCCCTGCGCTGGCCGGTGACCGCCCTGGTGCAGCTGGTGCGCGGGGTGCCGCTGCTGCTGGTGGTGTTCTGGGTCTACTTCTTCCTGCCCGCCGTGACCGGCGTGAAGACGGGGCAGGCCACGACCATGCTGATGGTGCTGGTGCTGTTCGACGGCATCTACCTGGCCGAGATCGTGGCGGCGGGCATCCGCGCGCTGCCGAAAGGCCAGCTGGAAAGCGCGCGCTCGCTGGGCCTGAGCTATCCGCAGGCGCTGCGCCGCGTGGTGCTGCCGCAGACCCTGCGCAACGGCCTGCCTTCACTGGTCAGCCAGCTGGTCTCGACCATCAAGGCGACCTCGCTGGGCTACATCATCGGCCTGTCCGAAGTCTCGTTCATCGCGACCCAGGTCAACACCCTGGTGTTCACCCAGGCGGTCGAGGTCTACCTGATCCTGGCGCTGACCTATTTCATCCTCTGTTTCGGCCTGTCCCGGCTGGCCTTCCTGCTCGAGCGGCGCCTGCAGCGCCGTTCCGCGCAGGCGTCGTAAAAGGAAGCGAACGATGATCGTTCTCGATAAAGTCAATAAATGGTATGGCGACTATCACGCCCTGGTCGACGTGTCCGAGCGCGTGCACAAGAATGAAGTGGTGGTCGTGTGCGGGCCGTCCGGCTCGGGCAAGTCGACCCTGATCCGGACCATCAACCGGCTCGAGGAAATCGACGGCGGCCGCATCGAGGTCGACGGGCGCGACATCCATGCCAAGGGCGCCGACGTCAACCTGCTGCGCGCCGGCATCGGCTTCGTGTTCCAGCACTTCAACCTGTTCCCGCACCTGAGCGTGCTGGAAAACTGCACCCTGGCTCCCGTGCAGCTGAAACGCGCGACCCTGCCTGATGCGCGTGCCCATGCGATGGCGTTGCTGGAGCAGGTGGGCCTGGCCCACAAGCGCGACGCCTATCCGAACGAGCTGTCCGGCGGCCAGCAGCAGCGCGTGGCGATCGCGCGCGCGCTGGCGATGCGCCCGCCGATCATGCTGTTCGACGAGCCGACCAGCGCCCTCGACCCGGAAATGGTGGGCGAGGTGCTGCAGGTGATGCGCTCGCTGGCGCAGCAGGGCATGACCATGGTCTGCGTGACCCATGAGATGGGGTTTGCGCGCGAGGTGTCCGACCGCGTCTGGTTCATGAGCGAAGGGAAGATCCTGGAGCAGGCCAGCCCGCAGGAGTTCTTCAATCATCCGCAGCATCCGCGCGCGCGGCAGTTCCTGGCGGACCGCAGCCGGAACTGATCCGGCCGGGCCGTCCTCCAGCAAGGGAGTGCTGGAGCGCAGGCGCCATTGTCCTCGGCGGCCTTACATTCCAACAGCACGACACTCGAGGGGGAAGCATGGATGACATTAAACGAAATGAACTCACGCAAATGGCTTGGGAAATACATGGAGCGGTTGAGGATGCTTTCCTGCGCCATCCCGCCACCAAAGACGTGCCGACCGACTGGATGGAAAAGCAACGCTTGCTCTTGGCGGATATGGCCATTCATTTGTTACAGACAGCGATCAAACCCGGCAGCATGGAGCTGGAAAAGCTGAAGAATAATTTGCATGCAATCCTCACCATTTCAGATCAGTTCTTGCCTCATGCGGACTTGAAGAAGGCGACTGAAAAGCTGTACGTCGAAAGCTAGCTCACGCCTCTATTTCGATGTCCCTTCTCACAGTCCGCTTCGTGTCGAACGCGGCCCCGGTTTAAGGACAGCAACCGGCCAAGTTCGGTCGTTCAAGAGGAAACCCAGGAAACGCTGGAGCTGCTGGTGAACTGTCCAGGCCGAGATCCGGGTTTGACCGTGCAGTATCGGAATCTGCGACCGGCAGGCGCGCCATCCAAGCCCGCCGATACCGGTGCTGGCGCCATCGCGGGCATCGTCAGATGATGGGTTCTCCAACCATTTGACAACGGGGACTCTATGCTGACAACGATCTTTGCGGTCTTCGCGGCCTGCTTTCTGCTGGAGCGCATCGTGCCGGGGTGGCGCCTGCCGCGGGTGCGTACCTGGCCCGTGCGGGTATTGGTCATCAATGCGGTCCAGCTGGGTGTTGTCCTGTTGGCGGGGTGGACCTGGGAGCGCTGGCTATCGTCGGCCTCCTTGCTGCACTTGTCCCGCCACCTCGGTCCGGTGACCGGAGGACTGGTAGCCTACTTCATCGCGACCTTCGTGTTCTACTGGTGGCACCGGGCCAGGCACGAATCGGATTTCCTGTGGAGAGTATTCCATCAGATCCACCACAGCCCGCAGCGCATCGAGGTGATCACCTCCTTCTACAAGCATCCGGTCGAGATGGTCGTGAATTCGATGATCGGCAGCCTGCTCGTTTACGCGTTTCTCGGCTTGTCGCCGGAAGCGGGAAGTGTCTACACGCTGTGTACGGCGCTGGGTGAATTCTTTTACCACACGAGCGTGCGGACGCCGCGCTGGGTCGGCTGGTTCTTCCAGCGGCCGGAAATGCACCGCGTGCACCACCAGTACGGACGGCATCGCAACAACTACGGCGACATTGTCTGGTGGGATTGGTTGTTCGGCACTTACGAGAATCCGGTCGTGTTCGAAAATCGCTGTGGGTTCGATCCAGAGCGTGAAGAACGGCTGACGGATATGCTGTGCTGGCGGGACGTGCATGAAACTGATGCAAAGTGACACCTGAGTCACCAATACTACGACGTCGGCTTTGGGTCGGATCGGGTCCTTCGTGACAGTCTGCGATTTTTCGGCCTGGGCGACCTGCTATCCTGACCTGAACGGCCGGGTTTGGCCAGAAGCGGACATTGATGGAACGTTGCCTTACCAATGAAAAGAACACTATGACAGAGAGACCAACGAGCGACAGCGACCCGGATCCGCGATTTTGGGACCGAGCAGACGAGGTAATTCAACTGGCGAACAGCCAATGTGAGCGAGATACCCCTAGTAGAATTAGTGCGTCTCTGCTTTATGCCGCATCGAGATTTAATGCATTTATTGTTGCTTCAAATGCTTCTGATGCCGAAGAGATCGGCGTTTGTCAACGTAGTTGTCGCGTCACCTCAAGCTACTTGCTGTAGTGCTTCTGGCCGAATCCGTTCCGGATTCAACCAGACCTGGTCTTCCAGCTTCCAATTCCTCGTGCCGCGCGACCAGCGCCCCGGATTGCTGTTTCTGGCGTCTCGATAGACCTTCTCGCGGCACGCCAGAATCGCCGCATCCTGACCAGTGTGGCGCTGCGCCGGCGTCACGAATTTCAGGCTGCTGTGCTTGTGTTCCTGGTTGTACCAGCGTACGAATTTCTGTGTCCAC
>NZ_KB908187.1 GCF_000382345.1 Massilia niastensis DSM 21313
GGAAGACCAGGTCTGGTTGAATCCGGAACGGATTCGGCCAGAAGCACTACAGCAAGTAGCTTGAGGTGACGCGACAACTACGTTGACAAACGCCGTTGTAAGAGCCGGCAGCTACACGCCGAGGGCGCTAACGCCACCGTCGCCTTTTGACGTCGAAGTACTTGAGCTGGTGCTTGCGAAACCTGACGTGGTTTTGCCGTCGAGACGCACCTCGTCTGGACTCTGTACCTCACAACATGTCATTACAAACTGGACACCCAACTCCAAATTTTCTAAGTGGCCGTAGCGCTTAGCGGCTCGATGAACGCACTGCCAGCTCCACTCGTTGCGGGCTCGGCCTTACTAGCGATAACGTATTTTATCAATACCTAAGTCACCACTGACACCTGGCTATGTTGCGGGCTAACGGCTAGAAACCGGTACGCAAAGCGTTTGTCTTGCTCAACAGATGAGACAGCTTTAGTTGCCAAGCACACGGCAGAAGACTAAACTTAAGTTATTGACCCTTATACTAGAGCCGCTCTTGCAATTTCGACTAATATCAGGTTTTTTGATCTTTATTGGATCTTACCTTCCACTTGCGATTATCTTGGCGGTCCAAGATATTCCAGTTACTTGGTGGTCACGTGATCTTTGCTCTTGGACTGAATTTAAAGCTGAAAGCTGCTCTTATATTCCATTCGCGAATCCTAAATATTCGATTGCGTTTATATGCATTGCCATTTTAGCGGTTTTTTTGGCGAATCTGTCTTTTAGAAAGCTTTCTTATCCTTTTCGCGTCGAAGTTATTCAGGTTAAATCAATTCCCAATGAATTGATAAATTATACATTCCCTTATGTCGTTTCATTTATGGGAATAAGTTATTCGGAGCCTCAGAAAATGTTGGGGTTTTTGGTCTTCTTGGTCTGGATGTTTGCTATAACATACAGATCAGGTCAAATATTGATGAACCCGTTGCTTCTAATGTACAAATGGCGGCTGTACGAGGTAACAATTCTCATCGGTGGCCACTCCCGCGAGGTTCGAGTACTTAAACAAGGTACTCTGATACCAGGGCCACAGCAGGGGCAAACAGTTCAAGATTTCTATATTCTCAAGGATTAAGCATGCAGGCTGAATTTGATTCACTGAAAAATTTTGATTTTGCGCAAAGTGCGGTTTATTTGTGGGTTTTCAAAAAAAGCAGTACTGTCAGAAAATTCAACGCTTGGTACGTTCGGACTGATGGTCGGCTCAATCAGTTGGTAAAGCAAATCGTTCGGGACGAAATGCTTCGATTAACCGAATTTGCCCCATATTCTTATTTGGCCGAGGTCAACGAGAATAGCTGTCTTGCAACCTCATCACAAGGTTCCGATTTCAGTTTTTTAAAGGTGCAAGTTGATAGGCCAGAACCTGAGCATGGCGTAAATTCTATAAAAGATATTCAAGGTGCCGAAGGATATGTGGTAAAGTTTGTAAGCGGCGCCGACACAATTTATGCAGTGAAACGCTCTACAGCGTCATGGAAGACATCTTATCCTACGAAATACATAAATATGATCTTTCGTAATGGGGAGTTGGCAGCAGCAGAGGATAACGGATTTTCAATTGAAAAAACCTTTGATTTCTATTGTGTAAGTAATTCTGTTTTTATCGCCTCTAAACGTGCTTTCGAATCGACAATGGGCTATCGAACTTCGTACGCTCAAGCATTTAATGGATTGCAACAGAATCCTCAGTTTTCAAGCCTGTTTACGAATCTGCAGCCACTGATAAATTATGTCGGCACTAATGCTATACAGCTTAGGCGCATGGCGGTGGTCGAGCAAAAGGGTTTATATGCTCAGCCAGCATTTCTTTCAAATCTTCAACAGGTTAACACTCGCCGTAACTGGGGAATTAATTTTGATGCCGCAACAAATAGAATTGTCCCGTGTGATCAGACGGCGCGAACCATTATGCAAATTTTGCTTGATCATCGGCTGATGAGTGAGTTGACGAACAACATATACGATGTGCCCAATGCAACCCCAGTTTAGTTTCATTAACAGTCCATTTTTCCTAAGATTTTGACTGTGTTGCAGCGGCGCTCGAGAATGATGTTAAATTTTCATCTTTTAGCCTACGCAGCCACTGTGATCTCTTTATTTTCTATCAGTGCTTCATAGCGTTTAATCAGGAGTTGCCTCGTTTGACGGTAAAATGCGTTAGCTAGTGCGGAATAAGGCTGGTCTGGGCTGCACCATTTTTTTAGTTCCTCCAGTTCCTCGAGGCCATCATCGATCGCGTCTTTTCGATGGGCACCATCTAACGTAATAGCGCGGTCAAAAAATTTAAAGGCTTTTCTACTTATCCTTTTTAGTATGTTGAGGTGACTAGTTCTTGTCTCCACAAGCCCTTGCCTATTAAGAGCGACGGTCCAGATAGTTGTCATCCCAGGTCCGTCGTCTTCCGGTTCAAGGGCAGAAACGACACTGAGTTCTCGGTCCACAGGCCAAAATAGATGATTGTCTGGATTGTCGGACGTCGGGTCTAGCAGTAACGCTTTTTCATTGGCAGTAGAATCCGTATGCATAAAAGCTCGAGGGCCCGAAATCGGAAACGCATCTAGTTTCCCAATGTTCGTTCGCTCAAGCCATTCCATTGTTCCCGTAGGATTTGCAGTGCGGTGATACCGCCGTCGGTTGCAGTCAATACAACTAGGGAGTAGGTTGTCCCATTTAAGGGCTAACCACCAATAACCTAGGTGCTTAGGCTCACCTTCCAAGCGTCCTTTCGGCCGATAGTGTTCTACATCTACCGGCATCACAGCGGTGTAAGGAGACTCGCAATAAGCACATTTTTTGTGGAAAAGGGATTCCAAAGCTGTGACAACGTCATTTTTTTTATACCAAGTGAAATCGAAAGAAGAATCTACGCTACTCGAATAATGATCGACTGCTCGAGCCATTTCGGAATTAGTTGGCTTGTTCGCCTCAATTAAGGACGGCGGTTCGGCTACTTTGCTGCGGTCAACATATCGCATAGCCTTAATCACTTTCCTTTAGTGCTTTCAAGACGTCAGCTACCGCAGCCTCACGTAAAGTTTTACGGTCAACTACACCAGGATCTCTCCGTTCGAGCAGATAGTGCATCATCGCTTCATTTAAAATTTGTTCAATGGCTGTGTCGCCTATAGAAAGCCTGGATCGAACATCTTTTTCCAATTTAGACGCGAAGTCTCGGTCTTTCTCTTCCATTTGCCGTCGAGGTGTGCGTGCTAACACACCCAGTTGATTGAGCTGTGCTTCGAAATTCGCATCAGAAGTGCTTGCTAAACCAAAGTAATCTGATGTAAGTATTTGTTCAGCCCGCATACCACTTATGGGAGGAAGGTTTTCGAGCTTTTTAATAGTATTGCCTTCACTCCGGTGAAGAACAATTACTTCCGAATCATTCATTCCCCGCAAACAAAGAGGGTCGTGCGTCGTAGCAATAAACTGAACATTTGGAAGCGCTTTCCGTAAAGCTCCAACAACCTGCATCTTCCAGCGAGGATGTAGATGTGTTTCTATCTCATCTATTAATACTATTCCACGTGCTACTTCTAGGCTGCCCCAGGTGTTAAGCATTTCGCGCATGATATCGATTGCCATTGCAAAAAGTGAGAGGTAACCATCACTTAGCTTATCTATCGGCGTCTGTCGTCCATGTGCAAATACGAATACCCGTCCATCGCCGTCGCGTACAACTTCGTCCTCGTATTGAAGGGCAAGTATTTCCCGCATTGCTCTTGCAACCGACGCGAAAGCTTCCTCATCTAATCCAGCTATCCAGGTATTCGGATGTGATATCGTCGCAAGTGGGAAAAACATTGTACGGATGGATTCAATGGAAGTTCCACTTTTGGATTTCTCAGTAAAGAATCGTCTTGCTCCATATGCGAGAATCACTGTCGATGGATCAAAAGTTCCATCGAATTTGCGTGCAAGCGGATTTATATTAAGTTTGGCGGATTCGCGACTCTCAAAGAATATTTCAATGCTTGCGTCACTGTCCCCAATTAGTTTCCAGTCGGAGGAGTTTCTACTGATGAAATCTTCTGGGTTTAGTTTTAATTTGGTGCGCTTTTTTTCTCCCATTAAACACAGCGCGATTCCCTGTAATAACGAGCTTTTCCCTGTTGAATTTTCGCCTATTATCATCATGCACGGAGTGCTAAGCTCGCCCATTTGATTTTCGCTAAACGACAGAGAAAGCGATGATATTCCCTTGAAATTGCGAACTTCGATCTTCGTTATTCTTGAATGATCGCTGATTTGATGGCGCTTCTCTAAATACTTTAAAGTTGGATATGCATGCTCAACTGGTACAAGGGGGCGGTTCTGTACACGCGTAAGGTTTTTTCTTACAATTGGATCGGTATATTCCGATATGGAATTCTCAAGCAACGCGTCGGGTATTACTCCGACTAGACTGTCTAGGTAAGTGATTATTTTGATCCCGGGAGGTAGTGGCTGGTGTAGCTTTTTTGCCAAATACCGTGCAAAACCTCTCGTGAAAATAATTGCCGCCCCTGAATTTTCGCTTCCTGGCGTTAACAAGTCTTGAAGTGGGCGTGCGCCTAACTTAGCGCCGTATTTTAATATTCTTATGGCTCCGACACATTCTGTAATCTTTTCTTTTCTCAGTGCTAAGAGCTCAGAACGGTTGAGTTGGAAAACTTGGATTGTAACATTGCCTCGTTTTGATTTAGGAATGCAGTAACCTTCATTATCGAAATCTAAATGTCTCCAAGGTTCGTCGATCGTAGGATCTAACAGCAGAAATTTTTCTTCTTTATTTGCTTCGCCGAAAGAGCAGAGTATTGGTGCGCGCGGGCCAGTTACAGGAAATAAGTTCGCTTTGTTTTTAGTACATGTAGGACAGCACAATAAGAGGTTTTTCCACTCGTATGCAAACCAGGCATAGTGATCAGGACTGGTACTTCTATCGCCAATTCCAGACGCATAGCCAAGTGGCCTGAAATGGTCGATTGCTTGTGCTCCATCGGCTACCTTCGTTTCACAAAACGCACATTTCCCATAAAAAATTCTATCCAAATGCTCTCGTACCTGCATGTTGGCGAAGAGGTCGCGTGCAATAGGCGCTCTTCGGGAGTGTCTGCTCTGTTCCGCAAAATTGAAGTGGTGCGCAATGGTGTTTCGTGCTTCACGTACTGCGTCAGAGTACAAAATCGAAGGAACTTCAACGGTTTCGCGATCTATTTTTCGCATAATTTAGGCGATGAGTATTTAGGGTTCTCTGCACACATTTTTTTAGTGTGACAAAGGCTGCCTAGTATTTTAGCGGTTCACTGCGTGCTGAGTTGCATTTCTTTGCTTCAACAACGTACCGTACTTGGGTTAGGCCGGGATCGCACGTAATTTAGTCACGTCCAGCGCAGCATCGACATTCGCTTGCAACAGAATCCATGCCTCTAGTTTCTCATGATGGATGCGGAGAAGATCTAGAGGCCTATTCGTATAATGCTTTTCCACTGTAGCACTCGGCTTGTGCCCTTGAATTTGGGCGATTACACCAGCGGGCAAGTCGAGCCACTCAGACAGTGATTTGAACGACCGCCTCAATCCATGCAGCGTTAGCCCCTCAATGCCAGCGACAGAGCACACCGAATTCAGTTGATAGTTCGGACTGGTGATATGCCCACCCTTTGTACTCGAAAACACCCAATCATTACGACGAGGTAAGGCCTTAAGAACGTTTGCTACGTACGGAGTAAGTGGTACTTCCCGCTCTCCCTCCACTTTATCCCTAATGGTGAGCCCCTTCCATCGAAGGTTCAAGTCCTCCCAACGCATTGCCATGATTTCTCCCGGCCTTGCGCCGGTGAGAAGCAGCGTCTGCAAGTATGCTGACATTACCGGGTTTCCAAGACTACGAACTGCGGCAAACCACGCTGCCAACTGTTCCCGCTGTAGCGAGTCACCGGCGTTTGTCAACGTAGTTGTCGCGTCACCTCAAGCTACTTGCTGTAGTGCTTCTGGCCGAATCCGTTCCGGATTCAACCAGACCTGGTCTTCCAGCTTCCAATTCCTCGTGCCGCGCGACCAGCGCCCCGGATTGCTGTTTCTGGCGTCTCGATAGACCTTCTCGCGGCACGCCAGAATCGCCGCATCCTGACCAGTGTGGCGCTGCGCCGGCGTCACGAATTTCAGGCTGCTGTGCTTGTGTTCCTGGTTGTACCAGCGTACGAATTTCTGTGTCCAC
>NZ_KB908188.1 GCF_000382345.1 Massilia niastensis DSM 21313
ACACCGCAGGCCCGGTGCGCACCCCGCTGATCGACCTGAACCCGCAGGAATGCGAACAGCTGAACGCCCTGATCAAGAAGCTCGGCCCGCAGTAACTCCCTGCCCTGCCGGCGCCCATGCACGGGCGCCGGCGCCGCGGACCGACAGAGCCTGCACTGCCGTGCAGGCTTTTTTTCGGCCCGTCAGGACGCGGCGAGCGCCCGGTAGCGGAAGTCCCGGAGTTCGACCGTCCCCTTGCCCGCGCTGTAGATGCCGACTTTCAGGCTGAGGAATCCGCCGAACACGTTGTGGTGCAGGCCGGAGACTTCCATGCGCAAGCCATGCAGGACCCAGGTCTTGCCGTCGTCGTGCGAGTAGCGGAAGGTGACGACATTGTCCTGGTTGCTCATGCGCACCCGGACCGTCGAGGTGGCGCGGGCGGCGCGCATCCACGGCTGTTCCTCGGCATACTGCCAGGTCTTGATCGTGTCCGGCGTGAAGCCCAGGCCGACGTAGGCCTTGTGGTGATAGAACAGCAGCAGCCCGCCTTCCGCCTGGCCGATCAACTGCAGGCTCACCTCCACTTCATAGGAACGGTCTCCCACCGTGCAGGTCAGCGGCCGGCTGTCGGCCGGCGAGCTGCCGCTGCCGGCGATCCGCAAGCCTCCTTCCACGTAGCGGGCGCGCCGCATCTCGTCCGGCGCCGGATCGTGGAAGCACCACTGGACCCCGAAGCGGTTGCGGCTGAAGTCATCCGATAATGCGTAGCCCGCGGGCCCGGCCTTGCCGCCCTTCGGCTTGGGCAGCGGCCTGGAAAGGTCGCCGCCGGTGGCGCGGAACCAGCCGTCCTCGGTCCATTCCATGGGCTCGAGCAGGGTCTGGCGGCCCAGGGTACGGAAACCGTTCTCGTAGCCGTGGTACACCATCCACCAGTCGCCCGCCGGCCCTTCGACCACGGTGGCGTGGCCGCGCGACCACCAGGGTTCACCGGTGCCGGCGGTGCGCACCAGCGGATTGTGCGGGCAATGCTCCCACGGTCCGTGGATCGAGGTGGAGCGCGCCGCGATCACCATGTGCCCCGTCACCGGCCCCGCCGTGCCGCCCACCGCGGTCACCAGGTAAAAATACTTCCCGCGCCGCAGCAGCTTGGGGCCTTCCGGCGCGAAGTTCTCCACCACCCAGTCATCCGGGTAGCGCCATGGCTGGTAAGCCTTCTCGAGCTGGCCGTCGGTGGCCAGGCCGTCGTCGCTCAGGCGGATCTTGCGGATGCCGTTGACGAACAGGTAGCGCCGGCCGTCCTCGCCGACCACGTGGCCGGGATCGATGCAGCCGCTGATCTTCAGGTCGACCGGATCGCTCCAGGGTCCTTCGATGCGGTCGGCCCAGATCGCGTAGATCGACCAGGCATTGCCGTCCGGCGCCGCCGGAATATAGATGAAGTAGCGGCCGTCGTGCTTGCACAGGTCGACCGCCCAGATGGTGCCGAGCGGTTTCGACAGCGCGGGCGCGACCGGCTGCCAGTTCACCAGGTCGGTCGAATGCCAGATCACCAGGCCGGGATAGGAATAGAAGGACGAATACGTGAGGTAGTAGTCCTTGCCGTCCTTGAGGACGGTCGGATCGGGATGGTCGCCCGCGATGATGGGATTCAGGTAGCTGCCGTCGCCCAGGTCGGCCCTTCGCTGCCCTTCGACGCCCTGGCGCCACTGCTGTAGCGGCTTGCCCGCAGGAGCGGCGGCGCGATCGGCGGCCCGGGCCATGCCAGGCGCGAGGGGAAGGCTTGCGCCGGCCAGCAGGGTCTTGAAGGCGTCGCGGCGGGATTGCTTGCTCATGTGCGGCTCCTTACTTCACGCTGCCAAGCTCGAGGAGGACAACGTCGTTTTCGCGGATGGGCAAGTCCAGGCTGAAGCTGCCATCCTGGCCGACCTGGACCTTCCTCTGCTCGGAGGGCTTGCCGGTGGCGAGCGACTTCAGGGTGGCGACCTGCTCCCGGCTCAGCTGCTTGGGCGAGCCCATGCCGATGTAGGCCGTGAAGGCGTCGTTCTTCCTGTAGCCGACTTGCGACAGGCTCAGCGTGTACGCTCCTTTCTTCAAGCCTTTCATGCGGACCTGCACCTTGCCCTTGTCCCTGGCCGGAAGGTCCTTGATGAAATACTGCTGGTTGTTGATGCCGTCCGGCAGCGTATGCGTGTAATCCCAGAGCAGGAGCTGGACATTGCCCTTGCCGTCGGTCGTGGCGATGGTCTGCCTGTCGCTGCTCTTCAGCTCGGTCGGCGCGAGCTGGTGCAGGAACTGGTAGGCGAAATACGCCGGCTTCTTGATGCCCTGCGTATTCATCAGGCCGAAACCGCCATGGAAGGCTTCGAAGCGCGGCCCGGCCTCTTCGAAGATATCGGTGAAGACCCAGTACGACATCGACTGCGCGGTATTGCCGACCTGCTTGAGCTTTTGCAGGATATAGGCGGCCTGGTGGTAGCTGTCGTGCGTCGGATCGGCCGGAGTATACGAGGAACTCCATTCGGTGTAATGCAATTCCAGGTTCGGCATGCTGGAGGCCGCAATTTCTTTCCGGTTTTTCAGCACATCGCTGCTGACCGCCCATTCGTCCTTGCTGAGCACCGTGCCCGTGGTCCCGAATTCATCGAGGAATCCCTGGTTCACCCCATAGGAATGGGTGCTGACGAAATCCAGCGGCACCTTGTTCTTCGCGCTGTAGGCGATCATTTCGGGAATCCACGCCGCACCGGCAGTGGCCGGGCCGCCCACCCTGTATGCCGGATTCACGCTCTTGATCGCGCGCGCCGCATGCTCGTAGAGCTTGAAATACTCGTCCTGGGTGCCGGCCCAGAATCCATCGAGATTGGGCTCGTTCCATACTTCGAAATACCAGCTCGCGACTTCTTCCCGGCCATAACGCGCGGTCCAGTGTTCGGTTAATGCCTTGACCAGTTTTTCCCATTTTTCATAACTGCGCGGAGGCGTGACATTGCCGCGCCACCAGAAAATGGTCTTTTCACCGCTGGCCATGGCCGAAGGCATGAAACCGAGTTCGACAAACGGTTTGACGCCTATACTCAGCAGATAATCGTACAGCGCGTCGATATACTGGAAATTATAATGTTCCCTGCCCTGCGCATCGACTTTATACACGGCCATATCGTCGCCGAGCAGGCCATGCATGCGGATATATTTAAATCCCGCATCGCGTTTTATTTCCGCCAATTGCTGCTGCCAGTCGGCGCGCAATCCTTCATTGGCGCGGCCTGCGCCGATCACCAGGTTGGGGGTGGCGCCCAGTTTTCCCTGGACCTGCCCGAGATCGAGGTCGACGATACGGTTCTGGGCAAGGACGTGCAAGGGCAGGAACAGCAAGCCGCTCAACAGCAGCGATGCGATGGACTTCACACTCATGTGGTCTCTCTCAAAAGTGAACAGGACAGTGACAGGCCCGGCTGGTTAGCGCAAACATCGGCGCCGCCAGCACGGCTGTTTCCTGAGAGCTTACGCCCTTCGGCCGCCGGAAGATAGCGCTCACATGCCGACTTGCAGGAGAAATGCAGATTGTTGAAGAAATGGTGACGCCAGTGTTAGACCGGAATCCGCCCCTGGGCGGGAGCGATGCCGGCCGGGGCTAGCCCGCGCCCTGCCCGTCGCACACGCTCCTGAAGGCCTTCGGCGTGCAGCCGTACTCCTCCTTGAACAGCTTGTTGAAGTACGAGACGTTGCTGTAGCCGACCGAGTAGGCGATTTCGGCGACGGCGGCCTTGTCCTTCTCGGCAAGCAGCCGCGCCGCTTCCGTCAGGCGCAATTTATTCAAATAGCTGCTGAAGGTAAAGCCGAGTTCCGATTTCAGTATTTCATTGACTTTATTGCGATTCACGCCGGTCTGCACCACCACGCGTTCGAGATCGAGTTCCGCGTCCGCGTAATGCACCGCGATAAACTCGAGAATGGCGGATTTTTCCCGATCGCGGTGCGGCTCCATCGACAGCTGCTGGTAAGCCACGAGCGGCATATCCTTGCGCAGCTTTTCCTTGACGTCGGCAATCAGGGCGCGCGTATGCTGCCGGAAAAACCAGATGGCAAAACCGCCCCAGCAGACCAGCAGGAAAACGCCAAGCAACACCAGATAGCGGTAATCCCGGCCATTCAATACCAGTTCGCCGATGTCGACCGATGAATCGGTATTCTTCGGGCTCTGGAACGTACTGCCGAAAGTAATCTTCGGCACCTGATCGAGTCGATAGGCCTGCTGCGACAAATCCTGCTTGAACATGTCGAACCACCATTGGGGAATTTCCAGCCTGGTCAGGTCCAGCTCGACCCGCGACGGCTTGCCGCTACAGGAGAAAAAAGCGGCCGGCGTCCGGTAGCTCAATAACTCGCCGCGCCTCGATACCCTGGGGTCGAAAGTGGAAATGCTGAATGTCAGGGTATTCAGTGGCGAACATTTCACCAGGAATGACACCGAGGTATAGTGCGACAAATCCGCATGGACCGGCTTCCCCTTCCCGTCCTCGAAAAACAGCTCTGCCGCGGCGAAGGGATAGTCGACCGATTTCAGGATATGGAAATCGACACGCAGGCGCTGGCGGTCGTCGTGGATCTGGACCGTCGACCGTCCGCCCTGGGGCAGGTCAGAAGCCGCCCGGAGATTCCAGGGGATCGCACTCTGCGCCGCCGGCAGGAGCGCGACCTCCACATGACTGCGCTTGAAACAGGCATAGCCGACGACCACACTCAAGCTCAGGAGACACAGGAAACCGAGCAGCGTCCTCTTATAAAATTCGTGCATGGCGATCAGTGAATAAAGACTTGCGCAGGGTGCTGCAGCCAGGGCCGGATCCGGAGACCGAGATCATAGCATTCCGTCATGGAAATAATGCAGCGCGAATGCGTCGCGCCAACCGCGTCACGGTTTCTCGTCCTGTTGCGGTTACGAGCGCTTTCACTCGTCATCAGTCGTCCGACAACCGATGTCGTTGTATAATGAGAGCAATCGTAAACACGTCCATCCCTAACTCATCTTAATGCTTATGAACGCTCCGTCCCTGTCTTCGGCTCCGCCGAAGAGACATCGCAACCTCGCCCAGGGCGTCGTCGCGCACCTGACTGAGAGCATCCGCGACGGTTCGCTCGAGGCGGGCGACAAGCTGCCGACCGAGTCGGAGATCATGCGCCTGCTGGGGGTGAGCCGCACCGTGGTGCGGGAAGCGATCTCGCACATGCAGGCGGGCGGCCTGGTCGAGACGCGCCATGGCATCGGGACCTTCGTCCTCGAGCCTTCCCGCGCCAGCAACCATGGCATCGACCCGACCACGGTGCTCAACGTGCGCGACCTGGTCGCCATCCTCGAGCTGCGCATCAGCCTCGAGACCGAAGCCGCCGCCCTCGCCGCCACCCGCCGCAGCGACGAGCAGCTGGTGCAGCTGCGCTCCGCCCTCGACGACTTCCAGGCCTGCGCCCGCAGCGGCGAAGAGACGGTGCACTCCGACCTGCAGTTCCACCTCCTGATCGCGCAGTCCTCGGGCAACCGCTATTTCCACGACATCCTGCACCACCTCGGCGCCAACATCATCCCGCGTAACCGCGTGAACTCGGCGCGGCTGGCGAAGGACGACCCGGCCGTCTACATGGAACGCGTCATCAACGAGCACGAGGATATCTATAACGCCATCTCGCGCAAGGATCCCGAATCCGCCCGCGCCGCGATGCGCACCCACCTCAGCAACAGCCGCGAACGCCTGCGCCGTGCGCAGGAACTGATCGAAGGCGCAGCCCGCTAAGCAGCTGTCCGGCAGGAGCCCCTCTCCTGCCGGGCAGCTTCCCGTTCTCCTCCCTTTCGACAGGGAAACCCTCTTTTTCATCTTTGTCCAATCAGTGGTTGCGATCCCAATTTTTATGTTGTACGATGACTGATAACTGGTGACGTTGTCTACAAACGGCACCCTTTCTCAACACCACATTGGCGGACCCGACATGTTCACTCCACAAGACCTCAAAGAGATCCTTTCCTCCGGCCTGCTGTCCTTCCCGGTCACCGACTTCGACGCCCAGGGCGACTTCGTCCCGACCGCCTACGC
>NZ_KB908189.1 GCF_000382345.1 Massilia niastensis DSM 21313
AGCCGGAGAAGGAACGCCTGCAGTCGCCGGAAGAGCGCGAAGAGCTCGACGGCCTGTACGAATGCATCCTGTGCGCCTGCTGCTCGACCTCGTGCCCGTCGTTCTGGTGGAACCCGGACAAGTTCGTCGGCCCGGCCGGCCTGCTGCAGGCCTACCGCTTCATCGCCGACAGCCGCGACGAAGCCACCAACGAGCGCCTGGACAACCTGGAAGACCCGTACCGCCTGTTCCGCTGCCACTCGATCATGAACTGCACGGACGTGTGCCCGAAGGGCCTGAACCCGAACAAGGCGATCGGCAAGATCAAGGAATTGCTGGTGCGCCGCGCAATCTGAGACCGATCCCGCCCGGCGCCGCGGTACGGCGCCGGACGACGCTCGGCCAGGCCCGTACTCGCGGCGCTGCCGGCATGCCTAGTCGATCGTGGCGCCCGCGTCTTTCACGATCCTGGCCCATTTCTCGATGTCCGTCTTCAGGATGGCGGCAAGCTGTTCCGGCGTCGTGTGATACATCTCCGCGCCCCGCGAACTGAATTTTTCCTGCGTCGCTTTATCAGCGGCGATCTTGTCCAGGGTCGACGTGAGCCTGGTCATGATCGGCTTCGGTGTCCCCTTCACCGCGAACAGGCCCACCCACAGGTCGCCACTGAAGTTAGGGATGGTTTCGCCGATGGCCGGTATGTCCGGTGCGGAGGGCGCGCGCTTCAGGGAACTGACGCCCAGCGCTTTCAGCTTGCCGGATTTGATAAAGGGCAGCACCGAGGGCAAGCTGGCAAACGCCAACGGAATCTGGTTGCCCACTACGTCGGTCAAGGCCGGACCGACGCCCTTGTAGGGCACATGCTCGAGCGAGATACCCGCCATGGAATTGAGCATGGCGCCGAGCAGGTGATTCAGGGAGCCATTCCCTGCGGAGGCATAGCGAAAATAGCCTGGTTTGGTCTTCGCCAGCGCGATCACTTCCTTCATCGAATTTGCCGGAAAGCTCGGATGCGCGACCAGCACGTTCGGCACCGTCGCGACGATGCCAATGGGCTCGAAGTCCTTGATCGGATCGAACGGAACCTTCTTGTACACGGCGGGATTGATCGCCTGCGTGCTACTGATGGTCAGGAGGATCGCGTAGCCGTCCGGCGTCGACCGGGCGGCATACTGGGTTCCGATGTTTCCGCCGGCGCCGGCCTTGTTTTCGACAATGAACTGCTGCCCGAGGCGGGTGGTCAAATCCGCCGCCAGCAGGCGTGCAATGATGTCGTTGGTCCCGCCCGGCGCCTGGGGCACGATGATGGTGACCGGCTTGGCCGGATAGTCCTGCGCGGCCACGGGGCCGGCCGCAACGCCCGCCCATGCCATGACACAAACGCCCAGCAACGTAAAACGTGTTTTCATTTCCAGTCTCCGTAGTTTTTGATGATGCTTAGGTGCCAGTGAACAGCGAGGCATGTCTTTACTGTCCAGACAGCCAGGCCCCTGGCGTGGCGGCCGACCGCAAATCGAGGACCCTGTGCGCCATGCGGATGTTTGCGTAGTCCACCAGCTTTCCATCGACCTGCACCGCGCCGCGCCCGTCCCGCTCCGCCTGCGCCAGCGCCTCGATGACTTTCAATGCCATTGCGTATTCGGCATCGGTGGGCAGGAAGGCGGCGGCCGTATCGCTGATCTGCACCGGATGGATCACCTGCTTGCCGTCGAATCCGAGCGCGGCAGCCTTTTCCGCGCTGTGCCGGCTCAACGTGATGTCGCGAAACGCGCCGCACGGTCCGTCGACCGCACGCAGCCCGAATGCGCGCGCCGCGACCAGGATGCGCATCATCGGATAGGTCCACATGTCGAGCGGCGTGGTGACATAGCCGTCGCCGTGGCGGGAGCTCAGCGCATAGAGCGGATGGGACTGGCCAATTTCCACCCCTTTCGCGCCGAGCGAAGCGGCAAAATCGCCCACGCCGAAGTGCAGCGCTTCCACAGTTTCCGAGGCGCCGGCGATCTGTTCGCAGAATGCCAGTCCACGCGCCGTCTCGATCATCGCCTCGATCCCGACACCACGCGCATGCGGCGTTCCCGCCGCGGCCATCAGCCCGGTGAGATGCACGATCTGCCGGGCCGATTCGACCTTGGGCACCAGGATCGTGTCGAGCCGCGGCGCTGCGGCAAGCAAGGCCCTGACTTCATCGTCCTGCCGGCTGCCCGCCACGTTCACGCGCACGCTCACTACCTTGCGGCCCCATTCAAGCTGGTTGAGCGCCTCGATTGCCCCCTTGAGCGCCATCTCCTTCTGCGATTCAGGGACGGCATCCTCCAGGTCCAGGAAGACGGCGTCGGCCGCGGACCGGGCTGCCGATTCGACGTGCTTCGACTGATGCGCGGGTACCGCAAGATAGGTACGGGTCACACGATTATTCATTTTCCACTGCTCCTGGTTGTCGGCTGGCGCCGGTCACTGGTGTCGAGATGTGCATTCAACACCCGAATTCACTGCGGATTCTCTCGGTGTGTTCGCCCACTGCCGGAACGTCGCGCATGACTGGGTCCAGCCCATCGATGATCACGGGCGGGAGAAAGACATCCAATGGTCCCGCGGGGCTGCCAACGGTACGGATACGTTGGCGTTCGTGGAGCTGGGGGTGCTCCAGGAACGCCTGCACGTCGTTCAGGCGCGCATTGGCAATCGACGCCGACTCCAGTTTCGCGATCACCTGGCTGCTGTTCCAGGTGCTGAAGCAGTCCGTAATGAGGAGTTCGAGCGCCGCCTGGTTGCGCATGCGGTCCGGATTCGACCGGAAGCGCGCATCGGACGCGAGCCCGGGGTCGGCGAGTACATGCTCGCAAAAGCTCGTCCACTCCCGTTCGTTCTGTATGCCGAAGAAGACGGTTTTCCCGTCTCCGGCAACGAACGGGCCGTACGGTGCAATGGTGGCGTGACGCGCGCCGGATCGCACCAGCGGATCGCCGCCGTCGCGCGTGTAGTACGCCGGATAGCTCATCCACTCGGTCATGGAATCGAACAGGGAGACCTCGAACGCCGTTCCCTCCCCGGTCCGTTCACGGCGGTACAGGGCCATGAGGATGCCGTTCAGTGCGTACATGCCGGCGGAAATATCGACGATGGACAAGCCGCATTTGGCCTGGTCGTCCGGGGTGCCATTGATCGACAGGAAGCCGGTCTCGCATTGCACCAGGAGGTCGTAGGCCTTCTTGTTGCGGTAAGGTCCGGTGGATCCGTAACCTGAAATATCGCAGGCGATCATGCGCGGGTGGCGAGCAAGCAGGCTTTTCGCATCCACGCCCAGCTTCCTGGCGGCGCCCGGCGCCAGGTTCTGGATGAACACGTCCGCGTGCGCCAGGAGTTCGTCCAGCACTGCCGCCCCCTCCTCGGACTTGATATCCAGCGCGATGCTTTCCTTGGACCGGTTCGCCCAGACAAACTGGCTGGACATGCCATTCATGACCTTGTCATAGCCGCGCGCAAAATCGCCGACGCCGGGCCGTTCTACCTTGATGACGCGGGCGCCCCAGTCCGCGAGGTGCCTGGATGCCAGAGGTGCGGCAATCGCCTGTTCGAGCGACACGACGGTGATGCCGGCAAGTGGGAGTGTCATAAGGATCTGCCATCGAATGAATGAGTGTGATGACAGTGTCTCGCCGCCCGGGCGTGCCGTAAATTATCGGATTTCGATTGCGGCGTTCCCCGATTTCGAACGCCCGCTTCGACAGGGACCACGCCGGTGGCCGTCCCTGGCTGGCGGGGTCAGTCCGCGGAGCGGGCGGCCGCCTGCAGGTGCGTGACGAAATGCTGGGCCGCGCGCGGCAGCGTGTCGAACTCCCGGAATCCGATCACGATCTCGAGCGATGCCCAGGCGTCGCTCAGGGGTATGACCGCCCACCCCTCCTCGTCGCCAGGCTGGCCCACCGTGACATCGGTCATCACCGCCAGGCCAAGACCGGCCCGCACCATGGTGCGTACGGCATCGAAGCTGGTAACCTGCAACCGGGTGCGGATCGGCCGGCGCGCCGCTGCGGCGGCCTGCTGCGTCATCCGATAGAGCAGGCTGCCCTCATGGAAGGCGATATGGTCGTAGTCCAGCGTCTGCCCAAACGCGACGCGCGTCTCGCCTGCCAGCGCATGGCCGCGAGGGACCACGACCACCAGGTTCGCCGGACGGTAAGGCAGGATCGTCAGGCCGGCGGACGCGGCGCCGGACCAGAAGATGCCGATATCGGCGATCCCATCGCGCACCGAGCGCACGATGTACGGACTGCTCCATTCTTCCAGGCGCACCTGCACCCCGGGGTAGCGGCCAAGGAAACCGCACATATCCTTGCCCAGGAATCCCACGATCGAGGTACTGTTCGCAAACACATTGACGTCGCCTTTCACGCCTTCGCCGAAGCCGCTCAAATCAGCGCGCATTCGCGCAAGAAGCAGGAGCATTTCCTTGGCATGGCGGACCAGCTCACATCCCGCCGCGGTCGGCCTGACACCCCCGCTATGCCGCTCCAGCAACTGGACTGCAAGCGTATCTTCCAGGTCGCTGATCCGCTTGCTGACGGCCGACGTTGCCATGAAATGGCGCTCCGCCGCACGTGCCAGGCTGGCTTCCTCTATGATCGTAAGAAATATTCTCAGGGTTGTCGGATCGATTTTCGCGGACACGATGGTGCTCTCCAGCGGTAACAGGGCGTGATCGCGGTACCTCGCTCCGAGTCAACCGCTGTTGCGCAGACCGGCCGCGATGCCATTGATCGAGAGATGAATACCCTCGCGCGTGGCGGTGTCCGTATCGCCGTCACGGAAGCGCCGCAGCAGCGCGACCTGCACATGGTTGAGCGGGTCGATGTAGGGGAAGCGGTTGCGGATCGAACGCTGCAACAGCGGATTCGCTTCCTGCAATTCAGCCTGGCCGGTAATCTGCTTGAGCGCCGTCACCGTCAGCGCATGCTCGCCACGGATGCGCCCGAAGATCGCGTCGCGCAAGGCCGCGTCGCCGACCAGTTCCGCATAGCGGCTCGCGATCGCCATATCGCTCTTGGCCAGGACCATGTCCATATTCGACAAGGTGGTCTTGAAGAACGGCCATTCCTGGTACATCTCCTGCAACCGCGACAAGCCGTCGGGATGGGTCGCCAGGTATGCCTGCACGGCGGAGCCGAAGCCGTACCAGCCAGGCAGCATCACACGGCACTGGGCCCAGCTCAGCACCCAAGGAATCGCGCGCAGGTCCTCGATCGACCGGGACTTCCTGCGCGAGGCGGGACGGCTGCCGACGTTCAGGGCGGCGATCTCGGAAATCACGGTCGACTCCCAGAAATAGGTCTCGAATCCTTCGGTGTCATAGACCAGCGAGCGGTAGGCGCGCAGCGCTTCGCCGGACAGGAATTCCATCGCCGCGGTTTGGGCCGCGCAGGGCTCCGGCTGGTCGTGCGACAGCAGGGTCGCCTCCAGCGTGGCCGCCACCAGTACTTCGAGGTTGCGGCGTCCGACTTCCGGGTTGGCGTATTTCGCCGTGATGACTTCACCCTGTTCGGTCAGGCGGATCCGGCCCCGCACCGCACCGGCCGGCTGCGCCAGGATCGCTTCGTAGCTCGGGCCGCCGCCGCGTCCGACCGAACCGCCGCGGCCATGGAACAGTTGCAGCCTGACGCCATGCTGTTCGAAGACCTCGACCAGCTCGATCTCGGCCTTGTGCAGTTCCCATCCGGAGGT
>NZ_KB908190.1 GCF_000382345.1 Massilia niastensis DSM 21313
GGCTTCGTGCCGAACGACTGGCAGGTGGGCCAGACCGGCAAGATCGTCGCCCCGACCCTGTACATCGCGGTCGGCATCTCGGGCGCGATCCAGCACCTGGCCGGCATGAAGGATTCGAAGACCATCGTCGCCATCAACAAGGATCCGGAAGCGCCGATCTTCTCGGTGGCGGACTATGGCCTGGTGGGCGACCTGTTCGAGGTCGTGCCGCAACTGGTCAAGGAACTGGGCTGATCCCCGGGTAGAGCGATGCGTTCGCGCATCGCTCTACCTGCCCGGCTCACTCCAGCGAAGCGCCCGATTGCTTGACGAGCTTCGCGTGTTTTACCAGTTCGGACTGGAAGAAGGCGGCAGCCTTGTCAGGCGTGTTCCCGATGATGACGATACCCTGCGTGGCCAGGCCGTCCTGCACCTCTTTCGATGCCAGCGCCGCCTTGGACTTCTCGTAGTAGTTCGACATCATCGCAGGCGGCAGGCCTGCCGGCGCAACCAGGGCAATCCAGGCGTCGAAGCTGTAATGCGGCAGGCCCTGCTCGGCAAGTGTCGGCACCCCCGGCAGGTGGGCGGAACGCGCCGGCGTCGACACGCCCAATGCACGCAGTTTCCCTGTCTTGATATGAGGAGCGGCCACGGTCACCGACAGGAATCCGAACTGTACCTGGTTCCCCAGCAAATCCGTCGTCATCGGTCCGCTGCCTTTGTAGGGAACGTGCCTGACATCGAGGCCGCCAGCCTCCGAGCTGAACAATTCCGCAGCCAGGTGAGGAACGCTTCCATTACCGGCGGACCCGTAATTCAGCGTAGCAGGCTTCGCCTTCGCCAACGCGATCAATCCCTGGACGTCCTTGACCGGCAAGGACGGGTTGACCACCAGGACCATCGGCACGGTGCCGAGGATGGTAATCGGCGTGATGTCCTTCATCGCGTCGAAGGGAATCGACTTGTAGATCGAGGGATTGATGACGTGGTTCGAGGAGACCATGCCCAGCACGGAACCGTCTTTCGGCGCGCGGGCGATCTGTCCGGTCCCGGGCACGCCGCCCGCACCCGCGTAGTTCTCGATCACGATGGTATGGCCCAGGTTCTTCGATAACTGGTTGCCCATGACACGGGCGACGACGTCGACCGTCGAGCCGGGAGACAGGGGCACGATCATGCGGATCGGTTTTTGCGCCATGGCCGAGGTTGGCGACAATCCAATGACAAGAGCGACAGAAGTGGACGCAAGGGCGCCCCACCGCTTGATGGAATTCATACTCGTCTCCGTTTTAACAGGTTTGGTGATCGGGATGAAGGCCAAGTGCTCATGGTATAGCATCGGGCCATTAATCCTCTACCATCAATTTACCTCGCCAGCCCCCCTGGCTAAAGCGCTCGATGAGCAAGTGTGGCATCGCGTTTGACGACGCCACCTGCCGCCTCGTCCGGATCAGAACAGTCTGGTCAGCGTGAGCACGAAACGGCGCCTGCCCACATCGCAGGTGTCGTTTTCGTTCATGTTCGACCTGGTCCCGTTGAAGAAATCGATGTTCGTGTTCCTGGACACCTGGGCCGCAGCGATCCAGCCGCCGGCGAATGACTTGCTGAGCGAGATACGGTAGTCCTTGGCAATTGGCTTGATCGTGCCCAGCCTGGCCTTGAAATCCTGGCGGCCCGCGTGCAGGCCGAGTACAAGGCCGGTGTCCGCAAGCGGGATGTCGGCATTGATTTCGATGTAGTCTGCGCCTTTGGTGCTCCCGCTGAATCCTGTATTCTCGTTGAATCCGAGCAGATCGGTGAGCGTCCGCGCATACTTCGCATTCAGCCATTTGTAGCCGAGGAAAACGTTCGCTTCCGTGAAATCGTATTTCTGGTCCGGCTTGTCTCCCCACTTCATCCTGTTCCAGTTCCCGCCCGGGTAATAGACAGTCATCACGCCGGCGCCGTAACTCCAGTTCCCGTTGACCGTCCCCCTGTAGCCCAGCGCCAGGTCGATCTCGGCATCCGCTCCTGCAACCACCTTCTCGCTGATGGTCGAGGCCCACAAACCTGCAAACAGGCCGGATGCGTGCGCGTAATCGATGCTGCCCTGGAGCGCCGGCCGGTGCCAGGTTTGCGTCACTCCCCGGAAGATGTAATCGGATACGGCGCTGACGGTGCCTGTCACCTGATGCGGAGACTGGTTCGCCTCATCGGCAAGTGCTCCGGATCCGATCGTGGACAGGCATATTGCGAGAACAAGCTTCCTCATGATTCCCTTTCTAGGCTGGTCGAATGAACATCCGCTTTTCGCGGATGCCGATGACGCCGATGTTACGTAGCCCCCTCCCTGCGCGTTATCTGAATTCGGCAAACCTGTCCCGACTGTGAGAATCGTGTTCTGCCGATTTTCGATAACGCCCTACCTGGCCCGGCGCGGATACTGCGGACGTCGGCAGGCTAGCGCTGGTTCGACGATCGACTGTCTGCAAGACGGTCCCGGCAAGTCATATCCGATGGGGACAATCATGATCAACACTGAAGCAGCGACCTATTACACGGCCACGAAGAAGTACGAACTCAACTTTCCCAGCCTGGAGGACGACATCGACGTCGACATCGTCGTCATCGGTGGCGGCTTCAGCGGTGTGAATACCGCGCTCGAATTGGCGGAAAAAGGATTCACGAATATCGCCCTGCTGGAAGCCCGCCATCTCGGCTTCGGCGGCACCGGGCGCAACGGCGGCCAGATCATGGCCGGCATCGGACATGACCTCGACAAGATCAGGAAGGATGTCGGCGACGACGGCATCCGGAGGATCCTCGAGATCAGCGACCTGGGCGCCGACATCATCCAGGACCGGATCAACAAGTACGGCATTCTGGCCGACTTCTGCCATGGCTATGGCTACATGGGCTTCAATGCGCGCCAGACCAGGACGCTGCGCCAGTGGGAAAAGGACTTCAAGTCCCTGGGTTCGAAACACGAGATCCGCTACCTGGAAGGCAGCGAAGTCCGTTCCATCATCGGTTCGGACGCCTACCAGAGCGCCCTCCTGCACATGGGAGGCGGCCACGTCCATTCCTTGAACCTGCTGCTCGGCGAAGCGCTCGCGCTGTCGAGCTATGGAGCAAGGATCTTCGAATTCTCCCCGGCGGTCGAGATCACCTATGGCGACAGGATCAAGGTGCGCACCACCAAGGGCAGCGTCACCGCCAGCAAGCTGCTATGGGCGTGCGACAGCTTCCTGAACCGGCTGGAACCGGAACTGCACCGCTCCACCATCAATACCTATGCCTTCCAGTGCATGACCGAGCCGCTGTCGGACGCCTTGATCGAACGCATCAGCCCGATCCGGGGTGCGTACAGCGATATCCGCCCGATCATCGACTACTACCGGGTCACCAGGGAAAACCGCCTGCTGTTCGGCTCGGCGACCCCGCTGCTCGACCATATCCCGTCCGACCTGAAGGCGTGGAACCGTCAACTCATGCTGAAGATCTTCCCGTACCTGCACGACGTGAAGGTCGACCTGGCCTGGGGCGGGCCGATGGCCTGCAGCCCGAACCTTTTCCCGCAGGTCGGTTCGCTTCCCGGCCGGCCGAATGCCTTCTATGTCCAGGGCTATTCGGGCTTCGGCGTCACGCCCAGCCACATCATCTGCAAGATCCTTGCCGAGGGCATGGCCGAGGGTTCGCCCCGCTATGACCTGATCAGTTCCGTGAACCGCGCTTCGGTGATCGGCAAGGACCGGTTCCGCCCCCTCATCTGTACAGCCGGGAAGACCTGGCACCAAGTTTCCGGTTATTGGACCGGCCGTCGTTAACGAAAGGAAGACAATGAGCATCACCCAACTCTCCACCGCTCTGCGCCAGCAGGACATGCACGCCATCGGCCCGGTGACCAATCTCGGCGCCACCGTCGAGTCGGGCAATGTCGAAGCCTACGCGCTCGGCACCTTCGGTGCGCCGGCCGATCCGGTTTCGGCCGGCTACTTCGGCGTGACGCGCGGCGTGTTCCGCATGACCTACCCGTTCAACGAACAAGCCACCGTGGTGCATGGCGTCGTCACGCTGACCGACGTCGCGGCAGGCACTTCGGCGACGTACCGTACCGGCGACAGCTGGTTCGTCACCCAGGGCACCGAAGTCCTGTGGGAAATCGACAGCGACTTCTTCATCAAGCATTTCTTCGCCGTCGTCAAATAAGCGATCGTGCAAAGAACAGCGGGACGAGGCACCAGCCCGTTCCGCTATATTTATTCCAGCTCTTTTGCTCACCACCACCATCGGAAACGCGTGAAACTATTAGGGTCAGAGTCGAATTGTTCATTAACATTCTCACTATTCACGATAATTCGACTCTGACCCTCGTTACATCGTGCGCAATTGCTCAATAAATCGACTCTGACCCTAATTGTTTTAGGGGCCAAATCGACCACTTTCGTTTGCTGAGTTCGCTAATCCCGGAAGAGCTTGAATGTTGCTAGTGACGGGCGGCACAAAAATCCAAAAAAATAAATAGGGTCAGAGTCTAATGCGGTTAAGTTAAGCCGCCTTTGATCATTTGGCTGTTGTAAACGTGTAGCGGCTCTGTTAACCTGCGGTTCCGATGCTAGCCGATACCCTCCCACTTGTAACCGCAGATCTTCCCGCTCCTGATTGGCAACGGCTGGGTGAGCATCTGCCAGTTGAGTGGATCGAGCAGGCGCTCAGCCATACAGGTAAGGCGAGCATTCGACGAAGACGTTTGCCAGCACAGCAGGTAGTGTGGTTGGTCATTGCGTTGGCCTTGTACCGTCATCGTTCGGTACGGCAG
>NZ_KB908191.1 GCF_000382345.1 Massilia niastensis DSM 21313
ATTCCGCCGAATACCATCCACCAGCATTTCAACGCCGACCCGGACCGCCCGGTGCGGCTGATTTCGGCGATCAACCGGATCTACCAGAAGTTCGGTCTGAACGACCTGGAACAGCTGGAAAACGCGCCCGAGTACCAGCCCGGCCTGGTGCTCACGCCGGAACTGATCCAGCAGTACCTGACCGGGAAGGTCAGAGAGCCGGCCTGAGCCGCCGTGCCTGCCGCCAGGGCGGCAAATTCAATCAATGTCACTTCTAAGGCTGGAGATACAGATGTCGAAAAATGCAATCGTTTCAGATGAACTCGCGAAGAAGTTCGCCACCGAAAAGGAATCGCCTTACACCCGCTGGGTGGCCGCCGAGGGGCTGGACATCATCAGCGCCCACTACGTGCCGAGCCTGACCACGGTCGACCTCAAGCCATGGGGACGGCGCGGCGGCAAGGGCGTGTTCATCAACCATGAAGCCTCGCGCACCTCGAACGACTGCTACGTGTGCGAGATCCCTCCCGGCAAGCAGCTCGAGCCGCAGCGCCAGCTGTTCGAGGAAATGATCTACGTGCTGAGCGGCCGCGGATCGACCACGGTCTGGAACGATGCCGGCCAGCGCGTGAGCTTCGAATGGCAGACCGGCTCGCTGTTCGCGATTCCGCTGAATGCGACCTGCCAGCACTTCAACGGTTCGGGCAAGGATGCGGCCCGTTTCGTCGCCGTGACCAACGGCCCATCGGTCATCAACCTGTACGAGGACATCGATTTCGTCTTCAACACGAAATACGACTTCAAGAACCGCTTCTCGGGCGAGCCGGATTACTTCGACAACAAGGGCGAGCAAAAAGGCCTGCTACTGGAGACCAACTTCGTCGCCGACGCGGTGAACCTGCCCCTGATCAGTGCCAAGGAGCGCGGCGCCGGCGGCGGCCACATCCGCTTCAACATGGCCAAGGGCTCGATGAACAGCCATATCTCGCAGTTCCCGGTGGGCACCTACAAGAAGGCCCACTGCCACGGCCCGGGCGCCCACGTGATCATCCTGTCGGGCGAAGGCTACAGCCTGATGTGGCCGGAAGGCGAGGAGCCGAAGCGTTATGAATGGGAGACCGGCTCGATGATCGTGCCGCCCAACCTGTGGTTCCACCAGCACTTCAATACCGGCAAGGCCCCGGCCCGCTACCTGGCCTTCAAGCATGAAGTGGTCTCGATCCGCAACGCGCAGGGCGTGCCGAAGGCATGGATCAGCAAGCGCGTCGGCGGCGACCAGATCGACTATGCCGACGAAGCGCCGCTGGTGCGCAACCTGTTTGCCGAAGCGCTGGCAAGGAATGGGCTGGAACCGCGCATGAACGACGCCTACCAGGCGGAACTGGCCGACTTACCGCCAAAGGCGGCCTGAAACACGAAACGGCGGATCACCCCCAACTTGTGGAGACAAAAAATGATCGGAAATACAAGAACATCGATCGCCATGGCAGCGGCGTTCGCATGCGGCATGCCGCTGCTGGCCCAGGCTGCACCGAGCGTCGAGATCTACGGCAAGCTCTACCCGCAAATCAATAACGCGCGCGCCTATGGCGCCACGCCGGCCGGCACTCGCGGCAACACCCTGATCGGCACGATTGCCAGCCCGGCGACCGAGAATGTCGACGGAACCGTCATGGAATCGAGCAACTCGCGCCTCGGCTTCCGCGGCGTCGAAGACCTGGGAGGCGGCCTGAAGGCATTCTGGCAGCTGGAAATGGGCGTCGGGGTCGACAACGGCATCGGCGGCGACGGCACCCGCCTGTTCAGCCGCGACAACTTCGTCGGCCTGAGCGGCAGCGCGGGCACGATCAAGATCGGGCGCATGGACACCATCTACAAGGGCATCGGTGACGCGCTGAGCTTCCTCGGCATCTCCAGCGGCAACTTCGTCTCCAACAGCTCCGTGCTGTCCAAGCCCGGCATCGGCGACAGCGCCACCAGCTTCCACCTGCGCCGCGACAATGTGGTCCAGTACGAATCGCCGGAGGTGGGCGGCTTCCAGGCGCTGGTCCAGTATTCGCTCGGCGAGCTCGCCAGCAGCACCCGCAACAACTCCCTGTTCGGCGCCGGCATCACCTACCAGGGCGGCCCGTTCTATTTCGCCCTGGCGCACGAACGCCACTACGATTTCTTCGGCGGCTCGCGCAACGTCGAGCGCGCGCTGTCGAACTACGATCGCACCCTGCGCGTCGGCCTGCCGGGCACGCGTTCGACCGATAGCGCCACCCGCTTCACGGCCCAGTACGCCGTTACCAAGAACACCAAGGTCGAAGCGAACATCTCGCGCCTGGACTACGACGAGGAAGGCGGCGCGGTCGGCCGCTTCGCCAACTACCGCACCGATACCTGGAGCATCAACGTCCAGCAAAAGCTGGGTGCGTTCACGCTGCAGGCCGCGTACGCGAGCGGCGACGACGGCGAATGCACCCTGGTGGGCGGCGCTGTCTGCAGCACCGCGGGCCTGGGCGGCAAGCAGCTGAACCTGGGCGCCAGCTACTCGTTCTCGAAGCGCTCGATGATCTACCTGATCGGCAGCAAGCTGGAGAACGAAGCGCTCGGCATCCGCACCAACCTGGGAGAGCTGAACGACGGCGTAGTGGGGCGCGGCCAGGATATCCGCCAGGTGGCGCTTGGCGTGAGCCACACGTTCTGATCAACCATTCCATGCATGAAGAGGTAGGCACATGAAGACACATCCACTCCGCCGCGTCGCGCTCAGGCTCACGCTTGGCTGCCTGGCCGTGAGCGCGCTGTCCGCGGCCGCGCCCACGGCGGCGCTGGCGCAAGGCAAGGGCAGCGCCGATATCGCCGGCTACACGGGCCCCGACCGGGAAAAGCGCCTGATCGAAGGCGCGAAGAAGGAGGGCACGCTGATGATCTACACCTCGGCGCCGATCGACGACATGACCGTCCTGACCAGCGCGTTCGAGAAGAAGTACGGGATCAAGGTCAAGCTGTGGCGCGCGGGTTCGGAAAAGGTGCTGCAGCGCGCGGTGACCGAGGCGCGCGCCGGGCGTTACGACGTCGACGTCTTCGAGACCAATGGCCCGGAAATGGAAGCCATGCAGCGCGAGAGGATCCTGCAGCCGGTGAAGTCGCCCTACCTGAAGGACCTGATTCCCCAGGCGATGTTCCCGCATGGCGGATGGGTCAGCACCCGCCTCAACATCTTCGTGATGGCCTACAACACCGGCCGCATCAGGAAGGACGAGCTGCCGAAGACCTACGCCGACCTGCTCGATCCGAAGTGGAAGGGCAAGCTCGGCATCGAGGCCGAGGATGCCGACTGGTTCGCCGGCGTGGTCAACGAGCTGGGCGAGGAAAAAGGCGTGAAGCTGTTCCGCGACGTGGTCGCCAAGAACGGCATCTCGGTGCGCAAGGGCCATACCTTGCTGACCAACCTGGTGGCGTCCGGCGAGATCCCGCTGGCGATGACGGTCTATAACTACAAGGCGGAACAGCTGAAGCAGAAGGGCGCGCCGATGGAGTGGTTCTACATCGCACCGGCGATCGCCCGTCCGAACGGCGTCGGCGTGGCCAAGCACAGCCCGAACCCGCACGCCGCGGTCCTGTTCTTCGACTTCATGCTCAGCGATGCGCAGAAGATGCTGCTCGAGCGCGACTTCGTCCCGACCAGCACCAAGGTCGACACCCACCTGAACAAGCTGCCGCTCAAGTTCGTCGACCCCAAGGTCATCCTCGACGAGAACCAGAAATGGACGGGCTTGTACGACGAGATCTTTACGAAGCAAAGCAAATAAACCAGCGAGGACAATGATGGGAAAAGAGTCTCACTACAACAGCAAGAAGGATCGCGTGTTCCTGCGCGCGATCGCCGGGCCTTACAACCTGAAGAACGAGCTTGACCGCCTGCGCGCGATGCCGCGCGTGATCAAGGGCAAGGAACTGACGTTCAACGACGGACCGCAGTCCTTCAGCAAGCACTTCATCGAGCCGGTCGACGGACTGACGCAGACCCTCCACATCCACCTGGAGGAATACGGTCCGGGCGGCCGCACCCAGAAGCATGGCCATGTCAACGAGGCGGCCTTCTACATCCTCGACGGCACCGGCTACGAAATCCATGACGGCATCCGCTACGACTGGGATGCCGGCGACGTGGCGATCGTGCACAACAACTGCGTGCACCAGCACTTCAACAAGGATCCGCACAAGCCGGCGCGCGCGCTGGTGCTCAAGCCGAAGCCGATGATGATGTTCATGAACCTCCTGTTCCAGCAACAGGTGCTCCCGCGTCCCGCGGAGCCGACCCCGGAAGGCGTCGGCTATGAGCCGCGCCATTACGAGGAGAACTACAACTACGCGGATTACAGCGACATTCAAGGGGAGGATTGACGATGGCATGGGGTGAATCGAAGGCATGGCTGCAAGGCCTGGCCAAC
>NZ_KB908192.1 GCF_000382345.1 Massilia niastensis DSM 21313
ATCCGGCCGACACCCGCATGGTGCTGGGCCTGGGACTGTCGGCGGCGCTCAACAGGCCGATCGAAGACACGAAGTTCGGCGTGTTCCGCATGTAATCGTGCTCGCAATAGAACCCAAGGAGAGTCAAGTGTTCCAGAAAATCCTGATCGCCAACCGCGGTGAAATCGCCTGTCGGGTCGCCGCCACCGCGCGCCGCCTCGGCATCAAGACGGTCGCCGTGTATTCCGATGCGGATGCCGGCGCCAAGCACGTGGCGGTCTGCGACGAGGCGCTGGCCATCGGTCCCGCGCCGTCGAAGGAAAGCTACCTGCGCTACGAGAAGATCATCCAGGCGGCCCTCGCGACCGGCGCCCAGGCCATCCATCCGGGCTACGGCTTCCTGTCGGAGAACGAGGAGTTCGCCGACAGCTGCGCCAGGGCCGGACTGGTCTTCATCGGCCCTCCCGCCTCGGCCATCCGCGCCATGGGATCGAAGTCGGCCGCGAAGGCGCTGATGGAATCGGCCGACGTGCCCCTGGTGCCCGGCTATCACGGCGAGAACCAGGATGCGGACTTCCTGCGCGGCCAGGCCGACGCGATCGGCTACCCGGTGCTGCTGAAGGCCAGCGCTGGCGGCGGCGGCAAGGGCATGCGCATCGTCGAGCGCAGCGAGGACTTCGAGGCCGCGCTGAAGTCCTGCAAGCGCGAGGCGATCAACAGCTTCGGCGACGACCGCGTGCTGGTGGAAAAATACCTGATCCGGCCGCGCCATATCGAGATCCAGGTGTTCGCCGACACCCACGGCAATTGCGTCTACCTGTACGAACGCGACTGCTCGGTGCAGCGCCGGCACCAGAAGGTGCTGGAAGAGGCGCCTGCGCCCGGCATGTCCGAAACCCGGCGCCGCTCGATGGGACAGGCCGCGGTGGCGGCCGCCAGGGCGGTCGGCTATGTCGGCGCCGGCACCGTCGAGTTCATCGCCAACCAGGACGGCAGCTTCTACTTCATGGAGATGAATACCCGCCTGCAGGTGGAGCACCCGGTCACCGAGATGATCACCGGTACCGACCTGGTGGAATGGCAGTTGCGGGTCGCCGCCGGCGAGCCGCTGCCGCTGCGCCAGGATGAGCTGAGCATCCATGGCCATGCGCTGGAAGCGCGCATCTATGCGGAGAATCCGGAAAAAGGCTTCCTGCCCTCGATCGGCACCGTGCGCCGCCTGCGCACGCCCGCCGCAGCCCACTTCGAACCGGGCGCGGGCGCCGGCGCCGCGGATCCCGCCGCGGTGCGCATCGACTCGGGCGTGCGCGAAGGCGACGCCATCTCCCCGTTCTACGATCCGATGATCGCGAAGCTGATCGTCTGGGGACGCGACCGGGACGAAGCGCTGGCCCGCATGTCGCAGGCACTGGCGGAATACCAGCTGGTCGGGCTGGCGACCAATGTCGCCTTCCTCAAGCGGCTGGTGGAAAGCGCCCCCTACTCCCGGGCCGACCTCGACACCGGCCTGATCGAACGCCACCGCGACGCCCTCTTCCCGCCGGCCCAGGCCACCGCCCTGCCGGCGCTGGCCCTGGCCGCCGCTGCGCTGCTGGACGGCGAAGGCCATCCGGGTGGTGGCGATCCCTGGGCAGGCACGGGCGGCTGGCGGATGAACGGCACGCTGGTCCGCCGCCTCGCATTCAGCGACGAAGCGGGTTCCCAGGTCGTGGAGCTCGGGTATCAGCGGCAGGGATGGAGCCTGCAGGCGGGCGGACAGCGCGCCTCGGTCGCGCTGGTCGGACGCGAGGACACGCAATTCACGCTCAGGCTGGACGACGCGGTCGTGCGCGGCAATGTCGTGCGCGAAGGCGAGACGGTCCACGTCTTCACCGGCGGACGGCATGTCACGCTGCACCATGGCGATCCGCTGGCCCATGCCGGCGAGCTCGAGGCCGAAGGCGGACGTCTCACCGCGCCGATGCCGGGCAAGATCGTTGCGCTGTTGACGGAGAAAGGCGCGGTCGTCGAGAAAGGCGCGCCTTTGCTGATCATGGAAGCGATGAAGATGGAACACACGATCGCCGCGCCGGCGGGCGGCACCGTCGAGGAACTCCTGTACGCCGTGGGCGACCAGGTGTCCGAAGGCGTGCAGCTGCTGGCCTTCAAGGCCGCCTGAAAGGAATGTCATGAGCTTGCCGACACATGTGAAACTGGTCGAAGTCGGTCCGCGCGACGGACTGCAGAACGAGAAGGAAACGGTCGCGATCGAGGCCAAGGTCGAACTGGTCGAGCGCCTCGCCGCGGCGGGCCTGCCGAATGTCGAAGCCGCGTCCTTCGTCTCGCCGAAGTGGGTGCCGCAAATGGCGACGTCCAGCGAGGTGATGGAAAAGATCCGGCGCCGTCCCGGCGTCCTCTACTCCGCACTCGCGCCCAACATGAAAGGGTTCGAGGCGGCGCTGGCGGCACGGGCTGACGAAGTCGTGATCTTCGGCTCGGCGTCCGAGGTCTTCTCGCAGCGGAATATCAACTGCTCGATCGCCGACTCGATCGAGCGCTTCCGCGATGTGGCCCGGGCCGCCAGGGAACACGGGGTCCGGCTGAGGGGCAGCATCAGCTGCTCCTTCGGCTGTCCCTACCAGGGCGAGGTGCTGCCCGGCGACGTGGCCGACGTGGTGCGCCGCATGCGCGATCTCGGCTGCGACGAGATCGACATCGCCGACACCATCGGCGTCGGCACCCCGGGCAAGATCCGCGCCGTCTACGAGACGGTGGCCAGGGACTACCCGCTTGGCCAGCTGTCCGGCCATTTCCACGACACCCATGGCCAGGCCCTGGTCAATATCTACGCAGCGCTGGAGGCCGGCGTGTCGATCTTCCATTCCTCGGTGGCGGGGCTGGGCGGCTGCCCCTACGCCAAAGGTGCGACGGGCAATGTGGCGACCGAGGACGTCGTGTACCTGCTCGAAGGGCTCGGCATCCATACCGGTGTCGACCTGGACCAGGTCGTCGATGCCGGCCAGTTCATCTCGCAGCAACTGGGGCGCAGGGCGGCCAGCCGTGCCGGCAATGCGATCGCGGCCAGGCGCCAGGCGCTCGCACCGAAGGAGCGCTGATGCGGGTTCTCTACCACTGTGTCGCCGCCCGCTCGTTCCGGCCCTTGTGGGCGCTCGAGGAACTCCGGGTGGACTATCGGCTGAAGATGCTGGCCTTCCCGCCCCGTGTGACGGACAGGGACTTCCTGAGCATTAATCCACTTGGCACGGTGCCGGCGTTCATCGACGGCGATGTGCGGATGACCGAGTCCGCGGCGATCTGCCACTACCTCGGAACGGCGTACGGCCCTTCTCCGCTGGTCGTCGATCCGGACGAACCCGATTTCGGGGCATTCCTGAACTGGCTGCATTTCGGCGAAGCGACACTGACCTTCCCCCAGACCATCGTCCTGCGCTACGAGCGCTTCGAGACCGCGGAGCGCCGTCTTCCGCAGGCGGCGGCGGACTACCGCCGCTGGTTCCTCGGCAGGCTGAAGACGCTGGGGCCCATCCTGGAACGGCAGAGCACCATGTGTGCAGGCCGTTTCACGATGGCGGACATCTCGATCGGCTACGCGCTGCTGCTCGCCGATTACCTCGGACTTGAACCGGAATTTCCGGAACCGGTGCGCCTTTACTGGGCGCGATTGAAAGAGCGCGACGGCTTCCGGCGTGCGTGCGTGGCCGAGTTGGCCGCAGCACGCGAACAGGGAGTCAGCACGGTGCCGTCGCCCTTGTTGTCGACGTCGGCATGACCGCAACGAACCTCGAACATGAAGGAGACCAGCAATGAAGGTACTAGTCCCAGTCAAACGCGTCATCGACTACAACGTCAAGGTCCGCGTCAAACTTGATGGCAGCGGCGTGGAGTTCGCCAATGTCAAGATGTCGATGAACCCGTTCGACGAGATCGC
>NZ_KB908193.1 GCF_000382345.1 Massilia niastensis DSM 21313
GCGTAGGCGGTCGGGACGAAGTCGCCCTGGGCGTCGAAGTCGGTGACCGGGAAGGACAGCAGGCCGGAGGAAAGGATCTCTTTGAGGTCTTGTGGCGTAAACATGGTGTCTCCGTTGTAGGCGTCGTTGGGGAGCGGTAAGTCGCTCAGTGCAGTTATCAGTCATCGTACAACATGTTTCGGCGTGCTGCAACAACTACAAGCGAGACCGTGCAGCTTTCCGACACCGCGGCGGACACACGAAGAATTCCTTCTATATAGCGGTGCGGCGGCCGTTCCTGCGGCAGGGCGAAGATCGATATCTTCGTGCCAAAACCTGTTTGCTATTTATTTTTTCTTCGCCTATGATGAGGCATGTTGTCTGATGACCGACGACTAACTCACACGCTCCGTGGCCAAAAAAGAACACTGGCGGCGCACGCCGCCATCCAGGAGTGCACGGCGCAAGGCACAAGGTATCTCAGGAGACAGGATGAAATCCCAGCACAGCATCACCAGCGCCGGCGGCGCCAAGGCCACCCGCGTCCGGTGGACTATCCTCGCAATGTTGTTCCTCATCACCACGATCAACTATGCGGATCGCGCCACGATCTCGATCGCGGGTCCCGAGCTGAAGAAGATGCTCGGCCTGACGACCGTGGAGATGGGCTTCGTCTTCTCGGCGTTCGCCTGGTCGTATGTGCTGGCCCAGCTGCCGGGCGGCTGGCTGCTCGACCGCTTCGGCTCGCGCGTCACTTACTTCTTCAGTATCTTCCTGTGGTCGCTGTTCACGCTGCTGGTCGGCACGGTCGGCTTCTTCACCGGCGCCGCCGCGGTCGCGCTGCTGTTCGCGCTGCGCTTCGCGGTGGGCGCGGCCGAAGCGCCTTCCTTCCCGGCCAACAGCCGCGTGACGGCGGCATGGTTCCCGACGGCGGAGCGGGGCACGGCGGCGGCCATCTTCAATTCCGCGCAGTATTTCGCCACCGTCCTGTTCGCACCGCTGATGGGCTGGCTGGTGCACAGCTACGGCTGGCAAAGCGTGTTCTATGTCATGGGCGCGCTCGGCATCGTGGTGGCCTTCGTGTGGCTGAAGACGATCCACGGGCCGAAAGACCATCCGCGCATCAATGCGGCCGAGCTGGCCTACATCGAGGCGGGCGGCGCCCTGACCAAGCTGGAAAGCAAGGAGAAGCGTCCGGCCGCCAGCCAGCCGAGCACCTGGCCGATCCTCAAGCAACTGCTGGGTAACCGGATGCTGCTGGGCGTGTACATCGGCCAGTACTGCATCAACACGCTGACCTATTTCTTCCTGACCTGGTTCCCTGTCTATCTCGTCAGCGAGCGCGGCATGACGATCCTGAAGGCCGGCTTCGTGGCCGCCTTGCCGGCGATCGCCGGCTTCCTCGGCGGCATCATGGGCGGCCTGATCTCGGACCGCATGATCCGCGGCGGCTTCTCGCTGTCGGCCGCACGCAAGACGCCGATCGTCTGCGGCATGCTGATGGCCATGAGCATGATCATCTGCAATTACGTGAGCGCCGACTGGATGGTCGTGGCCATCATGTCGCTGGCATTCTTCGGCAAGGGCATCGGTGCGCTGGGCTGGGCCGTGGTGGCGGATACTTCTCCCAAGGAAGCTGCCGGCCTGAGCGGCGGTCTGTTCAATACCTTCGGCAATACCGCCGGCATCACGACGCCCATCGTCATCGGCTATATCCTGTCGGTCACCGGCTCGTTCGCCGCCGCCCTGGTGTATGTCGCCGCGAATGCCGCGGTCGCGATCTTCTGCTACCTCTTCATTGTCGGCGACATCAAGCGTGTCGAACTGAAGCCTGTACCGGACAGCTCCGGTGCGAAACCGGTCGGCGCGCTGAACGTCGTCTCCAGCAAATAAGGAACCGTCATGAGCAATTGTTCTTCGCCGAAGTCCGGCGCCCAGAAGCCTCACTATATCCGCGTCCATCCGAACGACAACGTGGCCATCGTCGTCAACGACGGCGGCCTCCCGGCGGGGACCGAATTCCCGGGCGAATTCGTGCTCAAGAATGCGGTGCCGCAGGGGCACAAGATCGCCCTGGTCGACATCCCCGAGGGTGAGCCGGTGCGCCGCTACGACGTCGTGATCGGCTACGCCGCCAGCGACATCGCCCAGGGCACCTGGGTCGAGGAAGCGCTGGTGCGCATGCCGGAGGCGCGCAGCCTGGACAACCTGCCGATCGCCACCCGCAAGGCGGCGCCGGTCGAGCCCCTCGAAGGCTATACCTTCGAAGGCTACCGCAATGCCGATGGCAGCGTCGGCACCCGCAACCTGCTCGCGATCTCGACCACCGTGCAATGCGTGGCCGGCGTGGTCGACCATGCGGTGCGGCGCATCCGCGCCGAGCTGCTGCCCGACTATCCCTACGTCGACGACGTGGTCGCGATCGAGCACATCTACGGCTGCGGCGTGGCGATCGACGCGCCCGGCGCCGAGATCCCGATCCGCACCCTGCGCAACATCGCCCGCAATCCGAACTTCGGCGGCCAGGCGATGGTCGTCAGCCTGGGCTGCGAAAAGCTGCAGCCTTCGCGCCTGCTGCCCGAGGGCAGCATCCCGATCCAGCAGGGCGGCTCCTACACGGTGGTGCTGCAGGACGAGGCCCACGTCGGCTTCGATTCGATGATCGAGTCGATCATGGCGATGGCGCGCACGCGGCTGGAGGTGCTGAACCAGCGCCGCCGCGAAACCTGCAGTGCCTCCGAGCTGGTGGTCGGCGTGCAATGCGGCGGCAGCGATGCCTTCTCCGGCGTCACCGCCAATCCGGCGGTCGGCTACGCCACCGACCTGCTGGTGCGCGCCGGCGCCACCGTCATGTTCTCGGAGAACACCGAGGTCCGCGACGGGATCGACCAGCTCACCTCGCGTGCGGCCAACGCCGAGGTGGCGCAGGAGATGATCCGCGAGATGGCGTGGTACGACGCCTACCTGCAGCGCGGCGGCGTCGACCGCAGCGCGAACACCACGCCCGGCAACAAGAAGGGTGGACTGAACAACATCACCGAGAAGGCGATGGGTTCGATCGTCAAGTCGGGCAGCAGCGCGATCTCGGGCGTGCTCGCGCCGGGCGAGAAGGTGAAGCAGAAGGGCCTGATCTTTGCGGCGACCCCCGCCAGCGATTTCGTGTGCGGCACCCTGCAACTGGCGGCCGGCATGAACCTGCACATCTTCACCACCGGCCGCGGCACGCCTTACGGCCTGGCCGCGGTCCCGGTCATCAAGGTGGCCACGCGCGACGACCTGGCGCGCCGCTGGCACGACCTGATGGACGTCAACGCCGGCCGCATCGCCACCGGCGACGCCACCATCGCGGACGTGGGCTGGGAGCTGTTCCAGCTGATGCTGGACGTGGCGAGCGGACGCAAGACCTGGGCCGAGCAGAAGAGGCTGCATAACGCGCTGGCGCTGTTCAACCCGGCGCCGATCACCTGATCCGAAGCGCTGCATCTTCAACACCGCCGCCGTGGTGACACGCCGGCGGTTTTTTCACGCCAGCCTTTTAGGGTCAGAGTCGAATTGTTCATTAACATTCTCACTATTCACAGTAATTCGACTCTGACCCTAGTTGTCCGCCGGGCAATTGGCCAATAATTCAACTCTGACCCTAATGCGGTTAAGTTAAGCCGCCTTTGATCATTTGGCTGTTGTAAACGTGTAGCGGCTCTGTTAACCTTCGGCTCCGATGCTAGC
>NZ_KB908194.1 GCF_000382345.1 Massilia niastensis DSM 21313
GTCGCTATGAATGGCACGGCGCTGCTCGACGAAATCCGGTCCCTGATGCAAGGTTTCGGGACAGAATTCACAGTAAATTTCTCGTAACTACTTAGCTACGGCTGCGCCGAATGCCGAAACCCAGCACGTGCGACACGGCGACATGGCGACCTGGAAGGCGAAGTTGCTGACCGAACCCGGCAAGCAGATCACGCTGCCGCTCCAGGCCAATAGCACTCCGGTCGGCGACGGCGGACCGGACGAAGCGACCGGCACAACACTCTCCCTGCCGCGAAAAAAAGCGTAACGCCCTGACCGCGCCAGATTACGAAAGTCCTCCATGAGACAACCAAAACCAAACTTCTCGATACTCGTTAACTGGCGCGCCAAAGGATTCGGCTGCGCCAAGGCATGCAGCCATTGCAGCTGGAGGGAATCCCCCTTTCTTCCGCATGGCATGCAGGCCAAAGAAGCAATCAGCAATTTCGTGGATAAATGTAATAAATCGTTTATCACAATTAGCGGCGGCGGCGACCCTCTATATCGATTCGATGAGCACTACCAGCAACTGCTGTCGATGATCCGCATCATTAAGGATCACGGCCTGAAGGTTCGGATCATCACCCGCGAGGTGCAGCATATCGCCAAACTTCGGGGCGTTGTAGATTACTTCTCGATCTCGCTCGATGCCGATGTACTGGACGCCATCCAGCACTATCGGCACGAGTGGGAAGGGCTTCACATCGAATACTCGCTTGTCTTGCCTGCGCTTCCCACCTCCGACATAGCCACGCTAAAACCGCAGTATTTGGCGCTGTACCGCCGCCTTGGCCAACGGCTTGTGCTCCGCGAAAACCTATTCAGCATCTTCCCACTCGACTTCGCAGAACTTAGCTTCGGCCACAGCGGCATCGTGTTTGTTCCCAAAGTACTGTGCTTATCGAGCCGTTACCTATCGATCGTGGACTGCACAGGCTACGAGCTGATGCAGGACACGGAGCGACTTGCCGAGTACCTGATGAACGAGCCAAACCTGCACCTGTTCGGCGGATTCGCGAAGCATCTGATCAATCCGAGGCTGCACTCCAATTTCTCGGACATCGACGTTATCGCATCCAGCACTGACGTTATCGACAATCTGGAACGCGACTTCGCCTTTACGTTCAAGGATGTATCACCATCCCCGGCCAGCTACCCACGCTACTTTACCGGCAAGTCCACTCGGGCAGGGAAGACCATCCATCTCATCTTGGTCAAGTTTCCTTCCGATACAGCGAAATTCATCAACGCAGCGCAGTACGACGCGGACCGCGTCAGCTACAGCGCTGGCGAGTACCACTTCGACAGCATTATCGGCGAAACAGCAATCCGCCACGCCATCAATTCCAAGTGCGTGAGCCGAATTGGCGATGATCGCGACCTGAGCCTGTTCACGATCAATCGCCCCGCCGTCGAGCAACGCCACAAGATCAAGCTGCTACGCAAGGGCTTCACTATCAACGAATAAAGGGTACCAATCCATGCAGGCCAATATCTATATCAGCGCAGAGGCTATGGCAACCGTCAACGCCATCCAACATCTGGACTACTACGAACGGGTCAGTCTGAGCGACGATCCCGCAACCGATCTTACCCACCATCCAGGCTACTACCTCAACACCAACGCCCTGCACCATGTGCCGCTACCCAAGGATGCGGCGATCGCATTATCCCTCTCTCCCGCTGACGCTGACCGCTACGGGCGGCACGTCAGCTTTCCGACCAACCTTCGGGGGGTGATCTATTCAGGCGCACAAAACCTGCCCGCCAACTACGACCAAATCATTTCCTACTGGTCGCCGTTATCGCCTATGCCCTACCATCGGAATGCGCTGTACTACCAGAACGTGCAGTCCGAATACTGCGTGGCACTGACCGACACCGACAGCATGGGTGACGCGGATGATGACCTGCCCGAAACCGTCGATACGCTCATCAGCGATTCAGTGGTGGTCGTTATCTCCGGTCTAGCGGCATCGCTCGCCAGCCTGAATTCCGATCACTTCGTTGCGCTGACGATCCCGATCAACTCGGACATGCTCGGCATCGAACTGGCCGGCTATCAGTCATCGCAGGACTACGTTACCAGCAATTCCCTGCAATCGGAAACCGTGTTCCTGCGCATTGCGGATATTCTGGCTTCGCCCAATCCTGATCTCATAGCCATAGCTGCGATCAGATCGGAGATGGGAGATTACGGCTATATCTACTGAGGGCATTCTTCCGCGAGGTGTGCTGCTCCAGCAATCATCCTGAACGTTACCAGCAGCGCCCTGGGCTGCTGGTACATTCAGGGGCCGCATATGCAGTCAACAGAAAATCCTGACCGCATATACTGAAGCAATATAGGGAGAGGGAAAAACCTACCGTCCTGATCGAGGCCTGATGAACGCTGGCGACACGGCGACATTGCCGACAGCGTGCGCTCCCGCCTGTCGGGCGTGTCGCTATGTCGCCGTGTCGCCAAGCTTACCCTTCATAGCCAGCCTGCCCCGATCACCGGGAAACGCGAAGAAATCCTCGAAGGGGCGTTTATAGAAACGGACTTTGTGCAGGGAAAAGTCATTCAGCACGTAGTCATGCCTTATCATCCGCTGAAGAAATGCAGGTATAGGCATTGCGAATGGTGATGAGCCATGCCTCAATTGTGCCTGATCGTGTGATCTCCTCATCATCGACTCAAGAGTCTGACGAGCTTTCTCCAGGCGCGGCAACGCGACGGATTTGTTGTGTTGCTTGACCATGTCTGAGAGAACAGAGGCCACTTCCGTCGCGTTGGTGTTCTCACACCACGCCAAGAATGGATGCTCACCACTTACCGTTCTATACGTACGCTTGCTATCAAAACTGCACAGCAGTTCATTGTCACCAGCCTCTTCCTTACGCCCCCTGAGCAGCGTCTTTCCTGCCGAAAGGGATAAGTAAGCCACCTTGCCAGCTTCTGGCGCGATGTCCATTATTTTTTGTGTGAACAAGACCTGCTGGATCGGCAAACCGACCATCCGACCGCATTCATCCACAAACGCCGCGACCGTCGCTGCCGGAATCAGGTTACAGAGCGGCATGTCTTTCGCATCGCCGCTGAAATCCGTTCCGCGATAAAGGCGGAAGTGGAGCAAGCCGGAGCACACTTCATAACCCAACAAGATAACCAGTTGGCGCGTTTTTCCTTGCCGCTTGTCCTGCCTAAACTGAGCCTTGAGCGACACCACCCGCAAGCGGAGCTGGCAGCTCATGGGGTAACTCCCCAAGCGGCATGAATCCGTTGTACTGGCGACGCTGCTCCTAATCCAGTCATTCCGCTCCATGTGCGAGTAGAACGTCTGCCGCGCTTTAGGTACTGGCAATCCCAAATCCTTTCCCCACTGATAAAGCCGGGATGGCGTCTCGCCGGTCAGTTCAGCTACTTCACGGGCAAAGGCAATTCCTAATTCCCGAGCCTGCTTCTTATCAAAATTAGACAAAATCGAAATCCACAAGAAGTTCCCGTCAAGGATCGCCTATCCAGCACGTCCCTCCCCGCAAAACGGCTTCTTAAGCCATTGATAAACAACACATTCTCCGAACGATACCGGCGTTTGTCAACGTAGTTGTCGCGTCACCTCAAGCTACTTGCTGTAGTGCTTCTGGCCGAATCCGTTCCGGATTCAACCAGACCTGGTCTT
>NZ_KB908195.1 GCF_000382345.1 Massilia niastensis DSM 21313
AAACCCACCGACGATGGAGAAAAAAGCTGCCTGAAAACAGAGATTTAGACTCTCATAGATTTATTCAGGTGTTTCAAATTCATTGACACGTTCCGCCCCCAATCCAACTAACACCAGGAGACCGATCATGATTCACCAAGAACAATCCCACCAGGATATTCGCGACGCCGTCCGCTCGCTGTGCGAGGAATTCCCCGCGGACTACTTCAGGAAAGTCGACGAAGAGCGCGGCTATCCGGAAGCCTTCGTGGATGCGCTGACCAAGGCCGGCTGGATGGCGGCGCTGATCCCGCAGGAATACGGCGGTTCCGGACTCGGCCTGACGGAGGCCTCCGTCATCATGGAGGAGATCAACCGCTCGGGCGGCAATTCCGGCGCCTGCCACGGCCAGATGTACAACATGGGCACCCTGTTGCGGCATGGCTCGCAGGCCCAGAAGGAATTCTATCTGCCGAAGATCGCCAGCGGCGAACTGCGCCTGCAGGCGATGGCGGTGACCGAGCCGACCACCGGCACCGACACGACCAAGGTCAAGACGACTGCGGTGCGCAAGGGCGACAAGTACGTAATCAACGGCCAGAAAGTCTGGATCTCGCGGGTCCAGCATTCCGACCTGATGATCCTGCTTGCGCGCACCACGCCCCTGGCCGAGGTGACCAAGAAAACAGAAGGCATGTCGATCTTCATCGTCGACTTGCGCGAGGCGATCGGCAAGGGCCTGAGCGTGCAGCCGATCCTGAACATGGTGAACCACGAAACCAACGAGCTGTTCTTCGAAAACCTCGAGATCCCGGCCGAAAACCTGATCGGCGAGGAGGGCAAGGGCTTCAAGTACATCCTCGATGGCCTGAATGCCGAGCGCACCCTGATTGCCGCCGAGTGCATCGGCGACGGCTACTGGTTCATCGACAAGGTCACCAAGTACGTCAACGAACGCGTCGTGTTCGGGCGCCCGATCGGCCAGAACCAGGGCGTCCAGTTCCCGATCGCCAAGGCCTACGTCAACGTCGAGGCCGCGAACCTGATGCGCTACAAGGCCTGCGAATTGTTCGACGCCCACAAGGCCTGCGGCGCCCAGGCCAACATGGCCAAGATGCTGGCGGCCGATGCTTCGTGGGAAGCGGCCAACGCCTGCCTGCAGTTCCATGGCGGCTTCGGCTTTGCCGCCGAATACGATGTCGAGCGCAAGTTCCGCGAAACCCGGCTGTACCAGGTCGCGCCGATCTCGACCAACCTGATCCTGGCGTATGTCGGCGAGCACGTGCTCGGCATGCCCCGTTCGTTCTAGGAGAGCGCCATGCGTCCCCTCGATGGCATCACCGTCATTACGTTGGAACACGCGATCGCCGCGCCGTTCTGCACCCGCCAGCTGGCCGACCTCGGCGCGCGTGTCATCAAGGTCGAGCGCCCCGGCGTGGGCGATTTCGCCCGCGCTTACGATGAACGCGCCCGCGGAATGGCGTCGCATTTTGTCTGGACCAACCGCTCCAAGGAAAGCCTGACCCTGGACGTCAAGCATGGGCAAGCAGGGGAGATCCTCGAGAAGCTGCTGGCCGGGGCCGACGTCCTGGTGCAGAACCTGGCGCCGGGCGCCGCGGCGCGCCTGGGCCTGTCCTACGAGGCCCTGAAGAAGCGCTTCCCGCGCCTGATCGTGTGCGACATCTCCGGTTATGGCGCCGACGGCCCCTACCGGGACAAGAAGGCCTACGACTTGCTGATCCAGAGCGAATCGGGCTTCCTCTCGATCACCGGCTCGCCCGACGACCCGGCGAAGGCCGGCTGCTCGATCGCGGACATCGCGGCCGGCATGTACGCCTACACGAATGTCCTGGCCGCCCTGATCCAGCGCGGACGCACCGGCGAAGGCTGCAACATCGACGTCTCGATGCTGGAGAGCATGACCGAGTGGATGAGCTATCCGCTCTATTACGCGATCGATGGCGCGGCGCCGCCGCCGCGCGCCGGGGCGGCCCATGCGACCATTTATCCCTACGGTCCTTTCCCGGTCGGCGACGGCAAGACCGTCATGCTGGGCCTGCAGAACGAACGCGAGTGGGAGCAGTTCTGCGCCAAGGTCCTGGAACAGCCGGCATTGGCGAAAGACCCGCGCTTTGCGTCGAATTCCGCGCGCACCGCGGCGCGCCAGGAACTGCGCGCGATTATCGTCGAGGTGTTCTCGCATCACACGTCCGAACAGGTGATCGCACGCCTGGACGCCGCGCAGATCGCCAATGCGCACATGAACGACATGCACGACCTGTGGCGGCACGCCCAGTTGAAGGCCCGCGAGCGCTGGACCGAGATCGATACGCCCAACGGAAAAATACCGGCGCTGCTGCCGCCCGGCGTACCGAACACGTATTCCGCGCGCATGGATGCGGTGCCCGCACTGGGCCAGCATACCGATGCCATCCTGGGCCAGCTCGGCTACGACAGCGCAGACCTGGGCGCGCTGCGCGAAGCGGGCGCCATTTGACACCGACCATTGCGAGACATCTGATGAAGACCGTGCTACCTCGTTCCTATCTATTCGTTCCGGGCAACCGCCCGGAAATGTTCGAGAAGGCGTACAAGTCCGGCGCCGATGCCGTGATCATCGACCTGGAAGACGCGGTACCGTTTTCCGAGAAAGCGGCCGCGCGGGCCGCACTGGCGGCCTGGCTGTCGGCGGACCATCCGGTGCTCATCCGGATCAATGGTGCGGACACCGAGTGGTTTGACGGGGACCTGGGGCTGTGCGGCTCGCCCGGGGTAAGCGGCGTCATCCTGTCGAAGGCCGAGAAGATCGGCGACATCGCGCGAGTGCGCGAGGCGGGGGCCGCCGCCGTCCTGCCCTTGATCGAAAGCGCGGCGGGCTTCAACAATGTGCATGCGATCGCACAGGCGCCCAGGGTCCAGCGCCTGCTGTTCGGGTCCATCGACTTCCAGCTCGACCTGGGGATCCGCGGGGAGCGCGAGGAATTGCTGTTCTTCCGCTCGCAACTGGTCCTGGTGTCGCGCCTGGCCGGCATCGGCGCCCCGGTCGACGGCGTCAGTACCTCGATCGGCGATGCCGCGAGGCTCACCGCTGACGCCATGCATGCACGCCAGATGGGGTTTGGCGCAAAGCTGTGCATCCATCCGAAACAGGTGGCCGAGGTGAATCGCTGCTTCAGTCCCGGCGAGGAAGAGCTCGCGTGGGCCAGGCGCGTGCTGGAGGCCGCCGCGCGCTCCGAGGGCGCCGCCGTGGCGCTGGATGGGAAGATGATCGACCGGCCCGTGATCCTGCGGGCGCAGCAGATACTCGATGAATCGCGTGGTGAATCGCGCGACCAACAAGCGAAGGAATAGCACATGAAAGTCCTGGTACCCGTCAAGCGCGTGATCGACTACAACGTCAAGGTCCGCGTCAAACTTGATGGCAGCGGCGTGGAGTTCGCCAATGTCAAGATGTCGATGAACCCGTTCGACGAGATCGC
>NZ_KB908196.1 GCF_000382345.1 Massilia niastensis DSM 21313
GCTGATTTGATGCTTTCGGTTATGCATGTTGGGAACCTACCGCTGTACTCTAAATTAATCGGGTAGGTGTCTCAAGTTATATTGGCACAGGGGGGGGGCGTGCAGGATCGCTTCCGCCTCCATGGCAAGCTCGCCACGGCTGTTCTGCGCCCACAGCTTGATGGTTTTGCCGTCGGCCGCCGGCTCGCCGCAGACGGAAAACGCGTCGATGTCGAACAGGGGGGACACTGCACGGAAGCGGAATTCCGCAATCTCCACGCCCGGCACTTCGCGCCGCACCAGGTCGACCAGCAGGGTGGCGATCAAGGGGCCATGGACGATCAGCCCGGGATAGCCTTCCACTTCGGTGACATAGGTCCGGTCGTAGTGGATGCGATGGCCATTGAAGGTCAGCGCCGAATAGCGGAACAGCAGGACCGGATCCGGATGAATGGTGCGCGACCAGCGCGGATTCAGGGGCGCGGGCTTGGGCGGGGGAGCCGCGCTGCCCGGCGTCGGCATGCCGCGGTAGACGATGTCGTGCTCCTCGGTGATGGCCAGCTGCCCGTCCCGGCTGATCTCATGGCGGACGGTGACGAAGACCAGGCGGCCGCTACTCCCCTCCTTGGCGCTGACGCTGCGGATGGTCGAGGTGCGAGCCACACTGGAGCCGACCGGAATCGGCGCGTGGAAGACGAACCTGCCGCCGGCCCACATCCGTCGCGGCAGGGGCACCGGCGGGAGGAATCCTCCGCGCTTCGGGTGACCGTCTTCGCCCAGCTGCGACTGCTGCGCGATGGCGTAGAAATTGGTCCAGTGCCAGAGCGGAGGCAGTGGCTCCCCTGCCCGTGGAGCGTCCGGGTAATCCAGCGTGGCGGCCAGCGCCGCCGCGGTTTCCGGGCGCACCACATCGTGCAGCACTTCGGTCTTTCCTACCCATTGCTGGAGCAGGCCTGCATCGAAATCATCGTCAATCATCGTCAATCGAGCGTCGCTCGCCGTTAGTTGTTGGATCGTGCCGCTGAGGGTCCCTCGAAGCGAGAGAGGATGCTTCATCATAGAATTCAATGGTTCGAATGTAGAAATAGAAAAAAATGATTCCAGCATCACGGTTCATCATGGGTAGATCCATCAGGAAAGCGAATTCCATCCGCGGCTGGGATAAAATATCTTGATACCACTTCTTCCTTGCCTACCATGGACATCAAGCAGATCCGTACACTGATTGCGATTGCCGAGACCGGCAGTGCCACCAAGGCAGGCGAACTGCTCCATCTCGTGCAGCCGGCGGTGTCGAGGCATATCCGCATGCTGGAGGAAGAATGCGGCGTGCCGCTGTTCGAACGGGAGCGCCATGGCATGGTGCTGACCGACGCCGGGCGCACCATGGCCGAGTACGGACGTCGCGCGCTGCGCGAGCTGGACAAGGGGCGGGCCGAAATCGGTCCGGCGTCCAATACTGTCTCCGGACGGCTGGTGATCGGCCTGCTGGCCAGTACCAGCAGGTTGCTGGCGGCCGAACTGGTGGCGCGGCTCCACGCGAAGTACCCCGCCTTGACGGTCAGCGTCAATGTCGGCTATGCGGGCAATGTGGTGCAGTGGCTGGAAGCCGGCGAAGTGGAACTGGCGCTGCTGTACGACACCCGCTCGTCGCAGGGCATGCAGGTCGAGGCCTTGCTGGACGAGCGGCTCTACGTCATTGGCCCCCCGGGAGAGCTCGTCGCCGACACGCCATTTCCGCTGAAAGCGCTGAAGGATCGGCCGATGGTGTTGCCGAATGCACCGCATGGACTGCGCAGCATCATCGAGCACGCGCTGGCGGTGGCGGGAATCAGTGTCAAGCTCGTGGCGGAAACCAACGCACTGGACTTGCAGAAGTCGCTGGTGGCCAAGGGCTTCGGCTATACCATTCTTCCCAGTTCCGCTGTCCTGGACGAGTTCCAGCAAGGCAGCCTCTCCGGTGCGCCGGTCGGCACGCCCGACCTGTCGCGCCGTATCGTGCTCGCGCGTGCCGCTACGCGCAGGCCTTCGCCGGCGAGCGTCGCCGCCGCCGCGGAGTTGGTCGGGCTGATGAAGGAGATGGTGCTGGAGAAGGCCTGGCCGGGCGCGGCCTGGATCGGTCGCTGATCCGAAGTTATGTCGTTCCCTGATGCTGGTATCAAAAAAAGCTATTTCACATCGGCTTCCATAAGCTCTTAGGATGGGTTATACACAAGCGGGCTACACCCGCACCAACCAGTTAAGGAGACAATGATGTTGAAGAAACTGATTACCGCTGGATTTACGCTGGTGGCTTCCACCGCCGTGCTGGCCGCCGACTTTCCGGACAAAACGATCACCCTGGTGATTCCCTTCTCCGCCGGCGGCCCGACCGACGTGATTGCCCGCATCCTTGGCCAGAGCATGTCGAAGTCGCTCAAGCAGACCGTCATCGTCGAGAACGCCACCGGCGCAGGCGGCACGCTGGCTGCGGGCAAGGTCGCGCGGGCGGCTCCGGATGGCTATACCATTCTTCTTCATCACAACGGCATGGCGACCAGTCCCGCGCTATACCGCAAGCTCACCTTCAATCCGATGACCGACTTCGAGTACATCGGACAGGTCGCCGACGTGCCAATGGTGCTGGTCGCCCGCAAGGACCTGCCACCGAAGACCTTGCCCGAACTTCTGGCCTATATCAAGGCGAACAAGACCGCTGTCACGATGGGCAACGCGGGCCTGGGCGCGGTCTCGCATCAGTGCGGCATGCTTTTCCTGAGTGCGCTCGGCACCGACATCACCACCGTACCCTACAAGGGCACCGCTCCAGCGATGAATGACCTGCTCGGGGGCCAGATCGATCTGCTGTGCGACCAGACCACCTCGACCACCTCGCAGATCCGGACAGGCAAGGTGAAGGTCTACGGTGCGACCACCAAGGCGCGCGTCGCCTCGCTGCCGAACGTCCCTACGCTGGCCGAACAAGGCATTCCCGGTTTCGAGATGTATGTCTGGCACGGCCTGTATGCGCCCAAGGGCACGCCCAAGCCTGTGATCGACAAACTGGACGCCGCGCTGCAGGAAGCCTTGAAGGATCCTCAGGTCAAGAGCAAGTTCGCCGACCTTGGCGCTGAGCCAGTCTCTTCCGACAAAGCCACTCCCGAAGGGCTGCGCGCGCACCTGAAGGCGGAAATCGACAAGTGGGGACCGATCTACAAGAAGGCCGGCGCCTTCGCCGACTGACATCCCTTGCGGGCAAGGTAGCCGTCGGCGAGCCGACGGCCTTGTCAATCATGGCGTTGGCCTCGCTGTCGCTCCTGCGCATCGTCTCCGAGGCCCATCCCGCTCGAGAGTTGGCAAAAAAAAAGGTTCATCACGGATTTCCGGGAAACGCGGCTTTGATCTTGAGGAAAAAGAAGTCGCTATCCCGGTAGCCATAGGCCATCCGCTTC
>NZ_KB908197.1 GCF_000382345.1 Massilia niastensis DSM 21313
CCTTGCTGCGTTGTGCGAATCGTTTTGTTCGTCAGCAGCAGAGGAACGAGAGTATGCGGTGTTCAGCGTTTTTCGTCAAGTCCCTTTTTGCTTCGCCGCAGATTTCTCTACGGACCTTGCCAGCGCAACCAATTGATTTTGCTGACGTTTTCGGTCGTTACCGAAGCGGAGGCGAATCATAGCAAACCGTTCGGGGTTAACGCAAGAGCTCAACAACAATGTTGTTTCGCCGCCGCAGATTCAAGGATCTGTATATATCCGAGTAACTAACGGACGGCCTGAATCATGCGTGCGACGTAGCGAATCAGACTATCCTCCGCTGCCCCGCCACGCGCTCGGGAACCAGGGGAAAACGCAAGGTGAACGTGGTAAGCCTGCCGGGCTGGCTATCGGCCGCGACGCTGCCGGCGTGCAGGTTCATGATCGCGCGCACGATTGCCAGGCCCAGTCCGGTGGAATAGCCACAGGCGAAACGGGTCTCGTCGCCCCGGTAATAGCGGTCGAAGATGCGCTCCAGCCGATCGGACGGAATGCCCGCGCCGGTATTGCTGATGGTGATCACGGTCTCGGACTCCGCTCCCGGAGGGGCGGCGGAGGCAACCGCCAGGCTGACCCGACCTCCCTCCGGCGTGTGGGCGATGGCGTTCGACATCAGGTTGCTGACCGCGCGCTGGAACAGGATCGGCTCGGCATATACCTGACTGCCGCCAGGTTCCGCGGGCGCCAGTTCCAGGACCACCCCCGCCTCTTCCGCCAGGATCTCGAAGTAGTCGCGGATACGCTGGAGCTCCGCATGCGCATCCAGCATCTCTCGATCCAGCCGCACCTGGGCGTTATCGGCGCGGGCAAGGAACAGCGTGTTCTCGATCATGCGGGACAGCCTGTCGTACTCTTCGAGATTGGACGCCAGCAGCGCCTGGTATTCCTCGACGTTGCGCGGGCGCGAGAGCGCGACCTGGGTCTCGACCATCAGGTTGTTTATCGGGGTGCGCATGTCGTGCGCCAGGTCGGCGGCAAAGCCGGACAGGCGCTGTACGCCCTCCTCCAGACGGTCGAGCATGGCGTTCAGGGCGACACCCGCCTCGCGCAGTTCGGCCGGGACGGCGTCGACCGACAGCCGGGTCTTCAGGCGATGCGCACTGATGTCGTTGGCCTTGGAGATGACGTCGTGGAGCGGGCGCAAGCCCCGCCGTACGATCACGAAACCCAACACGGTGGCCAACCCGGCGCCCACGGCCACCGCGATCACCAGAGTGCCGGCATAGCGGTGCAGCAGTTCGGCGTCGTCGTGCTGGAGCAGCTGCGCGGCCAGGGCCTGGTACAGGTAGGCGCCCACGCCCACGAAGACCATCACGGCGATGGCCGAGAACAGCAGTGCGAGACGCAGCGCGATCGGGAGAGGTTTGCGCCGCTTCACTCGCGCAGCTCCACCACATAGCCCATCCCGCGCACCGTGTGCACCAGCTTGACCGGCCACGGGTCGTCGATCTTCGCGCGCAGGCGCCGGATGGCGACATCGACCACATTGGTATCGGAGTCGAAGTTCATGTCCCAGACCTGGGAGGCGATCAGGGAGCGCGACAGCACTTCGCCGGGCCGCTTGGCCAGCAGGTGCAGCAGCGCGAATTCCTTCGGGGTGAGCTCGAGCCGCTGGCCGGCGCGCGTCACGCGGTGACGCAGCACGTCGATTTCCAGGTCCGCCAGGCGGATGAATTCAGCCTCGCGCACGGGGCCGCGGCGCAGCAGGGTGCGGATCCGGGCCAGCAGTTCGGCGAACGCGAAGGGCTTGACCAGGTAGTCGTCGGCGCCGAGCTCCAGTCCGCGCACGCGGTCAGGCACGTCGTCGCGCGCGGTGAGGAACAGCACCGGCGTGTCCTTGCGCTCGCGTAGCCTGCGCAGCACGGTCCAGCCGTCCATCTGCGGCAGCATCACGTCGAGCACGACCAGTTCGTACTCCGTTTCGAGCGCCAGGTGCAGGCCGTCCGCACCGTTGCGCGCCAGGTCGACTGCGAATCCCGACTCCTGCAGTCCCTTGAGCAGGTAGTCGCCGGTCTTCGGCTCATCCTCCACGATCAATATGCGCATGCGCCACCTCCTCGCCGCCATTGTGCTGGGTTTTGCACTGCCTGCGGATTACATCATTGTAATGATGGCGTCATCTTCCGGTCAGGACGCGGGGACTAAGCTCATTCCATGCAGCCGTAGTGCTGCCTACCCAACTGAAAGGAATGATGATGAAAGCGACCGCCCTGCTCCTGTCCCTTGCCCTCTCTGCCAGTGCCTATGCGGGCGACGGCGTTGCGCCGGCGCCGTCCGATTACGGCACCCGTGCCGATGCCGGCGCACCCGGCCGTCATATCGTCGTCAAGCCCGGCGCCCGCGGTATCCATGTCCATGACGGCGAGACCGTGCATTTCGAAGTCAACGGCAAGCAGTTCGACTGGAATTTCAATACCCGCACCCGCGAAGCCGTGCTCGACCTGTCGACGATCGCTCCCGATGACGTGCAGGTGGAAGGCGTGCGCATCTTCGTCATGCGCGATCCGACCTACTTCCCGGGCTGAGCACGCACGGGCAGTCCTTGCGCTGCCCGCATATGTCGCGCGTCGCCTGTTTCTCAGACTTATGGCTAGTGGACAGGGACGGCAAACATCGCTTGCAATTAGCTAGTGCGCGACCTATATTGGGAGCATGAAACCGAACACTCCCTCGATGGCTGAAGCCACACCCGAGCTCGACGACCAGTTGTGCTTCGCGCTGTATTCCACTTCGCTGGCCATGATGCGCGTCTACCGTGGCCTGCTGCCCAAGCTTGGGCTGACCTATCCCCAATACCTGGTCATGATGGTGCTGTGGCAACAGGACCAGCAAACGGTCTCGGATATCGGCGAGCGCCTGTTCCTGGATTCCGCCACCCTGACGCCGCTGCTCAAGCGCATGGAAAACCAGGGCCTGGTGCAGCGTGCGCGGGCGCGCAGCGACGAGCGTCAGGTGATCATCAGCCTGACCGACCAGGGCAAGGCGCTCAGGAAGGATGCCGCCTCCGTGATGCCTGCCGTTCAGTGCGCGACCCAGTGTTCTCTGGAAGAGGTGACGGCCTTGCGTGGGCAGCTGGTGAATCTGCGCAAGAACCTGAACGATAGCGCTGGATGAGGATTTGAAGGATGAAGGCAGCGCCCGGAGAGATCTCCAGAATGGCGATGCCCTGAAATAGAAAGCCCGCTAGTGATGTTTAGCGGGCTTTTTCTTTTCTATTTAGAAAGCAAAAAACCCCACCAGGATCACCTGGTGGGGTTTTTCTTATAACTAGCCTGACGATAACCTACTTTCACACTGGTTGCAGCACTATCAT
>NZ_KB908198.1 GCF_000382345.1 Massilia niastensis DSM 21313
AGCGCGGCAAGATCCAGGAAGAGTCGATGCTGTACGAGCACCAGAAGCACGACGGCACCCTGCCTATCATCGGCGTCAATACCTTCCGCAACCCGAAGGCCGACGGAGCGCCCCAGATCATCGAGCTGGCGCGCTCCAGCGACGAGGAAAAGCAGTCGCAACTCACGCGCCTGGCCGACTTCCAGCAGCGCCACGCCGACCAGGCGCCGGCGATGCTGGCCACCCTGAAGCAGGCCGTCATCGCCGACGAGAACGTCTTCGCGAGGCTGATGGACGCCGTGCGCGTCTGCTCGCTGGGCCAGATCAGCCATGCCCTGTTCGAAGTCGGCGGCCAGTACCGCCGCAGCATGTAAACACATCAACCAAACGAGGGACAACAATGAAACAACGTGAGATCGTCATCGTGGGCGCCGCCCGCACCGCCATCGGCAGCTTCGGGGGCGCACTGAAGGACGTGCCGCTGTCGCAGCTGGCCACCACCGCCGTCAAGGCGGCGCTGGAGCGCTCCGGCGTGAAGCCGGAAGACGTCGGCCACGTCGTGATGGGGAATGTGGTGCCGACCGAGCCGCGCGACGCCTACCTGAGCCGGGTCGCGGCGATCGACGCGGGCATTCCCCAGGAAACCCCGGCCTTCAACGTCAACCGCCTGTGCGGCTCCGGCCTGCAGGCGGTCGTCTCGGCGGCCCAGGCCATCCTGCTGGGAGATACCGACATCGCGATCGGCGGCGGCGCCGAATCGATGAGCCGCGGCGCCTACCTGCTGCCGGCGGCGCGCTGGGGCGCGCGCATGGGCGACGCCCAGGTGGTCGACTACATGAGCGGCATCCTGCACGACCCGTGGGAAAAGGTCCACATGGGCATCACCGCCGAGAACGTGGCGCAGCGTTACGGCATCACCCGCGCCATGCAGGACGAACTGGCGCTCGAAAGCCAGCGCCGTGCCGCGCATGCGATCGCACAGGGCTATTTCCGCGAGCAGATCGCAGCAGTGGAAATCGCGTCGCGCAAGGGAACCGTCCTGTTCGACACCGACGAGCATGTGCGCGCCGAGGTGACAGCCGGGCAACTGGCCGGGATGAAGGCCGTGTTCAAGAAGGATGGGATGGTCACCGTGGGCAACGCTTCCGGCCTGAACGACGGTGCGGCGGCGCTGGTGCTGGCCGAGGCGGGCCGCGCCGCTCAACTGGGTCTCAAGCCGCTGGCGCGCCTGGTGGCTTATGCCCACGCCGGCGTCGAGCCGCTCTACATGGGCATCGGCCCGGTGCCGGCCACCCGCCTCGCGCTCCAGAAGGCCGGCCTGACGGTCGCCGACCTCGACGTCATCGAATCGAACGAAGCCTTTGCGGCCCAGGCCTGCGCGGTGTCGAAGGAACTGGGCTTCGATCCGGCCAGGGTGAATCCGAACGGCTCGGGCATCTCGCTGGGCCACCCGGTGGGCGCCACCGGCGCCATCATCGCGACCAAGGCCATCCATGAGCTGCACCGCATCGGCGGGCGCTACGCGCTGGCCACGATGTGCATCGGCGGCGGCCAGGGCATCGCAGCGATCTTCGAACGCTTGTAATATGGACTACCCGGGCCGCAGTGCGCGGCCCGGCCACAATCCGGTGAAAGGATGGCGCCACATGTCGATTGACTCACCATTCAAGGCAGTGACGGAGCTTGGCATAGAAAAGCGGTGCCGCTCATGCGGCGACTTCTGGCCCGCGGACTGTGAATTCTTCGCCCCCATGTCCTCCAGCCGCGATGGGCTGACGCCACGCTGCATCGCGTGTATCAAGGCCGGCAGCTGGCAGTGCACGCCGATCCCGGCAAGCCAATACCAGGACAGGCACAGACGCACCGGCTGATCGATTGACACAACAAAAAGGGCCGTCGTGAGACGGCCTTCCAACGACGCCATTCACAGGTTCGGGTAATTCGGCCCGCCCCCGTCTTCCGGCGTCACCCACACGATGTTCCGGCCCGGATCCTTGATGTCGCAGGTCTTGCAGTGCAGGCAGTTCTGGGCATTGATCTGCAGGCGATCCTGGCCGTCGTCGTTCTTCACGAATTCGTAGACCCCGCCCGGACAGTAGCGCTGTTCCGGTCCCGCGAACTGCGACAGGTTGACGTCGATCGGCAAAGCACGGGAAGATCTCCACGCCCAGGCTTTTCCGCCTGCTGGCCCAGCCAGCGCACGACATTATCCAGCGAGATCACGTAGTTGCCATGGTTCCCGAAGCACTTCGGCAGCATGAAGTTCGGGCTCCTGTACGCCCTGGTCGCGCTCAGGAACAGCACCCGGTCTTCCGTGACGGGCGTGTTCAGCGGCGCGCCCCCTCCTTCCAGTCCGGCAGCAGCTCGGTCAGCGCGCGCGGGTCCATCACCGCGCCGGACACGATGTGCGCCCCCCAGTTCGGCGCCCTTTTCCAGCACCAGCACGGAGATCTCCCACCCCTTTTCCAACGCCAGCTGCTTGATGCGGATCGCCGCCGCCAGGCCGGCCGGACCGCCACCGACGATGACCACGTCGTACTCCCTTGCTTCGCGCGGTCCGTGCTCCCGATGAGCATGGAGATGTGCTGTCATGATGCTAGTCGATCGCCTCGACTCTGACCCTATTTAGTCGCTCTGACCCTATTTAGTCGACGGCTTTGACCATGGACTCGATGACCTTCTTGGCGTCGCCGAAGACCATCATCGTGTTGGGCTGGTAGAACAGGTCGTTGTCCAGGCCGGCGTAACCGGAAGCCATCGAGCGCTTGTTGAC
>NZ_KB908199.1 GCF_000382345.1 Massilia niastensis DSM 21313
TTCTGCTGAATACTGCTTCACACGATCTCTCTTGCCCGTCCCCGATATCGTTTTACTTCATCAGGTGACGCGACAACTATTCTGACACCGGGGGAAGTGCAGTCGGTCCGTACGCCACAAAAAGCAAAAGCCCGCTCATGCGGGCTTTTCGACGACAGGGTCATCGCGATCGCGGAAAGGCCTCTCTCGATGCCTGACCAATCCGTGCGAAACAGTCCGGCGTCCGGACCACCCGCTCAGATTGCGCGGATATTGCTTGCCTTGTCGCCCTTCGGGCTGCTGGCGCGCTCGAACGAGACACGCTGGTTTTCGGCGAGGCTCTTGAAGCCTTCGCTCTGGATATCCTTGAAATGCGCAAACAGATCGCTGCCACCACCGTCAGGTGTGATGAAGCCGAAGCCCTTGGAATCGTTGAACCATTTGACGGTGCCAGTTTGAGTAGTCATATACGTAACCTTAAGTGTGTTATGGGCAAAATCGCCCGTGTGCACGTGCAACAAGAAGGATGCGACCAGGGAATCAAACAGGAATGCCCAGAGGGCTAGACGGGAGAGATACCAGCAATGACGGCGTCTTGATGTAGTGCGCGATCTAAGATACAGGCCTTTGCAGGATTTACCTACTTATTTCGGATGATATTTTTTTGTTGTCCCATCAGGACAACGTCTTGTTTGCTCAGGCATTAAATGCTATTAAAAAATTCTGCCCATCATTTATATTCCAATTCGCAATAAGTTATTCCGCATTCCTTATATTCAAGCGGACACCGGCAGCTTGGCAAGGAAGCCGTGAAGCTGAGGCACCACCTGTGCTCCCTCCCCGACACTCGCCGCCACCCGTTTGGTCGAGCCCGCTCTCACGTCGCCGATCGCGAACACGCCCGGCACACTCGTCTCCAGCGCAGCGCGCGGCCGCGGTGCGCCGGACGACAGCGCCGGGCCGCCCCCGGCGCAGCTGTGGGATGCGGGCGTGGTGACGGCATTTCCCGTAAGGATGAAACCTTTGTCATCGACTTCCACCTCGCAGTCGTCGAGCCAGTCGGTGTTCGGATCGGCGCCGATGAACAGGAAGACCCGGCGCACGTCGCGATCTTCTTCGGCGCCGCTGCGCTTGTTACGCAGCCTGACCTGTCGCAGGCCCTCTTCATCGCCTTCCAGCGCCACGATCTCCGTGTGCGTATGCAGTTCGATGTTGGGGGCCGCCATGATGCGATCGACCAGATACCTGGACATGGTCGCCTTCAGGCCTTCGCCGCGGACCACCATGTGCACCCGGGAGGCATGTTCGGACAGAAACACGGCGCCCTGCCCCGCCGAATTGCCGCCGCCGACGAGGATGACTTCTTCCCCCATGCACAGGCTGGCTTCGATGTGCGAGGCCCAGTAATAGACGCCGCGTCCCTCGAATTGCTTGAGGTTCGCCAGCGAGGGCCTGCGGTAGCGTGCGCCGCACGCCAGCACGACGCTGTGCGCCCTGACCCGCCTGCTGTCGCTCAGCGCCACTTCCAGGGGCGCCGTATCGCAGATCAGCCTCGCCGCCGCCGCCGGTATGACCACCTCGACGCCGAATTTCATGGCCTGCACATAGGCGCGGCCGGCCAGTGCGCCACCCGAGATCCCGGTCGGGAACCCCAGGTAGTTCTCGATGCGGGCGCTGGCGGCTGCCTGCCCGCCATACGCGAGCTGGTCCAGCACCAGCACGGACAGTCCTTCCGAGCCGGCGTACACGGAGGCTGCGAGGCCGGCCGGGCCGGCGCCGACGACGATCACGTCCCACACCCTGTCCGCCGGGAGCTCGGGCAACATGCCCAGCGCGCGGCTGAGCTCGATGTTCGACGGGTTCTTCCGGACGCCGCCGTCCGGGCAGACCACGAGCGGGAAATCTCCCCGCGCCGGCTGGTAGTGATCGCACAGCGCCCTGGCCTGCGCATCGTTTCCCGGATCGAGGATCTTGTGCGGATAGGCGTTGATGGTCAGGAAGCTCTGCAGCGGAAACATGCAGGGATGACCGGCCGGCCCCACCAGCAGGACGCCTGCGCCCAGCTCCAGCAGGTTGAGACGGCGCAGGATGAGGGCGCGCACGATGCGCTCGCCCAGCTCCGCTTCGGCGATCACGAGCGCGCGCAGGTTGGCGGGCGAAATGACGAGCGCTTCGACCTCGCCCGCTGCGCTCACGTTGACCAGCGACGGCCCGCCGGCCAGTTGCGATACCTCGGCCGTGAATTCTCCCGGCCCGAGGTGGGTGATGAAGGCCGAGTTTCCCAGTCCATCGCTACGGTGCACGGCCATGCGACCGGACAGCGCCAGCACCATCCCGTACATCGTATGCCCCGCTTCCACGATACGCGCGCCATCGGCAAAGCTGTGCGCCGTGCCGAAGCGGAAAATGCGCTGGATTTCCTTCTCGTTCAGGACAGGAAACATCTGGTGCCGGCGCGAGCGCAGCAGGGGTGCGATCGCGGAGGCGTGATCCCCGGGCAGGGGTTCGGACACGCTTGTCGGGGTGCTTGAGTGAAGATCGGCCATGGCTTCCCTCGTTGCAGGTGACTGTCGAACTGAAATACCAGTCTAGTGGAGCGGCTACCCACAATTTTCTCCAAAAGGTCTAACCTGACGGGTAAACCCTGTCAGGAGGCCATCGTGAACAAGAAGTATGTTGTGAA
>NZ_KB908200.1 GCF_000382345.1 Massilia niastensis DSM 21313
ATCAGGTCGCGGATGACCGGCAGGCCCGGCAGCGGGCGCAGCACGATCGGCTGGGTCAGTTCGTTCAGGTTGGTGGTGCAGGCCAGGCCGTTCTTGCCGTTGATGTTCATTGCGTCCGAACCGCACACGCCTTCGCGGCACGAGCGGCGCAGCGCCAGCGAGTCGTCGACGTCGGACTTGATGCGCTGCAGGGCGTCGAGCAGCATCTTGTCGGTGTCTTTCAGCTCGACGGTCACGTCTTGCATGTAAGGCTTCGTATCCTTGTCCGGATCGTAGCGGTAAATCTTCAGTTGGACTGTGCGTGCCATGTTTTTACCTGTTCTGTCGGGCCGGGAGCGGTGTCCCGGCCTGGGAAATATTAGAAAGTACGTGCCTTCGGCTTGAAGGTGTCGACGGTCAGCGGCTTGGTGATCACGGCCTTGTACTCGAGACGGTTATTGTCCGAGAACCACAGGGTGTGCTTCATCCAGTTCTCGTCGTCGCGCTTCTCGTAGTCGCTGTGGGCGTGGGCGCCGCGCGATTCCTTGCGCGCCTGGGCCGAGACGATGGTCGCCTTCGCGGTCTCGATCAGGTTGTCCAGTTCCAGCGCTTCGACGCGCGCGGTGTTGAAGACCTTCGACTTGTCCTTGAACGACACGTGCTTGCGGCGCTCGTCCAGCTTCATGATCTCGGTCACGCCCTGGGTCAGCAGCTCGTCGGTGCGGAACACGCCGCAGTACTTCTGCATCGAGGCGCGGATGTCGTTGGCCACGTCCTGCACGCGCTCCGAACCGGTCGAGGTCTCGAGCTTGTTCAGGCGCGCCAGCGCTTCCTGGCCCGCCTCGGCCGGCAGCGGCTTGTTCAGCTTCTGCTTCAGGTTCGAGGCCACCACGTGGTTGCCGGCCGCGCGGCCGAACACCACCAGGTCGAGCAGCGAGTTGGTGCCCAGGCGGTTGGCGCCGTGCACCGAGACGCAGGCGCATTCGCCGATCGCGTACAGGCCGCCCACGATCTTCTGGCCGCCGGCGCCGTCGGGAGCGACGACCTGGCCGTGGATGTTGGTCGGGATGCCGCCCATCTGGTAGTGGATGGTCGGCACCACCGGGATCGGTTCCTTGGTCGCATCGACGTTGGCGAACTTGTGGCCGATTTCCAGGATCGAAGGCAGGCGCTTCTTGATGGTGTCGGCGCCGATGTGGCGCAGGTCCAGCAGCACGTGGTCCTTGTTCGGGCCGACGCCGCGGCCTTCCTTGATCTCCTGGTCCATCGAGCGCGAGACGAAGTCGCGCGGCGCCAGGTCCTTCAGGGTCGGCGCGTAGCGCTCCATGAAGCGTTCGCCATTGCTGTTGATCAGGATCCCGCCCTCGCCGCGCACGCCCTCGGTGATCAGGACGCCCGCGCCGGCCACGCCGGTCGGGTGGAATTGCCAGAATTCCATGTCCTGCAGCGGCAGGCCGGCGCGCGCCGCCATGCCCATGCCGTCGCCGGTGTTGATGAAGGCGTTGGTCGAGGCGGCGAAGATGCGGCCTGCGCCGCCGGTGGCGAAGATGGTGGTCTTCGCTTCCAGGATCATCACGTCGCCGGTTTCCATTTCCAGGGCCAGCACGCCGACCACGTCGCCTTCGGCGTCGCGGATCAGGTCGAGGGCCATCCACTCGACGAAGAAGTGGGTGCGGGCGCGCACATTGCGCTGGTACAGGGTGTGCAGCAGGGCGTGGCCGGTACGGTCGGCCGCCGCGCAGGCGCGCTGGACCGGCTTCTCGCCGAAGTTCGCGGTGTGGCCGCCGAACGGACGCTGGTAGATCGTGCCGTCCGGGTTACGGTCGAAGGGCATGCCGAAGTGTTCCAGCTCGTACACGACTTTCGGTGCTTCGCGGCACATGAATTCGATCGCATCCTGGTCGCCCAGGTAGTCGCCGCCCTTGACGGTGTCGAACATGTGCCAGTACCAGTCGTCCTCGCTCATGTTGCCCAGCGAGGCGCCGATGCCGCCCTGGGCGGCGACGGTGTGGGAGCGGGTCGGGAAGACCTTCGACAGCACCGCCACGTTCAGGCCGGCTTCGGCCAGCTGCAGCGATGCGCGCATGCCGGAACCGCCGGCGCCAACGATGACCGCGTCAAAACGACGGGTAGGAATTGCAGTTTTGATTGCTGCCACGATTACACACTCCAGAGAATTTGCACGGTCCAGGCGGCGCAGGCGAGCAGCCACAGGATGGTCGCCAGTTGCAGCGTCAGGCGAATACCGGCCGGTTTGACGTAGTCCATCCAGATGTCGCGGATGCCGACCCAGGCGTGATAGAACAGGCCGAAGAAGGTGACCAGCGCGAACAGCTTGAACCACTGCCTGGCGAACAGGCCGGCCCAGGCTTCGTAGCCGAAGCCGTCGGCGGTCAGGAAGGAAACCAGCAGGACGACGGTGAAGACCGCCATCACGATCGCGGTGAGGCGCTGGGCCAGCCAGTCCTTGACGCCATAGTGGGC
>NZ_KB908201.1 GCF_000382345.1 Massilia niastensis DSM 21313
GGGTCATCAAGCAGCTGCACCGGCGTGCCGCAGAGTTTGGCTACGCGCTGCAACCACAGGAGACAACAGCGTAGAGGTGAGTTTCTTAGGAAAGCATCGGCCTTCTTTGCCCGCGAGCTGAAATGAGTTTTCGACTTATCGAGGAACTGCAAACGAAGGCCATTTCTGTCTCGCGTGGCTGCCGCGTGTTGGGCGTTAGCCGATCCGGTTTTTATGAAGCGAAGCGCCGCGCCGCCACGCCGATTGTTTGCGCAGCGAGCGTGCATGTGCGTGCTGCTTTCGCATCGAGTCATCAAAGCTACGGCAGCCGCCGTATGGTGACGGCGCTGGCAAATCGCGGTGTCCAGGTTGGTCGCTACAAGGTCCGTCGCTTGATGCGCCAGGCGGGCTTAAAACCGGTCTGGAAGCGCAAATTCGTCCACACTACCGATAGCCGACATGACCTGCCGGTCGCCGCCAATGTGCTGGCCCGCCAATTCAATCCAACGGCGCCAAACAAGGCCTACGTTTCAGACATCACCTATGTCCGAACCGGCGCCGGCTGGCTGTACCTGGCAGTCGTGATCGACCTGTTCTCACGCAAGGTAGTCGGGTGGGCCATGGCGCCAAATATGCCGGCAAAGCTCGTCTGTGACGCGTTGTACATGGCCGTCCAGCAGCGGCGACCGGGCAAAGGCTTGATCGTCCACTCGGACCGTGGCAGTCAGTATGCAAGTGCCCAGTACCAGACGCTGTTAAGCAGTCACGGCTTCGTCTGCAGCATGAGCCGCAAAGGCAACTGCTGGGACAATGCCGTCGCGGAACGCTTCTTCCTGAACCTGAAGATGGAACGCGTCTGGCAGCGACAATATGCCAACCACGCGGAAGCCAAGCTTGATATTCCTGCCTACATCGTCGCCTTCTACAACAGCGAACGCCTGCATTCAGTTCTGGGCAACCTGCCGCCCTCCGTCTATGAACGGAACATGGCAGCAAAAGAACCTATCGTCGTGTCCGAATTTACTTGACCACCACAACTCGCTATTCATGAGCTAGATTCCATGTACTGGTGCCGGATAAGCCGTCCATTGTCGGCTACAAGGTGCGATTCGCGCCAATGGTCTTCTTTCACCCAATTCGACTTGGTAGCGGTAAGAGTCATTGCAAGAAAATAGCAGTTTGTTGGCTCGTTTTTGCGAAGCTCCGTTTCTGGCCGAACCCGGCCACTCGGCTCAGCATAGCATCGTGCATGGTTTGAAAAGCCACAGACCGTCACGACCGGCTGCAATCGACCTCGTCTCCTTGGCGCCCAACTTGCTATAGATTGCAAAACAGCCAGTCAAGCTGGGCGTCTGCGATATGGCATCCCATGCTGCCGAACCAGGAAGCCCTGTAGCGACAGGGCGTGCTCGAATTTTACTGCGCTCGCATACTTGCTTCGACGCCTGTAGCTGCCGCAGAACTTGCTTGACGACTTGCTCCCTCCCCCCGGCATCACAGCTGAATTCCCGCAACGATTGACCCATGTTTCGTCATTCGTACCAAAGACGAACAGGATGTGTTTTTCTCCCGCAGACATTAAGTAGCGGGACGATGTGTTTTCATTCCTGATGACGATGACGCTTGGCGGCTTCCCTTTTAGCCTTGCCAGCACGTTGATGGTGATGCTGGAAGCGGTGCAGCCATCGGGATCGGTGGGGTCTTCCAGTAGCCGCGCTTCTGAAAGCACGTGGCCAATGACGATCGCTTCAGCAGTACGCACTCCCGCCTCGAGCGGGACCTGATAACCCGATCTGCCGGTTGCCGGATCGATGCAAACAGCATAGGCGGCGGGGAGGTATGAAGCGAGTGCCAGAAGAAATGCAGCGCAAACTGCTTTGGGGTTCATTCGTTCAGTGTCTGTATCTCGCGAGTCAGAACGACCGCTTCTGGCCTTTTGTGTTGAAAAATTCGGCAAGCCATATCTTCGGTCAGTTTTTAAAGGCGCTACGTGTCCAATTTCGTGTTCAGGCAGCATTCCAGTCGAGCCTTTCGACACAATAGACCGACTGCAGACCTTGGATAAGGTCGAGTGTACGAATATGTCACCCCCAAGACTATCCCAAGGAGTTTTTGTTGTACTAAGTAGTTACGAGAAATTTACTGTGAATTCTGTCCCGAAACCTTGCATCAGGGACCGGATTTCGTCGAGCAGCGCCGTGCCATTCATAGCGA
>NZ_KB908202.1 GCF_000382345.1 Massilia niastensis DSM 21313
AAAAGCTCATCTGCGTCATCGATTTACTCGGAAATTGGATGCGCTATTGTGACAGCTCAGCAGATTGGCAGACGATTAAATCAGTACTTCCTTAGGTACTGACGATCGCGAAATTGTCGTAGGAGTTCTTTTTGTCGTAATAGATTGCCTCATCGAATTCGACAATCTCGCCACGAGCGGCCAGAACGGCAAGTAGTTCCTTAGTGCGCTTGCTGGGACGGGCGCAGCGTGGTCCATCCTTGTACATCATCCTTACCGGGATGGCTTCCATGCCCTGCTCGTCGGCCTTGTTCTGCATCCAGTTCAGCAAGGTCTTGGCGTCTGCTTCGTCCTTATTGGCTGGGGTCAGATCGAACACACGCATGGCCGAGTCGAGATAGTATTTTCCCAGTTCGATGGCGCGTACCATGATGTCCTCGCTGATGTGCTCTACGGTCGGATCTTCCAGCATGGCGAGCAAGGCCGCAATGCGCATTACCTGTTCGGGAAAGCGGGTCACGTAACCAGCATGTGGGGCCAGCTTGCCGCCGGGGCCTGCGGCGCTCTCCAGCTCGTTGTACAGATCAACCCATGCAGCCTTGGCTCCGCTCGTCATCCGTACAGTGCGGCTGGTGATGCCACCGCTTTCCGGGTTGATCTTCCAAGTCGTGCTCGCAAGTTCGGCGATCTTGGCGCAGAATTTCTGATATGCGGGTTTGTCTTCCAGCTCGATGTCAGTATGCTGGCGTTGGCCCAGCAGCGACGATGGTTGGCTGTAGAGGAAGCGATTACCCATACCCTGCTGCATCACCATTTCGGAACTGAGGAAGTCCATCGCTACGATCGGCTGGGTGAAAAGCAGTACATTGAGGCGGCGATCCTGCGCGTAGTGGTGTTCATTAACTCGGGTACGGGAGATCGGTTCGCCGGAATAGAGCGAAGCCACATTGCCTAAGAATCGACTCAGATTATCGCGGGACATGGCGTGCCCGCCGAGGAGTGCCGCGCCTTCCAGTGCGAGGCAGAACTGGACCGGGCAGCGGGCAATCAGGCCCACGATCAGACCGTCCACCGTCAGGTCCTGGACGATCATGTATTTGCGCTCGTCCTGTGCACGACGGATGGCGTCGTATACCGGTTTCATGATCTTGTCGATCGTCGAGGACTTACGCTCGCCCGATGGCGCGATCACGAACATATTGACCGAAACCGGGCAACCGCTATCGTTGGTGCGGGACGAAACGTTAATCAAGCCTTGGGCCAGTGCGGCGATTACGCCCAACAGCGACGAACCGACCATCTCCAGATCGACCTGCACAGCGGAGGCAATCAGCTTGATGACAGCTGCGAACTTGCCGAAGGCTTCGACAGGGTACGGACGGCGCGTTTGCTTTACACCGGTAGTGATGGCGCTGCTTGGTTTGTCGGTCGCGGGAGTCGAGGAAACTGCCGGAAGGTGCCGCTCGCCCAAGTCCGATTCAGCGTCATCGTGCTGCTCTTCATGGCGGGCAATGTATTCTTCTTCGCTTACGAATTCGTCGTCATTTTGGAAGACGTGGTGTTCGTCGGCTTCTTCATAGTCACCGTCGTCGTATTCGCCTTCCGCGTCGTCATCCTCGTCGTATTCGGCCTCGAAGTCAGTCGCATCGTTGCCGGTTGCGTGGTCGTCATCGCGCATGCACTGTTCGCTCCAGTCATGCGGATGCTCACTTTCCAGGCTAGCAAAGTACGAGTCCGCTTCGCGGTCTTCGGCCGTTACGGTTGCGGCGAGGTAATCCGGTGGGTATCCGTCTTCACAGTGCTCTTCTTCGTTGTCTTCGATGGTGGTTGCAGCAGCTTCTGCGGCCGCTTGCTCCTTGAGCTTTTTGCGCGCAATAATGCGTGCATACATTTCCGTGGCGGGTTTCGTCGTCATGATTTCTCCTGTTTTAGTCGGCCCATGTGAGGCAGTGGGTTGCACTTTACTGACGAATGATTAGCCGGTATCCCCCGGTGTCAGAATAGTTGTCGCGTCACCTGATGAAGTAAAACGATATCGGGGACGGGCAAGAGAGATCGTGTGAAGCAGTATTCAGCAGA
>NZ_KB908203.1 GCF_000382345.1 Massilia niastensis DSM 21313
CTTACGGCCACAGTCCTGCGTCCAGCCAGTGTACTGTGCCGGGAGTTTCTATTCATGAGGGCCACGGGCAACCGTGTGGGGCGGTTTTTTAATATTTCCACATCACTACGAAGTTGACGGTTTTCCTGTTCCAGTTGGCGGATACGCTGCTGCTCGGGCGTAAGCGCCTTGCCAATTCCAGGCTGCCCATTTTGCTCGGCCTCGTACTGCGTCAGCCAACGGCGGATCGCTGTCACGCCGATATCCATCGTCTGGCTGACGTGCGAAATACTGAGTCCCTGCTCCTTGATCATGCGGACGACCTCCAGCTTGAAGCTGGGGTCAAAACTGCGGCGTTGCCTTGTCATCTAAACTCCTGTGAAGGTGAATTATCCACCTATCGAGGTGTCCGGCGTTATTAGACCACTGCAACAAACCAAAACGGAATCTACAATGACCAAGATCGCAAAAGTCCTTCTCACTGGCAAAACTTATACCACTGCCAGCGACACCCGCATCATTTCTGGCAACCACGAAGGCAACGTCAATATCAAGCTCTCCGCCCCGGGCAACAGCGCTGCGCCCGCCTACGAGTTCGCGACCGTCCAGCCGCATCCGACCGCTGAACAATTGTTCGCCGGTGCCTGGTCGGCCTGCTACATCGCCGCCGTCGGCATTACCGCCAAGGAGATGAAAGTGACCTTGCCTGCGGACACGGCTGTGGATATTGAAGTGGATCTGGGCCTGACCGGCGCCGAGTACTTGCTGCAGGCCCGCCTCACCCTGCGTGTTCCCGGCCTGGACCCCGAAGTCGCCACGGCAATCGCGCATGACGCCGATGCCATCTGCCCGTACTCGAAAGCCACGCGCGGCAATATCGATGTCGCCCTCAAGGTCGTCACGGCGTAAGGCCGCCCGCGCTGCGCAAGCATCCTCGTGGCCCAAAGGGCTTGGCCGCAAATGGACTAAAGGTCAAGTTGCCTGCTGATCTGGCAGTCGACGCCGAGGTAGATCTGGTCACTGACGCCGGAGCGTACTTCCTGCAGGCGCGTCTAAACGTTAGCTTGCCTGGCGTTGCGCACGATATTGCTTGGACGCTGCTTGAAACGGCCCACCAGACCTGCCCCTACTCGAAGCTCAGCAAGAGCAACATGAAGGTCGAGATCAATCTCATCTGAGCGTTCGGCGCTATGGCCACCCCGTCGAGCTGAGGGGCAGGCCGTGGCGGTAACCAACTTTATTGGAACCCCATGAATTCATTACCTACCCCTGTACCACGCGTCTCGGCCGCGCAGCTGCCCGCCACGCGCTTTCACTTAAGCACACTGGTCGTGGCGATCGTGGCATCCAGCACTACTTTCCTGACCTTGGGGGCAGCGTTGCCCGCTTGGACCATGTTTCTCGGTTGGGTGGCCCACGACACCGCCGGCTCAACTTTGCGGGAAGGAGTTGCCAACCTTGTGTCGTTCCTGCTCGGCTTGGGTCTGGGCGCGGGCACTGGAATCGCGATTGGGTTGCTCACCCCCGTAGTGGGTGATGCTGCCACTCCGCTGGCAGTGCTGGGCGATGTGATTGTGGTATTAAGTCTGCGCAATCTGCGGCCGATTAACAATCCTCTTGCCAATTTCCTTGGACATATTAGCTTCTTCGCTTCTGCCCAGGCACCGTCGGCCTCATTGCTGGGGATGCTGGCAGCGGCTGGCATCATTGGAGCAGCAGGTGCTGCAATGGCAGGCTGGCTGCAGTCCCGTGTCGAGCGACGTCCTGTTTGATAGCCGATCGTCGTGTCCGGAACGTGTCAATGAATTTGAAACACCTGAATAAATCTATGAGAGTCTAAATCTCTGTTTTCAGGCAGCTTTTTTCTCCATCGTCGGTGGGTT
>NZ_KB908204.1 GCF_000382345.1 Massilia niastensis DSM 21313
CAGGCCAGCCTGGACCGCAACGATGGGCACGGCTTCTTCCAGGCGCTCGGCGACGCCGTCGTCACCGGGCCGACCCTCACCAATGTCAACGATTTTCGCGCCATCCTGATCGGCGCGCCCCAACTTCCGGAGAAACACCATGCACCGTAATCGCAAGGCGAAGATCGTCGCCACCGTCGGCCCGGCCAGTACCGACGCCGCCACCCTCGAGGCCATGGTCCGTGCCGGCGCGGACGTGTTCCGGCTGAACTTCAGCCACGGCACGCACGAGGACCACAAGAAGCGCTACGACATCCTGCGCGGGCTCGAGCGTTCGCTGGGCCGCCCGATCGGCATCCTGCTCGACCTCCAGGGGCCGAAGCTTCGGATCGGCACGTTTGCCGAAGGGAAGGTCGTTCTTGAAACCGGCGCCAGCTTCCGGCTCGACCTGAACCCGGGCCAGCCGGGCGACGGCAACCGGGTCGCGCTGCCGCATCCGGAGATCTTCGCGGCGCTGGAAGTGAACACCAGGCTGCTGCTCGATGACGGCCGCATCGAGCTGCGTGTCGATAAGTTCTCGGCGGAGCATGCGGAGACGACCGTCATCAACGGTGGCGTCCTCTCCGACCGCAAAGGGGTCAACGTGCCCGGTGTCGTGCTGCCGCTGTCGGCCATGACCGACAAGGACCGCAAGGACCTGGCATTCGGACTTGGCCTCGGTATCGACTGGATCGCCCTGTCCTTCGTCCAGCGCGCGGAGGATATCCACGAGATCAAGGAAATTGTCCAGGGTCGCGCGGGCATCGTCGCCAAACTGGAAAAGCCTGCCGCCATCAGCGAGCTCGAGGCGATCGTCGAGGCAGCTGACGCGGTGATGGTGGCGCGCGGCGACCTGGGCGTCGAGATGCCTGCCGAGCAGGTGCCGGCGATCCAGAAACGGATCGTGCGGGTCTGCCGCCGTGTCGGCAAGCCGGTGATCGTGGCCACCCAGATGCTCGAATCAATGGTCGGCGCACCGGTGCCGACCCGGGCCGAGGCCTCGGATGTGGCGACCGCGATCTACGACGGCGTCGATGCGGTGATGCTTTCGGCCGAGTCGGCGTCGGGCAAGTATCCGCTCGAAGCGGTGACGATGATGAACAACATTATCGTCCAGACCGAATGGGATCCATATTATGCGGAAAGCATCAAGGCGGGCCAGGGCCCGGCCCGGGCCGAGATCGCCGATGCGATCGGCCTGGCGATGCGCAACGTCGCCGACCTGCTCGACGTGGCCGCGACGGTGGCATACACCAGTTCCGGCCACTCCGCCTTGAGGATGGCGCGCGAACGTCCCCAGGCGCCCATCATCGGCATGACCCCGAAACTGGCCACCGCCAGGAGCCTGGCCCTGGCCTGGGGCGTGCACGCCGTACTGATCCACGATGTGGCCTCGGTCTCCGAAATGACGGAGTTCGCGTGCGCCACCGCCGTGCGGGAGGGACTCGCCAAGCCGGGACAGACCATCGTGATCGCGGCCGGCATGCCGTTCGGGACCTCCGGCACCACCAACCTGCTGCGTATCGCACAGATCGAACAGCAAGACAGCAATGAAAAGGAAACTGCACAATGAGCGCCATCGTTGACGTGACAGCGCGCGAAATCATCGATTCGCGCGGCAATCCAACCGTCGAATGCGACGTGCTGCTGGAATCGGGCGTGACGGGCCGCGCCGCCGTGCCCTCGGGCGCCTCGACCGGCTCGCGCGAAGCGATCGAACTGCGCGACGGCGATCCGAAGCGCTACTTCGGCAAGGGCG
>NZ_KB908205.1 GCF_000382345.1 Massilia niastensis DSM 21313
GCTGTCGACGAGGCGATGCAGGCCACCGGCCCGGACACGATCGCCAAGTTCCTGTTCACCTCCGGCTCGACCAAGCTGCCGAAGGCGGTCGTGAATACCCAGCGCATGATGTGCAGCAATATGCAGATGCTGGTGCAGGCCTGGCCCTTCCTGCTTGAAGAGCCACCGGTGCTGCTCGACTGGCTGCCCTGGAACCACACCTTCGGCGGCAACAAGGACTTCAACATGGTGCTGTTCAACGGCGGCACCCTGTACATCGACGACGGCAAGCCGACCCCGCAGGGGATCGCGACCACGATCGCCAATCTGCGCGAGATCGCGCCGACCGTCTACTTCAACGTGCCGAAGGGCTGGGACGACGTGGCGACCGCGCTGGAGCAGGATACCGCGCTGCGCGACCACTTCTACAGCCGCCTGAAGCTGATGTTCTACGCGGGCGCCGCGCTGGCGCAGCCGGTGTGGGACAAGCTGCATGCCAGCGCCGAAGCCAGCTGCGGCGAACGGATCCGGATGACCACGGGCCTGGGCATGACCGAGACGGCGCCCTGTGCGATGTTCGCGATGCGCGAAGACGTCCATGCCGGCGAACTCGGCGTGCCCGCCCCCGGCATCGAGCTCAAGCTGGTCACCTGCGGCGACAAGACCGAGGTGCGCTACCGCGGTCCGAACGTGACGCCCGGCTACTGGAAGTCGCCGGAGGCGACCGCCGCGATGTTCGACGAGGAAGGCTTCTTCTGCTCGGGCGATGCGGTCAAGTGGCTGGATCCCGAGCAGCCGCGCCTCGGCTTCGTATTCGACGGCCGGGTGGCCGAGGACTTCAAGCTGTACACCGGCACCTGGGTCAGCGTCGGACCGCTGCGCGGCAGGGTGATGCACGAAGGCGATCCCTACGTCCAGGATGTGGTGATCACCGGCCATGACAGGGCCGACATCGGCCTGATGATCATTCCGAACGTGGCGCAGTGCCGCGTGCTGGCCAGGCTGGCGCCCGGGGCGACGGTCGACGAGGTGCTGGCATCGGCACCGGTGCGCGATTATTTCCAGCAACTGGTCGATCGCCTGAACCGGCAGGGCACCGGCAGCGCGACCCGCGTGGTGCGCGCGCTGCTGCTCACCGAGCCGCCATCGATCGACCGCGGCGAAATCACCGACAAGGGCTCGATCAACCAGCGCGCGGTGCTGACCCACCGCGCCGCGCTGGTCGAGCTGCTCTATGCGGGACAGGATCCCGCGATCTTTCACGCTACAAAAGACTGAGGATTGAGGACAGACATGGCAAACGGCTTTTACGCGGACTTCGACGACGTCTGGATGCTGGACGGCGTGCGCACCCCGATGGCGGACTACTGCGGCATCTTCGCCGACATCACGCCGACCGACATGGGCATCAAGGTGGCGCGCGAGATCCTGGCGCGCACCGGGGTGGCGCCTGGGCAGATCGGCTCCGTCATCAGCGGCAACATGGCCCCGGGCGACTACTTCCAGTACTTCGTCCCGCGCCACATTGGCATGTATGCGGGCGTGCCGCAGGACGTCCCCTCGCTGAACGTGCAGCGCATCTGCGGCACCGGCTTCGAGCTGTTCCGCCAGGCCGGCGACCAGATCGCCCGCGGCTATACCGACACCGCGCTGGTGGTGGGCACCGAGTCGATGACGCGCAACCCGATCGCCGCCTTCAA
>NZ_KB908206.1 GCF_000382345.1 Massilia niastensis DSM 21313
CGGCGTTTGTCAACGTAGTTGTCGCGTCACCTCAAGCTACTTGCTGTAGTGCTTCTGGCCGAATCCGTTCCGGATTCAACCAGACCTGGTCTTCCAGCTTCCAATTCCTCGTGCCGCGCGACCAGCGCCCCGGATTGCTGTTTCTGGCGTCTCGATAGACCTTCTCGCGGCACGCCAGAATCGCCGCATCCTGACCAGTGTGGCGCTGCGCCGGCGTCACGAATTTCAGGCTGCTGTGCTTGTGTTCCTGGTTGTACCAGCGTACGAATTTCTGTGTCCACACCCGCGCTTCATCCAGGCTCCCAAACGGCTTGCTCGGATAGTCCGGGCGATATTTGCAGGTTCGGAACAGCGACTCCGCGTAGGCATTATCGTTGCTCACGCGCGGCCGGCTAAACGACGGCGTCACGCCCAACTGTTCCAGCGTGGCGAGCATGGTGGAACCCTTCATGGCGCTCCCATTGTCCGAATGCAGAACCAGTGGACGGCCCGCCAGCCCTTCGGCCAGGCTGGTCCGGCGCATCAGCAGTGACGCCAGTTCCGCCGATTCCGCCACATGCACTTCATGGCCAACGATCTTGCGGCTGAAGACGTCGAGCACCATGTACCAGTAATAAAACTGACCTTTCACCGCTGCCGGCATCCAGGTGATATCCCAGCTCCAAACCGTGTTCGGACCGGTGGCGCAGTGGCTGGTTGCAGCTCGCTTGGCAGGCTTTTTTGCCCGCCCTCGGTGATGCTGCTGCGCCGCCGCTTTCAACACCCTATAGAAGCTGGACTCGGAGGCGACAAACACGCCCCGGTCGGCCAGCGTCGGCACGATCTGACTGGGTGGCAGGCTGGCAAATTCCTCGCTGTTGGCAACGGCCAGAATCTGGGCGCGCTCGTCCTCGCTCAACTTGTTGGCCGGCGTAGGTCGGATGCTGGTCGTGCGGCTGTCGGCCTTCACGGCATCGTCACCGTCGCACACCCAGCGCTGGAACGTGCGCACACTGATCTCCAACTCGGCGCACGCAGGTTCAAGACGACAGCCTGCCGCTACCGCTTCACGGATCAGCTCTACACATAACAGGCGATCTGGGACGCTGGTCAGTCTTCCTCTTTGTCCCCCCAGATCGCCTGGGCTTTTTTTCGAAGGATCAGCAGCGCCGCCGCTTCGGCCAGCGCTTTCTCCTTGCGTTGCAGGTCCTTCTCCAATTGCCGGATCCGCTTCTTGTCTTCCTTCGACTGCGCCTGCTGGCCACGTGCCTGCTGGGGAGTGTGGGCATTGGCCGACATGCAGGCGGCACGCCATGCAGCGACCTGCTCCGCGAACAGCCCCTTGCGGCGGCAGTATTCCGCCAGCTCGGCCGCATTCAGCGCTGCGGTTTCAAGCACCACCGCGAACTTGTCTTCCGAGGTCCATTCCTCGGCATTTTTCCCACTACCTGGCACCGCTGTTCCTTGATTACGAAGTTGACGGCGCCAAGTATAAAGGGTCTGCTCCGTGATCCCGCTCTCGCGGGCCAGCTCCGACACCGGCCTGTTCTGCGGCGGCATCATCTGCCGCAACAGCGCTTCTTTCCGTTCTGCTGAATACTGCTTCACACGATCTCTCTTGCCCGTCCCCGATATCGTTTTACTTCATCAGGTGACGCGACAACTATTCTGACACCGGGGG
>NZ_KB908207.1 GCF_000382345.1 Massilia niastensis DSM 21313
CCCCCCTGTGCCAATATAACTTGAGACACCTACCCGATTAATTTAGAGTACAGCGGTAGGTTCCCAACATGCATAACCGAAAGCATCAAATCAGCACGTCAGCAACCCCAGAGAACGCATCCGAACCGTCATCAGCCGAGGCCCCACGTCCCGATCCTGAGGTGGTCGCAGTGGCCAAGCGACGCACGTTCTCCAAAGCCGAGAAGCTGCGCATCCTGGCCGCTGCCGATGCCTGCGTGGCGCCCGGCGAAATCGGTGCCTTGCTGCGTCAGGAAGGCATTTATTCGTCCCATCTGGCGACCTGGCGCAAGCAGCGTCAATCCTCGGGCGAGACGGAAGCGCTGGCGCGCAAGCGCGGACCGAAAACCGATTCTGCCTCCGTCCAGGAACGCCGGGTGCTCGAACTGGAAAAACAGGTCCAGTGCCTGCAAGCCAAACTGGTCAAGGCAGACCTGATCATCGACGTCCAAAAAAAACTTTCCATTCTGCTGGGGCTGAGCACGGACGGCACGCCGAGCGAGCCGAAGTGATCAGCGCTGCCCACACTCTGGCTGACCAGGTCGGCATAGCCGTCGCCTGCCGCGCCCTGCGATTGCCGCGCAGCGCGCTGTATCGCGATCGCGCAGCCCGTCATGCCTGTGCGCTGCCTATACCCGTTGCCGTAACTCCGGCCAGGCGCCCGCCGCTGGCCCTGTCCGTGTTGGAGCGCCGCGTGGTGCTCGACGTGCTCAACAGTCCGCGGTTTGCAAATTGTGCGCCGGCGGCGATCTACGCCCAGTTGCTCGACGAGGGGCGTTACGTGGCGTCGGTGCGCACGATGTACCGCCTGCTGCAAGACTGTGCCGCCGTGCGCGAGCGCCGCGACCAGTTGCGCCACCCCGAATACACGAAACCGGAGCTGCTGGCCGTAATGCCCAATCAAGTGTGGAGCTGGGACATCACCAAATTGAAGGGGCCAGTCCGTGGCACCTGCTTCCACCTGTATGTCATCCTCGACATCTTCAGCCGCTACGTTGTCGGCTGGATGGTCGCCGAGCAGGAAACCGCCGAACTGGCTGAGCAACTCATCGCCGACACCGCTGCCAAGGAAGCCATCGCGCCGGCCACACTGACCCTGCATGCCGACCGGGGTAGCAGCATGCGCTCCAAGCCGGTGGCCACGCTGCTGTCCGACCTGGGCATTGCCAAGTCACACAGCAGGCCCTACGTCTCTGATGACAATCCGTACTCGGAGGCGCAGTTCAAAACCCTAAAGTACCAGCCTGGCTTCCCGGCTCGCTTCGGCTCATTGGCTGATGCGCGCGCCCACTGTGCCCAGTTCTTCACTTGGTACAACCAGCAGCATCGCCATTCCGGCATCGGCATGATGACACCGGAGAGCGTGCATACCGGACGCACCGCCGCAGTACGCCAGCAACGGCAAGCCACACTGGCAGATGCGTATGCGCGCACGCCAGCCCGCTTCAAGCACCGCATGCCGCAGCCGCAGAAGGTCCCGACAGCTGCCTGGATAAACCCACCGACGATGGAGAAAAAAGCTGCCTGAAAACAGAGATTTAGACTCTCATAGATTTATTCAGGTGTTTCAAATTCATTGACACGTTCCG
>NZ_KB908208.1 GCF_000382345.1 Massilia niastensis DSM 21313
TTGGCTACGAACCAAGGGGTCGTGGGTTCGATTCCTGCCAGCCGCACCAGAAGATACGAGGGACCAGATTGAAGAATCTGGTCCCTTTTTTCGTTTCCGCCCCTCCTGCGCCATTTCTGCTGGCGCGATTCCTGCATGGAGCCCCGCTCGTGGATAGCGCCCGCCTTCCGCCGCGCCCGACAGCAGCATGAGCATCCCTCCTTCCCGCCCACGCCAGCGGCGCCGCGCACCCGGGGGTTTGCCAATCCGGCACATGCTGCTATAATGCGTGCTTCGGGCGGCTGTAGCTCAGCTGGATAGAGTACTTGGCTACGAACCAAGGGGTCGTGGGTTCGATTCCTGCCAGCCGCACCAATTTATTCAAGAGAATGGCTCAGAAGAAATTCTGAGCCATTTTTCTTTTCGCCCTCCCTTTCTTCATTTCCCCTTCCGGGAGAAGATTCCTACTTCCGCATGCGGCTTCCGCACCTTCCCTCCAGCTCAGCAATATCGCGCATTTCACACGCATTTGTTTTCATTTACTTAATAAAACGCTGACAACGCGCGGGGGCTCATCACCGGAATCGCTCTTCTCTTTTCGTAGGACTCACCCTACGCATTTTTAGCAACTCAGCTTTTTTTTGCTGCTCATCAACCGCAAAAGGTCGAGTTCTCCTATGAAGAGTCCTATTCTGGCAAAGCCGACCGGAAATTTATTGATTTTTGGAATGCAGACCCGATGTGGCGCACGACAGCACGTCCCCACGTGCTTTCTCATGACCTTTTGATAGCATGGAGTTCCCCGATTCTTGAAACCCAAGCTGCAGGACGCGGCTGATTCTATGCGAGGAAAGAAATGAAAAAATCTCTGATTGCTGCAATGGTGTTGGCTACCGCTTCGTTCGGTTCGTCTGCTGTGATGGCTCAGACCGTCATTGGCGACTCGCCGCAGGAACTCAATCTGATCGACAATAGCGCCTTCTTCGGCGATACCTTCGCTGCGGACAACGAGGGCAATACCTTCGCAGACCGTTTCACTTTTACCGTGGACGGCACCGTGGGTCAGAACCTCGATGCAATCATCTCGTCGATCAGCCGCACCGCGGACGTCGGCCTGGACATCACCGGCCTGGCGCTGTACGGTGAAGGCGATACGCTGATTACGTCAGGTACCTCGATGGCGACCGGCGAAATCGACGTCTGGACCATCTCCAGCGATAACCTGGCTGCCGGTGACTACTACCTGCAGGTAAGCGGCTCGATGGTGTCGGCAACGGCAGGCAGCTTCGGCGGCGCCGTGATGCTGGCTCCGGTTCCGGAACCGGAAACCTACGGCATGATGCTGGGTGGTCTCGGTGTCCTGGGCTTCCTGGCACGTCGCCGCAAAGCGAAACAGGCGTAATCGGGCCTGGCTTGAGTTGGACGGAAGCGCTCGCGCGCTTCCGTCAGACCGCTGACAAACCCCGTCTTTTTTACGAAGGCAGGGTTTGTTGCATTTTGAGGCAGCTTGCCCAGGACATTGGGAGCGTACCTGGCGAAA
>NZ_KB908209.1 GCF_000382345.1 Massilia niastensis DSM 21313
CACCGCTACAAGACCGACTTCAGCTATTTCGGCATGTCGCGCTACGTGATCGATTTCTCGGGCGCGCAGCCGCAGATCCTCAGGAAGTACGTGGTGCTCAAGAACGATTACATCCACCAGGTAATCGACGTGTACCACATCTAAACGGCCGACAGGCCAGGAGACAGACGATGAGCCATCACATCGCCTTGCAGTTCGAAGACGGCATCACCCGCTTCATCACATGCAACGACAACGAAAAGCTGGCGGACGCCGCTTACCGCCAGCGGGTGAACATTCCGCTCGATTGCCGCGACGGCGCCTGCGGCACCTGCCGCGCGCACTGCGAATCGGGCAGTTTCGATATGCCGGAATCGAGCTACATCGAGGACGCACTGGAACCGGAAGATGCGGCCAAGGGCTTTGTGCTGACCTGCCAGATGAAACCGACCTCGAACTGCGTGGTCAAGATCCTGGCGACCTCGGAGGCCTGCAAGTCGGGCGCCCACAGCTACCATGGCCGCATCGCGTCGGTCGAGCAGCTGTCCGATTCGACCATACGCTTCGCGATCGACACGGGCGACGAGGCGGCGGCGGGCTTCCTGCCGGGCCAGTACGTGAACGTCGGCATCCCGGGCACGGAGCTGACCCGCTCGTATTCCTTCAGCTCCGCCCCGGGCAGCACGCGCGCCGAGTTCGTGGTCCGCAACGTGCCGGGCGGCCGGATGAGCGGCTACCTGACGGACACGGCGAAAGCAGGCGACGAGATCACCTTCCTCGGCCCGTTCGGCAGCTTCTACCTGCGCCCGCTCCAGCGTCCGGTCCTGTTCCTGGCCGGCGGCACCGGTATCGCGCCTTTCCTGTCGATGCTGTCGGTGCTGGCCGAAAAAGGTTTCACGCAGCCGGTACGGATGGTGTACGCGGTGACCAACGACCACGACCTGGTCGGGATCGAGGAACTCGACCGCATCGCCGCCGCCCACCCCTTGTTCTCCTACGTCACCTGCGTGGTCGCGCCGGAGAGCACGCATCCGCGCAAGGGCTACGCCACCGCCCACGTCGAGCCGGGCTGGATGAATGAGGGCGACGTCGATGTCTACCTGTGCGGCCCGCCGCCGATGGTCGACGCGGTGCGCACCTGGCTGGACGGGGCCGGCATCGCGCCCGCCAACTTCTACTTCGAAAAATTCTCGCCGAGCAGCGGAGCCTGACAACATGATGAACCGTGAACGTTTTCGCGACAAGGTAATGATCGTCACCGGGGCCGCGCAAGGCATCGGCCGCGGCGTGGCGCTGGCGGCGGCCGCGGAGGGCGCCCGGCTGGTGCTGGCCGACCGCTCGGACCTGGTGGACCAGGTGGCGCTGGAAGCGCGCGACCTGAAGGCGCAGGTCAGCGTGGCCAG
>NZ_KB908210.1 GCF_000382345.1 Massilia niastensis DSM 21313
CACCGCTACAAGACCGACTTCAGCTATTTCGGCATGTCGCGCTACGTGATCGATTTCTCGGGCGCGCAGCCGCAGATCCTCAGGAAGTACGTGGTACTCAAGAACGATTACATCCACCAGGTAATCGACGTCTACCACATTTAACAGAGCCTTACCCGGCAAGGAGACAGATGATGAGCCATCACATCGCCCTGCAGTTCGAAGACGGGATCACCCGCTTCATCGCATGCAACGACAACGAAAAGCTGGCGGACGCCGCTTACCGCCAGCGGGTGAACATTCCGCTCGACTGCCGTGATGGCGCCTGCGGCGCCTGCCGCGCGCACTGCGAATCGGGCAGCTACGACATGCCCGAGTCCAGCTACATCGAGGACGCACTGGAGCCGGGCGACGCCGCCAAGGGCGTCGTCCTGGCCTGCCAGATGAAACCGACCTCGAACTGCGTGGTCAAGATCCTGGCGACGTCGCAGGCCTGCAAGTCCGGCCCGCAGGCCTACCGCGGCCGCATCGCCTCGGTCGAGCACCTGTCCGTTTCCACGATCCGCTTCGCGATCGAGCCGGTCGAGGGCGCACCGGGCTTCCTGCCGGGCCAGTACGTGAACGTCGGCATCCCGGGCACCGAGTTGACGCGTTCCTACTCGTTCAGCTCCGCGCCCGGCGCCGGACAGGCCCAGTTCGTGGTGCGCAACGTGCCGGGCGGCCGCATGAGCGGCTACCTGGCGGCCGAGGCCAAGGCGGGCGACGAGATCGGCTTCGCCGGCCCCTTCGGCAGCTTCTACCTGCGCCCGCTCCAGCGCCCGCTGCTGTTCCTGGCGGGCGGCACCGGCATCGCGCCTTTCCTGTCGATGCTGACAGCGCTGGCGGAGACCGGCTTCAGCCAGCCGGTCCGCATGGTATACGCGGTGACCAACGACCACGACCTGGTCGCCCTCGAGGAACTCGACCGCATCGCGGCGGCCCACCCGCAGTTCTCCTACGTCACCTGCGTGGCGGCGGCGGACAGCGCCCACCCGCGCAAGGGTTATGCCACCGCCCACGTGGAACCGGGCTGGATGCACGGCGGCGACGTCGATGTCTACCTGTGCGGCCCGGTCCCGATGGTGGACGCGGTGCGCACCTGGATGGGCGATGTCGGCGTCACGCCGGCCAACTTCTATTTCGAGAAATTCTCGGCCAGCAGCGGAGCATGACGATGACACAGCGTGAACGCTTTCGCGACAAGGTGATGATCGTCACCGGGGCCGCGCAAGGCATCGGCCGCGGCGTGGCGCTGGCGGCGGCCCGCGAGGGCGCCCGGCTGGTGCTGGCCGACCGCTCGGACCTGGTGGACCAGGTGGCGCTGGAAGCGCGCGACCTGAAGGCGCAGGTCAGCGTGGCCAG
>NZ_KB908211.1 GCF_000382345.1 Massilia niastensis DSM 21313
ACCCAGGCCCTGAACACGGGTTCGGCCGTGTCCACCGCCGCGCTGAAGGCTATCGCCAGCTACCAGCACGTGGCCAAGGGCGTCACCCGTCCGGTACTGGGCACCATCGACATCGGCGCCTACGAGGCACAATAAACGGTACGCTCGGCGGTCTTCCGCTGAATGCACTGGGCGGTCGGCTGGCATTAGCCGCCGCCGCCAGCCAGCCAGCCAGCATCGACAGCGATGCATGAATAAAAAAGCGTCCGGCGCAAAGCCGGACGCTTTTTTTCATTGGCGCCGTCACCTTTTCATGTGGCAAGCCGGCTTGCGTTCCTCGCCAGACTGGATGGCCGCCGCCTTGCGCCAGGCCGGCAACGACTGCGATATCTACCTCATGAAGACCGAACTCACGAAGCCCGGGCAGGCATGTGGCGCGGGATCGAGGCCTCGCCTGGCGAAATTGGCTGAGCATGGGGCGCGACGGCGGATTGCGCCGCTTCGGAGGCGCGCTGGCAGCTAAAGCCCGGCCCCTTTAAAAGTCTTCATGAACAATCCCTCCTGTTAGCACGCGCGCCGTCGATGCATGACGGCGCGCGACGGCGCATGGGCGTTCTCCGCACGGCGCCACATCCTCCGCTCAGGCGCTTGGCCGCTGAGAACTGATACCCGCATCCATCGTGGTCACAGTCAGCGCCGTTGTTCGCCCCGTCCCTACACCTGATTCCAGGAGTCTGTCTACTCCGGCATCGAAAAATATTCTTCATTATTGTCCGGTGTCTCTTTAACGCATCATTTCACACGGAAATTTCCACTAGAAAAGGGCAGCGCAAGGCTATGTTGCCGATGTCGCTCTGTTAACTGCGCGCACTTTTCAGGTACTGATTTCTTGCTGATCCATTTGTTCCGGAACTCAAGGATTTCCGACCCGCATTTTTCCGAAAGGCAGGAATTTCCGGCTATTCATTTCGCAGAATTCACAAATCGCGGCCATTCTTTCTTCTGGTAGTCACAATTCGATGGCGACTTTTCGGCGTTTTATTTGTCATTGAGCATTGAAAAGAATTATCAGCATGCATTTATCACGCATCTTTCAACATCTTCTTTCAACGATCTCTTGTTACAATTGGTTACGTACTTACGCGCCGGCATGCTTTAACCTTGGAAATGTGAACTGAGGAAATGTCCTCGGAAATATTTTTCTAGATTAAGGATTCCCATGCGCCAAAACACTTTCACCATCGCCCTGCGTTCCGCTCTCGTCCTCTCCGCTGTCATCGCCGTGCCGGCCTCGGCCGCCACCCTCAGCGTCGGTACGGGCAAGACCTATGCCACTCCATGCCAGGCCATTGC
>NZ_KB908212.1 GCF_000382345.1 Massilia niastensis DSM 21313
AGCGGCGCGACGGCCGTCACGTAGGTGGCGCCATTGGCCTCGCGGACCTGCACCGCGTCGTCTCCGAATGCCACCGGGCGGTAGCGGACGTTTGCATCCATGCTCGTGTCTCCGTTCATTCTGTCATCCCGCAGCCGAATGCTGTTGCCGCACTTCTCACTGGCCGCGGTAGTCGGCCTGTCAGCCTGCCGAGCGTACCTTGTTGGTCTTGGCGTCGAGGAAGGCGGCGAGCCGTCCGCGCGTGTCCGGATCGCTGGCGGCCACCGCCGCCATCAGCGCCTCGGTCATCATGCCATCCTGGATCGACTGGTCGGCGATGCGCGGCAGCACGTGCATGACGCCGTAGTTCGTCATCGGCGCATTGCCCGCGATGCGCGCCGCCAGGCCCATCGCCTTGTCCAGGCCCTCGCCCTCGCCCACCAGGTACTGGCTGACGCCGGCGTCGTGGCCTTCCTGGGCAGACAGCACGCGGCCGGTCAGCATCAGGTCGGTCATCTTCGCCACGCCGATCAGGCGCGAGATGCGCGCCGAACCGCCGCCGCCGACGAACAGGCCGCGCGAGCCTTCCGGCAGCGCGTAGAACGCCGACTCCTCGGCGACCCGGATATGGCAGGCGCTGGCCAGCTCGAGGCCGCCGCCGACCACCGCGCCGTGCAGGACCACCACCACCGGCACGCTGCCGTAGGCGATGCGCTCGAATGCAGCATGCCACATACGGGAATGCAGGACGCCCTCGGTCGTATTATTCTCGCGCACCTCGGACAGGTCGAGTCCGGCGCAGAACGCGCTGCCCTCGCCGGTCAGCACGGCGGCGCGCGCTTCGGGCGGCAGGTTGTCGAAAGTGTCGCGCAGCGCAGCGACCAGGCTGTCGCTGAGGGCATTGCGCTTGGCGGGACGGCAGATCGTGATGCGCGCAACGGCGCCGATCATTTCCAGCTTCAACAGCGGAGGATTCAGGTTTTCGCTCATGGTTTCGCTCTCTGCACTAGTGCATGGCACTTCACGTAAAAGTTTGTGATGTCTCATAATGGTTATACTTTATAACAAACAAGACGGGTGCGCAAGCGGGATCGAGCGGCCATTTGACAACATTTTTTTGCTTCCCATCCACGCTTGAACCGGCCATGGAATATAGTTATACTCGAATACGATTATGAAATATAACTATCTTTTTTGACAGGGAGACAAGCATGAAGATCATCAGCGCGGACGAAGCAGGCAGCCTGATCAAGGACGAAGCCACGATTTTCCTGGGCGGGCTGGCCATGATCAGCCTCCCGGAAGAAGTATT
>NZ_KB908213.1 GCF_000382345.1 Massilia niastensis DSM 21313
CTGGCCGGCGAGGACAGGCCCTTGAGCGCCTGGATGAAGCACACCGACGCCGCCAGGTAGAGCATCGTGACCATGTTCATGCTGATATGCGCGATCATGCCCCCGCTCCCGCCGGCGCCGTCACCGGCTTGGCCGCATCGGCGGAGCGCTTCGCGTCCTTCTTCCTGAACATCTCGAGCATGCGCTGGGTGACCAGGAAGCCGCCGAACACATTGACCGCGGCCAGCGCCACCGCGACGGTGCCCGCCGCCCGGCCCACCAGGCCCTCGGTCAGGCCGGCCGCCAGCATGGCGCCGACGATGATGATGGCCGAGATGGCGTTGGTGACCGCCATCAGCGGCGTATGCAGCGCCGGCGTGACGGTCCAGACCACGTGGTAGCCGACGTAGACCGCCAGCACGAAGATGATCAGGTTGATGATGGTATGACTGACTTCCATATTGCCTCCCTGGTGGTGAATTATTGGCGCAGCACTGCGCCGTCGGCGCAGACCAGCGCCGCCTTGAGGATCTCGTCGTCGCGGTCGATCGCCAGCCGGTCATCCTTGTCGAGGATCAGCTTGAGGAAATCGAGCACGTTGCGCGCGTACAGCGCCGAGGCGTCGGACGGCACCAGGGTCGCCAGGTCCGGCTCGCCGACGATGTAGACGCCGTGCTTGCACACCGTCCTGTTCAGCTCCGACAGCGGACAGTTGCCGCCCTGCGCGACCGCCAGGTCGACGATCACCGAGCCGGGCTTCATGGCCTTGACGGTGTCTTCCGAGATCAGGGTCGGCGCCTTGCGCCCGGGGATCAGGGCGGTGGTGATGACGATGTCGGCCTGCCTGGCGCGTTCATGCACCAGGGCCGCCTGGCGCCGCATCCAGTCGGCCGGCATGGCGCGCGCGTAGCCGCCGGCTCCTTTCGCGATCTCGCGCTCCTCGTCGGTCAGGCAGGGCACGTCGATGAACTTGGCACCCAGCGACTCGACCTGCTCCTTCACCGGCGGGCGCACGTCGGAGGCCTCGATCACGGCGCCCAGGCGCTTGGCGGTGGCGATCGCCTGCAAGCCGGCCACCCCGACACCCATGATCAGCACGCGCGCGGCCTTGACGGTGCCGGCCGCGGTCATCAGCATCGGCATGAAACGCTGGTAGGTGTTCGCCGCCAGCATCACCGCCTTGTAGCCGGCGATGTTGGCCTGCGAGGACAGCAC
>NZ_KB908214.1 GCF_000382345.1 Massilia niastensis DSM 21313
AGGCATGACTGCCAAGGTTATAGGGACAAGCCGTACGGGCAATTAGTACTGGTTAGCTTAATGCATTACTGCACTTCCACACCCAGCCTATCAACGTCCTGGTCTCGAACGACCCTTCAAGGAGCTCAAGGCTCCGGGAAATCTCATCTCAAGGCAAGTTTCCCGCTTAGATGCTTTCAGCGGTTATCTCTTCCGAACTTAGCTACCCGGCAATGCCACTGGCGTGACAACCGGTACACCAGAGGTTCGTCCACTCCGGTCCTCTCGTACTAGGAGCAGCCCCCTTCAAATTTCCAACGCCCACGGCAGATAGGGACCAAACTGTCTCACGACGTTTTAAACCCAGCTCACGTACCACTTTAAATGGCGAACAGCCATACCCTTGGGACCGGCTACAGCCCCAGGATGTGATGAGCCGACATCGAGGTGCCAAACTCCCCCGTCGATATGAACTCTTGGGAGGAATCAGCCTGTTATCCCCAGAGTACCTTTTATCCGTTGAGCGATGGCCCTTCCATACAGAACCACCGGATCACTATGTCCTACTTTCGTACCTGCTCGACTTGTCGGTCTCGCAGTTAAGCACGCTTATGCCATTGCACTATTAGCACGATGTCCGACCGTACCTAGCGTACCTTCGAACTCCTCCGTTACACTTTAGGAGGAGACCGCCCCAGTCAAACTGCCTACCATGCACTGTCCCCGATCCGGATCACGGACCAAGGTTAGAACCTCAAATGAACCAGGGTGGTATTTCAAGGATGGCTCCACGAGAACTGGCGTCCCCGCTTCAAAGCCTCCCACCTATCCTACACAGATTGATTCAAAGTCCAATGCAAAGCTACAGTAAAGGTTCATGGGGTCTTTCCGTCTAGCCGCGGGTAGATTGCATCATCACAAACATTTCAACTTCGCTGAGTCTCGGGAGGAGACAGTGTGGCCATCGTTACGCCATTCGTGCAGGTCGGAACTTACCCGACAAGGAATTTCGCTACCTTAGGACCGTTATAGTTACGGCCGCCGTTTACTGGGACTTCAATCAAGAGCTTGCACCCCATCATTTAATCTTCCAGCACCGGGCAGGCGTCACACCCTATACGTCCACTTTCGTGTTTGCAGAGTGCTGTGTTTTTATTAAACAGTCGCAGCCACCAGTTTATTGCAACCCTTTC